>JBBAOU010000068.1:0-3002 GCA_040401175.1 Methylotenera sp. | reverse complement strand
TTAGAACCCCCTGTCTTTAGACATGGGGAGGTTTAGTATCTAGCATCGAAAACAACTCTGTGGCGTTAGTAGCGTTAACGCTGCCGCCATAGACAATTCTAATATTATTAGCAATGTCAGGGTCTAACACTGCAATATGTTAATGCCCTTTAACTACTTCATCAAATATACTTTTAACTTATGGCGAATCGTGATTGTTAGCATACCAAGCGCCCCGTTGGCTAGCATTCATAAAAGTCCAGGCGACCACACGACTTTTCTTTTGGCCTTGCGCCATGTCTATGGTTTTAACTTGTAGCGCATTCACATTTTTTAAGGCGCGATATACACTAGGCAAACTGCTGGCTTTAGAGATTAGCGTAGTAAACCACAAACATTGCTGAGCAATCTGCCGACTTTCATTCACCATAATAGTCACAAATGCTTCCTCACCACCGGCACAATACAACTCTGCCGCCTGCCCACCAAAGTTAAGCACTGGGGCTTTGCTGGACGCTTTCACTTTACCTAGATTACGCAACTTTCTTTCTGTCCCCGCACGCGCTTCATGCAAGGAAGCATGAAAAGGCGGGTTACACATAGTCAAATCAAACTTCTCATCTGACTTCACCAGTCCTTTAAAAATGGCGCTAGACGAGGGTTGTAATCGTAGTTCAATGCTGGATAAACAAATGTTTGCGGCCAACACATGCTGTGCATTTTCAAGGGCTGCTGGGTCGATATCAGTGCCAACAAAATGCCAGCCATATTCACGCTGGCCAATTAAGGGATAAATCACATTAGCACCCACACCAATATCCAGAACGCGCACCGCATTACCCGTTGGGATAATGCTACCATTCACGCTAGCCAACAGATCAGCAATATAGTGCAAATAATCTGCCCGACCAGGAATGGGGGGACAAAGATACTGCGCAGGAATATCCCAGTGTATAACATTGTAAAAATACTTAAGTAATGCACCGTTTAGCGCTTTAACTGCTTGCGGATTAGCAAAATCTATCGAGGCGTCATTGTGCGCATTTATTTTTACATACTCCGCCAGCGCTTGGCTTGCGTGTATTAACGTAGCAAAATCGTAGCGACCTCTATGTTTATTACGCGGATGTAAGCCAACTTTTTCTACAGGAAGAGTTCTAGGATAATCAGTCATATTGGCTGGCAAAGAAATTGTCTTCTACTAAAAAGATCATTGAGTACAAAATGCATATGGTAAGTCATCAAAATAATAAGTTCTAGCATAGCATAATCGCCACCTTCAATTTTTTGAAGGTGATTTTTAATAGTCACGATTACGCATTAGTCTTTATCTCAATAAGTTAGCGTTGGTCGAATCACTTAGTTAATTAAGTGTCATTAACCAGTAGATTTGGCCATAGCTAATTAGGACTAAGTCGTTTAATCGCGTGGTAAGTAAATTTTAAAAAATTACTTGTGCTAACAGTTCAACCACTCAATTAGGCGGCGTTTGAAATCACAAACGTTCTTTTCGGTTAATTTATGATTTGAACTTCACGGCTAACCAGCGGCCTCAAAGATTGAGTCAATTACAAATAATATTCAAAAAATCAGTAAGGAAAACATCATGAATTCCATTTTACCCAATAAGGCAGACCGCATGCGAGGCGCCCTATGGGGGTTTTTTATTGGTGACGCATTGGCTATGCCTGTGCATTGGTATTACAACATTGCCGCATTATGGCAAGATTTCGGCAATATTCGAGACTACCAAGCACCCAAGGCACATCATCCAAATTCGATTATGGCTTTAGCTAACACCAGCAAAGCTGGGCGAGGTACGCAAGAAGGTGACATCGTTGGGAGCGTTATTCTCAAGGGGAAAAAGCAACATTGGGGTCAAGCTAACCGCCATTATCATCAAGGGATGCAAGCCGGAGACAACACCCTAAATTTATTGTGCGCGCGCGTATTGTTGCGCTCACTCAATACAGTAGGCCATTATGAGTCGGAAGATTTTTTACGTGAATACGTTAGTTTTATGACAGATCCAGACCGACATAACGACACCTACGCAGAATCTTTTCACAGAGATTTTTTTGCAAACTACGCACAAGGCGTAAGCCCAGAAAACTGTGCTGGCGCTGAAGGTCATGACACAGCTTCCATAGGCGGTTTGGTCAGCCTAAGTTTGGTTGTTTTAGCCACTTTGCGTGATGGTAACTTGGCTGCTACCAATGCCGCAGCGTTAACACAACAACGCCTAACGCACCGTTCCACATTGCTTGAACGTCACACACTCGAACTCAGTACGTTGCTGTTTAATGTTTTTCACGACACCAATCCCGATATAGAGCAGCTTGCCTGCGCTGCAGCTAACCGACTTGGCTTCCCCGCAGCTAAGGTTATTCAAAATGTTCGCCGCAACCAAAGTTCAGACCTTGATGTTATTGGCGGCCTGCTTAGCCCAGCTTGCTATATTGACCAATCTTTCCCCTCCGTACTCTACCTAGCCGCGCGCTACCCCAATGATTTTGAAGCTGCGCTCATTGCAAACACTAATGTTGGTGGTGATAATTGTCATCGTGGCGCTTTGTTGGGCGCCATACTTGGTGCAAATTTAGGTGTTAAAGCAATCCCACATCGCTGGATTACCGGATTAACCGCACATACTGAATTGAATGACGAGATTGAGCGGTTTATCGCACAGTTTGGATAATAGTGTTTAATGATGAATGTGCTGCGCAACATGACTACTCAAAAAAATTAGGACAAACTCAAATGTTTAAATTTAAAAAATGGCTATGGACCAAGATTACTGAATTGTTAGGTGCCAATAGAGCTTACGTTAAATATTTAGCTCACTTCAATTATTATCAAGAAAATATTGTTGATATTGAATTGCAAAAAGACCTGAATGTAAAAGCAATGAGTAAGGAAGAGTTTCTAAAAGTGTGGAAGCCAAAAGCTAAGCGTAAAACTGGTTGCTGTTGAGTCACACCACCAAATAGAATTACTGAAGTAATGCTGACCACTAGCACTGG
>JBBAOU010000067.1:0-3090 GCA_040401175.1 Methylotenera sp. | reverse complement strand
CAAGTAATTTTTAAGCGTTTAATTCGCTATTTTTTAGGTTGGCAAAATTAAAGAGCGTTGGATAAAATAAAAATGTTAAATAGAGAGCTTTATACGAGGCAAAGTTATTCCTAAAACTTCACGAATCCGTCATTCCCGCGAAGATGGGAATGACGGAAATTGGGGATTTCGTATTAATTTATGCCTATTCAGCCTCGTGCAAAGCTCTAAAATAAAAAAGGTGCACTAATTGTATCAACACACCTTTTTTAAAGCAGTTCAAACTAGCTTAATCAACGCCTTGGCTAGCCAAGTAATCTTCGTAGTTGCCAGTAAAGTCAATTATTTTATCAGCTTTAATTTCAATAATACGTGTTGCGATTGAGCTTACAAATTCCCTGTCATGGCTGACGAAGAATAGGGTGCCTTTGTATTTATCCAAGGCCGTATTCAATGCTTCAATAGATTCCATGTCCATGTGGTTGGTCGGCTCATCCATCAGCATAACATTGGTTCTGGCCAACATCATTTTGCCGTATAACATGCGGCCTTTTTCACCACCGGATAACACTTTGACTGATTTTTTAGTATCATCACCGCCAAATAATAAACGACCTAACATGCTACGTACCACTTGGTCGTCATCGCCAGGCTGTCTGTAATGCGACATCCACTCAAACAATTCTTCGCCTTGCTCAAATTCGTATTCGTGATCTTGTGCAAAGTAGCCAATATTGGCTTTTTCTGCCCATTTCACTTCACCGTGTTTAGGCTCTAAATCACGCGCTAAACAACGTAAGAATGTGGTTTTACCGATACCGTTCTCACCAATAATCGCCACTTTTTCGCCCGCTTCAAACATCATGTCTACATCATTAAATAAGATATGATCAAAGCCGTGACTCAATTTTTTCAACTCAACGGCATTACGGTACAGTTTATCTTTCTCATCAAAGTCAAAGCGAATAAACGGATATTGGCGTGAAGACGGTTTAAATTCTTCAATTTTAATTTTATCGATTTTCTTAGCGCGGCTGGTAGCTTGCTTAGCTTTAGACGCATTGGCCGAGAAGCGGCGCACGAAGTCTTGTAATTCAGCCACCATTAATTTGGCTTTATCATTGTCTTTGGTAGCTTGCGCACGGGCGGCAGTACTGGCTTCCATGTAATCATCATAGTTACCTGGATACATCGAAATTTTGCCATAATCCATATCGCAAGTATGCGTACATACTTGGTTTAAAAAGTGTCTGTCATGCGAAATAATCACCATTGTACAATCGCGATTATTTAGCACATCCTCTAGCCAGCGAATAGTGTTAATGTCCAAGTTGTTGGTCGGCTCATCTAATAACAAAATGTCTGGATTAGAAAACAGCGCTTGCACCAGCAAAACACGCAGTTTCCAACCCGGTGCAACAGCGCTCATTAGGCCAGTGTGTTGCTCAATAGGAATCCCTACACCTAGTAATAGCTCACCAGCGCGAGCTTCAGCGGTGTAGCCGTCATATTCAGCAAAAACGCCTTCTAGCTCAGCAGCGCGCATATAGTCATCTTCTGTGGCTTCTAAGTCAGCATAGATGGCATTTTTCTCTACGTTAGCTTTCCACATTTCTTCATGGCCCATCATCACTACATCCAGCACGCGCTGGTCTTCGTAAGCAAACTGGTCTTGGTGAAGAAATGACATGCGCTCATGGCTATCGATAGAAATATTGCCGGCGCTAGGCACTAATTCGCCAGCCAGCACTTTCATATAAGTCGATTTTCCGCAGCCGTTGGCGCCAATTAAACCGTAACGATTATTATCGCCAAATTTAACTGAAACGTTTTCAAACAATGGCTTAGCGCCAAATTGTACGGTGATATTGTTGCTAATTAACACGGTTACATCCTTAAGATTTATTGCTTTAAATTTATTAAATAATTGTATTAAACAATTTTATTATTGTTATTGAAAAGTATTGTTTATCACGACTTCATTCATGGTTAATTGTCCACTTCTTACCGCCGCTGGTTTGAGTGCTTTACCAACCACTACAAACATAGCAGGCGTGTGGTCAGCCGGTAAATGCAGTAGTTTAGCTACAGCATCGAAATCAAAACCATCCATTGGGCAGGTGTCGTAGCCCATGTCTTTTGCTGCAAGCATAATATTCATGGCCGCCATACCGCAAGAACGCATCGCTTCATCGCGTTGTGCTTGCTCATTGTTTTCATAATAATGGCCAATCGCCGGTACTAAAATATTCGCCACGGCTTGTGGTGCATTTTTCCAATAGCGTTCTGGCTGTTTTTCCCAAGCCTTCAAGTCGGCGGTCAATACAATCAGCAAAGATGCTTCTTCTACCTGCGCTTGATTCCAGCTTACCGCACGAATTTGCTGACGTAATACTGGATCTGTCACCAGCACAAATCGCCAATGTTGAATATTAAAAGCGGTCGGTGAAAGCATTGCAAGTTGCATCAATGCATCGACTTCGTTTTGGGGCATTTTATAGTGGGGGTCATAACTTTTAACTGAACGACGGGTTTCAATAGCTTCTTTTACTTGCATATGTTCCTAATAACTAATCTTAATAATTTCTAAGGTGATGTTGCCGGCAGGGCGTGACCATACCACAATATCACCCACTTTTTGTTTAATCAGCGCTTTTGCTATCGGCGAACACCAGCTTACTTTGTTAAGTTTAATGTCTGCTTCATCATCGCCCACAATTGTGAATAAATGAGGTTCACCAGCTTCATTTTCAACTGTGACGGTAGCACCAAATAAGACTAGTTCACTATTTTCAGGTGGCGTACTCAATATTGCAGTTTTTAGCCGGGCAGACACATAACGTAAATCTCGTTCTATTACTGCTAGTTTTTGCATAGCGGCTTGATCATCTTTTAGATGTACTAGACTAAGGCGTTCGGCTGATAAAGTCCTAGCATTAAGTTCTAATTGCACAAGGCCATATGCAGTGACATAGTTAGGCAGGGCGCTTATCGGCCGTTCAGGTAAGTCTGTCCCTGCATGTTCTAAATCATCTTCTTTAACAAAACCGCGGCTCATATGATATCGCTAGCACTGTATGAGTCGGAAGCTATGATTACTCCCACTCAATA
>JBBAOU010000066.1:0-3093 GCA_040401175.1 Methylotenera sp. | reverse complement strand
CAATCAAATTGCAGCATAATTCTGATGACTTGCCCCTCTACTAAATCGGGCTTAGCTCACAAATGATGTGAATGCAGGAATTGTGGTGGCAACTTTAGGATATTGGCGACAACTCAATAACGGTACTGTGAATTGTATTAGCTCAGCAGAGTTTGGGGATATTGGCACTCAACGACATTTAGTGATAATTTGGTTGAGGTGGGCTTGGTATAAACCGCACTTAATGACAACTAATTTAGGGATGAATAATGGATTAATTAATTTTCCTAATGTGAGTTGATTGATCCTTATGATAGTGCCATTAAGTACTTACATCTCACTTTAAGTTGTAATTTTAAGGACTTTTTAAGTGAAATTGAATACTTATAACCTAGCTTTAAAGCATATTTACTCTTGTCCCATGGCGGGATCTGTAGGCAGATGTTTACGTATGCTAATTATAGAGATAATGCATAGAGACAGTACGATCAAGGCCATCCCTATAGATTCATTGGTATTTGGCACTTCGCTTAACTCTAGCCAAGCAGCTACCACGGCAATAACCGGCACTAATAAGGTTGTCATGCTCGCGACGCCAGCATTCAGACGTTTTAATGCGTATAGCCATAGCATCCAAGCTAGCGCATTACACAAGACTGCATTAAAAATGACTGCACCAATAAAGTACGACGTCCACTGAATAGCCGGCGCTGGAATTAGAAGAGCAGCAATCACAATGGGTACCGCACCAAATAGCATTTGCCAAGCAGTCAGTGTGAGTAAATCCAAATCTGGCGCCCGTTGGTGCAGTTTTTTAGCCACAATCACTGACAGCGCCCAACTTATCCCAGAAAGCAAGGCAAGCATCATACTGAATTTATCTGCGCCAATATTGTAAGGATCAAGAATAAACAACATCCCAAGTGCCGACAAAATAACGGCAGGCCACTGCCAGCCACTAATCTTTTCACCTAGGAGTGGCCAAGCAAGCAAAATCACCCAAAATGGCATGGTGCAAGTGAGCACTGACGTTTTACCTGCACCGCCTGCTACCAAGGCCCACATAAGCAAACCGGTAAAACCTCCAGATTGTAATAAGCCTAATAAAATTAAGCTGCTCACGTGTTTAATTTTGACAGGCTTACGTAGAGCTATAACGATTAAAAACAGGCAAAGCGCGCCTATGCCGATACGTAAAGCAATGAACTGAAAAACGCCGGAATATTGCAGGGCACTTTTCATGACCACCCAGTTATAGCCCCAAATAATACTGAGCACAATTAATGCGGAAAAAGCCCTAATAGTCTGTTTTTTATTCGGCGGCATGGTTTAATTGGCTTTAGCCGCGGCTTAGTTCCAAATATGCGTAACCGCTTTCCAGCCGCCATCCGCTTGTTTACGATAGACGAGATGTACGTTACCGCCAAAAGTTTGTTTTACGCCGTTTTCATCCATCATGGCACCAGCCCAGTTACCACGCTGATAAGCAATGTTACCATCTTCTACCGCGTCGACTAGCGTTAATTGATGCTCGATCACACCGGCGCTAATTAAGCCGGCAAAAAATGTTTGAATAGCGGCTGCACCTAGCACTGGCAAGCCCGCAGGCGCTGGCATTACCACGGCATTTACATCATAAAGCAGAGCAATTTTTTCAGCTTCTTTAGCGTTAAATGCTTGATCGAACGCGGCATTGATAGCGGCGATTTGCGTTTTAATAGCTGACATTTTTAGACTCTCTTTCATTAAATATTAAAAATAATTAGTATGTTTTACTGCAAAGCTTAATCTGTGCAAGTTAAATAAGTGCGGGAATGCCCGACCTGATTAAACCTAATAACAACTGTAATTGAGTGCGCTGCTCTTCATTTAATGCCTGCATGCAATTTCTGACGCGACGGTAATAATCTGGCATTACCGCATCTAGCTTTGCCTGACCAGCTTCCGTTAAATGTATTAATACACTGCGTCTATCTTCTTTGGCAAACACACGTTCTACCAAACCATTTTGCGATAAGCCATCCAATAAACCGGTCATAGTGGCGCGTGATACACCAGATTTATCTGCCAAACTTGACGGTGTAGAAATTTTTGTTTGTTCACGCATCAGCAGAATTAACACCCACCAGCGACCTTGCAATAAGCCATGCTTAGTCAAACAAATATCCAGCGCTACAGATAAGTCGGTAGCGACACTTAATAGCTGTAGAAAACCAGCCACTGCTGTCACATCCGCATCTGGATAGCGTTCAGCAAATTGGTCTAGCACTTCAGGGGTAGGAAGATCTTTTAATTGCAACATAGTTAGCACCATTATAATTAGTAAGCTAACTATGTCAATAGATTTACATAAATTGCTGGCTGGATATTGGCTAAAATATTTATTGGTGTATATTTAATGATGTAAATCCACCAACCAAATAATGAGGTGATGGCAATGAAAACCTTACAGCAACTACTAGAACGTAAAAAATATAAAGAAGTCATTTCAATTGCCCCGCATAGACCGGTATTTGATGCCTTAGTCATTTTGGCTGAATATAAGATTGGCGCTTTATTGGTCATCGATGGCGAAACATTAGTCGGTATTTTTTCTGAGCGCGACTATGCCCGTGAGGTTATTCTCAAAGGTAGATCTTCAAAAACCACACAGATTTGTGAAGTGATGACCGATAAGGTGTTATCTGCTAAACCCAGCGATAACGTAGAATATGCTATGTCGCTAATGTCTGAAAAACGCATTCGCCACTTGCCGGTGCTGGAAGATGGAAAAGTGCTAGGCATGCTTTCTATAGGTGATTTAGTCAAAGAAACCATGGCCTATCAGCAAGAGCTTATCAAGCAATTAGAGCATTATATTAAAGGTTAAGTATTCTCTGTTACATTGCCAGCTTTTGCTATGATGGCTCATTGATAGGCGCACTTTGCTTGTAGCGTCCACTTGTTTACAGACTAAGTTAGGTATCCGCCCACATGCGAATGAGGTTATGGTAATTACCAGTGAGTCGAATGACTGCAGCATTGTCGCCCACCTGCTGACGCAGCGTCACAAAGGCGGCATCCATATCAACCCATCTCCGCGAGAATCCCCTCGCTTTAGCCATGGGGAGAAAA
>JBBAOU010000065.1:0-5030 GCA_040401175.1 Methylotenera sp. | reverse complement strand
CGAACCTAACATTCGGTGAATGGGTGCAAGTATTTGGTGATGCGAAGATGACGACGGCGCTACTTGACCGCATTACACATCATTGCGATATCTTGGAAACTGGTAATGATTCTTACCGTTTTAAGCACCGCAAAAGTCGTGCTAAATAAAGCTAATAAGTGGAAAGAATTGGACGCCGATTAGTGGAAAGTTTTGGACGCCGATTGACACTCTGGTACATCTGTCATAGTCAATATAGTGGCGGATGTTCTAAGGTATGGTGTGTAAGTAGCACTCATCAAAAAGCTCGGCTGCTGCATCCTTTAAGCTGGCCTCTGTAATGCTTGGTTCATCCAATTTATCGAGCCCTTGGCTCAAGTTGTAGCCTGCGCAGCAGACAAGATAGTAAAGTAAAGACTGATCTTTTCATAATCCTATAAAAATTCAATTTCATCAAACCAAGAATTGAGTGTAGATTGATTCATTCCACAGGCTTCAAATAATGCAGCATCATCGCCATCAATAAACTGTATTTCAAACTCTTCAACTAGGTTGCCGTAGCTGTCTAAATGACTTTCTGACTTAGATTGATAATCCTCTAACTCATCGAAGTAAAACCCTATTGCGTCGAGGTTGAATGGTGTTGCGTGTAAAGTTGTGGTCATTGCTGCTATGACTTACGATGAAGCATCTGAAATGGAAATTGAAATAGGCCTCGATTTACGAAGTGCAGGGTTTTGGGTTTGGCAGGCTTAGTAAGGTAATACCTAAAAAATGCTTGGATATGGTTACTGGAGCGAAGAAGTATTGCTATTATAAACGCTAAACAACCTACGCTTTTCTCATAACAGTAGTGAGTGAAACAGAAAATAACTATCATTAATTTATGGCTGAGCGCCGTCACCTTGATCAATCTGGCGTTGCAGGTATTAGGTTAAGGTTATCACCACTAAATATTACCATTACATATTCAATAAATGAATTTGCCGATATATTTATCAATACTGAAGTTAGTGTAATCTAGTAAGGACATCTATCTGTTTGATTCTAGATGCACTTGACATACTTTATTTATGAGTAGGTCAGATTAAATCTTTATTAGCACAAACTAGTTTGGAACCTGTTTAATTAGAGCTTGCCGAAACAATACATTCACCAAGATGGGCGAAATATTTCTTACATTGTTCGGTTTGTACTATATATTTAATTCTAGTATCAATATCATCGATTCTTAGTCCAATGTAGCCTTTTTTGCGTAAGGCTTTAAGTCTACGGTGCACCGTGCTGGGTGAAATTTCTGGTGATGCATGCATCGCTTCAATCACCGTGGTCAATTTACCTAGGTGCCAAGTCGTGGCATAGTAATTAAGCAAACGTTCCTCAACCGAATCAAGCTCAGGGAAGATTTGCATCCCACTGACAGCTAAAGCCGAGCTGACGTACTTAAGGAAAATAAGATTGTTTTGTTCAGTATTTGACATGGCTAATTATTTTATGACTAAGTTGCAACTATTATATATACAATTTTTTTGTTAATACAGTCATGAAAAGCATTAATTTTTCTAAATTGCTATCAGTATCTTATTTGATAGTTAATTTATATAATCATTTAGATGCAATGATACGAATTGTATAAACAACGATATGACTTAATTTTAAAATATCCGACGATAATCTAAATTATTACTAGAAATCAATAATGCGAATGTTATATTTTTAATAAAAAAATAATTAGTTAAATTTTTGCCACTTAAACATGTGAATTATGTAGTTAACAGGTAGAATATGAACAATTAGTTGGCGTGATTAAATTACGCTACTGTTTTTTCAGGTTGCTAATATTTAGCTGCCTTAATAATTGAAATTTATACACTATATTTAGGACATAAAATGAGTCAAATTACCGTAGAACATAACCCGTCAGAAGAAAAGTTAAAAGCATTAGGCGTATCAAGCTGGTCAATTTGGGATTGCGCACCATCAAAATTCCCACTAGATTTTTCTATGACAGAAAGTGCTTACGTACTTGAAGGTGAAATTCATGTTACGCCACAAGGTGGCGAAACTGTTGTCATTAAAGCGGGTGATTTTGTGGTGTTTCCAAAGGGCATGAAGTCAAACTGGGAAGTTACAAAACAATTGAAAAAACATTACAAACACAGTTAAGTTCTTGCTGGTAAAGTTCGCGTAATCGCGATTTATCGGTAGTCTGTGTGCCAATAAAAAAGCCTTGATTTTTAATCAAGGTTTTTTATTGGCTTTAGCTATATTAGCGACGACCTGTTTTTATTTCAATGGCGCTAATGATTAGATATCACTAATAAGTGCCATTTTAAGTACTTCAAGTTGCTGACAGCTCAACAGTTTTCCTCTCTTTGCCGAAATTAAAAAGGTATCCTCTGCACGATTACCTAAAGTGTTTATTTTGGCGTTATGTAATTCGATGCTATTAATTAATAGCTTGTGTGCGAGTGTTGCAAGCAAGCCTGGGCGGTCATTTGCAATAATCTCTAGCTTATGATTATTGTTGTCAGATTCGGCGCTGATCGTAATTAGCGCTTGAATCGGCATGTGTTTAACTTGCCGACTGATGCGACCTTGCAAAGGCGCTTCTAACAAACAGTTTTCATCAAGTTTTTGTGCAAGTTCTACTTCAATAAATTTTAACAATCCGCTATAACTAACTGACTTGCCTGATTGGTCCAATACAATAAAACTATCTAAGGCATAAGCATGTTCTGTGGTATAAATTTTTGCTTCGGCAATGCTGTAACCCATGCGATCAAAAAAGTTACATATTTTTGCAAATAGATCATTTTGATCTTTGCTGTAAATCATCACTTGTATACCATCGCCACTTGGACTTAATCGTGCCCGTACGATAGGACTTTCTGCATTCAAATGTGGGGTAAGTAAGCGGCTATGCCAAGCAATTTCGTCGCTTTCATGGCGAACAAAATAGTTGGCGCCAAAACTTTGCCATAAATGCTCGTAAGAATGCGGACTTAAACCAAATTTATTCAACTTCTCTGCGGCTTCTAATTTTCGTGCTGAAATGGCTTGTAGGGAATATTGATTATGTACAGTTAAGTCGTGGCTAAGCGTAAGCGCTAACGCGAGTTTTGTTGCGTTAAATAAGCTTTCTAATAAGCGCGCTTTCCAAGCGTTCCAAACCACCGGGCTGGTGCCGCGTATATCTGCAACAGTGAGTAAATAAAGTGCAACAAGATTACGTTCAGTTTTTACAAATTTAGCAAATGATTCTATAACGCTAGGGTCAGATAAATCGGTTTTTTGCGCTGTAGCTGACATTTTTAAATGTGATTCAACTAGCCAGGCAACCAGCTTGCGATCAGCTTTGGATAAGCCATGTAATTTACAAAAATTAATCGCATCTACCGTGCCAAGCGTTGAATGATCGCCGCCGCGTCCTTTGGCAATGTCGTGGAATAAGGCCGCTAGATATAATAAATGCGGTGCGTCAAAAGCAGCAAATAATTGACTGCATAGTGGAAACTCATGCTTGAGTTCAGGCTTGGCAAAGCGTCGCAGATTAGCCAGCACATTTAGAATATGTTCATCGACGGTATAAACATGAAATAAATCATGCTGCATTTGGCCAATAATTTTACCGAACGCAGGTATATAGCAGCCTAAAATGCCATAGCTATTCATGGCTCTAAGCGCATGGTTTACGCCATTCAATTGCGAGAGTATTTCAATGAAAAGTTTTTTATTTTGCAGGTTTTGTCGAAAATCCCGATTGACTAACTTTTTAACACGCTGCAAATTACGTAAAAAAGTAGCACCCATGCCGGTGAGTTCTGGTTGTTGCTGCAAGACTAAAAAAGCTTCTAAAATTGCTGATGGATGTTGCTGTAATAGTCCGGCAGTTTTGGCTTCAAGTAATTGATCATGCGCCTCAAAATAGTCGTTAATAGGCTTGATAACGACGGGATTGGCAGCTATTTTTTGTGCCAGTAGTTTGAGTAGAATCTCGTTCATTAGCTGCACAAATTTAGCACTACGGTAATAGCTTTGCATCAACTGCTCACTGGCGCGTTTACTTGGGGTGTTGATGTAACCTAGGTTGGCCGCCAGCTCATTTTGATAATCGAACAGCAGGCGATCTTCTCGACGCTTGCTTAAAAAATGTAACCGTATGCGTAGTAATTGCAGATTTTTTTCATTAAGCCGAATTTGGTGTGCTTCTAGCGCAGATAAAATATTCTGTTTTACCAAAACAGACCAAACTGTAGTGCTATTGATGCGTAGCTTAGTATTTTGTGCACTAGTCTCAGACATCTGCAAGCCTCTCATGAGCCACATTATCATGTGTAGATCACGTAAACCGCCGGGGCTTTCTTTAATATTGGGTTCTAAGTTATAGGCAGTGTCGTTGAACTTAGCGTGCCTGTTATCTTGCTCTTTAAGTTTTGCGGCAAAAAAGTCTTGCACCTTCATGCTGTTATCAATGCCGCTTAAAAAGCGCTGGTAAAAAGAGCTGCTGCCGACTAATAGGCGTGATTCAATTAAATTGGTTTGTACTGTGATGTCTTTTTGCGATTCAGTGGCACAGTCGTTTAGGCTTCTTACGCTATGCCCAACATTTAAGCCTATGTCCCATAATAAGCCTATCAATGATTCAATCGCGCGGTTGATTAAGGGGTCGTTAGCTGATTCGTCAGTTAATAGTATAAGTAAATCTATATCTGAATGTGGATAAAGTTCACCGCGACCATAGCCACCAACGGCAATTAAGCAACATTGTTTATCTAGATTTACTTGTGCCCAAACTTCAGCAAGTAAATTGTCGACTAGCTTGCAATGTTGTTTGAATAGTTTTGCCGTGTTTGGGCATAGTGTGAATTCTTTTTTGAGCGCTAAAAATCCATCTTTAAGATGCTGTCGCCAGTAGGCGACTTGCTCTTTTTCATCTGAACGATGGTCTGGATTGGTAGCAGTGACTTCCACGAGCTGTTTCTCTAAAGCTTTCCTAAACCTCCCCATGTCTAAAGACAGGGGGTTCTAAGGGCGAACCCGCTGGGGTC
>JBBAOU010000064.1:0-5165 GCA_040401175.1 Methylotenera sp. | reverse complement strand
TACTTGGTAAAATACCTAGCATCTGTTTGATTTAAT
Organism: Methylotenera sp.; assembly: GCA_040401175.1. Classification (GTDB taxonomy): domain Bacteria; phylum Pseudomonadota; class Gammaproteobacteria; order Burkholderiales; family Methylophilaceae; genus Methylotenera. The sequence goes on along the minus strand of JBBAOU010000064.1, from coordinate 5,129 downwards.
TCAACACATAAGCCTGATGAAAAGAACATATTAAGGACAGCGGTTACGATAACGTAGCCTGATAATTCTTAGCTAAAGGACTTTTGTCATGACATTACTTTTCAATCTTTTATCAACTGATTATGGCCTCACAAGTTTGGCCGTCATCGTCATTGTTTTGAGTATGAGCGTCTTCTTTTTTTCATATTTCAAACGTAAAATGGACGAAGATGCAAAAAATGCTGGTGAATAATTAAGCCTAAGGGCAACATTATTGGGATTATTTGATGATTAAGTGATAACTAAGCGTTAATGCTCTCTATAATTAACACGCTGAACTTAGTATCTAGCAGGACAGTCTTCATGTGTAACGAAGCTTAATCATCAAACACCAAATATAATAATGCCCAATAAAAAAACGCGTCACCTCAGTAATCTTAAGTATGTGGCGTTGCTAGCCAGTGCAATGGTTTTATGGCAATCAAATACTATTTTTGCCAAAGAATCTATTTGGTATCAAACTGACGACCCATTAAAAACACAAGCATTTACTCCGCCGCCAATTCCTGAGGGTTATCTTGAGCGCGGCGTCTGCGACACGATTACTGATGAAAAAATACTTTCATTAGCAGATGTTGCCGAAGCAGCACTTTGTAACAACCCACAAACACACGAAGCTTATGCAAGCGCCAGAGTTCAGGCTGCGCAAGTCGGCATCGCCCAATCGGCTTATTTACCTACTGTAATTGATAATGTTGCTAGCAACCTGAACATCACACTGCCACAACAAACTACTCGCAGTAATCCCTACAGCAATCTCAGTAATAATATTGTTGCCTCTTATCTGCTCTATGACTTTGGGAATCGAGATGCAGCCTTGGAAAATGCACGGCAATTGCTGCAAGCCGCCAGCGCTACGCAAAGCAATGTAGTGCAAAGCGTATTACTCAGTGCCATTCAGGCATATTATCAAGTGCAAGCTAGCACTGCCGGGCTAGAAGCTGCCTTAGAAGCAGAACATGCCAGTGAAGAAAGTTTTAAAGCGGCTCAAGCACGTTACAAAGCTGGCGTATCTACACCGGCAGATAAACTACAAGCACAAACATTATTTGCCCAGAACACATTGAACAGAATCAGCATTGAAGGCAACTTAAAAAACGCTTACGGTACACTGGCAAATGTGATGGGCTTAGCCGCAAACCAAAGTATTAAAATATTGCATAGTGCGACTGTAGAAACAGGCAATAATATCGAGCAAAATATTCAAACTCTTATCGAGCAAGCGAGTAGCCGTAGACCAGATTTAATGGCTAGCGAGGCGCAATTAAAAGCGGCTCAAGCTAGCATAGAGGTCAGTAAAGCTGCGTCCAAGCCCATCGTATCGATTGGTGTTTCTAATGGATTTCAAGCGGGCAATAGTCTTACATCTAATGACATTTCATCATTGGGGGTGACGGTGTCTATTCCAATATTTAGCGGCTATGCACCTACATATAGAATACGTGCAGCGGAAGCCAATTTTGATGTACGCGCTGCACAGCGAGATAAATTACGCTTACAAATATCGTTAGATGTATGGCGCGCTTACCAAAACTTACATACCGCAAATGAGTCTATTAATGCAGCATTGATCTTAGTCAGCAGCGCAGAGGAATCGTCACGCGTCGCCATGGGGCGCTACAAAGCCGGTGTTGGCAATATATTAGATTCGATTAACGCACAAAGCGCTCTGGCTAGCGCACATCAGCAACAAATTCAAGCGACACTTAACTGGAATATTACCCGTGCTACATTGGCACAAGCTATCGGTAGCCTAGATAACGCTATGATCCAATTGCTGCCAGCCGCTAAAAATCAATAAATTGCCTTATTAGCGATAATTACTCAGCGCCATTAATCAAAAGATAATCCCGAAAGATAATTATGAGCCGCATCATTAAGAAAATCACCGTTTCAATCATATTACTAGGCATAGTCAGTAGCGCTATTTATTACTATAAACAGCTCAGCACATTATTGCCCGAGCAAATGTACCGCTTTCAAGAAGTCACAAAGGGCGATGTAGTACAAACGGTTTCAGCCAATGGTACGCTTAACCCAGTCACATTAATTAGCGTAGGCGCACAAGTTTCAGGTCGGGTAAGTAAGCTGTATGTAGACTTTAATGACCGAGTAAAAAAAGGGCAAATATTATTAGAGTTAGATGATGCCCTATTCACCGCGCAAATTGCACAATCTGAGGGGAATGTACGCAATGTGCAGGCCTCGGTGGCATTAGCCCAAGCAAACGAAGCGCGTATACGCAGCTTATATTCTCAAGAATATGTATCAAGACAAGATTTAGACCAAGCTGTGCAGGCATTAAAATCGGCCCATGCCCAGCTTGATACAGCACGCGGACAATTAATGCGCGATAAAACCAATCAAAGTTATTCAGTGATTCGTTCACCAGTGTCTGGTGTAGTGGTAGACCGCGTGGTGGATGTTGGACAAACCGTGGCAGCAAGTTTTCAAACGCCGACCTTAATCAAAATTGCCCAAGATTTATCCAAGATGCAGATTGATTCTAGCTTTGCCGAGGCCGATATAGGCAAGATTAAAGTCGGTCAAAAAGCGAAATTTAGTGTAGATGCATTTACCAACCGTAATTTTGAAGGCGTAGTCAAACAACTAAGGCTCAACCCAACCGTCATCACTAATGTGGTGACTTACGACGTTGTAGTTTCCGTTGATAACCCAGAGCAAATATTACTGCCGGGCATGACGGCTTATGTGAATATTATGGTAGCCAAGCATGATAATGTGTTGCTAGTACCCAATGCTGCATTGCGTTTCAAACCGAAAGAAGATGAAAACCAAACCAGTAAATCAGGCAACAACGCTCAAGGACAAGGCAATTCACAAGTTAATGGCCAACATAATGGTAAGAAAAAATCTGCGCAGGACAACGGTGCAAATGGCAAGGTTTACCTGATTAAAGATGGAAAACTAAGCCCTGTAAGTGTCAACATTGGCATTTCTGATGGTCACCAAACAGAAATTACTAGTACAGATCTCAAGCTAAATGACAAAGTTATTATTGGTGAAAATCAAACTAACGATGCCGCGCCATCCTCCACAAACACGATGCGCTTTAGGATGTTTTAATGGCTAAAAATGTTGTTCAGGTGCGCGATTTTTTCAAAGATTATCAAACCGCGGCAGGCGCCATTACGGTGCTTAAGCAGATTGACTTCAGTATGGAAGCAGGAGATTTTGTCGCCATTATGGGGCCTTCAGGCTCAGGTAAATCTACCTTCATGAATATACTAGGCTGCTTAGACAAACCGACTAGCGGTCAATACACGCTGGATGGCCATAAAGTGGCTAGATTGGACAGCAACACACTAGCTAAAATCCGCAATCAGACTATAGGTTTTGTATTCCAAGGTTTCAATCTATTATCACGTGTCAGCTTGCTCGATAATGTTGCCTTGCCCTTGGTTTATGCCGGCATCGATAAAACTGAGCGCCAAGCACGCGCAAAGTTATTGCTGGAAAAAGTAGGCTTAGCACAACATATAAACTCCCTACCCAACCAAATTTCCGGCGGTCAGCAACAGCGCGTCGCCATTGCGCGGGCCTTAGTGAATCGGCCTAGTTTGATACTAGCGGATGAACCCACAGGTAACTTAGATAGCAAAACCAGTGAAGAAATTATGACGCTATTTTCTGAGCTCAATGCAGATGGCATTAGTATTATTTTGGTCACTCATGAATCCGACATTGCGGTACATGCTAGTCGCCAAGTACGCTTTCTAGATGGCCGCATTGTGCAAGATGTTCGTATAGTAAAAGATAGCCGCGGTACGATAGAACCTGCTGATCAAGAAAAGGAGAGTAAGTAATGTTCTCAGCCATGTTAGGTGAAGCTTGGCGTGCGATGGGCGCTAATCGATTACGCACTTTTTTGACTATGCTAGGCATGGTGATAGGCGTCGCTTCTGTAGTGCTGATGATGGCCATCGGCCAAGGCGCACAAGAATCAGTGAAAGACTCCATCAATGCAATGGGTAGTAATCTTTTTATCGTACTTTCTGGCTCATCTACCGCTGGTGGCGCGAGGTCTGGCAGTGGCAACTCCAGCACTCTAACGGTAAAAGATGCTAATGCAATCAATGAATTAGAGGGTGTTAGTAATGTTGCGCCCATTAGCATGGGAAATGCCCAAGTAGTATTTGCTGGTAATAATTGGAGCACCAGCATTATTGGTACTACACCAACTTACTTAGATATTCGTGGTTGGGAACTGGTAGACGGCTATGTATTTTCAGATTCAGATATACGTTCAGCGACACGCGTTGCATTGGTTGGCCAAACCGTCGTGGATAATATTTTTGGCGAGGCTGACCCAATCGGCAAAACCATACGCATCAAACAAAACCCTTTTGTGGTGTTAGGGGTTTTAAAAAGTAAAGGCCAAAGTCTTGATGGTCGCGATCAAGATGACACGATTATTATTCCACTAACCACCGCACAGCGTAAGATTCTAGGCAATCAATTTGCCGGCAGCGTGCGACAAATTATGGTGCAAGCCAATACGCCAGAAGCCATGCCTATGGTGGAACAAAATATTAACGGCTTGCTCAATCAACGGCATAATATACGTGAAGGCTCAGATAGCGACTTTTTTGTACGCAACCTCACCGCTGTCGCCAACTCTGCGGCAGAAACAACGCGCACCATGTCTTTGTTACTAGGCGCTATTGCCTCGGTTTCGTTGCTGGTTGGCGGCATTGGCATTATGAATATCATGCTAGTTTCCGTCACAGAGCGTACCAGAGAAATTGGCATACGCATGGCGATAGGCGCCCGCGAACGCGATATTTTGTTGCAGTTTTTACTAGAGGCAATTGTTATTTCTGTGATCGGCTGCTTAATAGGTTTATTTATTGGCATCACCGGCGCTGTTTTGGTCAATAAACTAACGCAAGCTGCGGTGGTTATTTCAGGAAATTCTGTCACCATAGCGTTTGCTGTGGCGGCTAGTGTAGGCATCTTTTTTGGATTTTATCCTGCACGCAAAGCTGCAAGACTAAATCCTATTGAAGCCTTGCGCTATCAATAAGTTATCTTTAATTCACAAGCTTATAAAAATACAATCCCCATAA
>JBBAOU010000063.1:0-5455 GCA_040401175.1 Methylotenera sp. | reverse complement strand
CCCATGCAACATTTTCCTTCGAAAAATGTTGCACTTCAAATTTGAGCGCGCCTATCAATAACAAATAGGCGGATTTTTAAATTTAAATTAACCATTAACCATTAACCTAAAAATCAACCCTCAATATAAAATCAACCATTAGAAGTTAATTAAATAGTTTAACTAATCAAACTATTCATACGTTTAACAAAACTTGCCGGATCATCTAATGTACCACCTTCAGCCAGCAAAGCTTGGTCGAACAACACTAAAGCTAAATCACTAAAAACTGCATCAGCAGACTCATTTTCTATACGTTTTACTAGCTTGTGTGCAGGATTAATTTCTAAAATAGGCTTCGCCTCCGGTGCGCTTTGACCTGCCGCTTTTAACATACGCGCTAAATTACCAGATAAATCTTGTGCATCGCTTACTAAACAGGCTGGTGAATCAGTTAAGCGATGCGTCACACGAACATCTTTCACCTGCTCACCTAAAGTTTGTTTAATGCGTTCCACTAGCGTTTTAGATTCTTCTTCAATTTTCTTTTGAATCTCTTTTTCCGTTTCAGATTCAAGCTTACCTAAATTCAAATCGCCCTTAGCGATAGACTGTAATTTTTTGCCTTCAAATTCATTCAAACTGCTCAATAGCCATTCGTCTACGCGGTCAGACATCAACAATACTTCAATGCCTTTTTTGCGGAAAATTTCTAAATGCGGGCTATGCTGCGCTGCAGCAAAACTATCGGCGGTAATATAATAAATCACCTCTTGCTCGGACTGCATGCGTGCAATATAGTCTTTCAACGATACCTCTTGCACATCGTTGTCTGCCTTAGTTGAGGCGAATCTTAACAAACCTGCAATTTTGTCCTTATTGGCAAAATCTTCGCCCGGGCCTTCTTTTAAAACACGGCCGAATTCTGTATAGAATTTTGTGTAATCTTCAGGCTTATTTTCAGCCATGTCTTCTAACAGACTTAACACTTTTTTCACGGAGCCAGCTTTTATCGCATCTACATCACGGCTAGATTGCAAAATCTCGCGTGAAACGTTCAACGGCAAATCAGAAGTATCAATCACACCACGAACAAAACGCAGATATTGCGGCATCAACTTTTCAGCATCTTCCATAATAAATACGCGTTTTACATATAATTTAATACCGTGACGGCGCTCACGATCATATAAGTCAAACGGCGCTTTGCTTGGAACGTAGAGCAGAGAAATATACTCTTGCTTACCTTCTACACGGCTATGTGAATAGGCCAATGGATTTTCAAAATCGTGTGAAACGTGTTTGTAAAACTCTTGATATTCTTCTTCAGTAATATCATTTTTATTGCGCGCCCACAAAGCCGAAGCTTTGTTGACCGTTTCATCTTGATCGGTTGCAACTTCAGCGCCATCTTTCCACTCGCTTTTTTTCATGACGATAGGCAAAGTAATATGGTCTGAATACTTGCGAATAATGGATTTAAGCTTCCAATCGCTTAAAAACTCGTCTTCATCGGCACGTAAATGCAACACCACTTCTGTACCGCGCGTCGCTTTATCTGCAGTTTCCAAGGTAAAGTCGCCCTCGCCTGCAGACTCCCAACGAATCGCTTCTGTCGCACCGGCGCGACGCGTGGTGAGGGTCACTTTATCAGCAATAATAAACGCAGAATAAAAGCCCACGCCAAATTGGCCAATTAAATTAGCATCTTTAGCTTGGTCGCCAGAAAGCGCGTTAAAAAATTCTTTAGTGCCAGATTTAGCAATGGTGCCGATGTTCGCAATCACCTCATCGCGGCTCATACCAATGCCGTTGTCTGAAATTGTCACCGTGCGCGCGTCTTTATCAAAAGAAACGAGGATCTTCAATTCACTATCGTTGTCGTATAAAGCTCCGTTTGCCAGTGCCTCAAAACGTAATTTATCTGCCGCATCAGATGCGTTAGAAATCAACTCGCGCAGGACAATCTCTTTATTGCTATACAGCGAATGAATCATCAATTGTAAAAGCTGTTTAACTTCAGCCTGAAAGGCCATTTTTTCTGGTGCTGGCTTTTCTGATATTGGACTATTGTTATCTGTTTGTTTTGCCATCTTAAAATCCCGAGTTAATTGTAAACACTTAATGATAATGTGGCTTAGGCAGGCAAGTTTCAAGTCGCAGCTTGAAATTTAGATTGAATAATGATTTAAAAAAGACCCACCAAAAGCGCCTTGGTGAAAGTTATCGGTCAATGTGTATTTTTTTGCATATTGCCAAAGCGGTAATTGACTGCTATCGTAAAGGCAGGTTTGTAGCAAACCGTGCGTCCCTAGTGCTTGGCAAAACTTGATAAGGCTTTCCATATAGGTCTGTTTGCAAAGCCGCATTAACAGCCTGCGCTAAACCGTTAGCATTGGGAAACAAGCCATAAAGATTATCAAAGCTGTGATTTTCTAAATAAATCACAATAATATGGTTGATTTTTCCCAATGCAGTTGAAAATTCAGCCGCTCTAACCTGACCTGTGGTGATCGTTAAAAGGCCCAGTAAAATAATAATTAAACGACGCATGAAAGCCTAAATTTTAGATTTTTGCAGTTTGAATGACCAGTAAATACAAAGCAACTGACTAAAAGCAGTCATAAAGACAAATCTCTAGTCAGATTACTTAAGTATCGATTGTTTCAGCCGCATCTGAATAGATAAACTGTACGCGCTTAATGTTACAGAATAATTCATAAGCAATGGTATTTGCACTCGCAGCAACCGCATTGACCGGGACTAAATCACCCCATAATTCCACCAAACTACCGATATTGGCGGTCGGGATATGCGTTAAATCTACAAATAACATATCCATAGACACGCGCCCTATCAAGCGCGTCATAGCTCCATCAACTGCCACAGGCGTACCGTTGAGTGCAGATCTAGGATAGCCATCGGCATAACCACAAGCCACCACACCTATAGTAGTATCTCGTTCAGCGGTGAAGATACTCCCGTAACCAATAGATTCACCTTGACCAATTGTGCGAATATTAATGATGCGTGAAGTGAGTTGCATCACGGTGCATAGTGGATCTTTTACCGTTGTTACGGCTAAATTAAAGGCATTCGCCTGAATTGGGTTTGCGCCATAAAGCATAATACCTGGCCGCGACCACTGACTTGCTGATTCAGGCCAAGCTAAAATGGCGGCTGAATTTGCCAGACTTACTTCTGCATTTAGCCCAACAGTCGCATTTTTAAAAACCGCAATTTGCTGTTGCGTGTGCGTAATATTAAGATTATCCGCATTGGCAAAATGGCTCATTAATACTATTTTTGAGATATTTTTATGCTGTGATAATTGCGCATAAACACCGGCATATTCAGTTGGAGACAAGCCTACTCTATGCATGCCACTATCCATTTTTAGCCACACTTGCACAGGTTTTTTTAGCTTAGCCGCTAGTAACATGTCTATTTGCCAAGCGTGGTGAATCACTATCCATAAATCATGCGCTACGATTTGCGGCAACTCTAAAGCCTCAAAAAAACCTTCTAGCAACAATATTGGGTTTTGAATGCCCGCTTCTCGCAGTTGCAAGGCTTCTTCTAAACTTGCCACGGCAAAACCATCCGCCTCAGATTCAATCGCTTTGGCACACTGTACTGCGCCGTGTCCATAGGCATTGGCCTTAATGACGGCCAAAGTTTTGCCACCATGCGCGTACTTGGCGATTTGGTAATTGTGTCTAAACGCATCTAAGCGGATGTGAGCAATGGCTGGGCGTGACATAAATTTGCTACCAATGTGTTGTTCTAATAATGGCTTATGGGCTAAGTCTACGTTAGTTCAGACTATATTATTTAAGCCGCACCTCTAACGATACGACAATCCAACCAACCTCTATTGTAGCGACTGAAATCTAAGTCGTCACTTTTGATTGCCGGTTGATGATGAGCAATGAGATCTGCCAGCAATTGGCCAGAGCCGCAAGCCATTGTCCAACCCAAGGTGCCATGACCAGTATTTAGCCATAAATTATCATGCTGTATGCCAGATTGCTTGGCAAATGCGCTGCCAATAATAGGCGTGCCATCTGGTGTCATAGGCCGCAAGCCGGTCCAAAGTGTCGCATTGGGCAGGTCGCCCGCATTGGGGAATAAATCGTTGGTAATCATTTCTAAAGTTTTGCGTCGATGAGGATTAAGACTTAAATCAAAGCCAGACAACTCCGCCATACCACCAACGCGTATGCGATTATCAAAGCGGGTAATCGCCACTTTATAAGTTTCATCCATCACAGTAGAAATTGGCGAAGCGTCAGCATTTAACACTGGCACTGTCAGTGAATAACCTTTGACCGGGTAAACTGGAATATCAAACCCCAAACCTTGCATAAGTTTGCGTGAGTAACTGCCTAGCGCCACCACATATTGATCTGCTTGCAGATTTTCTTGTCCAGTCTCTGTAGCAATTTCAACCCCACATAACTTTCCACTAGTTTTACCATCAATGGTAAGCAGTCGATTAATCATCACATTTTGGCGAAACTTAACGCCTAGCTTGGACGCTTCTTCTGCTAAGTGCGCAGTAAACAATTGGCAGTCGCCAGTTTCATCGCCCGGCAAGCGCAGACCACCCATGAGTCTATGTTTAACCAGCACTAATGCCGGTTCTGCTTGGGCGCAACCATCTCGATCTAGAATCTCAAAGGCCACCCCACATCGGGTCAACACAGCCATATCTTTAGCAGCGGCATCTAACTGGCGCTGCGTGCGAAACAACTGCAGCGTGCCATTCGTTCTGCCCTCGTATTCAATGCCTGTATCCGCACGTAAAACACGCATACAGTCGCGACTATATTCTGCTAAGCGCACCATGCGCTCTTTATTGAGGTTGTAGCGGCTAGCGTTGCAGTTCAGCAGTAATTTCATTGTCCATTGCAGTTGCCATAAACTCCAGTCAGGCCGAATGGAAAGTGGCGAATGTCGCTGAAAAATCCACTTCATGGCTTTATGCGGTATGCCGGGAGCAGCCCACGGCGCAGAATAACCCGGTGAAATCTGTCCGGCATTAGCAAAGCTGGTCTCCATTGCCGGCGCTGGTTGGCGATCAATGACTGTGACATCAAAGCCCTTTTTTGCCAGATAATAGGCACTCGTTACGCCAATCACGCCAGACCCTAATATAAGCACACGCATTACGGCTCTCCATCAATCATTATTCAACATTTAAGACGTGTTTATGGTGCTGGCCATCATTTTAGTCATTGCCTAAGTATTTATCTCAATAATATAAATAGACTTCTAGCATTGCACTATTTGTGCAAACTGTATGCTAAGGTTTGATTTACTTCAACCTAAAAATATCACTGTAAAATAATACTGTAAAACGATCCTGTGCAGGCCAATCTCAATAAACGTGTTTATTTACTTGGACTAGATTGACCCCTGGTGAAATTCTGCGATACCGTGATTCAGCCATGGAAAGAAACCCGCCGCTTGC
>JBBAOU010000062.1:0-5776 GCA_040401175.1 Methylotenera sp. | reverse complement strand
ATGCAACATTTTCCTTCGAAAAATGTTGCACTTCAAATTTGAGCGCGCCCTATTTATTCAATACTAAACCACCTAATAAAGCCGCCACTGGCGCTTTTCTAGTAGAGCTTGAACGAACAGTCACTTGTTGATGCGCTGCAATTACCGCTTCGTAAGGTTTATCAAACCAAGGATCATTATTTTTCCTTTTGAACGGTGTGCGTTTAGTTGCTGTTGCGTTTTGATTTGAGCTAGCGCTAGCCGATTTATGTGCGCTAGGTTTGCTAGTGCTTGAGCTAGAACCACTACGGGCTCTAACGCTTGATTTTTCAATCGCTACCGTTTCTCTAGTAATTTGGCGTTTGATCAGTTTCTCGATTTCCAACATATACTTTTCTTCTTCAGGGCTCACGAACGATATCGCAATTCCTGACGCACCGGCACGACCAGTACGGCCAATTCTGTGCACGTAATCCTCTGGCGCACTTGGAATCTCATAGTTAATTACCATTGGTAATTCGCTAATGTCTAAGCCACGAGCGGCTACATCAGTGGCTACTAGTGCGGTAATTGTGCCTGCCTTAAAACCATCTAAGGCTTTAATACGTTCTTGTTGGGTTTTGTCACCGTGAATCGCATCTGCGGCAAGGCCTTCACGCTCTAAGCTACGGCTTAAGCGGCTGGCAGTAATTTTGGTTTTGGTGAATATAATCACCTGTTTTGCATCGGCTGCTTTTAGTAGTTGTATCAGTAAAGCTTCTTTATCGCTTTGTTCGACTGAATACACTTTTTGTGTCACGTTATCGTTGGTGGCATTACTGCGCGCAACTTCGATTAATTGTGGCTTGGTTAAAAAGTCATCGGCTAATTTTTTAATATCGTTCGAAAATGTCGCTGAAAACATTAAATTTTGACGTTGCTTAGGTAGCAACGCCAAAATTCTTTTCAAATCAGGCATAAAGCCCATGTCCAACATTCTATCGGCTTCATCTAGCACTAACATTTGTACTTGATTCAGCTGTACTGTTTTTTGTTCAATGTGATCCAACAAGCGACCAGGAGTAGCAACCAAAACCTCAATCCCGGTTTTTAAATGCGGGGTTTGCGTTCTGATATCTACACCGCCGTAAACCACCAGTGAGCGTAGTGGCGTATGTTTTGCATAAGCGCGTACACTTTCTTCTACCTGAATGGCCAGTTCGCGCGTTGGCGTTAAAATCAACGCACGGACTGGATGTTTTGCAGGTGAAGCACCATTGTTGGCAAACGGTAGTAATTTTTGTAGCAAAGGCAACGCAAATGCGGCAGTTTTACCTGTACCAGTTTGCGCGCCTGCCATTAAATCACCCCCAGCCAAAGCCACAGGGATTGCCTGTGCTTGAATTGGCGTAGGCGTAGTGTAACCAGAATCGGTTAGCGCTTTGAGTAACTCTGGCGCTAAACCCAAACTGTCAAAATTTACTATTTCTGTCATTTTGTTGGGCACTATTAAGTTAATTCAGTAATTGATTCAGTAAATTGATTTAGGCAAAACTACGTGGACGGCGAGGAGCGCCGCTACCAGCATTTGCATTACCAAAGCTACGTGTATCAGTGCTAGGACGTGCAGAAGGACGACTGTCACGGCTGTCATTGCTATCACGACGCGCTGGAGCAGCTGAACGATCGCCACGCGGTGCATCTGAACGGCCTTCGTAACGTTGACCTAAAACACGGTTGTCACCACGTGGTGCATCTGGACGGTTACCGCGGTTGTCACCTCTATTACTGTCACTGCGGCTATCGCCACGATTACTGTCACCGCGAGGAGCGCTAGCGCCATCACGTGGGAAAGGTTTTTTGCCAAAAGCTATGCTGTCACCGAAGCTACGGTTAGGCGCTGCTGATGAACGATCACCGCTTGGACGATCGCTACGGCTACGGTCGCTATTTGAGCGATCGCCACCAGCATTGCGGTCACCAAAACTGCGTGGACGGTCACCAGATGGTCTTTCTGAACGGCCGGCATAACCAGCTGAGTTACCATTTGATTCACGTGGTGCTGAATCACGGTTACCACGACTATCACCACGGCTGTCAGAACTATCACGACTAAAGCTAGGGCGAGTATCGCCACGGCTTTCAGTGCGAGGACCACGGTCGTTAAAGCCACCACGGTCATCACGTGGTTTAAAGCCACCGCGACCACCTGGTTTATGTGCGTCACGGCGAATATCACCACGATCACCACGGCCATTACCTGGACCATCCATTTTCATCGCACGTTTTGGCTCAAAGCCTTCAACAGTCGTTGGGTCCATACGGTTGCCCGTGAACTGTTCAATTTTGCGTAAAATATGACGGTCCATATTTGAGGCAAAAGAAATCGCAATACCAGTGTTACCAGCACGGCCAGTACGACCGATACGATGCACATAATCTTCAGCAAATTTAGGTAAGTCATAGTTGATTACATGGCTAATACCTTGTACATCAATACCGCGCGCTGCAACATCAGTCGCTACTAATACTTTAACTTCACCTTGACGTAATTTAGTCAATGTACGGTTACGCGCACCTTGAGTCATGTCACCATGTAAAGCTGCAGTTTTATGACCAGCTGCATATAAATCTTCAGCTAACAAATCTGCATGACGTTTAGTGCTAGTAAAGATAATCACTTGGTTAACTTCTGGTGCAATTAACAAATGCTCAAGCAATTTATTTTTATGCGTCATGTCATCAACATAGTGCAATCGTTGCTCAATGTTGGCATGTTTTTCTTTTTGGCCAGCCACTTGAATTGTTTTTGGATTTTTAAGAATTTGTTTAGCCACGCGAGCAATGTCACCATCTAATGTTGCAGAGAACAATAGTGTTTGACGCTCAGCAGTCAGTTGGCTACAAATACGTTCAACATCTGGCAAAAAGCCCATGTCCAACATACGATCCGCTTCATCTAAAATTAACATTTGTAAACGTGAAAGATCAATACGGCCACGTTCCATGTGATCCAATAGACGGCCTGGTGTTGCCACTAAAATATCTAGTGGTTGTGATAATAGTTTGTTTTGTAGTGGGTAAGGCATGCCGCCCACGATACTTACTGTACGTGCACGGATGAATTTACCGTAGTTACGTGCAGCTTCGTTCACTTGAGTGGCAAGTTCACGGGTTGGTACAAGTACCAAAATACGTGGACCGCGACTTTTAATTTCATGTGGTGTAGCAAGTAAGTTTAATGCTGGCAACATAAATGCAGCAGTTTTACCTGTACCTGTTTGTGCAGAAGCCATCAAGTCATGACCAGCGGTCACAACAGGAATTGCCTGCGCTTGGATTGCAGTAGGGGTGGTATAGCCAGATTCTTCAATAGCACGAAGTAATTCAGGAGCAAGATTTAACGATTCAAAAGACAAAGTATTCCCTTTCAAGTTATCGCCGTTAAGTGATAACCAATAGTAATTAAAACAAAAAGGGCGCTAAGTAAAAACGGGCATATCATTTGAACACAAGCAATTAGTTAGGCTTGTGAGCAAGAGCAATATAAACGCAGAGAATATTTGGTTTAGTGTGTGTTTAATAAAATACAAAACTTTGTAAACAACTTTTGATTTTAAAAAAATTTATAAAACACGATTTAAACAAGCTAATATAATCTTTACCAGCGCACGGGCACAGCCGCTAACCAGTAAAAATTAAATTTCTAGCAAATTTAACTTTTTGAATAGTTGCTTCAAAATTTCACGAGCAACAGAAGGGTCAGGGCAATGATTCAAGCAACTTAATTAGTGTATTTATTAAAGCTAAACACTACTAAACAACGTTAAGTTGCGAATGAAACCAGCATTATATCGAATTTAATCCGAATGTCAAATTATTAATTAACTAAGTGAATTTATATAAGCGTTAAGTGTGTTAAAATCGCGCTTTTCCAACGAACTGGCTCTGCTCACATGTCACGCAATTTAAGAAACGTCGCAATTATCGCCCACGTTGACCATGGTAAAACCACCATGGTAGACAAACTTCTACAACAAGCGGGTACATTCGCCTCTCACCATGCGGTAATTGAGCGCGTGATGGACTCTAATGATTTGGAGAGAGAACGCGGCATTACCATTTTAGCTAAAAATACTGCTGTAGTTTACGAAGGCACTCACATTAATATCGTAGATACACCGGGCCACGCCGACTTTGGTGGTGAGGTTGAGCGCGTATTAGGTATGGTGGATGGTGTTGTTTTGTTAGTTGATGCTGTTGAAGGCCCTATGCCGCAAACACGTTTTGTTACTAAGAAGGCTTTAGCGCTTGGTTTAAAACCAATCGTTGTTATTAATAAAGTAGACCGTCCAGGTGCGCGTACTGATTGGGTGATTAACCAAACGTTTGATTTGTTCGCTAACTTAGGCGCAACTGATGAACAATTAGATTTCCCTATTGTTTACGCTTCAGCCATTAACGGTTATGCAATGCTAGATATGAAAACGCCTAGCGACAACATGCGTGCTTTGTTTGATACTATTTTGAGCCATGTAGCGCCACCAGTTGGCGATGGCAATGCGCCATTGCAGTTACAAATTTCAGCACTAGATTATTCTACTTATACAGGTCGCCTAGGCGTTGGCCGTGTAAGTAACGGTAAAGTTAAAACTGGTCAAGCTGTGACCATTATGAACGAAGATAAATTAGTAGCGATGGGTAAAATCAACCAAGTGCTTGGTTTCCGTGGTTTAGAGCGCGTGCCAGTTGAAGAAGCTGAAGCAGGCGACATTGTTATTATTTCTGGTTTAGACGATATCGGTATTGGTTTTACCATTTGTGATCGTGAAAATCCAAAAGGCTTGCCACATTTAGGTGTAGATGAGCCAACGTTGACGATGGACTTTATGGTGAACACTTCACCATTAGCCGGTACTGAAGGTAAGTTTGTAACTTCACGGCAAATTCGTGATCGTTTAACTAAAGAGCTTTTAACCAACGTAGCTTTACGCGTTGATGAAACTGAAGATGCTGATGTATTCCGCGTTTCAGGCCGTGGCGAATTACATCTAACTATTTTGTTAGAAACAATGCGTCGTGAAGGCTTCGAGATGGCCGTTGGTAAGCCAAAAGTAGTTTTCCGTGAAATTGATGGTCAAAAATGTGAGCCTTATGAAATTCTTACCGTTGACTTAGAAGATGAACATCAAGGTGCAGCGATGGAAGAACTAGGCCGTCGTCGTGGTGAAATGCAAAACATGGAATCTGACGGTAATGGTCGTACACGTTTGGAATACAAAATTCCAGCACGTGGCTTGATTGGTTTCCAAGGTGAGTTTTTAACCATGACACGCGGTACCGGTTTAATGGGCCATGTGTTTGACGAATACGCACCAGTAAAAGCAGATATGCCAGGCCGTCGTAACGGAGTGTTGATTTCTGCTGAGCACGGTGAGGCTGTTGCCTACGCGCTTTGGAAATTACAAGATCGCGGTAAAATGTTTGCGTCACCAGGTGACAAGCTTTATGAAGGTATGGTTATTGGTATTCACAGTCGTGATAACGATTTAGTGGTTAACCCGATTAAAGGTAAACAACTGACTAACGTGCGTTCATCAGGTACAGACGAAGCGGTGCGTTTGATTACGCCGGTTGCGTTATCACTAGAATCAGCGGTTGAGTTTATCGATGATGATGAATTAGTCGAACTTACACCTAAAACGATACGTATCCGTAAACGTTATTTAACAGAAAACGAGCGTAAACGTTCTGGTAAATAATAATTACTAGACACTCGTTTGAGTAAACTAAACCCAGCCATAGTAATCTGACCCCT
>JBBAOU010000061.1:0-6392 GCA_040401175.1 Methylotenera sp. | reverse complement strand
TGGTGGAGCTGGCGGGAATCGAACCCGCGTCCGCAAATCCTCCACAGACAGTTCTACATACTTAGCCTTGTTGTTTAATTTAACGTGCAACACACCAACAGACAAGCAGTTTGCACGCGAGCTACCTTAAGGTTAATGTTGTATTAAGTGGCCCAATACAACACGTATCCCGTGTATATGACACTACGTATGGGTTACCCCAATCCAACCCACGGGAGAGCTGGTGTAGCGTCCAGCAGAACTAAGCTGCTAGAGAGTAAGTTTCGTCGTTTGCGACTATACTTTTTTCAGCTGTATTTACGAGGTAATCTGAGCCTCGGTATGCCCTGCACTGCTTTGTAACCCACGTCGAAACCTGGTCAGCCCCAAATCAATCTTGATACGACTTACAAAAAAATATTATTAAGTTTAATATTAACTTTATAAGATATTTTTTATTATACGCTGATTTTTTATTCCGCATGTTGCCATCTGCAGACTTTTACCTAATCGCACTATTTTAATTGCAATGATGAGTAAGATAAACCGCCAGCTAAACACGACAAGTTACTTATTATGCGCCCGCATAATCTGACCTTTTTCACGTTCCCAATCTCGCGCTTTTTCGGTGTCGCGTTTATCATGCTGTTTTTTACCTTTGGCCAAACCAATCTGTACTTTTACACGACCTTTAGAAAAGTGCATATCCAGCGGCACAATTGTATAGCCTGAGCGTTCAACTTTGGTAATTAGCTTAATGATTTCTTCATTATGTAACAATAACTTACGCGTTCTAATCGCGTCTGGCCGTATATGGGTAGATGCCGAGCCAAGCGCAGTGACATGACAGCCAATTAAATAGATTTCACCACGCTGGATAATCACGTAGGCTTCTTTAATATTGACGCGATTTTCTCGAATAGCTTTAACTTCCCAGCCTTCTAAAACAACGCCGGCCTCATACTTATCTTCGATAAAGAAATCAAAAAAAGCTTTTTTATTTTGTGCAATGCTCATAAAACTTAATATTTCTTGGCGAATGATTTAAAATAACATTTTACTCTAGTTAATTAGTTATTGTTTGCCCTTACCGCCACTGCGGCAGTGGCGTAGTAGAATAAATAGCTGTAAATTTTAAAGGCTCGCATGGCGCAAGTTCAAAAAACCGTTCTAATTCACCACTCGGCAAGTCGTATGTATGCGCTAGTGGACGATGTTAAAAAGTATCCTGAATTTTTGCCTTGGTGTGGAGGTGTGGATTTGATTAAGCAAGATGATGCTTCGACCGTTGCAACGCTGCATATTGATTTTCATGGCTTGCATCAAAAATTTACTACTGAAAATCTCAAAACTTTTCCTAGCCTAATGGAAATTAAACTAAAAGACGGGCCGTTTAAGCATCTTGAAGGTGTTTGGCGTTTTATAGAGTTGAATGAAAACGCCTGCAAGATTGAATTTATGCTGAATTATGAGTTTAAAAATATCATTATAGAAAAAATAATTTCGCCGGTTTTTAGCCATATTGCCAATACTTTTGTGGATGGTTTTGTTACGCGAGCTGATATGGTCTATAAATAGTCTCCACAAAACCATATTCAATCGCTTTTAAAGTTAATGAAAGAATTTGTAGGAATTTGAATGGACGCTTCTGAAATTACAATAGAAATTGCTTATGCACTGCCAAACGAGCAATTGATTGTGCCGATTAAAGCGGTTAAGAATATTACCGCGCAACAGGCGATTGAAGCTTGCGGCATATTACAAAAATTTCCTGAAATTGATTTATCCATCAATAAAATAGGTGTTTTTGGCAAACTGGCAAAACTAGATACGCCTTTACGTCATTTAGATCGGGTGGAAATCTATCGCCCATTAATTGCAGACCCAAAAGAAGTGCGTAAACAGCGTGCCGCAGATGGGAAAATTATGAAAAAAGGCAGTGGAGATTTAACAACTGAAGCTTAAATTTAAAAATCCAAAGTATCAAATAAATTCAATAATTCTTTAGCTGCGACGAGCCTCGCTTATCGTTTACACAGGATGCCTGTCATTGCTCTTACAGCCCGAACATCACCAACAGCCATTCCCTTTTTTCTTTGTAGAAGCCGCTTTTTCTGAACAGCAGTGCGCTGCACTTGAGCAATTATTTTTGCAGGAAAATGTTTGGCGACATCAAGATGGTGTGTTCTATCGCGCTTCTCTTTGCGATGTGACAGAGGTTATTCCAGCCACTTTTAAAGCAGAATTACTCGCTAGAATGCGCGAGATTACTGGATTACCGCTGGTTGAAAGAATGTTGGTAACAGTACAACAAATGTTGCCCGGACAAGTGATTGGCATACATAGCGACCGACCGTTATTAGGTTATGAAATTGCGCGTGTAGTCGTGCAGCTTAATAAGCAGTGGCAAGCCGAGCATGGCGGTGTACTGGAATTATTCTCATCGCCACACAGCAAAGTCGTATTCAGCGTTAATCCAGAATACAACAAAGCGATTGGCTTTCTGCTGCATGCGGATTCATATCATGCCGTTACCGAAGTTAGCCAACCACGCCAGTCTGTGGTCTTCAATTTCTGGCACATGGCGAACACCCCAGAATTAGCGGCACATCTTGAAGCCTTGTTTGCCGACCTTAATTTCTCAGAGTTTCCACCAGCACTCAATGCTATTGCCTCTGAGGCAGAATCAAGCTTGCCCGAAGAACTAACTTTTCGCGCAGGCACCGCCGCTATCGCCCTACATCGCTGGGGCTATGATGCAACAACTATAGTCATGGGCTACAAGCACAGCGCGGGGATTTCCAATTGTGATAGCAGCGATGCAGAAACTTATGCCGCCGTATTATTGTCAGATTGGATAGCGTATTTGTATCGAGATACTTTTGATTTAATACGCTGGAATCACTTACAAAACGCACTCACCGGCCTAGCAGTTTTTCCGCGCCTGCTCCCGATTTGGCAACTTTGCTTACCGCAATGGCAAGAAGTACTTAAAACACCACTTACCATCGAATAGAACTAACCTAATTTTTATAGTTTTATCTAAAATAAAGCTTACATTTAGCCCTATATAAGCAAAAGCGCATTGTTATTTCACGAAATATTCACAATTTCCTATCAATCAGACTCGCGTGCTTTGCCTTAAATCTGTATAATTTCATTTTGGGTACAAGGATTTACGCATGCGTTTATTGCAACAAGCTCTCACATTTGATGATGTTTTATTAGTGCCAGCCTATTCTAACGTGTTGCCGCGCGAGGTTTCTCTCGCCACTCAACTCAGTCGCAACATTCAATTAAACATTCCGCTACTTTCAGCCGCAATGGACACAGTGACCGAAGCGCCGCTGGCTATTGCGCTTGCGCAAGAAGGCGGACTGGGCTTTATTCATAAAAATATGACGGCCATGAAACAAGCCGCGCATGTGGCTCGCGTTAAGCGTTTTGAGTCTGGCGTGGTCAATGACCCAATTACCATTGAAAGTAATATGACAGTGCGTGACGTACTTGAACTCACGAGAATGCATAAAATTTCTGGTATTCCTGTGGTTGATAACGGTAAAATTGTCGGCATTGTTACTAACCGAGATTTGCGTTTTGAAACCAATTTAGATCAGCCAATTAAAAACATCATGACACCTAGAGACAGGCTTGTGACGGTGCGTGAAGGTGCAGCTAAAGATGATGTGATGCGCTTATTGCATCAACATCGCTTAGAACGCGTTTTAGTGATTGATGCCTACGATACGCTTAAGGGTCTAATTACCGTTAAAGATATTCAAAAATCTACCGACCACCCGTTTGCTTGTAAAGATGCGCAAGGTAGATTGCGCGTGGGTGCGGCGGTTGGTGTGGGCGAAGGTACAGAAGATCGCGTTGCGGCACTTGCCGAAGCTAGTGTTGATGTCATTGTGGTTGACACTGCACATGGCCATTCTCAAGGCGTATTAGACCGCGTTACTTGGGTTAAAAAACACTATCCGCATATTGATGTGATTGGTGGCAACATTGCTACGGCTTCAGCTGCATTAGCCTTAGTCGATGCTGGTGCCGACGGCGTAAAAATTGGTATTGGCCCAGGTTCCATCTGTACCACCCGTATTGTCGCTGGCGTAGGCGTACCGCAAATTAGCGCTATTTCTAATGTTGAAGAAGCCTTAAGAGGCACCGGTGTGCCGTTTATTGCGGACGGCGGCATTCGTTTCTCTGGTGACATTTCAAAAGCTATTGCAGCTGGTGCTTACAGCGTTATGTTAGGCGGCATGTTTGCCGGTACTGAAGAAGCGCCGGGCGAAATTGAATTATTCCAAGGTCGTTCATACAAATCATATCGCGGCATGGGTTCTATCGGCGCAATGGAAAAAGGTTCTAGCGACCGTTATTTCCAAGACGTGAATAGCGGCGCAGATAAATTAGTGCCTGAAGGCATTGAAGGCCGTGTGCCTTATAAAGGCAGCGTATTGGCCGTGATTCATCAGTTAATGGGCGGCTTACGTGCTTCTATGGGCTATGTGGGCGCAAAAGATATTACTGAAATGCGTGAAAAAGCTGAGTTTGTACAAATAACCTCAGCCGGTATGCGCGAATCTCATGTGCATGACGTGCAAATTACTAAAGAAGCGCCGAATTATAGGATAGACGCCTAATTTTAACATTAGGCTAAGTGCATTGTTTTATTGATGCATGAATATCAAGCATATATTCAAGGGCATATTGAAAGTGAAATGAAAAACGAGAGCATAAGTATCTCTCTTGTTTGTACATTTCACTTTTTTATTTTTGATTTCTATTGTTTGATTTCTGGTTTTTAATTTTAATAACTTTAACTTTTACCTATAAACAAAGCTAAAACTTATGCAAAAAATACTCATCCTAGATTTCGGTTCTCAATACACACAGTTGATTGCTCGCCGTGTTCGCGAAGCCAATGTTTACTGTGAACTCCATACATGGGAAGTCAGCGATGCATTTATTCGTGAATTTAACCCAGCGGGCATCATCCTTTCCGGCGGCCCGAATTCAGTCTATGAAGATGAAACACCGCGTGCGCCGCAAGCGGTTTTTGAGCTAGGCGTGCCAGTATTAGGCATTTGTTACGGTATGCAAACCATGGCGTCACAATTAGGTGGCAAGGTAGAAAGCTCAGCTAAGCATGAATTTGGTTATGCTGAAATACGTGCGCGCGGTCACTCAGCTTTGTTTAACAATATTCAAGATACCGTGAATGAGCAAGGTCACGGCTTGCTAGATGTTTGGATGAGTCACGGTGATAAAGTCACTGAATTACCAGCTGGTTTTAGCGTAATCGCTAGCAATGAATCTACCCCCATAGCGGCCATGGCTGATGAAGCACGCAAGCTTTACGCAGTGCAATTCCACCCAGAAGTAACGCATACTATTCAAGGCAAGGCGATTTTAAGTCGCTTTGTACACGACATTTGTAACTGCGATCGTGGCTGGAATATGCCAGATTACGTAGAAACCGCAGTGAATCATATTCGCACGCAAGTCGGCACAGACCAAGTGATTTTAGGTTTATCTGGTGGCGTAGATTCATCAGTCGCTGCCGCACTCATTCACCGCGCCATTGGCGACCAACTTACCTGCGTATTCGTCGATAACGGTTTACTACGTTTAAACGAAGCGGAACAAGTGATGGACACTTTCGCTAAAAACTTAGGCGTAAAAGTCATACACGTGGATGCCAGCGAAAAGTTTTTAGGCGATTTAGTCGGTGTTACTGATCCAGAAGCCAAACGCAAAATCATCGGCCGTGAATTTGTTGAGGTATTTCAGCAAGAATCAGCTAAATTGCCACAGGCAAAATGGTTAGCACAAGGTACGATTTATCCAGACGTGATTGAATCAGCCGGCGCTAAAACCAAAAATGCACACAACATTAAAAGCCATCACAACGTAGGTGGTTTGCCAGATACGCTTAAATTAAAATTATTAGAGCCACTGCGCGAGTTGTTTAAAGATGAAGTACGCGAACTTGGCTTGGCACTTGGTTTGCCGCACGATATGGTGTATCGCCACCCTTTCCCTGGTCCAGGCTTAGGTGTACGAATTTTGGGTGAAGTTAAAAAAGAATTTGCCGAATTATTACGCCGTGCAGATGCAATTTTCATTGAAGAATTACATGCCAGTGGTTGGTATGCCAAAACATCACAAGCGTTTACGGTATTTTTACCAGTAAAATCAGTCGGCGTGATGGGAGATGGCCGCACTTATGATTACGTAGTGGCTTTGCGTGCAGTAGTTACCAGTGACTTTATGACGGCACATTGGGCAGAATTGCCGTATGCCTTACTAGGCAAAGTATCAAACAGAATTATTAATGAAGTGCGTGGCATTAACCGCGTGGTGTATGATATTTCAGGCAAACCACCAGCAACAATTGAGTGGGAGTA
>JBBAOU010000060.1:0-6936 GCA_040401175.1 Methylotenera sp. | reverse complement strand
TTTTCTCCCCATGGCTAAAGCGAGGGGATTCTCGCGGAGATGGGTTGATATGGATAATAGCCTTAGTGTAACTGCTTATTTTGCCGAAGACTCTTGAGTAGACTCTAATGCTTTTTTGAGATCTTAATGTACCACCCAAATCTAATAGATTTAAAAAAAAATCAATGCTTGACAGCTTTAATGTAAGTAACAAGTTAATACTTAACTTATTTAAAGTAAACTAATATTTAAATTTTTCATGGATATAGCTTCGCTTTACTCTAAAAAGCTTTAATTTTTATATTTATTGGGGAATACAACTGTAGGCAGGGATTCAATTTCGCCGGCGGTCAAGCCCTTGGTACGTATCACCACTTAGTCGTCTTTTTTTAAAAAACAAACATTGCCAAAGCGACCAAATCACAAATAAAGAATTTGTCATCAAGTAGCGTTTCCATAAGCGCCTTGGTTCAGATACGAAACGGTAAAGCCACTCTAAACCATTATTCTGCATCCATTTTGGGGCGCGCTTAATGGTGCCCGCATGGTAATCAAACGCTGCACCTACGCCCACCATTACCGCGTTGATCCTGCCACGATGCGCTGCCATCCATAACTCTTGTTTCGGGCAACCTAAACTTACCCATACAATGCCGGCACCAGAATTGTTAATCTTCGCCACAATAATAGCATCTTCATCAGGCGTAAGTGTGCGAAACGGTGGCGAAACGGCCCCAGCGATATTTAAATTAGGAAAGTTAGTCAGAAGATTAGCTTGCAAGGTAGCTAAGGTAGTTTCTGTGCTGCCGTAAAAGAACATACCACCGTTACTTTCAGACAGATTAATGGCTTTACTTTGACTGATTTTACAATACTTCCACATTAAATCTGGCCCGTTAACACGTATCTGCTGAGCATAACCAAACTTTCGAATCAGCCAAGCCACAGGCGCACCATCAGGTGTTGCCATGTCGGCATTTTTCAGCACCGTACCAAAGTTAGAGTCTTGTTTTGCGGTCACTACAGAATGCACATTGCACATACAAACATATCGGCTTTCGCGGTTTTTTGCCCAAGACATTATTATTGACAGCGCACTATCACAGTCAATCACATCAATCGGCGTACTGATAACCTGTGCAGTAGTACGTTGGTTAGTCTTTAATATAGTCAATGTATTTCCCACTTCCAAGCATGTTCAATAATCGTTTCTAAGGCACCATATTTGGATGACCAACCCCAGTCTTGACGAATTTTTGTGGAATCAGCCACCAAGCTAGCAGTGTCACCTGCTCGGCGTGGTCCATACTTCACTGACACCACTTTGCCACTCACTCTTTCGGCAACTTCAATGACCTGCTTCACTGAATAGCCCTGCCCGTTACCTAAATTGTAAGCGCGGCTTTCACCACCAACCATTAAATGCTGCAAGGCCAGCACATGCGCCTCGCACAAATCCTGAATGTGAATATAGTCACGCACACAAGTGCCATCAGGCGTATCGTAATCAGTACCAAACACCGTTAACGTTGAAAGCTCACCTTTAGCCGCTCGAAGTACCAATGGTATTAAATGTGTTTCTGGGTCATGACGCTCGCCCAAGGCAGAGTCAGGTGAAGCACCCGCCGCATTGAAATAACGTAATGCCACAGAGCGCAAACCGTAGGCAGTATCGTAATCACGCAATATCTGCTCAGTCATCCACTTGGTCATGCCGTATGGGTTGATGGGTGCCTGTGGATGTAATTCATCGATAGGTACATATTTAGGGTTACCAAAAATTGCCGCGGTAGAAGAAAACACTATTTTGTTCACACCATGCTCTTTCATTGCATCTAGCAAATTCAAGGTTCCAGTGAGATTGTTCTGATAATACTTGGCTGGGTCGCGCACAGATTCACCCACCGCAATTGATCCAGCAAAATGGACTACCGCATCAAATTGATGTGCGCTGAATAACGTCTTTAAAGCTGCCTTATCATGCAAACTGCCCTGCACAAACTCACCACCCATAACAGCGTCACGAAAGCCAGCAGACAAATCATCAAACGTTACTACACCATGATCTAGTACATCCAACATTCGCACCATGTGCGAGCCGATATAACCCGCACCACCCGCTACTAATATTTTCATTCCAAACTCCCCAAACTTTCTTTCTAAGTTGAGTTACAACCCAATAAAAAAGACTTTTTTTAAGTGCTATTATTTAAGTGCTATTCGAATAACCCTTTATAAATTGCCATTAATTGCACGTAATTCTGTTCTGCAGTAAATTCCGTCTCATATTTAAGACGAGCTTTACACCCCATTTCCGCCATCTGCTCGGGATGATTTAACGCCCAAAATAACTTATCAGCCATATCTTGTGCATTGCCTGGCTCAAATAACAAGCCGGTTTCGCCATCAGCCACAATATCAGCCAAGGCACCAATGCGGCTAGCAATAACAGGTGTTCCGCTGGCGAAAGCCTCCACAATTGTACGAGGGAAATTCTCATACCAAATACTTGGGATGACCAATGCAACCGCGCTATTCATTTCTTGCCACACTGCTTCACTAGACAATCGTCCTAGTCTAGCGACGCCCGGCACGCCATCAAGCAATTCAGCTTGCGGTCCTTCGCCGGCTATACGTAATTGCGCATCTGCCAATAAAGCTGCCGCTTTTGCTAACGATTCCACCCCTTTTTCACCCGACAAACGTCCGACAAAAAGAATTCCTTTACGCGGCAAATTTAATGGCAAAGGCGCATCTACAAAATTGGGCTTTACCGCAATTAACTCGACAGGCAAACCACCTTCAATAAACTTATTTTTACAAAAATTATTCAGTGCAATATAGCGCGATACCTTTTTGCGATAGGTACCTAAACTGCGATGCAAAGTGACCATGCCCGCCAACACTGCCGATGCTGCCACCGAACCGCGATAACATTGATGCACCACACCACGCCAAGGCAAATGCCCAACACAATCTTCACATATCTTACCCTCACGCAAATACAAAGCGCTTAGGCACATTAAACGAAAGTTATGCAAAGTTTGTACTACAGGCACACCAGCACGCGCTGCCGTCCAATAAATGGCTGGTGAAATTAAGGGCAAGGTATTATGCACATGAATCACATCTGGCTGAAAACTGATAATTAATTGCGTTAAATCAACTGCCGCGCTTCTAGACCACAGGGTATTAATCGCCACGCTAAGTGCTGGCATGGTTGCAATATCATCATTACTACGAAAATAAGTGGCGACCTCATGCCCGTTAGCACGTAACAGAGCTATTTCAGATTCAACGACTGAATCTTCACCACCGCGCTGTTGGTAGGCGTTGTTGATTACAAGAATTTTATAGGGTGTCATCACACGCCTTAAAAAGTCTAGTTGTGGTTTCAGTTTCCGGATTAGTTTCATCTATGCAGCCCATCACACCATCTACAAATCTAGACACCATATTGGCTACCGTGTATTTTTTTGCACTGACATTACATGCCGCGCGCAACTCGTTTAATTTTTTATGGTTGCGTAATAAGCTGATGCAAGTGACCACATAGCTGTTTAAATCGTCTGCGGTCATTATGCCGTTAACATTATTTTCTAAATACGATATTTCCGGGCTATGCATGGCGGAGGTCGTAGTTATCATAGGCACTTCACACACAAAAGAATCTAAAAGACCCAAGCCCACCAAGCCTGGGTTTAACATGATTTGTGCCATAGAAATATAAGCCGCTTTTTCTCTATCTACGCGAGCGCCTACCCACTTTGCCCAAGGCCGCTTTGCACACCAACTTTTCACTTTATCACGTTCGTTGCCATCGCCTATGATTAATAGATTAAAGCCAGGCAAATAACGGTGTATGTCATCGGCGGCAGCAAACAAAAATTCTAGCCGTTTTTCTTCATAAAGCGACCCTACAAATACACCTACCAATCCGTCACCGAACCCTAGTGATTGTCTTAGCTCATGGGTTTCTTCAGGACTCACCGATAGTAGTTGATGCTTTAATTCATCCGTATCTATGGCGTTATTTAATACCGTGATGCGACTGCGCGAAAAACCGGTTGCTGCTACTAAATCGGCACTTAATTGCGTATAGGCAAACCACCAACTTACTTTTCTGCTGGTAAAGCGCTTAAAGCTCTCTTTTAAGCCATTACGATGCTTACTTTGCAGGTTTGCCCCATGACCCCAAAACGCAATTTTAGTACCAAATATAAGTCTACGAAAAAGGTGTAGATGATTCGAAATTATACTATTCTCTTGAGTAGCAATTACCAAATCAGCCTTTTTAAATTTAGCTGGATAAGGCTGGAAAACAAGATATTGATGGCCAATCTTCCAATAGCGGTTAACCACTTGCACAGCCCAATCTATGTGGCCTTGATCATTTTTGTTCATTTCCATTGGGTTTGGCTGGCCATACACCAGTACCAATTTTATGCCCCGCGAAAGTAACTCTAGTTTTAATGCCTCAAAAAAACAAACGCGATAATGCGTAAGTCGCCTCTGCATCACAACCACGACTGGCATAACGACAGACGTTAATCTTGGTACTGCTGATGAATTATCTTTCATGAGATTAAATTACTCACAAAACAAACCGCCTCAAAAATGCCATTAGCAGCTGACTCATAAGTATATTCTTGTACTCTCAATAAACTGCTATCAGAAAATTCTTTAAGTAAAACTTCATTACTTAATAAATTGGCGGCATGTTGAACCCACACCGTTAAATTTAGCGATAACACATAGCCATTTTGTGTATGCATTACAAGATCGTTAGCAACGCCGGCATGCGAGCTAACCATAACAGCCTGCCCAGCAGCACAAGCTTCGTTAGCAACCACGCCCCACGGATCCCATAAAGTAGGGAACAGAAACACTTTGGCTGAACAATATAATTGCGGCAATTGCTCTTGTTGAACAAAGTCAGAGAAAACCGCATCTACATGCGGCCTTAAAGTAATTGCATGCGCTTGAGCTTGAGCTAACAGTGGTCCGGAACCTACCATCAACAAAGCAACTTTACGCTTTAAAAGCGTAGCTACGCCATAAGCGACATCTAGGGTAAATATTGTATTTTTTATAGATGAAAAACGACCACAAAACATTAAATCAAAAGGGCGTTTATTTATTTCAGCAGGTTGAAACGCTTGATTATTGGCACATAAATTCGATTTAAATATACGTTTATCGCAAATACCATAACTGCTATAAAGCTTAAAAGAACCTAAACTTGCACCTATAAATACAGGAGAAAATTGGTACATAACTTTGCGAACAAAGCGATGCACCCATGTAAGTATTTCTTCAGATTCAAGCGTGCCATCAGTCATGGGAATATGTTGCTTTTTATAAAAAAGAGTATAAGCAAAAGCCAAAATAAAAGTAGGGTTAAACCCCGTAGTAATCACCACATCTGGGTTTAACTGTTTAAGTTGTTTTATCACATCCCAATTAAAATGAATGTATCGGCCATGCCAAGTAAGCATATTTTCTTTAAGATAAATTAAGTTATAGCCACTCTGGTTTAAAACCCACGCGCGATTCGCTTCTCTAGTTGTGCAATAAATCACGTTAAATTGATCTACCCCAAACTTTTTTGCCAAAATTTGATAAATAGGGATTCTATAAGGCGCAGGCGTATTGGTAACGATAGCAACGCTGGGTACCGGCGCTTTGTTATTTTCATTAAGATTAAGGTTATTTTGATTCATTATATTTTTATTATTCATTAAGTTAAATTTAAACCTCTAAAGCAGCGCATACCAAAAATTAAAAATAGCCCGTCATCTCAACACAAGCCAAAATTCACTTCCACATTTGCCCGTCGTCCCGACGAAAATCGGAATCCAGTGGCGTACTTACCAAACTCCCCGCAATCCCAACATCCATCTAAACGTCTAAAGTGACAACCGCCATAATTTTAAGCAAGCTGACACTGAAACTTGTTTGTGACTGTATTAATCCATTTAAGCAATTGAATGATGGTTATTTTATCGGTTTAAAGATTAAGGCGTTGTTTTCAACTTCTTCCATAACACCGGAAAAAACAACCTTAAATGCATAGAAAATATATGCTTTAGTGCAACCAAAACACCGTAATGACGTAAAGCAAAACGATAATAATAATAAGGCTGGTTATTACCTAAAGGTGAATATAAAGAGCGGATTCTTTTTCCCAAAGGTACCGACACCAAGCACCATTGCGGCAAAGTATCATGCGCATCACAATTAGCTAAAAAGCCAGGCGCAATGAATGACTTAATGCCGTGTTTAATCGCCCTAAGGCCGTAGTCCATATCGCCAATGGAATGATGAAATAAGGGATCTAAATTACCCACTTTTTGGAAAACGAATTTTGAAATTAGTACGCAATTTCCATGAAAAGTATGGGCTTGCACTAATTGATCTGTAGGTTGAATTTTTTCACCAGTCGACAAAAAGCCTGAATAAGTAAGCTCACCGCTTGCTTTAGCACAGCTTGCTGCCACAATAACTGCCTTATTTTCTGTCGAATCTGCCGCTTGCAACAGCTCTTCTAGCGTGTTTTCAAAAATATTAGTATCGTCGTTTAGCCATAGATAATAATCATAAGCTTGGCTTTGCACTGCAGTTTCCCAAGCTTTGTGCATGCCACGATTCCAAAATAAATCGCCATTACCATGAATAATATTCACCTGCGGAAAAGCCGCATGCACTGCTTTTGCAGTGCCATCGGTGCTGCCGTCGTCCACTAAAAAAACATCTAGCGCATAGCCTGCTGGCAAGCTGTTTTGAAAAAGAGCGACTAAACAAGCCAACGTTTTTTGTTTGCGGTTATGGCAGGTAATTAGGGTTGCGATAGTCTTCATTTGGTAGCCCCTTTTTTATTATAAAAAATACCCTGCACCCAAAGCTCAACGTCTTTATTAGTCATGCTTCTAAAAGATTTTGAATAACAAAGGCCAA
>JBBAOU010000059.1:0-7288 GCA_040401175.1 Methylotenera sp. | reverse complement strand
AGCTGAAATTTCAAAATGAAGAGAAAGAAAAACGTGCCGATGAACTAGCGATTGCTAGAGAGTTTCGCATTGCAGCTACAGTCTTTGACTCTCAACAAGGCATGTTAGTGACGGACAATAACAACGTTATTCTTCGCGTCAACAATGCCTTCACATCGATTACTGGCTTCGATGCAGAAGATGCCATCGGCCATGATCCAAAATTAGTGGGCTCAGATAGACAAGATAAAGAATTCTTTACTGAGATGTGGTCGATGATCAACAGCACAGGTACGTGGGATGGTGAAATATGGAATTGTCGCAAAAATAGGGAAGTTTACCCAGCACATCTTACTATTACTGCGGTAAAGGATACTGAAGGTGTTGTAACCAACTTCGTATCGACCTTCACTGACATCACCGCACGTAAAGCAACACAAGAGGAAATTAAGAATCTAGCCTTTTATGACCCACTCACTAAGCTACCAAACCGTCGTTTATTGTACGAAAGGCTAGGTCATGCACTAATCATCAGTAATCGTAGCGGTCAACGAGGCTCAATATTATTTCTTGACTTGGACCATTTCAAAACCCTGAATGATACGCAAGGGCATGATGTTGGTGACTTACTATTACAGCAAGTTGCAATGCGATTAAGTGCTTGCGTAAGAGAGGGTGACACGGTTGCACGCATTGGTGGTGACGAGTTTGTGGTACTGCTAGAAGACTTAAGTATGAATGCTATTGAGGCTGCAACAGCGACCAGAATTATTACAGAAAAAATTGTTAGTCAACTCAATCAACCATATCAGCTGCATGAAACAAGCTATCGAAGTACCGCCAGCATAGGCGCCACTTTATTTAAAGGTCATGAACTAAGCATCGATGAATTGTTGAAGCAAGCCGATATTTCCATGTATCAATCTAAAACCAAAGGACGTAATACGCTGAGGTTTTTTGACCAAATGATGCAAGAAACGATTAATAATCGTGCAGATACGGAGCGTGATTTACATATAGCGATTGAACAAAAGCAATTCCAGTTACACTATCAAATTCAAGTTAGTAGTGACGGTGTCGCATTAGGTGCTGAAGCCTTAATCCGCTGGCTACACCCACAGTGCAATATGATTAATCCAAATCACTTCATCCCACTCGCCGAAGAAACCGGATTAATAATACCCATTGGTCATTGGGTACTAGATACCGCCTGCGCTCAACTGAAAGATTGGAAGAAAACCCCACTTACAAAAAATCTAAGCTTATCGGTCAACATAAGTACCAAACAATTCCACCAAGTAGATTTTGTTGAAAACTTAAAGGCGATTGTATTGCAGCATGACATCAACCCACATCTACTGAAATTAGAGCTGACCGAGAGCATATTAGCCGACAATATTGAACCACTTATATTAAATATGGTCGCTTTGAAAGAATTCGGTATTCAATTTGAACTAGATGATTTTGGTACAGGTTACTCATCTTTACAATATCTAAAAAGACTACCTTTGAACCAGCTTAAAATAGACCAAACATTCGTACGTGACATTGAATTTGATAAGAGTGATAAAGCTATTGTGAAAACTATTATTGCGATGGCAGAAAGCTTAGGTTTAAGCGTTATGGCTGAGGGCGTAGAAACTGAAGTGCAGTTACAGATTCTAAGAAATAAGGGCTGTATGCTTTATCAAGGCTATTTATTTGGCAAACCTATGCCGATTGATGCATTTGAAATGTTACTTAAGAATCGCTGATTACACGACTAACTTGAATGAGATTGAAGATTTTTAAACAACAACTCTTTAACTTAGCTTACATGGTTTACTTGGCTCACAGCTTCAAATTTGCGATGAGCCACATTCAAATCAAAAATTAATAAGTACGCTTTCTCGGCGTATAAGTAGCGCCGCCAGACTCAATATGTCTGAAAGTGATGCGACCATTATTAATATCGTAAGGGGACAATTCTAAGGTTACTTTGTCACCAGCAAGAATACGGATGTGATTTTTTTTCATTTTACCGCCAGTGTAGGCGATTAATTTGTGACCATTATCTAAGGTCACGCGATAGCGTGAATCTGGTAATATTTCCATTACCATACCATTCATTTCAATTAATTCTTCTTTTGCCAATGCGTTATCTCCATTAATAGTTTGATGCAATTATTCTGCAACAATCTCATGGAGCTTGCAGCACAAGTAAATTTAGCGATGAATTAATTTTTAAATCCATTATGATTTACTAAGCATCTTACGCGCGCATTATAACCTTAAGGTTTTGTTTAATCAATCAAAGTATTTATTCATCCATAAATTATGTGAATTTACAACGGGCCACAAAAGCTTTTAAAAAATTTTGTTCACTTTACAAAGATTATCCAAATAACACTTGACACAACAAATGTTTCAACGTAAAAAGTCATTTAGGCGTTTGGATGTTTAATTTTAGTTAAGTTTTCAAAGACTAATTATTTAAGAAGATCCCATTCATTTAGGGTGCCTCCCTTTTTTAAAGTATGGAATAAGATATGGCTACAGGTTTAGTTAAATGGTTTAATGATTCTAAAGGTTTTGGTTTCATTACTCCTGATGCAGGCGGCGACGATTTATTCGCTCATTTCTCAGCAATCGTTGACAGCGGCTACAAAAGCTTGAAAGAAAATGATCGCGTAACTTTTGATGTAACAGACGGACCAAAAGGTAAACAAGCTTCTAACATCCAGAAAGCTTAGTAACTAAGAATCCAAAAAAATGGCCCTTAATTGGGTCATTTTTTTGGCCTAAATTTCAGCACTAAACATTGATTATCGAACATTCACTCAACATAAATTTCAGCTTCTTTTAACTTATCCCTTTTCAAAAATTCAATCAATTTAAATTTCACCTGTCAGCATTCAATCGCTATAATTCGTAGCTAACCTTTATCCACAAAACACTTCATTAGGGACTCTTAAATATGGCAGGTGCAAGCCTTTTAACCTTAATCGATGACATAGCCTCTATTTTGGATGATGTTTCAGTCATGACCAAAGTTGCCGCAAAAAAAACTGCTGGCGTTCTTGGTGATGACCTAGCGCTAAACGCTCAACAAGTATCAGGACTTAATGCAGATCGTGAGCTGCCAGTCGTATTTGCGGTTGCTAAAGGCTCAGTTATAAATAAATTGATTTTAGTGCCTGCAGCGCTGATGATTAGCACGCTAGCCCCATGGGCAGTAACGCCGGTATTAATGCTTGGTGGTTTATTTTTATGTTACGAAGGTGTTGAGAAACTTTTTCATCTTTTTTTTCTACGCCATGAAGCTGAATTAAATGAAGTCAAACATCCAGTACCTAGCCACCTAATTAGCCAAGATGAAAGCCTTAGGCTAGAAATCTTAGAAAAAGAAAAAATTGCTGGTGCAGTGCGTACCGACTTTGTTTTATCTGCTGAAATTATTGTTATTACACTTGGTACTGTTGCTACAGCGGCTTTAAGTCAGCAAATTTTAGTGCTGACAAGCATTGCTTTCATCATGACTATCGGTGTTTATGGCTTGGTAGCGGCTATCGTTAAATTAGATGATGGCGGACTTTATTTAACCCAATATAAGGGCAAAAGCATGTGGTCAGCACTTTTGCGTAAATTTGGCTTTGCTATTTTAGTTTTTGCACCTTACATGATGAAAAGCTTATCGGTTGTAGGTACGGCTGCGATGTTTTTAGTCGGTGGCGCAATTCTCACGCACAGCATCGCCATTGTGGATCATTGGATAGGAAGCTTTTCGGCCAGCTTAAGCAACGGATTTTTGCAAATTATTACGCCAGTAGCACTCGATGGTGCATTTGGTATTGTGGCAGGCATTGTTGCTCTGCTATTAGTCAATATGGTTAAACGTGTGCGACAAAAAAATGAAACCGAACTCTAAAATAAATGCTTTTGAACGCAACCTAACTTGGTGGGTTTTAGCCTGCATTGTTGTCGGAATAATACTAGGTAAACTGACTCCAAACTTTTTCCAAGCACTGGGTAATATAAAGTTGGCGCAAGTCAATTTACCCGTGGCATTATTAATTTGGTTGATGATTATCCCCATGCTGCTGAAAGTTGACTTAAGCAAAATGACAGAAGTCGCGCAACATGGTAAAGGCTTTGCAGTGACATTGGCCATCAATTGGCTGATTAAACCGTTTTCAATGGCGATTTTAGCTTGGCTGTTTATTCGCCACTGGTTTGCGCCCTATTTACCGGCGGATCAAATTGATAGTTATATTGCAGGTCTAATTTTATTAGCCGCTGCACCATGTACGGCCATGGTGTTTGTTTGGAGTAATTTATGCAATGGTGATGCCAAATTCACCTTATCTCAAGTGGCGGTGAACGACATCATCATGCTATTTTCTTTTGCACCGCTAGTGGCTTTGCTGCTAGGCGTATCGAGCATTCATGTGCCATGGGATACATTATCATTGTCAGTAGCATTATTTATCGTTATACCGCTGCTAATTAGCCAAATTTGGCGTAGTGCTTTAAAGTCAGACGCGGTGGCATTGGAAAAAATTAATGCCAGATTACAACCATTTTCCTTAGCGGCGTTATTACTTACGCTAATTTTACTCTTCGCTTTTCAAGGCCCACAAATACTGACGCAACCTTTGGTGATTTTATTGCTAGCAATACCAATTTTAATTCAGGTTTATCTCAATGCCGGCCTAGCTTATTGGCTTAATAAAAAACTTAAAGTTGCGCATTGCGTTGCCGGGCCGTCAGCGTTAATTGGTGCATCTAATTTCTTTGAGTTGGCAGTGGCTACGGCAATCGCAATATTCGGCTTTAGTTCTGGCGCAGCGCTTGCTACTGTGGTTGGTGTGCTGATTGAAGTGCCGGTCATGCTGTCTATTGTGGCGATTGTGAATAACAGCTCGAAATGGTACGACAGA
The DNA here is from genome assembly GCA_040401175.1 of Methylotenera sp. Lineage (GTDB taxonomy): Bacteria > Pseudomonadota > Gammaproteobacteria > Burkholderiales > Methylophilaceae > Methylotenera. The sequence goes on along the minus strand of JBBAOU010000059.1, from coordinate 2,390 downwards.
AATTAAGCTAAAAATACAGGTTAAAACACACATGAACAACACAGAACTGATTGGTTATTTCTCAGCTTTTTTAACCACACTGGCCTTTGTGCCACAAGCGCATCACTCCTGGAAGACACGTGACCTATCCGGCGTTTCTTTACCCATGTATAGCTTATTCAGCCTTGGTGTAGTGGGTTGGTTAAGCTACGGCATATTAATTGCAAGTTGGCCTATTATTATGGCGAATAGCATCACGCTGGTATTAGCCTGCGTGGTGCTTTTCTTAAAGCTAAAACACCGCTAACTTCAAATAGTCTAAATCCAAACTACAGCCAGTAATGCTTGGCTGATTAAGTTTATTTTTACCTATTTTTGCCTAGCGCATACACCATTACATTATCACCTGCCGCGTAGCCAAATATAGAATTACCACCAGCAACGACTGCGACATATTGCACACCATCAATTTCGTAGCTGATTGGTGGTGCATTAACGCCAGCATCTACTTTAGCTTGCCATAACAACTCACCCGTATTGCTGCTGTAAGCATTAAAGTTGCCACTGCCTTCGCCCATAAACAGCAAATCGCTACTAGTCGCCAACAAGCCACCCATTAACGGCTGCTCAGTTTTAACTTGCCAACGCATTTTTCCGCTAGTTAAATCTATGGCTGAAAGCACACCCCAGCGTGGATCCTTTGTCGGCTCAGAAGATGCGTAACGTATAGCGGGTGCACCATTCTTGGCAGGCTCCTCCACTAAAGTATATTTAATAGGTGAATGTATGCCGGCAACAAAGCTGGTTTGATTGCGTTCATCTAGCGCGCTAGGGCTCCAGTTAGAGCCACCCAAAATACCGGGATAAAGCACTGTGCCTTCTTTAGTCGCTTTTGCGAATAAGTTTTTTTGCGGCACAAAAGCATCAGACTTCATTAGTAATTGTCCAGTTTCTCTGTCATTCACGTAATACCAACCAGTTTTACTAGCCTGACCAACGGCGGCGATTGTTTTACCCTGAGTTTTGTAATCAAACAATACCGGTGGACTAGCTAAATCGTAACCCCAAACATCATGCGGCACTTGCTGATAATGCCATTTAATTTTGCCAGTTTCAGTATCTAAAGCCACCAATGACACCGTGTAAAGATTATCACCTGGACGTGAAATATCATTCATCTGTGGCGAAGGATTACCGGTGCCAAAGTATAAAGTATTGGTTTTTGTATCAATCGCTGGTGTACTCCAAGCAGAACCACCACCATAACGCCAAGCTTCTTTATTATTTTTTAGATTGGCTTTTTCAGCGGCAACATCACGATTTAACGAAATACCATCGGAAGTAGTTTCGACAAAGGCACCCTCCCAGCCTTGCGCTGGAATCGTATCAAACTGCCAAACACGCCTACCACTTTTTACATCATAGGCTGCTAAGAATCCTGGGCGACCATAACGTCCATCTACGCCAACGACCGCGCCAAGTGGCGCATCCAATGTTGGGGTATCCAAATGCAAGCCATACCCCACGCCAGTAATACCGACAATGACTTTGCCATGATAGACCACCGGCGCCATTGCCACGCCTACGCCAGTGCCGCCATATATATCCTTACCACTTTTAGTATCCGCTTTACTTAGCGAGCTAGTGTTTTCAGTCAATGCGGTATCGTCTGCGACGTCAATATCCCAAAGTTTAGCGCCACTTTTTGCATCAAGGGCAATTAATCGGGCATCAACTGTACCGATAAAAACCTGCCCATCACTGACGGCTACGCCCCTATTAGCTGGACCACAACACATCTTCCAATTGGCCCTGCGCTCGTGCTTGTAGCGCCAAAGTTCCTTGCCAGTTTTTGCGTCCAACGCCACAACATGGTTATAAGGTAAAGCCACGTACATCACGCCATTAGTCACAATTGGCGTTGCCTGAAAACTAGCCGACACACCACTTTTAAACTGCCAAGCTAAAGCTAGATCTTTCACGTTTTGTTGATTGATTTGAGTGAGCGGAGATAAGCGCTGGTTTGTGTAATCGCGACCAAAACTAGGCCAGTCTTTGCCGATTAAGCTATTTTTTTGGTGAGCTATACTTGAGCAAGATGAAACTGCTAGACAAGTTAATAAGCCAAAAGCCACTAAACTGACACGCCTAAGTAAGTGCGCAAATTGCGATTTAACTCCAGACTTTAAGCTGAATTTAACTCGAGTATGGTTTAGTTGAAAATAGTTTAGTTTAATTTGCATAATAATCTTCTTTCTGACTCAGCATTAAATATTACTATCTAGTATACAGATGTGTATAGTTTTTGCAATTTCAACATAAAATTCAAATCTAAGATTCAAATCTAAGCTCAGATTTGACATCCTCCCCGGCATAAATGCCGGAGATTCCTACTGCGCTCAGGCGTGGCA
>JBBAOU010000058.1:0-8868 GCA_040401175.1 Methylotenera sp. | reverse complement strand
AACCATCAAGCTCAGTTGGTGACATGGTATTGAAATTACACACGCTATTGAACATGGGCTGTTTCTTAGCGCAGTGATTCGCTAGCTTGGCTAAGGTCTTGGTTGCACCGATGCCGACACATACAGGCAAGCCAGTCCACCTCATGATACGCTGACGCATGTGTTGACCGTACCGAATCAAATCGCGTGATTGAAAGCCTGTTAAATCCAAAAATGATTCATCAATGGAATACACTTCTTGGTCAGGGCTGTATTCTCGTAAGATACTCATCACGCGATTGCTCATATCTGCATATAACGCATAGTTACTAGACAAGCCTATGATGCCGTGTTGCTTAGCTAAGTCTTTGAGCTTAAACCAAGGCGCACCCATTGCCACCCCTAATGCTTTTACTTCATTACTACGTGCTACCGCACAACCATCGTTGTTAGATAGCACCACCACAGGTTTACCTATAAGCTTAGGATTAAACACACGCTCACAGATGACGTAGAAGTTATTCACATCAATGAGTGCAATGCTGCGATGAGTGTTGGATATATGCATGTTACTTTTCTTTCATGATTTTACTGAGCCGTTATTCATGAACAGCAATAGTGCTAGATCTTAGGGTCGGCGCATAATGCAGTCATACGAACAAGACATCTCGTCAGTTCAACCAGTTAAAGAAACTTTGGAGAATTATTATGTGGACTACACCAGCTGCTACAGAAATGCGTTTTGGCTTTGAAGTAACAATGTACGTAATGAACAAGTAATCTGCTTCATTAGCAAGAATACCAAGCCTAGTTTAATGACTAGGCTTTTTTTATATCTATTGTTCACTGATTAAAACTGACGGTCGCTGCTATTGACCGCTTGATTCATCATGCCACCATCATTCAGTGCGAAGGAGGCAGCTACCGAAGAAAATCATCTATGCAAAAACAGTAGTAAAAATATCAGCGTCAACTAGACAAGATAATTGTCGCTGAACTAGACAAGATAGTTGACGCGCTACAGTTTGGCTAGCAGGGATACGAAGCACGGAAGTCGGCTCACCAAACTTACCAGTGCCTTCTTTACGTCCAGCACCAGTACGTTTGCCGCCATTAGTTTTGATGATAATTTCAGTCATGTGATTATTGTAACAATAATTATTGACCTTGGATTACTTTGCACGCAAAAGACTTTTATGCGTCATAATACTTCTTATAAAACTAAATGAAGCACCAATTATGTTAGCACATCAAGACCTATTAAAAAGTGATAGAAGCGCACACAAACCGAGCTAGAAAATTCAAATATTTTGAACTTTTGATTGTTCAGTAGAAAGATCGATAAACGCATGATCTATGAATATATTGAAGTGTTTTACAATTACTTCAACAACATGTAAAGTCAGCAATCAAATATATGTTGACTTAGCCAACATTTATTACATTCACAATCAAATTAAGGCATAACTTCGACGACTTGTCCAACTACTAAATTGAACCCAGCTTAAATATGCCCTCTACCAAATCAGACCTAGCTCAGTATTGCACGCTACTTTAAACAACTAAGAATTAAATTGACTTGTATACAGCGCAAGTGATTTAGCAATATTAGGTGTACCCTTGCTCACAGAACTTGGAAGGCGGATGCCAGTACCAAGAATGCTTGCGGCACCAATCGCTAAATTTTTATCCACACTTGGTTTTTCATGACCTGCTGGGCCAGTGTGCGGCTGTGACTTTCCTTGATAGCCATCAATAAACGATTTAGCTGAGGTATCCGCATTAAAAGTCTCGCCAGCTTGTGCTAAAGATGCACCTGTTAATAATACTAAAGCTAAAAATGTTTGTTTTTTCATGATTGAAGTTTCCTTAATAAATTGATTAATTTTTAAATAATATCGATTCAGACTTTTTGTCTTGCTCGTAAGGTTTGTATTTAATCGGGTTATCTTCATTCACTGAAATTGATTGATTCAATGAGAATATTGATGAAATCAATCAGCACAAATTATGCACATTACGTGCTTTTAAGCTAAAGGTTTATAAGCTAACAACAGTGCTAGCTCCTCAAACAGTTTTTCTCTCGGGTGATTTTTACGCCAAACCAAGGCTATGGTGCGGCTCGGCTTTTGTTTGATTTCAATATATTTGATATCAGAGTCTTCAGTTTGGATTGCGACAGAAGGCATTAGCGTCACGCCTACGCCGTTTTTAACCATAAACCTTAACGTTTCTAAGCTAGAGGCCCGAAAATCATTTTCAATGAATCTTGAAGGGCTACATAATTGTAATGATTGGTCACGCAAGCAGTGCCCCTCTTCTAATAGTAGCAAGTTTTCTTGATGTAAATCATTTAAATCCACCGAGTCTAGCTTTGCCAGCGGATGATTTGCGGGTACAGCGAGGGTGAAAGGGTCTTCAAATAACGGTTTGTATTCCAGTAGCTCGTGAGTAACAGGCAAGGCAAGTAGAGCGACATCCAGTTTCATTGACAGCAGGAGATTGATGAGTGACTCGGTTTTTTCTTCAACCACCAGCATTTTCAGGTCTGAAAAGTGCTGTTTGATCATGAACACATACTCTGGAAGCGCATAGCTTGCCACTGAAGGAAAGGCGCCCAAAGAAAGCTTGCCGCTATAGGGGTTTTTCCCATGGGCAGCAATCTCACGTATATGGCGAACATCATTCAATGTTCTGCGTGCTACTTGGATAATTTCTTCGCCCAACTCCGTTATGCTGACAGTATTTTTTTCACGTACAAAAATCTGCACACCAAGATAGTCTTCAACTTTTTTGATTTGTGTGCTCAAAGTCGGTTGGCTAATAGCACTTTGTTCTGCAGCGCGACTGAAATTCTTTAAATCCGCAACCGCTACTATATAACCTAAATCTCTTAAATTCACATATACACCTTTTGTTTATCTAGACAGACTCATTTTGTGCCGAGCCTGACAATTACTGGGAAGTTTAGCAGCAACGCTTATATTAATCACCGCAGTATTTCCGTATTTATACGATAGGTTCATTATTAATGACGATCTGCATTATCAATGTAAAAATGTTTGTGAGTCCTATTGATTTTATCTATTTTAATATTGATTAAATGAATTATATGTAATTTTTTATGCTTATAAAATTAAAAACTTGAAATTTAGGTAATAAGTATGGCTTTTTCAGACTGACTCTGAATTAGGGTTAGTTATCTAAATACTATGAAGTAATTTTCAAATAAATCAATAACCAGCGCATTGCGCTTTTTAAAAAGAGGTGATAAATGAATTTAAAAAAAACATTCATGATGTCTGTGATGACGCTAGCAATAGCAACAACATTTTCTTCAAATATGGCTATGGCAAATGATGAGAATCAATCAACCAAATTTTGGTGGCCTGAGCACCTAGACTTAAGGCCGCTTCGCCAGAACACAATAGAGTCTGACCCAATGGGTCAATCTTATATTTATGCCGAAGAATTTAAAAAATTAGATTTGAATGCAGTAAAAAAAGATATTGAAAATGTGTTGAAAACATCACAATCATGGTGGCCTGCAGACTATGGTACTTACGGCCCGTTCTTCATTAGAATGGCTTGGCATAGCGCAGGCACCTATCGAACTTTTGATGGGCGTGGTGGAGCTGGCGGTGGAGAGCAAAGATTTGAACCACTGAATAGCTGGCCAGATAATACAAACTTAGATAAAGCAAGACGACTATTATGGCCAGTGAAGCAGAAATATGGCAACCAGATTTCGTGGGGTGACCTCATGGTATTGTCAGGCAATGTCGCATTAGAATCTATGGGATTTAAGACATTTGGTTATGCTGGTGGAAGAATTGATGAGTGGGAACCAGAGATGACTAATTGGGGGCCTGAGAAGAAATTTCTTGGTGATGAGCGTTATTCTGGAGATAGAAAACTAGCAAACCCACTTGCTGCTGTTCAGATGGGGCTCATTTATGTAAATCCAGAAGGTCCTAATGGAAATCCTGACCCAATTGCTGCTGCAAAAGATATTCGCGAAACATTTGCTCGTATGGCAATGAATGATGAAGAAACTGTAGCATTGATTGCTGGTGGCCATACATTTGGTAAAGCACATGGTGCGCATCATCCTGATAAATGTTTAGGTGCAGAACCTGCGGCAGCTAGCGTTGAAGAACAGGGAATGGGATGGAAAAATAGCTGCGGTAAAGGTAATGCTGAAGACACCACCACTAGTGGCTTAGAAGGTGCTTGGTCAGTTAGCCCAACAGCATGGACAATGCAATATTTAGACAATCTGTTTAATTTTGAATGGGTTCAGACTAAGAGTCCAGCAGGAGCAATTCAATGGATTCCTAAAGATAGTCAAGCTTCCAATCTTGTTCCGGATGCCCATGTTCCGGGTGTACGTCATGCCCCTATTATGTTTACGACAGATCTTTCTATGAAGTTTGACCCAAGTTATAGCAAAATAGCCAAACGTTTTCAAGAAAATCCAAAAGAGTATGAATTGGCTTTTGCTAAGGCTTGGTTTAAATTAACACATCGTGACTTAGGCCCACGTGCTCGATATCTTGGAAAAGAGGTTCCAAAAGAGGATTTGATTTGGCAAGATCCTCTACCCAAAGCTGACTATAAAGTAATAGATGCAAAAGATATTGCAAAATTGAAATCTTCAATTTTATCATCAGGTTTAAGTTCTTCAGAATTGATCAGCACAGCATGGGCATCTGCATCCACATTTAGAGGTACAGACATGCGCGGTGGTGCTAATGGTGCGCGTATTCGATTAGCACCTGAGAAAAATTGGGAGGCAAATAATCCTGCGGAACTTGCTAAGGTATTAGGTCGCTTAGAGGCTATCCAGGGTGATTTCAATAAGGCCCAATCAGGTGGGAAAAAAGTATCATTGGCCGATTTAATTGTATTAGCTGGATCTACAGCGATTGAACAGGCAGCAAAAAAAGGTGGTTACAGCGTTCAAGTTCCTTTTACAGCGGGTCGTGTTGATGCATCGCAAGCGCAAACTGACGTCAACTCTTTTGCTGTACTAGAGCCTAAAGCTGACGCCTTCAGAAACTATTATGCACAAGGAAGCTATTTGTCACCTGCAGAGATGCTCGTTGAGCGTGCAAATATGTTAACACTAACCGTGCCTGAAATGACTGTGTTACTTGGTGGTATGCGTGTACTAGACTTGAATGTTGGGCAGTCTAAACATGGTGTTCTTACTGAGCATCCTGGCACCTTGAGCAACGACTTCTTTGTGAACCTGCTGAGTATGTCGACCAAATGGTCTAAGTCATCTGCGGATCAAGCAGTTTATGAAGGTCGTGATCGTGATAAAAACCAAGTTAAATGGACAGCTACACCAGTTGATTTGATTTTTGGATCAAATTCGGAGCTACGCGCAGTGGCAGAAGTTTATGCAGCTGATAATGCTAAAGATAAATTTTTAAAAGACTTTGTAAAAGCTTGGACTAAGGTCATGACTTTAGATCGTTTCGATAAAAATTAATTTTGATTGTTACACTGCCTAACCTACGTTCTGAATTCAGGTTAGGCAGTGGTATTGTTATTAAAGACTATGGGTAATCATTTTAACGATTCGTTGTTTGGTAATATTCCATAAAAAGATTGTATTTATAAGTAGAGTTTTCTTTTTATGAACAGAAGTTTTTATTCTCATCATAGGATAAAAAATATGACACTAAGAACCAACTAGCTGCGTATTCTGCTTAGCGTGAACAGTGATTCTGCTATAACGTGAACGCCGAAACGGCATGTTGTGCTGGAGGTTAGTTTTTTTACTTCACGTGTCCATGAGGCTCCAAAATAATGCATTGGAAAGCATAAAAGTAGTATATAAAGCATGAAATTGTTATTAAATTTTCGGTATTGATAGTGGTGAAGCCACTTACCTTAAAAAGCCTGCAAGCAATTAACCACCAGTATCAGAGGCGCTTTTTAATAGTATCATCGAAGGTTTTAACTATTTAACCATTTAAGCATTTAAGCCGCTAAGGCCAAGTATATCAACAGATGCACGTGTTGAAGTGTAGTAAGCGTTTACGTTACAACCTAATTTTTTATTTATTACCTCGTTAGTGTTATCAGCGATAATTTTTTATTGCATGTCTACCTTATCAGTTAAAATAAATTTTTACAGAATTCCAGCCCCATGCAACACTTTAAAACAGAATCCAGTTCAATCGTGGAAAAACGCAAAAGCCAAGACTTTAAAGTTATAAAAAATTTACTGCCTTATTTGATGGTTTATAAGGCACGCATTATTTTTACTTTACTGTGCTTAGTTGTGGCAAAAGCGGCCAACTTGGGCGTGCCCATCATGCTTAAAAAGATTGTGGATGCGATGAGCATCACAACTATTTCACAAGCATTGCTCGTTGTGCCTGTTAGCTTAATTGTGGGTTATGGATTATTGCGGCTATCCGCCTCTCTGTTGGCAGAAATGCGTGAATTGATTTTTTCTAAAGTAACTGAAAATGCGGTAAGGCAGGTAGGTTTGCAAGTGTTTAAACACCTACATTCATTATCGTTACGGTTTCATTTGTCGCGTCAAACCGGTGGCATGACACGCGACATTGAGCGTGGCACACGTGGCATTCAATCGCTCATTTCTTATTCTTTGTACAGCATTATCCCCACGCTCATCGAGCTTGCTATGGTGCTTGGCTACTTTTTTTATGCATATGATATTTGGTTTGTGGTTGTGACTTCCATTGCTGTTTTTTGTTATGCGGTTTTTACCGTGTTGATAACCGAGTGGCGCACACATTTTAGGCGCGAAATGAACAATCTTGATTCTAAAGCGAACCAAAATGCCGTTGATTCATTAATTAATTTTGAAACAGTGAAATATTTTGGCAATGAACAGTTTGAATCTGCGCGTTATGATGTCAATTTAAAACAATATGCGCAAGCCGCTACCAAATCGCAAAAATCATTAGCATTTTTAAACTTTGGTCAGCAAAGTATTATCGTAACTGGTTTAGTGTTTATTTTAGGTTTGGCTAGTCAAGGTGTGGCAAGCGGGAAAATGACTATTGGTGATTTGGTATTAGTGAATGTGCTAATGATACAGCTTTATATTCCACTTAATTTTTTAGGTGTGCTTTATCGTGAGATGAAGCAATCTTTGACAGATATTGACCGCATGTTTCATTTACTTGAAACAGATCAAGAGGTTGCAGATGAGCCAGATGCGCAATCGTTGCAGATCTACTCACATGAGCTAGGGCCACATGTTAGTTTTAAGGATGTTTGTTTTCATTATGAACAAAACCGTGAAATATTAAAAAAAGTGTCATTTGACATATTACCAGGGCAAACAACAGCAGTTGTAGGACATAGTGGCGCAGGTAAAAGTACCTTATCGCGACTTTTATTTCGATTTTATGACGTGCAGTCAGGTGCAATTTGTTTAGATGATCAAAATATTAAAGCAGTCAAGCAAGCAAGCCTTCGCCAAGCTATTGGCATTGTGCCGCAGGATACTGTTTTATTTAACGATAGCATTGGGTTTAATATTGCCTACGGTGAACCTGGTGCAAGTCAAGCACAAATTGAATCTGCAGCACAATCGGCACAAATACACGATTTTATTATGAGTTTACCTAACGGTTACAATACTAGCGTTGGCGAAAGAGGTTTGAAACTATCTGGTGGCGAAAAACAACGTGTTTCGATTGCTAGAACACTACTCAAAAATCCAGCACTGCTGGTTTTTGACGAGGCCACTTCTGCATTGGACTCTGAAACTGAACGCTCTATTCAAAAAGAATTAAACGTGCTTGCCAAAAATCACACCACATTAATTATCGCGCACCGGTTGTCTACTATTGCGCATGCTCATCAAATTTTGGTCATGTCAGATGGAGAAATTATCGAGCGGGGTACGCATGAGTCACTATTAGTGTTGGATCAACGCTATGCGCAGATGTGGCGTGTGCAGCAATCTGAAAAGCTATCATAAGGATCAAGTATTAGCATGCTAATTACGATTAAACTTAGATTAAGTGTCACGTCTTAATGAAAGTGCATTCACGCAATAACGAAACTTGCTGCATAGACCGCAGCCTCCGTGCCTGATAGCAAAGGTGCAAAACACTTTGAATCATTGACATGGCCTGCCGTAAACACACTAGTCTTGATGAAGCCTTTTCCCTCTAGCGCAACATGTGCCTTGTATTCATAATTGGTCTTTTGCTTACCATCTGAACTTGCCTTAAGGTTAGAGCCCGCTTCTGCGTCTTGTGTATTTTGTATTGTTGCCATCCAGCCTTTTGTTTGGGAGTTCCTGTTTAGCTTGAATGACGCTGGCATCCATGATGCTGATTTCACCGGCCTTGATATACAGTTGCTGACGACTTAACTGCGCATTAATCTCTTATAACAACGTATCCCATACGCCATCGGCTAACTTCTTGCGGAAGCGCAACAGCGTACTGAGGTCGTGGACGGTTTGGTCTAAGCCTAATCGCAACAAAGCGACGAAATAATATTCACTGGCCAATTGCTTTTCTAATTGTGGGTCGGATAGTGCGTACCTAGTTGTAATAGCAACGTCTTGAACATCATCAGTGGCGGCCTAGCCTTTTAACCAGCGGCTTTGTTGTGAATGCTGACTAAATGCGCTTCAAGCTTTGACTAGTCAAATAGCGCATGCACATCATCCAGTTTAGTGAGTGCTGCATGCTCTACTATCAGTGCGTCGGCTAAACTTCTTAGCTTTAGATTCTTCCAGCCGATGATGTCAATTCTCAGCTGAAATCTTCAGCGTTTATTATCTCATTTTAAAGGTAAGTTTGCTTTAATTGTGTGGCTAGTGCAAAGAGCTCAATTAAACTGAAAAAATTTCAGAAAATATTGCACTAATTATTAGCA
>JBBAOU010000057.1:2023-9202 GCA_040401175.1 Methylotenera sp. | reverse complement strand
ACAGTGCTTCGCCGCTACGTACAGGTTGCGTATAGTGATTATAACCCGCTCTTAAGGTGAGTTGCTCGTTCCAAACATAACTTGCGCCTAGTTTAACTGCGGTTACATCGCGCCAACCAAAGCCTGCACCATTATTTGCTCCTAAACCATTCCCTAAATTTGAAAGTGAAAAGTTACCCACAGAAGCTACATCGCTATAATTAATAAGTTGCACATCAGCTGCAACCATTAATTGCGGCGTCGCTTTAACAGTAATAACAACACCGTAGGTTTCAGGAATATCAAAATCTCCACCTGCAGCAAACAAACCTTTGTACTTATCAAATTTGCTCATATAGGTTTTAGTTTGATAAGTGCCACCTAAAGTCACAAAATAATTCAGTTGACCAATCCAGCCTATGTGTAGGCCAGCGCCGTATGAATTGTCATGGCCTTTATTGGTCACATTGTCGCTAGAAGTTGAGGCTGGAGAAGCAAAGTTATCTAATCCTTTTGCTGTAAAGCGCTGGTAAGCCAAATTAACTGACACACCGATAGTATTAGCTGGCGAAAGTTTTCATGTAACCGTAGTCGCAACAAATAGTTGAATTAAATCAATACTGGCAGGTGTGCTACCAAGTAAAGGCACGGCTTTTTTATAGTCAGCATTCATACCGCTATTGCCTTAAACACTCACGCCTAGCGTTACGTCAGGATTAATTTGACGGTTATAGCCAAATTCAGGAATGATGAAATTTTTGCTATCATTGGCATCGTAAGTGCCATTAACGCCGGGCCCAAGATTACCTGAAATTTCCGCCTCACGAATTGGCCTAAACCAAGTAGCGCCTAAGTCGATAAGATCACCAATTAAATCCATACCAGCTGGATTAGTCGCGGCGGCCAAAGCATCTTGCGGCAAAGCAATACTTACGCCACTCATCCCTTAAGATTTTACGCCATAGCCATAAGCAAAATAGCCATCGGTTGCTGAGGCTTCGCTGCTAGCCAGCAAAACGAATAGTGGTAATAACTTTAGAGAGAATTTCATTGCTGATGTTTTGATTGCAGCTGATTTCATTGAAGCGCCATTATTTTTATATATTTTTACTTAAAGCGCATTTTATCAAGGCATGTTAATTATGTTAAATAATAAATATTTATATTCATATAAGCTAATTGAATATAAAGTTTTAAAAAAGGCTGTTTAAATATGGCGCTTGTAATTAGCTTAAGTTAATAACCGATTAATTACCCGAGAAGTCAGCGCTTAGGATAATTAATCATCACAAGATTAGCGCTTACTGAATACGCGTTAATTTAAAACCAGCCTGCTTTAATCTAGCAATCAGGCCGCCGGTACCGGCGAGGTGAGAAGCTCCGACGGCAACAAACACACGCTTATTATTGGCTTCATCAACGATGCGCTGCGCCATCACAACATTTCGCTCATCGAGCAATTTCACACGCATTTTTGCCCACAAAGCTGCTGGCAACATGCCACCGGTAATTTTTTCGTCCAAGGCTGCGACCTTATCGCTATCACCAGCTAAATAAGCATTCATCAATCGCTCAAAGTCATGCTCTTTTTGGCTAGAGCTACGTTTTAATACTGCACGTAACATGACAAGCTGTTCTTCGCGACTGAAGTTATCCATCACGCCAAAATGCTCTTGTGTATCTTCAATACCAATAACTTCTTTGGCTGACTCTTCGGCTTTTGTCATTAATAGATTGTCTTGCGCGAATGGTGTTAGAGGTTTGGGAGAGTCGAATACCACAGCCAGTAACCAGGGTTTCATGTGGGTGGCAGCATCACGGTGCATTACATGAAACTCGGCTAGCTGATAGAGTTTATCCAACTCTTTTTCCGTGAGTATGGTTTTCAAATCGCCGTCTGGCATCATAAAAACACTTGGGTCATTGGGCGCTAAGGTTTCCATCATAAATGCGTCTGTGGATTTTAGTGCGTCAGTCACCGCAGGCGAAAAGTCCGTTACACGATTATCATCGGTATGGATGGTACCAAACAAATAGTTAGTTTTGCCTGCAGGCGACTCAAGCTTCCAAAACAAACCTGGTTCAGCGTAGGCATTGTTTGTGAGAAAAGCTAACAAACAAAGTGTGGTCAGACTTTTAGATGATTTTTGCAGAAACAAAGATAAAGAAAACATAGGCTACCTTTAAAAGTAAGTGTTTATAAATAGCGTAAATACTTATTTTTTAAGGGCCATATTTTCAAAGTTATCTCTCTAAAAATATGGCTAAAATCATGTTAGAAAAACACATCTTAAGAATATTTACGCTTGCTTTCTGACACTCGTCTTGGACGAATAGTTCTTTCCAATGGTTTACCACTTACCGTAGTCACAGGCTTGTTTGAAAGCGGCTGCCAAGCAGGAATCAAATGCTGCTTGGTATTACCAATCAGGTCGTCTCTACCCATTTTAATTAAGGCCTCACGCAACATCGGCCAGTTATTAGGGTCGTGGTAACGGATAAATGCCTTATGCAGCTTACGCACATTACCCGCTTTTGGTATTGCCACATTTTCAGAATCAACCGTGACTTTACGTAGTGGGTTTTTCCCTGAATGATACATCGCGGTTGCCATCGCCATAGGCGTAGGCGTAAACGTTTGTACTTGGTCTAACTTAAAGTCATACTTCTTAAGCCATAGCGCCAAATTCAGCATGTCGTTATCAGTGGTACCAGGATGCGCGGCAATAAAGTAAGGAATCAAATATTGTTTTTTACCAGCTTCGGCACTAAATTTCTCAAACATGGCTTTAAATTCATCATAAGCGCTCATGCCCGGCTTCATCATTTTGCTTAAAACGTTTTCTTCAGAATGTTCAGGGGCAATTTTTAAGTAGCCGCCCACATGGTGCTGGACTAATTCTTTGACATATTCTGGTGATTTAACGGCAAGATCGTAACGCACGCCGCTACCAATCAAGATTTTTTTAACACCTTTAATCGCACGCGCTTTGCGGTAAAGTTGAATCAAAGCGGTATGGTCGGTATTCAGATTTTCGCAAATACCCGGATAAACACAGCTCATTTTGCGGCAAGACTTTTCAATCGCTTCGCTTTTACAAGCAATGCGATACATATTCGCCGTAGGCCCACCAAGGTCAGAAATCACGCCGGTAAAGCCTTCCACTTTATCGCGAATCTCTTCGACTTCTTTCAAAATGCTGGCCTCACTACGGCTTTGAATAATGCGGCCCTCATGCTCGGTAATACTACAAAACGTACAACCGCCAAAGCAGCCGCGCATAATATTCACGCTAAAACGTATCATTTCCCACGCTGGAATTTTAGCGTCTTTGTACTCAGGATGCGGTTTACGCGCATACGGCATATCGTACACATAATCCATTTCTTTAGTCGTTAGCGGAATCGGTGGCGGGTTTAGCCAGACTTCACGGTCGCCATGTTTTTGTACCAGCGCACGCGCATTGCCGGGGTTGGCTTCTAAATGCAGTACACGTGAAGCATGCGCATACAGCACTGGATCTGCTGCAACAGCTTCATAATCAGGTAAACGCACCACCTGTTTCGCTCTGTCCGCTTTGGGCTTACGGATAATTTCTATGGCTTTGGTGCCTTCTGGTAAAGCCTCTTTCTCAGTTGTCGCACCCGGTTTATTTTCATCCGTTGCACAACTCGCGTCAGCTTTACCCATTTTCATTTCATACGGGTCAACCGGTTTATCCACCACGCCAGGACGATCCAACTTAGTACTTTCAATCTCGCTCCAACCTTCTGGAATTTTTTTGCGCAAAAAAGCCGTACCGCGAATATCTTGGATATCCGCCAATTTTTCACCTTTGGCAATGCGGTGACTTAATTCCACTAAGGCACGCTCAGCGTTGCCATAAAGCAAAATGTCGGCTTTAGAATCGACCAAAATACTGCGGCGAACTTTATCGCTCCAATAATCGTAATGCGCAATACGGCGCAAACTGGCTTCAATACTGCCAATAATTAACGGCACGTCAGAATACGCCTCGCGACAACGCTGGCTATACACCAACACCGCGCGATCTGGCCGTTTGTTAGGCGCTGCGTCTGGCGTATAAGCATCATCACTACGGATTTTTCTATCAGCGGTGTAGCGATTAACCATGCTATCCATATTGCCGGCGGTTACGCCAAAGTACAGATTAGGCTTGCCTAACACTTTAAACGCATTGGCATTTTGCCAATCCGGCTGGGCAATAATTCCCACCCGAAAACCTTGCGCTTCTAATAAACGCCCAACTAAAGCCGCCCCAAAACTTGGGTGATCGATATAACAATCACCAGACACCAAAATAATGTCACAACTATCCCAACCCAGCACATCCATCTCGGCGCGGCTCATGGGTAACATAGGCGCCGCACCAAACCGCTTCGCCCAATACGGGCGATAGGTGTGGATCGGCTTTGCAAGCATGGTTAAGTATTGTTCCAAGGTATTCGCTACTAATTTTAAAGTGTGAACATTTTACGCGCTAATCGTATGATTAAGAAGCTTTTTTTACTGGAACTTAGGCTCAGTAACCCTACTTAGAATATTGTTTATAACAAATCAATTCCAAATTGCTTCACTACTAAAGCGAACAATAAGAAGACGATTATGGTGAATAACACGCAAGCGATTAAGCTAATAACAAAGCCCCATTTAGGCAATAAATATGGGAAAAGTAAAAACATGGGCAAGGTTGGCAACACATACCAAAAAGTATAATAAGCATGATTCGCAATTTTGCTAGCGGGTTGCTGTTCTACATATAGCCAAATCAGCGTAAGCAATGTAACTAGTGGCAAGGCGGCAATGAGTCCGCCTAATTTATCGCTTCTTCTTGCTAATTCAGACACCAGCACTACCACGCCAGCGGTGATTAAATATTTGATAATGAGATATTGCATAGCGATCCTCCTGATTTACCACTAATTGCACTTAATGTCCGGCGTGTCCGGTAGGCTTTCGTACCTGCACATCTAAGCCAGACTTATCTTCAGTCATTGTCGGCCGTTGCACTGCTGGCGCCTTGCCAACAAACTCATAAGCGACGCTGCCTTTTGGAAAATGATAAGCACCGGGGTCTTTATAGTCATCTCGCGCCAGACCGTCGCGTACTTTTAGCGTGGAAAACATGCCGCCCATATCAATCGCACCAAATTGACCGACGCCAGTCATCATCGGTAGGGTATTTTCTGGCAAGGGCATTTCCATCGCTCTTGACATTTCACTCATTTCCGCCATACCGGTTTTTCCCATCGCCATATAGTCGGGGACTAAATTACTAATTTTCTCTAGCAAGTCGTCCTGCTCTACACCGATTAAAGTCGGCACTTGATGTCCCATAGCGTTCATGGTGTGATGGCTTTTATGACAATGCAAAGCCCAGTCACCTAAATTATCCGCCACAAATTCAATAGCACGCATTTGACCTACCCCAATATCCGTAGTCACTTCCGGCCATCTGGCACTCGGCTGTACCCAGCCACCATCGGTGCCGGTAACCTGAAAACTATGCCCGTGCAAATGTATCGGATGATTGGTCATAGTGAGATTACCCATACGTATACGCACTCGATCATTTTTACCTACAACTAAAGGATCTATACCAGGAAATGCGCGACTATTCCAAGTCCATAAATTGAAATCCAGCATAGTATTTACTTTGGGTGTATAACTGCCCGGCTCTATATCGTAAGCGTTTAGCAGAAATATAAAATCTCTATCGACCTGTATGGTTTTTGGATTTTTTGGGTGCGTCACCCAACTGCCCATCATGCCCATTGCCATTTGTGTCATTTCATCGGCGTGCGGATGATACATAAAAGTGCCGGCGCGCTTGGCTTCAAACTCGTAAACAAACGTTTTTCCTACCGGGATTGCTGGCTGAGTAAGCCCACTTACGCCGTCCATGCCATTGGGCAGTGGTTGGCCGTGCCAATGGATACTGGTCACTTCTGGCAAGCGATTAGTCACAAAAATACGCACCCGGTCACCTTCAACCACCTCTATGGTCGGGCCTGGACTTTGGCCGTTATAGCCCCATAAATGCGCTTTCATACCGGGGGCAATCTCACGCAATACTGGCTCTGCCACTAAATGAAATTCTTTAACGCCGGCTTTCATGCGCCAAGGCAAACTCCAACCGTTCAGCGTGACTACCGGATTATAAGGTCGGCCAGTATTGGGATGAAGTGGCGCTTGCGTATGGCCTTTATCAGCCGATATGATTTCTGGCAAGGCAGCCATTGCAACTTTACTCACTGCTGATGCGGCAATGCCGGCACCTGCCAGCTTAAAAAAATTACGACGGCTAAATTTAGCATTAGTCTGAGAATTATCCATCATTAGCGCCCTTCTTTATCATTGGTGATACCGCTAAGTGTCATTTGTAGCGCTGTTTCAGCCAGCCAAAACTCATGTAGCTTAGTGATATAGCCGTTCACACTAATTACCTGTGCACGCGCATCAGCGAGCAGCTCAAACGGACTAATTAACATGCCGTTATAGCGCAATTGATCTTCATCCAATATTTTTTTTCGCAATGGCACAATCTCATCACGATAATGTTTTGCCATCTGGTAACTAGCGAGATAATAACTGTGCGCCTCAATTATTTCAGATTGTGCATCAAACACCATTTGCGCTGCATTATTGACTGCCTGCATGTAGATTGCTTCAGCCCGCGCTACTTTAGCCTCGCCCCAATCAAACAAAGGTAATTCAAAACTAAACTCCACGCCTTTTTTATAAGGGCTGCTACGCTGACCTTCCAGCACTCTCGCTGGCCCAATTTCCAGCACATTGATAAAACGGGTAGTTTTACTAAGGCCTAGTTTTTTTGCTAACGCTTGGGTTTCTAAACGCATGGCCTGTAAATCTAGTCGCTGTTCAAAAGCACTTGCTTCAAAACGCTGCAATTCATCGATAGTTTTGGGCAAATCTGGCAAACGATCCTGCAAGTTAAGCTGTTCTACCGGCAACATAAGTAAGCGCGATAATGCTAGGTACGCGCTGGTTTGTTGATTTTTGGTATTAGCCAAATCCAGCACCGCGTCAGCATAAAAGCTTTGCTCTCTAGCAAGCTCCAATTGATTCCAATTGCCCGCTTTCAGCATGCGATGCGCTAACTCTGTGCTAGCTTCAGCCGATTCTTTGACCTGCGCACTATAGCGTTGATGCTCATT
>JBBAOU010000057.1:0-1923 GCA_040401175.1 Methylotenera sp. | reverse complement strand
CCTGCGACCACAAAATTAAAACAAAGTTTATGAGCCACGCCGATTACCAACTACCCAACGGACGCGTTGCTGCTATTGATGGAGATTGCGACTTTCCGCCATTAAAGCAAGCGCTGGCAGAACCTAACGGCTTAATTGCCATAGGCGGAGATTTATCATTCGAGCGATTATTAAGTGCTTATCGGCAAGGCATATTTCCTTGGTTTAGCGATGGCGAACCGATTATGTGGTGGAGCCCAAACCCACGCATGGTGCTTTATCCTAATGAATTAAAAATATCAAATTCACTTAAAAAAACACTCAAAAACTGCCCGTTTGAAATACGTTTTAATAGCGCATTTCATCAGGTAATGAGCGCGTGCAGCAACACTGCAAGAGCAGGCCAACCCGGCACATGGATTACGGCTGATATTATTGAGGCTTATTGTAGATTGCACGCGGCAGGCTATGCCATGAGTGCGGAATGCTGGCTGGATAACAAATTGGTAGGTGGCTGCTATGGCGTTAAAATTGGCCATATGTTTTATGGCGAGAGCATGTTTCATCATGTGACTGATGCTTCAAAAGTAGCCTTTGTGAGCTTAGTAAAAAAACTAAAAGACCAAGGTGTAGGTCTGATCGATTGTCAGATGAAAACAGCACATTTAACAAGTTTCGGTGCGAAAGAAATTAGCCGAGATGACTTCATATCGCAGCTATCAGCGCTGATAAGAAGTGTCTAAAAATTCATACAAAAATGTATCACTAGGTTTATAATTTTTTCTATGACCTTGCCCAGCGAACCGCCCTTAAAAAAACTACAGTTTTATGTTACAACTGGCTACAACTGTGGCTACTTGTCGAACAGGCTGGCACAAAGCTTAATTGCTTCACCACAACATTTAATTAATGCCGAGGTTTACAGTGGTCTGATTCAACAAGGTTTTAGGCGCAGCGGCATGTTTGCCTACAGACCTCATTGTGAAAACTGCCGTGAATGCATACCTGTGCGTATTATTCTGCAAGACTTCATCGCCAATCGTAGCCAAAAACGCGCCTACAAGCACCACCAAAATCTTGTCACCAGCTTTCTACCAGTAGCTTTTCATGCAGAACATTATGCGCTTTATGCCTCCTACCAAAAAGCGCGGCATGCGGATGAAATTGAAAGTAAAAAAGATGCGTCCAGCAATAAAAGTCAGCCTAAAAAAATAGACAAATCAGAACAAGATGAGATGGAGCAATACAACAACTTTCTATGTCAGTCCAATGTAGAAAGTGTCATGGTTGAATTTAGAGAAAATGGCCGACTTAAAATGGTCAGTGTGATTGACCTGGTGCGAGACGGGATTTCTGCCGTATACACCTTCTACGAAACCAGCGACACTAAAGCCAGCTTTGGTACTTATAACGTAATGTGGCAAATTGACTGGGCTAAATCGTTAAACTTCCCTTATATATATCTTGGTTATTGGATTAAAGACAGCCAAAAAATGGCTTACAAACAAAATTTCAAGCCCCTAGAAAAGCTAATTGACAACGAATGGGTGATGTAGTCGCGGGCTGTTTATATTAATTTTAGCTGAGCTGGGGTAAAAAATATCTAGTGAAAATAGAGCGTGCTAAACTGCCATTTCCTAGACCATAGCGAGCCCTTGTAGCAACAATGACTGCGCACCTCAAGCCCGGCTGAACATCTACATTCTCTCTTCAATAACCATTTAAAATTCTTTCAAGCACCATAAATACTGGGCGCGTCGCTGATTCAGTTCAAAAAATTCTGTATAAATTATAACTATCAATTTATACAGAGAACCAAATCCATTCAGCAACTACAAAGATACTCTAATCAAACAGCGATTGACCATGGGCGTGGGGAAAACCAATATTACTCATGCCATATTCCTTTTCATATAGAAACACCCCCACGGGCGTGGGGAAAAC
>JBBAOU010000056.1:0-10408 GCA_040401175.1 Methylotenera sp. | reverse complement strand
CCGCGCTATCCATCCTCCCCCTGAACGGGGAGGGTTTCCGCGCCCCTGCTAAATTCAAACAAATACTTCAATCAGACCAACGACTAGGCAATACACCGCGACCATTCATTCAGTGCAAATCTAATCATTAAACGATAGCGCGATTAAGTCTGCGTTCAATTGACCACCCTCAAAACCATTACCGGTATCGACATTGGTAATCGTCACTTTGGCTGGACTAAACAATAAAGGATCAATCTTATAAAAATCCATATTAACCGCTTTAAACACTTCAGCAAAGGTTTTGCCGTAGTCCTTAGAAGCGCTACTTGGCAATTTTAAAGCTAGTACTGCCGCATCTGCATCGCTACCTTTAACCTGCAAACTGACTGACCCACCAAATAAAATGGCATCATTAGTGCGGCCCATTGCCGTCATAAAGTCTTTGGCTACCGGCGGCAAAACGGCCAGACCGGTACCACTAATAATATTTTTTAGTGGAAAATGTAGCGTATGCGCTTTGTGTAAAGCGACCTCTAACACACGCCCTACAATTTGCACCACACCGGCAATACTAGTCGTTGGCGTTAAGATTATGGTTAAATTTTCAGCGGCAATTTTGGTATCGCGTACAATTTTGTCGATGACTTCTACTGGCGGAATCTTATCGGTTTCCAGCACAATGCAGGTGTTAGTCGCCACGTCCTGATAATCAAGCTCTTTGAATAAATGCTCACGCTGCGCTAATGCGCGCGCTGGGCCAGAACCTAATGAAAAGAATTTTTCATGG
Organism: Methylotenera sp.; assembly: GCA_040401175.1. Taxonomy (GTDB): domain Bacteria; phylum Pseudomonadota; class Gammaproteobacteria; order Burkholderiales; family Methylophilaceae; genus Methylotenera. Next base: position 9,639 of record JBBAOU010000056.1, on the reverse strand, counting down.
CTCAGCGCCCAACCGGCATACTGACTGGCCAAACACGCCAGTACGGGCTGTGTTGAAGTCACGAATATAGCATTCGGCCACTGAGGAAATCGCGTATCAGATTGCAAACTCACCTGCCCCAGACCACCCATACAAATTTCAGCAATAAGTCGCCCGGCCTCCGCGCTACCGGCATGCAAGATGCCGGCATCTATAATCGTACAAGCCGAGGCGTGCTTAGAAATACCTATTTGCAATTCACCAGCCTGATGTACTAATTGATCAACTAACGATGCGCTCAGTTGGTTAACGCTTGAATGCGCCTGCATTGATGCTGTTGAAGATTTTTGCACGTTGTTCCCTCTTAATCCGTTCATGATAATAATTGCTGTATTTCTGCTAATCGGGCGTCTATTAATTGCTTACTTTTTTCTGCACTTTCAGCCTGCGCCATCACAGTACAGATAGGCTCTCCAGCCAACAGTCTAAATTCTTTTTGTGGTGAAATTAACCGCGGAATATCCAGCACCCAAGCCGGCCAAGTAAATGTACTAGCAATCACAATATCGCTGACGGCATAAACTACCGCATGAGCTTTGCAAGCTGTGGCCGCTTTAAACTGCAACAAAACTTCCACCCTACTGGCCTGAATATGTACATCGATTAAATTCAACGCTCTATTGTTAGCTTCGTATAATTTATCTGCTTCATACAAATCAAAGCTAGCACTCAATCTTGGATTAATTTCCAACACATAAACCAATCCATTATTCACCACTGCATCTAGACTATTTAAGCCAAGCAAACCAAACGCTACCGTTATTTTTTCTGCCGCTGTAATTAATTGCTGTTTCACAGCTTGCGATAATTCAACATTACTGACTGCACCACCATAACGAAATGGCAACATTTCAGTTGGGTTGCACCATTGTTCATTAAAACCGATCACCTCAACCGCACGAGAATTTGCAACAAATAACAAGGACACCGACTGACCCGAAACAAACTGCTGGTAATAATATTGATTGCAGCTTGTGCCAGAGTCGACATTAGCAAAACTAATGTGTGTCCCACCACAGCCTCCGACTAACTTTCTCAAATAAACCTTTGAATCAACATCGCCAGGCAATTCTTTATAGACTTTAGGGCATGGAATATTACCGCTTGCTAAAGCAGAAAAAAAACTATCCGCTGCATTTATCGAACCTACAGTTAGCGCCGTGTTACCAATCAATGGTATCAATGCTGCAATTTTTGCTAACAAATCTGGCTGTGTTTCAAAGCCACTACCATAAACAAAACCAAAATATCGGCTCGTATCTAATTTAGCAACAGCTGCAAGCAATGCCTTGGCATCAAATCCATAGTGATTATAATGAACCAAAATAGCCATCTCAGCCGCGGCAACCGTTTGCTGATCGGCAAACCCATCAATGGCGGTAACTTTATAACCTGCCTGTCTAGCTGCCATTACAAAAGGCCTAGCAGACAAGGCAATAATTAAAAGGGCCGTTTTAATAGCTCACTCGCCAATTTAAATGCTGCACTAAATTCAACATACTTTACGGCTTGAGGCTGCTGACTTTCAGGTTGATGGTTTTCAGATGAAAGAACCGGCGCAAGTAATTGCTTCAGCAATTGGTGCTGCGTTTGATATTTGAGTTGGCCGATGGCCATCGCGCCGATGCCATATATTTTGCTACCTGCAATTAACACGCCATCATCATTCATACTCACGCCCTGCACACCCATAGGCGCAACAGCATTTACATCTGCAACAATTTTTAATTTTTTTGCGCAGGCTAAATGTTCTTGGCTAATCACTTGAATGCCTGCCGCCGCGGCACAAACAACAATATCAGCTTGGGACAATACGTTCAGTTTGGCCGTCTCACTAGCACCATCGACCACCTGCATATTCACGCCATATTCCGCGTTCCAAGCGGCGGCTTTTGCCTCAACATCGCTTATTGAGCGATGAGCCACCAATTGCACCATTGCGCCCTGCTGTGCGGCAATAATGGCGGCACAACTACCCACGGGGCCAGTAGCGCCAAATACAAAAAAAGTTTTTCCGCTTAAATCTTCACCAAACTGACTTTTTAGATGAAACTCAATCTTAGCAATCATTGCCGCAGCGGTAGTAAATGCACCGGATGGATCGGCCATCACTGAGCAGGCAAAAGGAGCGAACATGGCGTTTTTTGCGGCCGCTAACATTTGCATGGCTAGATCCACATCACGACCGCCAATAAAAATAGCTTCACGTTTCACACCAGATAAAGCCCGGGAAAAAATAGCATCCTGTGTTAATCCAGCCAACTCAGCCAGCGTCACATTGGTATAGCTGGTAACCTTATCAAAACCGGCGTCATACGCCATGTTAATATCAAATGGGCTAGCATTTTTTGCTGCGGTAAACAAATGTAAAATACTGACTTTTTCCATACTAATTCCCTTAACTTTTTTAAGCCAATTTCAGAAGATTAGATTGCTGCTACCGAAACAAATCGCGCCAATAAGCCTAAAGGTTTAGGCGACTTAAACAATCTCTGCGCCAGCATTTCGTGCGCTACAAATTTTCCAACTTAATTGGCTATCTAAAAACATCGTTTCTAATTGCTGCAAATGCTTTTCTGCTTCTAATTCGTTTTCGAACACAGCAAATCCGGTAGGCCCCCAAGAACTTTGGCCGAAACAAGCCACCCCCATATTTTGCAAAGCCTGCAATACCGCACCTACTTGTTGACTAGCGTAACGCCCACCTTGCGCAGGAGAAAAATAATCACCTACATGTGACTGCAACTCTTGAATAGCAAAACCAAATGCCGTTAAATCCTGCTCCACTATTGCAGGCATGGCCTGCATCAGCACATATCGACACAAATGAGCCGCTAGACTCTCTGAAAATTCAGGTAAATGTTTGAAAGCCTCACGCTCAACTTCACCATGAATACCTGGCTGACTAGCATCAAGTATCAATAACACTCGCCAATCTTCAGGAAAATCATACCTAGCTAATAATGGCGGCACTTTTGATAAAAATTTATTTAATGAGGTATTTGCACCGGCAGCACGACCGCCATCGATTAACAAGCCGCCATAATCGAATGCTGCAATACCGATGCCAGATCGACCACCACGTCCAGTGAGTTCGGCAATTTGCGCAGTGCTTAAATTGAGTTTGTACAACTGACTAATCGCAGCGCCTATCGCTAGCGCGGTTTGAGTGCCAGAACCTAAACCCGCATGCTCTGGAATATGCTGACGAATATTTAGGTGAACACTGCCATTTAGATTAACTTTAGTGATGAATTGTTGGGCGATAGTTGCTACTTTATCTATGACAGTTAAAATGCCTTCAACCTTTAATTGGCTTGACATTTGCGCAGATAATTCAATGGTAGGTGTGTCTAAACTTAAGCCTATGCTGCCAAATTTTCGACCTAAGCCTCCGTGCAAATCAAAAAAACCCATATGCAGACGTGCTGTGCTTTTAATGCAGATTTCAGGTGTCAAATTATTGTTGTTATTGGCTGTGATCATAAAAAATTTATTGTGCTTCTTATTTTTAATTTTTGCAATAATTTTACAGCCAACATTAATGACTAAATTTCATTAAGGCTATCGCACGCTAAGTATTAATTTCATATAATTACAAATGTGCATTCTAGCTGACAGGAATTACTTTTTATACTTATTGTACTATCTATTTAGCAGTAAATTGTTAGCATGCATCATTTTTATACCAAAGTGTAGATTTACAGGTGACAAGCGCTATATTTTTAGGCAAAATAACTGAAATTAATAAACCTCTTAATATTTAACGTCCCGCCAACTCTCATTGCGCTTCATTCATTGAAAAAATCAGGGCTGAATGCCATTAATTTGAGTGAAGTGATGTATTAAAAAAACTAGAAATCTATTCACTTGTTTGCAAAGTTTAAGGAACCATCATGTCAGTTCACGTTATTCCATTCGAAAATCTACGAAACGTAGACGTACCTTCAGTTGGTGGTAAAAATGCTTCTTTAGGTGAGATGATCTCTCAGCTATCAGCAAAGGGTGTTCGCGTACCAACCGGCTTTGCAACCACAGCCGATGCTTATCGTGAATTTTTAGCAGTGAATGGTTTAGACGTTAAAATTAATGCTGAACTTGATAAATTAAACGTAGACGATACACAAGCGCTAGCCATTTGTGGCAAACAAGTACGCGAATGGATTATGGGAGCGCCTTTTCCAGCTGCGCTAGATAAAGCCATTGCTACGCATTACGAAATGTTAATTGCAAAATCTGGCAACGGTGCAACCTTTGCAGTGCGCTCTTCAGCCACAGCAGAAGATTTACCTGATGCCTCATTTGCTGGTCAGCAAGAATCATTTTTAAACATTCACGGTTTAGACAATATTTTGCATGCCATTAAAGAAGTTTTCGCTTCTTTATACAACGACCGTGCCATTTCATACCGCGTACACAAAGGTTTCGTACATGCTGACGTGGCCTTATCAGCCGGCATACAACAAATGGTGCGTAGCGATATTGGCTGTGCTGGCGTCATGTTCACGATTGATACTGAATCTGGTTTTAAGGATGTCGTGTTCATCACATCATCTTACGGCCTAGGTGAAACAGTGGTGCAAGGTGCGGTTAATCCTGATGAATTTTATGTCCACAAGCCAACCCTAGCATTAGGTAAGCCATCAATTGTGCGTCGCACTATGGGTTCAAAACTCATTAAAATGATCTTTTCTGACGCAACGCAAGCCGGCAAAAGCACAAATACTATTGATGTAGATGTGGCTGACAGCGACCGTTATTCACTTTCAAATGAAGATGTATTAGAGTTAGCACGTTACGCCATGACTATTGAAGCCCATTACGGCTGCCCTATGGATATTGAGTGGGGAAAAAATGGCATTGATAACAAGCTTTATATCTTGCAAGCACGTCCAGAAACAGTTAAATCTCAAGAGTCTTTAAATAACGTCACTGAGACTTTTAAACTAAATAAACACAAAGCCATACCACTAGTGGTTGGCCGCGCGGTTACGCAAAAAGTCGGCGTAGGCCCAGTACGAATAGTGCTTGATCCGGCTGACATGCATTTGGTACAACCTGGTGATGTTTTAGTGGCTGACATGACAGACCCTAACTGGGAGCCAGTCATGAAACGTGCAAGTGCGTTAGTCACTAACCGTGGCGGACGTACTTGTCATGCGGCGATTATTGCCCGTGAACTTGGTATTCCTGCAATTGTTGGCTCTGTAAACGCAACGGATATTTTACGCGAAGGTGAAATCGTTACGGTTTCTTGTGCAGAGGGCGAGTCTGGCTTTGTTTACCACGGCGCACTTGACTTTGAAATCAGCACACAAGCCACTTCAACGCTACCGCCGGCACCATGTAAAATCATGATGAACGTTGGCAATCCTGACATGGCCTTTGGTTTTGCAAAAACACCGAATGATGGCGTAGGTTTGGCGCGCTTGGAATTTGTCATTAACAATATGGTTGGTATTCATCCAAAAGCGATTTTGAATTTTGATGCAATGCCAACCGCAATCAAAACCACCATCAAAAATCGTTCACGCGGTTATGCTTCACCTAAACAATTTTACATCGACAAAGTAGCAGAAGGCGTTGCAACCATTGCTGCGGCATTTTATCCAAAACCAGTAATTGTCCGTACTTCTGATTTCAAATCTAATGAGTACAAAAAACTGGTTGGCGGTGAGATTTACGAGCCAGATGAAGAAAATCCAATGATAGGCTTCCGTGGCGCCGCGCGTTACATGGCTGAAGACTTTAAAGAATGCTTTGCCATGGAATGTACTGCCATGAAAAAAGTACGCGATGAAATGGGTTTAACTAACGTAGAGTTGATGATTCCTTTTGTGCGTACTTTAGCTGAAGCAAAAGCTGTGACAGAAATCATGGCGGCTAATGGTCTTAAACGTGGTGAAAATGGCTTACGTCTTATTATGATGTGCGAAATTCCATCTAACGCTTTATTAGCAGAACAGTTCTTGGCTTACTTTGATGGTTACTCAATTGGCTCTAACGACTTAACTCAACTTACATTGGGTATGGATAGAGACTCTGGTATTTTGGCAGATGGTTTTGATGAGCGTAATGATGCTGTTAAAGCCTTGATTAAAATGGCGATTAACACGTGTAATCGCCTAGGTAAATATGTCGGCATTTGCGGCCAAGGCCCATCAGATCACCCTGACTTCGCTGAATGGCTAGTTGAAGAAGGCATCCAATCTATGTCGCTCAACCCAGATACTGTGGTTGCAACATGGCAACGTTTAGCTAAGAAATAATGGCTAAGCGTTATGCTTAATCGTACCGTATTTTTCATCTCTGACGGTACTGGCATTACCGCCAGCGCCTTGGGTAAATTGCTTGAGCATTTTCCAAGCACAAACTTTACCCAAGTGCGTATGCCATTTACCGACACACTCGATAAAATCAAGCTCGCACAGATTTCGATTTTGCACGCTGCTGAGAAAAATGGTGGTCGGCCAGTAGTGATTATGTCATTAGGCGACATGGGATTACGTAATACCTTAAAGCAATCCAACGCCTACTTTATTGACTTATTTAACACCTTCATAGACCCGCTAGGCATTGAATTAGATCAAAAACCACTGACGGGTGCAGGCATTGCGCATAGTGTCATGGGTTCCCAGTACAACGACCGCATGGAAGCGATTAATTTCACGCTGAATCACGATGACGGCATGACAAATTCTGGCTTAGAAGAGGCACAGGTGATTTTAATTGGCGTTTCTCGTTGCGGGAAAACTCCTACCAGCGTTTATTTAGCTATGCAATTTGGTATTAAAGCAGCCAATTATCCATTAATTCCAGAAGACTTTGAGCGTGGCGCATTACCGGCTATTTTGCATAAACATCTAGATAAAATATTTGGCTTAACCATCAAGCCAGAACGTCTACATGTCGTGCGTAACGAGCGTAGATCTGGCAGCTTTTATGCTTCTTTAGATAATTGTAGAAAAGAAATCATCACGGCAGAAAACCTAATGCGTAATGCAGGCATTACTTGGGCAGATTCAACCAGTCGTTCAGTAGAAGAATTGTCTGCCATCATTATGGAAAGAACTCGCAAGCCGACTTAATTGCAACACAGCATTATCTTTGCAAGGCATTAGCAGTTAAAAAAAGGCGCAACAAGCGCCTTTTTTATTATCCAAAACTGACTCTAAACCAACCTTATTTCAAACTAGGTTTAATTCTGGCTAGAATCTCATTAGAATCCGGCTTCACATCACTACTATAGGCGTATACATCTTTACCACCCGGCAAAATCACATATTTAAAGAAATTCCATGAAGGTGCTAAGCCAGTTTTAGCCGTCAGCTGTTTGTAAAATGGATTAGCTGTATCACCAGTCACTGAACTTTTAGTCATCATCGGAAACTTAACGGCATAGGTTAATTTGCAAAAATCGCCGATTTGCTTATCGCTACCCGGTTCCTGCCTAAAGTCATTGGATGGAAAACCAATCACTAACAAACCATTAGTTTTATATTTGCTATACAAACCTTCAAGCGCATCAAACTGAGGCGTAAAGCCACATTTACTGGCGGTATTCACCACTAATATTGGTTTGTCCTGATAATCGCACAGATTAATTTTTTCACCCTGTAAGGTAGTAAATTGGTGATTGTAGAATTCAGAACAAGCCGCATTTGCCATCTGTGTCGCCCCCAATAACAAAACTGATAAGAGAATTTTTTTCATATTTGCTCGCTAGAAGTAATAAGTTTATTTATAACAAGGACTCAACACATGCTTAATAGTTCGAATTTATAGCGACGAATTAATCCTGGATAAGCTCAATCTAATGAACAAAAGTCAATAAAAAACCTATCATTGCAAAAATAAAAATCAGTTTAATAATGCTTAGTTTGAATTTAAATAAGGCTAAAAACCCAATCACTGCAAGGCCTACCGACCACCAATCAATCTGATAAAATAAAAAATTTGATACTACAAAATTAGGTAAAACTCCAATATTCGGCATAAAGATATGCGCAGCAAAAAACAACGCTAAACTCAAAATCACCCCAACCACAGCAGCAGTAATGGCAGTTAATGGCCCAGTAAATTTTAAATTACCTTGTGTGTTTTCAATAAATGGCCCACCCATAAAAATGAACATAAACGAAGGTAAAAACGTAAAAAAAGTCACGATACTGGCGGCGATTACGCCAGATAATAAAATACTTTCCGCACCAAATACCTGCTGTGTCCAGCCACCGACAAAGCCAACAAAAGCCACAATCATAATCAGCGGACCTGGTGTAGTTTCACCCAAAGCCAATCCATCTATCATTTGCGTAGTGCTTAACCATTGATAATGCTCCACTGCGCCTTGATACACGTAAGGCAATACCGCGTAAGCACCACCAAATGTCATTAATGCGGCCTTAGTAAAAAACCAGCCCATCTGGGTAAATGTTGCATGCCAGCCGTAAATGATTGTCAGTAAGCCCATAGCAACTAACCATACAGTCAAACCTACCGCCAATATTTTAAACAGGTGCTTAATGTTAAATTTTGCATGTTCAGGTGTAGAAGTATCATCATCTATCATTGCTTTGCCAAAGCTTTTATGGCTAAATTGATGCCCAGAGCCTAAGTTAAAAGTATTTGGGAAATAGCGACTACCGATATAGCCGATGACAGCAGCAAACAACACTATTAAAGGAAACGGTAGCTTGAAAAAAACAATCGCAACAAAAGATGACCATGAAATCAACCACAGCCATTTGTTTTTTAAAGCGCGACTGCCAATACGATAGGCTGCAAATAGGACAATGGCAACAACCGCAGGTTTAATGCCATACAAAATACCGGTCACAATGGGCTGCTGGCCAAAGCGCAAATAAACATAGCTAAGCGCAATTAAAATAAAAAGTGACGGCAACACAAATAAACAGCCGGCAATCAGCCCACCCCAAGTTCTGTGCATCAACCAGCCAATATAAGTCGCCAATTGCTGCGCCTCTGGCCCCGGTAATACCATGCAATAATTAAGCGCATGTAAAAAGCGTTTTTCTGAAATCCAACGTTTTCTCTCCACTAAATCGTGATGCATAATAGCAATTTGGCCGGCTGGGCCGCCAAAACTCACAAAGCCAAGTTTTAGCCAATACCAAAAGGCCTCTTTTAATGTTGGAGATTTTGGTGGTAATTGGTCATTAGAATCAATGGTCATAAATGCTTTCAGGATGATATGAATAGATTACCATCATTGAAATTAAGTTTAGTCAGAGAATCCGCCATAACTAGGTGGAAATTACGTTGTGCATGAATGATCTTAGCAGAGGAAATTTATTTTAGTAGAAAAAAAAGTAAAATACTTTAGAAATACTGGCGGAAGAGGCGGGATTCGAACCCGCGTTAGGCTATTAGCCTAAACACGCTTTCCAGGCGTGCGACTTAAACCGCTCATCCACTCTTCCGAAAAGGGATGTTTTTATAACGAACGCATTATAGTGCATTTATGAAAATAGTATATTTACAATATACCGCTTGTCGTTAAAAATTTATAAAATAAATCACAGAAATATAGAATCCCATTAAAATAGCGTCCTGCAAGTAACAATCAATAGCGCTAAGCTT
>JBBAOU010000055.1:0-10470 GCA_040401175.1 Methylotenera sp. | reverse complement strand
TCAACATTTGATTAAAATCGAGAACCGTATGAACGAACTATAGCGCAATATGATGGGGTATTGCAAGTTACAAAACACAATATATAGCTAAATATTGAAAACAAATAGCTATATATATGCTTTGTAGTGTTTTATTCGTGCGGTGTTAAAATGAATTTTTTTCTCATAATTTTTGCCACAGAGACCATATTTTCAAGTGCCTGTTTTGTTTCTTCCCAACCACGGGTTTTTAGACCGCAATCAGGGTTAATCCAAAGTCTTTCAACTGGAATTACCTTGATTGCTCGGAGCATGAGTTTTTCCATTGCTTCTACCGAAGGTACCCGTGGCGAATGAATGTCATAAACACCAGGACCAATTTCATTAGGATATGAGAATTCACCAAAGGCATCAAGTAACTCCATGGCAGAGCGCGATGTCTCAATGGTAATTACATCAGCATCCATCGCGGCAATGGCTGGCAAAATATCGTTGAACTCTGCGTAACACATATGCGTATGAATTTGCGTGTCATCGTTCGCCACGCTGGCACTAATTTTGAATGCACGCACCGCCCAAGCCAGATATTGTGTCCAAGCAGTCTTTTGCAATGGCAAACCTTCACGCAATGCTGGTTCGTATATTTGAATAATGGCAATGCCAGCTTCTTGCAAATCATACACTTCATCACGTATGGCTAATGCCAATTGCATTGCCGTAGCTTCACGGGATTGATCATCACGCACAAACGACCATTGCAATATAGTAATCGGGCCTGTAAGCATTCCTTTCACAGGTTTTTTAGAAAGGGATTGTGCAAATTGTGCTGTAGCTACTGTCATGGGTTGAGGTCTATAAACATCGCCGTAAATAACTGGCGGTTTTACACAGCGTGAGCCATAACTTTGCACCCAGCCGTTTTCGGTAAACGCATAGCCTGCTAACTGCTCTCCAAAGAACTCTACCATGTCATTACGCTCGGCTTCGCCATGCACAAGTACATCAAGGCCTAACTTTTCTTGTTCACGAATCGCATATTCAATATGTGATTCCATATCTGCATCATATTTTTGTTGGCTAATAGCGCCTTTCTTTAATGTGGCGCGGCTCGTACGAATATCAGTTGTTTGTGGGAAGGAGCCTATTGTCGTAGTGGGCAATAACGGTAGATTCAAACGTGCTTTTTGTGCTACTTGACGCACTAGAAATGGGCTGTGACGATTTGCATTTATTATATCTAATAGAGCAATTCGTGCCTTCACACTGGCTGAATGAACGCGACTAGAATTGTTGCGCGAAGTAATTGCAGCACGCGAAATCGCCAATTCATCAGCTACCGAATCAGCGCCATGATTCAATGCTTTAGTAATCACATGAAGCTCGGCTAACTTCTCATCGGCAAAGGCTAACCAAGACTTAATTTCGGCATCCAGTTTTACTTCATGCGCCAAAGTGACTGGCGTATGAAGTAACGAGCAGCTAGGAGCTACCCACAAACGATCTCCTAGCCTTTGCACCCAAGGCTTTAATAATGCGAGCGTTTTGTCTAAATCATTGCGCCAAATATTACGACCATCAACCACCCCAGCCGATAGAACCCAATGGCTAGGGATTGCATTGATCCACGGCCCCAATTGCTCTGGTGCACGTACTAAATCAATATGAATACCATCTAAAGGCAAGCGGGTAATGAAAGCCTGGTAACGTGAAACATTAGCAAAATATGTAGTAAGCAATAGTTTTGGACGCAATATTCTAAAACATGCATAAGCACGTTCAAAAGCTTTTAACCAAACATCGTCTAAATCCAATGCAAAAATAGGTTCATCAATTTGCAGCCATGCTATTTTTCTAGCATGAAGCTCTTGCAGTAAATGCGCATACTGCTGAACCAAGCTATCTAATAAGTCTAATTTGTTAATGTCACGCGCTTTACTCAAATACAAAAAGCTCACAGGCCCAAGCAATACGGGTTTCACATTCGAACTTAATTTTTGTGCTTCATCTAGCTGCGCCAGATAATCATGTGCGTTAATCGAGAACTGCGTATCGGCATTGAGTTCAGGTACGATGTAGTGATAATTGGTATCTAGCCATTTGGTCATCTCCATTGCAGGCTGTTCAATATTGCCGCGTGCAAGCGCAAAATAAACATTCTCTGGAGAAATGTTTTTTGCACCAAAAGGAATTTTGCCAAATCGTTTAGGTGATGCACCAAACAACACCGAGTGATCCAGCACGTGATCGTATAAAGAAAAATCGTTACTGGTAATAAAGCTCAAGCCAGCCGCTTGCTGCTTTTTCCAATGTTCAGCACGTAAGGTTTGTGCCGTTTGTTGTAAATTATCTGATGACGACTCTCCACGCCAAAAAGATTCTTGTGCAAATTTTAACTCGCGCTTTCCGCCCACACGAGGATAACCTAAAATGTGGGATTTTATTATATGTTTTGCCATTTTCTAATCTCTTCTCAAAGTAACGTGTTCATTTTGTGGCGATAAAATAATTTAATAAAGCGAAAGTTTTTGTGATAAATTTGAATTAAATTCATATTACATAGAAAAGATTATAAGTAATGATCGAAATTCGCCATTTAAAATCACTCAAAGCCATTGCCGAAACCGGTAAGCTAGGCTTAGCTGCTGAACGTGTTTTTCTAACGCAATCTGCACTGTCTCACCAAATACGTGCCTTAGAAACGCACTATGAAATAACACTGTTTAAGCGCAATGCGCAGGGCTTACGCTTTACCCCGGCAGGGCAACGACTTTTAGATTTAGCCCATGAGTTGTTACCACTCATTGAAAAATCTGAGCGTGATTTAATTCGTTTGAAAAGTGATCAATCAGGCGAGCTTAGAATTGTTTTAGAGTGCCACACCTGTTTTGATTGGCTAACACCTGTGATGGACGCGTTTCGACGTGCTTGGCCAGAAGTCGAGATTGATTTGGTGGCGGGTTTTCATAGCGATCCTTGGCACTTATTACGTGAGGGAAAAGCCGACATAGTTATTGGCGGTGTACCTGAAAAGGTACGTAATTTGCAACATCAACCATTATTCAAATTTGAAATTATGGCTGTATTACCACCAGATCATATTAAGCGCAATAAAGCGCGATTTCTAGCTGAAGATTTTAGGAATGAAACGTTGATTACATATCCCGTTCCAGAAGATCGCATAGACATCATCCGTAATGTGCTTAAACCAGCAAATATTGTGTTTGAAAGACGCGCGACAGAACTCACGGTTGCAATAATGCAACTCGTTGCAAGCCGCCGTGGTATTGCAGCATTGCCAAGCTGGGGTATTCAAAGCTACGTCGATCATGAATATGTTATTGCGAAGCCCATTGGAACAAATGGATTATGGTCTGAACTATACGCTACAGGCACGCAAGATATGATGACAAAACCCTATGCGCAAGATTTATTACGAATTATTAGAGAAGTCTGCGCGAATAGTTTGACTGGCATTAGATTGCTTTGACTTGATGATTTAGCGCTGAATGAAACAGCAACCAGAATTGATTTAGATACAATGAATAAACTTTGTAACTATCTTGGTTGTAATGTTGATGATCTTTTAGAATTTATACCAGACATCAAATCTTAAATTTGAGTAAAAGTTTGTAAATACGAAATACTATTGGCACGAGACACTAACAGTCAGTTTGGAGTGGTTTGGTAAAGAGTTTGGATTTTTTGGGCACAGTTTAGGCACGAAATTGGCACAAACAAGGCACGAAGAATTTTGGTTAGTAACTACTATCGCCGCAAGGTAACATTTTTTGGTGCGCCCGACAGGAGTCGAACCTGTGACCTTCGGCTTCGGAAGCCGACACTCTATCCAGCTGAGCTACGAGCGCAATCATCCATTTATTATAGCAAAGTGTGACATTTCATGTCTTGTTACCTTCGCACGTTACCTTATTTGAAAGTATAGGTATAATAGTTTTATAACAAATTATTTATGGGGATTTACTGTAATGAGTACTAAAGATAAAGAATACAAGGGTTCTACATTTTGGCAATTGATCCTTGTGATACCTGGTAGCATTTTAGCATTTACATTAATTATTGCATTAATTGCTAAATCTTTTGGTGTGATTGGTGCGCCTGATGTGGCTGAGCCAGCCGCAGCTGTTGCGCAGGTTGAAGCTAACATCAAGCCAGTTGCAGCAGTTGAATTGGCTGTGGCAGATGCTGGCCCTCACGCAGACAAGAGTGGTGCTGAAGTTGTTCAAGCGGTATGTTCAATGTGCCACGCTGCAGGTTTGATGAATGCGCCAAAAATTGGCGATAAAGATGCTTGGAAACCACGTATTGCACAAGGTTACGACACCTTAATTAGCCATGCGATTAATGGTATTCGTAGCATGCCGGCTAAAGGGGGTAACCCAGCTTTAACTGATGGCGAAATTGCTAATGCAGTAGCTGAAATGGCTAATGCCGGCGGCGCTAACTTTAAACCAAAAGCTTCAACAGAGGTAGTTGCGGCAGCAATACCAGCCAAATAGATCAATAGAACATAAGTGCGCCAGACGCTTTAAAGAGCTAAGACGCACGTGCTGGTTTTTAATTAGCATTTAACTGCAGGCTATATTTAAGGCTGTTTAATTAAATAAAGTAAAAAAAGTCACTTAGTCAGTTAAGTGGCTTTTTTATGGGTGATAGGGTTTCAATGGCCATTTATGCGATCGGTGATATTCAAGGTTGTTATCATGCTTTTCAGGCATTGTTAACACGTATTCAATTCAACCCTAAATCAGATAAGCTTTGGTTAGTGGGTGACTTAATCAACCGTGGTAGTGGCTCATTAGAAGTATTACGCTGGTGTTATCAGTATAAAGATAGCTTAGAGGTGGTATTAGGTAACCACGATTTGCATGCTCTGGTGGTGGCGCATGGCTTTGTTAAAGCGCATAAAGGCGATACTTTAGATGCTTTACTGGTTGCAGAAGATAGCGCTATTTTGCTTGATTGGTTACGCCATCAGCGATTAATAGTGCAGCAAGATAATTTTCTGATGGTGCATGCCGGTTTATTGCCACAATGGACGGTTGAGCAAGCGGTGGCTTATGCAGCCGAGGTTGAAGCTGCCTTACAGGGTGACCATTACTTAGAATTTTTGTTACATATGTATGGTAATCAGCCGTATCACTGGTCTGATAATTTAGTCGGCTTGGATAGATTGCGCTTGATTACTAACGCAATGACAAGATTACGCGTGTGTACCGAACAAGGTGAAATGGAGTTTACCTTTAAAGGCGAGTTGCAAAATATTCCAAATGGCTTTATGCCTTGGTTTGATATACCAAGCCGAGCGACACAAACATCAGAAGTGATTTTTGGGCATTGGTCAGCGTTAGGGCTGCAACATAGAAACAACGTGTATTCGTTAGATACTGGTTGTCTATGGGGCGGTCAGTTGACGGCTATGAATATCCATACAAAAGTAATCACGCAAGTGGCGTCTAATCCCTTAGATCAGCCATTAAAACCTAATCTTTTAGAGTAAGCGTTCGTACTGTAAATCCAAGCTATCGCGAATCAATTGTTCTATATGCTGTGTTAATGCGCGCCGATCTTTATCGTGCTCAGCTAACTCACTAATTGCAATCGGCGCTAGAAAATGTAGCTCAACCACTGGATGCTTTTGAGATAATATTGATAACATAGACTGGTGCATCGTAGTTTCGCCTGCATATGCCACGCCAATGTTAGCCGAGCCGCTTGGCGTCGGATAACGAATTGCGACTGGTCTAATAGTTGCATTAGTTTGAATAGCTGCTTCTATCAGGCTGCTTTTAAAGCGCTTAATCTCGGTGCCGTCTGTCGTTGTGCCCTCTGGGAAAAAACACAAATTGTCTCCAGAAGCTAAGCTATTTGCGGCGATATTTACGATACGTGCGGCATCTTGACGTTTGCCGCGATCAATAAAAAGGGCATTGGCTTTGTAGGTTAAATAACCTATCACCGGCCAACTTCTTATTTCCGATTTTGCGACAAACCTTAGCGCTATTAAGCTGTTAAGTGCATGAATATCTGTCCACGAAATATGATTAGCGACAAACATAGTGGTGTTTAGTTGATCTTTGACTTGCGGAATATGACCGTGAGAAACAACGCGAATGTTAAACGCAACTAACAAATGCGAGCTCCACCATTTAATGATGCGCCGTTTTAGCAGTTTGCTAGCAAGCGGCAATATCGCTGATGCAATGATTACCCCTGCTAGGGTATGCGTCGCAATTCGTCCAATCCTAAAGTACCTAGTAATTCTGTTGGTCGTTATCAGTTCAGTAGTAATAGTATGTGTATTTAATGATGGCAAAATAATTATACGATTTTCGCATACCCTTTATTTTAGAAAGTGTGCAGCATATCTTGGGTTTATTCTAGATAAAGATAACATTACCAGCATATCGGCCGTGTTGAAATAGGGATCCCATGCTGGCTCGCCACAAATATAAGCACCAAGTCGTAAATAGCCTTTAATTAATGGCGGGCAAGCTACTTGCATGTCAGTGCGTAATGACTTGATCGGCAAAGGGTTGCGTGCAAATACGCGATACTCAATTGGCGACAAATAATCATCCTGGAGTTTTTGATATAAACTTGCGGCGGCGTGACCACCGTCAGACATGCTAACGCTACCGCAACCTATCATGTACTCGTAGTTGTTGATTTGCATATATTTGGCAAGCCCAGCCCATAACATTGTAATGGTACCGCCATTACGGTAGTTTTGGTGTACGCAGGCTCGGCCTACTTCTACCGTACGACTAAATAAATGTGCTAGTCGACTTAAATCAAACTCTCCAGCAGAATAATAACCGCCTGCCTCATTGGCTTTTTCAGGGCTTAGAATTCGATAAGTACCAATCACTTGGTTAGTATCGCTATCACGTACAATTAAATGGTCGCAAAACTGGTCAAAGCCATCAATATCCAGCCCATCGGTACCGGAAACCTGTGCGCCCATTTCTTCTGCAAATACTTTATAACGCAGACGCTGTGCTTCTTCAATTTCGGCCGGCGTGCGCGCTAGGCTTATGCTAAGACGTCTTTGTAGCGATTCCTGCAAGGCAATCTGCTTACGGCTTCGTTCGTTTGTATTTTCAAGCAAAGTCAAATCTTTACCAGCCATGACATTCCTCCCTTTAAGATTAAGGAGACTTTAATGAATTGAGGTTAAAAATTAATGACAGTGAGATTACGGTTTATTGACATTTAACGAATGTCGATTAACTTATTCGATAAGTCGGAATCGCATGATTTTCTGCGACTCCAACTTTTGTTGTCAGGCTTGAATGGTTGATTAATTACTTATTTATACATTTTCAGTAAATTTATACTGAGTAAACATTTAGTGCGAAACGCGTGTTGTTCCGCCGCTTTCAATTAGACGCACTCTATCACCAGCTCTAAATTGCTCGTCAGCTTCTTGCACAATAGCCACTAATGCGCCACCATCAATTTTCACTGTAATTTCTAAAGCGTCTTTGCGTGTAAGGCCTTCTTCTGCTGCAGAGCCAGCAAGGCCGCCGACAACCGCGCCTAGTACGGCTGCAATGGTACTGCCGTTGCCGTGACCAATTGAACTGCCAGCAATGCCACCAATAGCACCGCCAGCAATGGTGCCGACTGGTGTTTTAGTGCCTTCTAGTTTGACCGAACGTACACTTTCAACGATACCTGTTCTAACTGTTTGTACTTTACGTGCATCATCGCGACTGTAAACGCTGCCTGAATTTGATGTTGCACAGGCTCCTAGTACCAAGCTTAAAAGCCCAATCGCTAATAATTGTCTTGTTTTCATATCATTATTCCTTTATTTAAATAATTTAAAGTAGCTTGAACTGGTTTATAAGATGCTTTTTCCCAGCCAATATTAGTGCTTTTCTTACTCAGCAATAGTAGTTTCATTGACTAATGCCTGCGTATAAATGGCTTCAATTTCCTCACGTGTAGGCTTGTGATTTTGTCCGCCGCGGCTTTCAATTTTAATCGCCCCCATCGTTGAAGCTAAACGTCCACAAGTTTGCCAATCCCAGCCTTTTGCCATGCCATACATTAGACCAGCGCGATATGCATCGCCACAACCGGTTGGATCAACAATGCTCATTGCCTTAACGCATGGAATATCAAAACGTTGACCATCTGCGTAGATCTGTGAGCCAGCGCCACCTAGAGTTACGATTAGCGCTTTAACTTTCAAGGCTAACTCATCCAATGATAAACCAGTTTTATCTTGAATTATTTGAGATTCGTAGTCATTTACTGCTAGGTAATCTGCCATCTCGATGAACTGTAACAATTCCTCGCCATTAAACATCGGTAAGCCTTGGCCTGGATCAAACAAAAATGGGATGCCGGCTTCAAAGCATTCGCGCGCATGTTGAAACATACCATCGCGACCATCTGGCGCAATAACCGCCAACGTGACATTTTTGGCATCGTGCACACTGTTTTTGTGAGACTCTGTCATTGCGCCGGGGTGAAACGCGGTAATTTGGTTATCGTCAATATCGGTGGTAATAAAAGCTTGGGCAGTAAAACTGTTGGGTATGGTTTTAATGTGTTCGGTATTAAGTTTATGACCATCTAGCCATTGTGTGTAACTGGCGAAGTCTTCACCTACAGTGGCCATAATAAGTGGATTGCCATCGAGCAATTGCAAGTTATAGGCAATATTGCCGGCAGTGCCGCCAAATTCCCGGCGCATTTCTGGTACATAAAATGCCACGCTAAGCGCATGAATCTTGTCCGGTAAAATGTGGTTTTTGAATTGATCTTGAAACACCATAATGGTGTCGAAAGCGAGAGAGCCGCAAATGAGTGTATGCATGTGAATAAGTTGAATTTAAAAAAACATTATCTTATTTTATGCCTAGTACAAGCAAGCAACTTAATATCTACTTACATTTGTTTAGATTATTTATCTGAACATTAAATTTAAAATCAATCTGACAAAGCGCCATCAATTAATATTTTTGACGCCTTTTTAGCATATTTCATGGCGCCTGAGCCGCGTTTCATCTGTTCGGCTTGCACTGCACCTTCAAACAGTAGAGAAAGTTGCAAGGCCAAGCCTTCGGCATCTTTAATATTGGCGTCAGTAGCCAGGCTACATATGTATTGTCTAAATTCGCGAGACTGCTCGGCAGATAGTTGGTGTACAGGGCTTTCCTCATTAGGGAATTCAGCAGAAGCCTTGATAAAGCCCATGCCGCGAAAATTTGGGGATGTAACCCATTCTTCAATAAATTCAAATAATTTTAATAATTTTTCGCTAGGCTTTTTTGAGTTGGTATTCAGTTGTTCGCTCAGCCAACTTTGAAAGTCGTCATGCCCTTTTTTGAGCACTTCAAGAATTAAATTCTCTTTGCTGATGAAATATTTATAAAGTGTCATTTTTGTGGTGCCGGCCACTGCAACAATCGTATCTACGCCAGTCGAATTAATGCCCCTCGTTTGAAAAAGGTCTGTTGCCACTACCAATATTTTACTTTTTAACGTAGACATCATTTTAACAACCAACTTAATACATGAGTATATTTTATACTAAATAAGATAAAAATATATATACAGACCTGTATATATATACTGTATGATTTTTTAGTGTTGCGAAATAATAATAATTATTACTTGAATACAAAGACTTTTTTTGTTTTATTTGCAGCAATATGAGTTAATTAATTTTATATACAGAATTGTCTATTTTACGAGAGTTGCGATGAGTAAATTGTTAGTTGTATTGTCTTTACCATCTTGTGCGGAAAGCCTCGTCCTTCAGGGCGAGGATGAATAGCACGAACGCCAAAGGCGTTCAATGCGGTGTTTGTTGTTGCTCAATATACTGACGAATGACCGCAATCGGTGCGCCGCCACAGCTTCCTGCAAAGTAGCTGGGCGACCAGAGTGCGCCACCCCACAATTTCTTGGCAATACTTGGATATTTCTTTTTGCGTATCATCCGACTAGACACACCCTTCAAGCTATTCACCAACACTGAAACAGAAACTTTAGGTGGATAGTTCACAAGTAAATGCACATGGTCATCCTCACCATCAAACTCCACCAACGCTGCTTCAAAGTCTTTGCACACCGCCGCAAAGATTGGGCGCAAGTCATCTAAGATTTCTTTAGTGAACACCTCTTTCCTGTATTTGGTCACAAAGACCAAATGAACGTGCATTAAAAATACACAGTGCCTACCGTGTCTAATATCATTGTTATTTCTCATAGACTAAATATGATAGAACTATGAAACGCTTGCAAGCCTACAAGTTTGAATTGATGCCTAATGGCGAGCAAGCTCGCGCTATGCGTCAATATGCTGGCTGCTGCCGCGTGGTCTACAACAAGGCTTTGGCATGGCAAAATGAGCAGTACCAAGCTGACAACACCTTCAAATTTAGCTACAGCAAGCTCACAGCACAGTTACCACAATGGAAGTCTGAGCTAGTTTGGCTCAAAGACGCCCCT
>JBBAOU010000054.1:0-10498 GCA_040401175.1 Methylotenera sp. | reverse complement strand
CCCTTAGGCGACAGTCAGTAAAATTTTCGGATAGCGCAAATGAGCCGAATATGACGTTATACCAACGACGTCTATATGGAAGGTTAATCTCTGATTTAATTTGCCAAATCAATCACAGAATACGGATATCCAGAATAATTAACCCTCACCGCTTAACCATTGTCATTAAGACGCAAAAATACAGCCGAATTTAGCCCATTGGTAAGCGTATTCTGTATTGGTATTATTTGTTATTGACAGCGCTGGATCGCGACCTTCGTCGGGATAACGGGTTAGTGATATTTTTATTAAAAACGATGTCATTGTAGTTTCGTGCAAAGCGCACAAAATACAAGTAAAATGATGTTATGAGCTCAAATGACATCAAACTTCCTCATGCAGAAAATCTGCTTAATACCTTAGCGCAAAAGCTTAAGCCATTGTTGAAAGACAATACGGCATTAGTCGGCATTCAAAGTGGCGGTGTTTGGTTAATGCAAAGGTTGCTAGTTTTACTAGAAAATGACATTAAGGCCAAGGCGATTGAACACGGCACATTGGATGTGTCGTTTTACCGTGATGACTATGATCAGCGCGGCTTAAAAGCACAGAATCGCCCGAGCCAGATTCCATTTGACGTCGAAAACAAGCATATTATTTTAATCGATGATGTGTTTTATACAGGACGGACCACGCGCGCCGCCATGAATGAGTTGTTTGATTATGGTCGCCCTGCCAGCATCACATTGGTAGCACTGGTGAATCGTGGCGGACGTGAATTGCCTATTACGCCGCAGATTACAGCCGCAGACATACTCTTGGATGCGTCACATAATTTACAGCTAATACAAGATGTAGATGGCAATTTGAGCCTAAAACTAAATGCTTCTATCTCACAAAATCAATTGAGCAGAACTAAAGTATGAACAACCCTCAACTAGATGCTGACGGGCGATTACGACACCTTCTATCGATTGAAGGTTTACCCAAAAGAATATTGAATCAAATTTTAGATACCGCAGAATCGTTTGTGGGTGTAGCCGAGCGCGAAGTTAAAAAAGTGCCTTTGCTACGCGGTAAAACCGTGTGCAACCTGTTTTTTGAAAACAGCACACGCACACGTACCACTTTCGAAATTGCCGCCAAACGTTTATCTGCCGATGTGATTAGTTTAAATGTGAATACCTCTTCGCAATCCAAGGGTGAAACGATTTTAGATACGGTTGACAACCTAATTGCCATGCATGCGGATATGTTTGTGGTACGCCACGCACAATCTGGCGCGGCACACTTTATTGCCAAGCATGTGCCGGATCATATTCATGTGATTAATGCAGGCGACGGTCGCCATTCACACCCAACGCAGGGCTTGCTAGACACTTTTACTATCCGTAAATACAAACCAGATTTACATAATTTAAGAGTGGCGATTGTTGGTGATGTTTTACATTCACGCGTAGCAAGATCTGAAATCCACGCGCTGACCACGCTTGGTGTGCCAGAAGTACGGGTGATTGCGCCTAAAACTTTATTACCTGCACAAGTAGAAAAATTAGGCGTACATGTTTATCACGACATGAAAGCCGGCCTAAGAGATGTTGATGTAGTGATGATGTTGCGCTTACAAAACGAGCGCATGAATGGCGCCATGTTGCCCAGCGCACAAGAGTATTTTAAAACTTACGGCTTAACGCAAGAAAAATTAAGCCTAGCAAAACCTGATGCGATTGTATTGCACCCAGGTCCAATGAACCGTGGGGTAGAAATTGATTCTAGCGTTGCCGATGGTAGCCAATCAGTGATTTTACCGCAAGTCACCTACGGCATTGCCGTACGTATGGCAGTCATGGCAATATTGGCAGGAGGCGGCTAATTGACTCGGACTCTGCACTTTAATACTTTACCGTATAGCAATCAAACGTCTGGAATACCAGCATGAAAATCCACATCAAAAATGGTCGACTAATAGACCCTATAAACAAAATTGATAGCAATATAGATGTATTTATTGCGGCAGGAAAAATCATCGCCTTAGGCAATACTCCTGAAGGCTTTGTTGCTAATCAAATTATAGACGCGAGCGGTTTAATTGTTTGCCCAGGTTTAGTCGATTTATCGGCAAGATTACGTGAGCCTGGCGAGGAATATAAAGCCACCCTAGTCAGCGAGTTACAAGCAGCCGTTGCTGGTGGAGTTACTAGCTTAGCTTGCCAGCCAGATACAGACCCAGTGTTAGATGAACCGGGCTTAGTAGAAATGCTTAAACATCGCGCAAAACAACTCAACCTTGCACACGTTTATCCACTAGGCGCACTCACGCGCCAACTGCAGGGAAAAGTGCTTTCTGAGATGGGTGAATTACGTGAGGCGGGCTGCGTTGGCTTTTCTCAAGCGAATATTGCGATCACCGATACCCAAGTATTATGGCGCGCAATGGAATACGCCGCGACTTTTGGCTTTACCTTATTTTTACATGCGGAAGAACCATTTTTGGCAAAAGATGGCGTGGCGCATGACGGAGAAATTGCCAGCCGACTCGGCCTAAAGGGCATTCCTAGTGCGGCCGAAGCACTGGCACTGGCCAGCATACTTCGTATCGCCAAAGAAACTGGCGCGCGTATTCACATTAGCCGACTATCAACCGCTGAAGGCGTGGAGATGATACGTGAAGCGAAAAAAACCAACCCGAATATTAGCTGTGATGTAAGCGCAAATCAATTGCATCTTACCGAACATGATATTGGCTTTTTTGATTCAAATTGCCACGTAAAACCACCTTTAAGAACGCAGCGCGACAAAGAAGCGTTAAGCGCAGGTTTAAAAGACGGCACCATAGATGCTATTTGTTCTGATCACACACCAGTAGATGAAGATGCCAAGCTAGCGCCATTCGCTGAGGCGGAAATAGGCGCCACCGGCTTAGAGTTACTACTAGCGCTTACCTTAAAATGGGCGCACCTAGAAAAAGTAAGTTTGTTAGATGCAATTTCTTTAGTGAGCCAATCTTCAGCGCAAATTTTAGCTATTCCAGCGGGTAATTTAAGCCTAAACAGCGACGCAGACATTTGTATTTTTGATGCCAATGAATACTGGAAAATCAGCCCTAGTAGCTTAAAAAGCCAAGGTAAAAATACCCCATTCAATGGCTTGGAAATGGCGGGCAAAGTTAAAACAACTTTGGTGTATGGTCAAGTAGTGTATAAAAGTGATTAAGCTAGAATCAAAACTAACCAATGTTTAAATTAGCTTTAAATTATCCAACAATACCTTCTCTGCCTTATCTTTACTATTTTTAGCCTTATTCTTAATTTAGTTTAATAAAAAACTATCAATGCACACCAATTAAATTTAGTGAACTATGCCTACCATTAGCCATCGCTTACAACATATTTTAGCTGCCATTCAATTAGCGAAACAGACGGCGCAATGTCCGCAGACCATTATTTTGCTTGCCGTGAGTAAAGCTCAACCAGCGCAATCCGTTCGTGAAGCTTTTGCTGCTGGGCAAACTATGTTTGGTGAAAACTATCTACAAGAAGCCCTAGAAAAACAGGCTCAACTTATTGATCTGCCAATTGAATGGCATTTTATTGGGCCCATACAAAGCAATAAAACTCAGTTAATCGCACAGAATTTTGCCTGGGTACATAGCGTAGATCGACTCAAAATAGCACAGCGCTTAAATGATGCGCGCCCGGCACACTTGCCACCGCTACAAGTTTGCCTGCAGCTCAATGTGAGTAATGAAGATAACAAGAGCGGTGTTGCCCAACTTGAGTTAGAAACGCTCGCCGAGGAATTTTATAATCTGCCCAGATTGAAATTACGTGGCCTCATGGCCATTCCAGCACCTACTAGCGATGAGAATAAACAGCGGGCACAATTCAAACAAGTGAGAGAATGTTATGATGCATTGCGCGCAAAAGGATTTGCGCTAGACACCTTATCCATAGGCATGTCTGACGATTACTTGATAGCCATTGAACAAGGTTCAACAATCGTAAGAATTGGTTCAGCCTTGTTTGGTGCAAGAAAGTAAATAATTGCCAAGAAAAATTACTCACAAAGTAATTAATCAAAAAATAAACGTCGTTTAATATTAAAACAGGATTATCAGCAAATGAAGATTAGCTTTATTGGTGGCGGTAACATGGCTAAAGCCATTATCAGCGGCTTAAAAAACAATGGTTTTAATACTTCAGAAATTATGGTAATCGAGCTTGATGCGGAAAAACGCGTGCAACTTAGCAAAGAATTTAGCGTGCAAACAAGTACCGATTATACTGATTTGAGCAACACCGACGTTATCATTTTAGCGGTTAAGCCGCAGCAATTACGTGAAGTATGCGGCTTATTACTGCCAATATTGAGTACTCAACTAGTCATTTCTATTGCAGCTGGCATTAGAAGCCAAGATATTTCTCGCTGGTTAGATGGTTATAAATCCATCGTGCGTGTAATGCCAAACACGCCGGCACAAATTCAAGCTGGCGTTTCTGCGCTTTATGCAGACGCAAGCCTCAGCCAAGTGCAACGTAACCACGCGGCTACTATTATGATGGCGGTTGGAAAAATACTGTGGCTGGACGATGAAGCTAAAATGGACGCTGTAACTGCAATATCTGGCAGTGGCCCAGCTTATGTTTTTTATCTAATCGAAGCTTTACAAGATGCAGCAGTTGGTCTTGGACTTAAAGCTAAAGATGCGCGCATGCTCGCCTTGCAAACATTTGCCGGCGCCAGCTTATTGGCAGCACAAAGTAATGAAGATATCCGAACGCTACGTGCGCAGGTGACGTCAAAAGGTGGTACCACCGAGCAAGGCATTCTCGCTTTGGAGGCAGCCAATATTAAAAGTGCCATTATGAGCGCGGCTAAAGCGGCTGCCGAGAAGTCTGTCTTATTAGGCGATCAACTTGGCGCATAAAAAATTTGGTATCGCCTGTGCTTTTGCTTGATTATTAATTTTTGATGGAATAATAAAATGTTAGATAACGCTATTTTGTTTTTACTACAAACCGTGCTTGAGTTATTCACGCTAGCATTTTTGTTGCGCTTTTATTTTCAACTGACAAAAGTGTCTTTTCAAAATCAAGCCGCCCAAGCCATTGTTACACTAACCAATTTTGCAGTAAAGCCAATGCGTCAATTATTGATGCTGGTAGGCAATTTCGGCATACCAAAAATAGATATTTCCACTTTATTGCTAGCCTATATCACACAGTTTATTCTTACCATTGCTACTTTATGGTTAAAAGGCTTTCCCTTATTAATCGTTGGCAACAGCATCTGGACAACCATTCTAGCCGTGACACTCATTGGCATTATCAGCATGAGCATCACTATTTTCTTATACGCAGTGCTGATACAAGCCGTTTTAAGTTGGGTAAATCCACATACACCCATCGCGCCTATTTTAAATAAATTGACTGATCCGATATTGAGTGTACTTAGAAAAATTATTCCCACCGCCGGCAATATAGACCTTAGTTCGCTGGCCTTTATTATTGTGGCACAGCTTTTACTAGTTTCTATATTCATGCCATTAGAAAACAGCTTGTTAGCCAGTTTAATCAAATAGCCATAATACAAAATTTCGCTAGTCCAAAACAAACAAGCTTACTGGAAAATACTACATCAGGATAATATCAAAAGACCTTTGGTTATATTGTGTCTCTACCTGTAAGGAAATTGGTTTTCCTATAAAGTCAGATAAATTCGCTAAGCTTTGTGACTCTTCATCCAGCAACATATCAATCACTTTTGGTGCGGCCAGCACACGCAATTCACGCGCATTGAACTGACGCGCTTCTCGCAACAATTCACGTAAAATTTCATAGCAAACTGTTTGTGGCGTTTTCTGCTCTCCTCGCCCCTGACAGGCTGAGCAAGGCTCGCAGAGCACATGCGCCAAGCTCTCGCGAGTACGTTTTCGCGTCATCTCTACCAGTCCTAGTGGCGTAAAGCCGTTTACACCTATGCGTGATCTATCGCTAGCGACGGCTTTTTGTAATTCTTCTAATACCGTAACACGCTGTGCATCTTCGTCCATATCAATAAAATCAATAATAATAATACCGCCTAAATTTCTTAGGCGTAATTGGCGGGCAATGGTTTGCGCCGCTTCTAAATTGGTTTTAAAAATAGTGTCAGATAGATTTTTACCACTAACAAAACTACCAGTGTTCACATCAACGGTTGTGAGCGCTTCGGTTTGGTCAAATATCAAATAACCGCCAGATTTAAGCTCAACCTTGCGTGACATGGCTTTTTCAATTTCTTGTTCGATATTATATAAATCAAACAGCGGACGCTCGCCTTGATAATGAACTAATTTATCTAGCGCAGTAATCGCATATAAATTTGCAAAATCCACTAATTTTTGAAAGGTTTCACTTGAATCGATACGTACGACTTCGGTGCCCGCACAAACCACATCACGCAAGACGCGCATCGGTAAACTTAAGTCTTGAAATATCAACGAGCGCTCGGGCACCGTGGTGCTTTTTGCACGAATATGCGCCCAAGTCTTAGTTAAATAATCAATGTCTGCTAGCAACTCTTCATCAGTAGCGGTTTCAGACATCGTTCTTATAATATAGCCACCCACACGATTTTCTGGCAGCAGGCTTATCAAGCGCGCTCTTAGCAACTCGCGCTCAGATTCTTGCTCTATACGCTGCGATACGCCAATATGATCTTGCTGTGGCAAATAAACCAAGAAGCGACCAGCGATACTAATGTGTGTAGTAAGCCGCGCACCTTTAGTACCAATCGGCTCTTTAATCACCTGCACCATTAACGACTGACCTTCATGCAACACACTCTGAATCGTCAGTGGTGCATCTGAATCGCCACATTCCAGTATATCGCCAGCATGTAAAAAAGCTGCTCGTTGCAAACCCATTTCTACAAAAGCGGATTGCATGCCGGGCAATACGCGGCAAACCACACCGCGATAAACATTACCGACCAAACCTAAGGATGAGCTGCGCTCGATTTGCAATTCCTGCACCACGCCATTTTCAATAATGGCAATACGCGTCTCTTGCGGCGTTACATTAATTAATATTTCTTCACTCACTTTTGCTTCTCTTTTAACTTAATATATAAATTCTGTAATACTAATGCTAACTTTATATTGCTGGGCGACGCTTTTTTTAATCAATTTTTCTTGGAATATTTTTTTAATTTTTATTATCCATCTTAAATACCATTCACCCGCATAGCCTACAAAGCAAGTAAATATCAAAAACTGCTATGCCATACTTTCTAAGTCACATTTTCCAAGCCACATTTTCTAAGCAAAGCTGCAGTTTCGTACAAAGGCAAACCCATTACACCAGTGTAGCTACCTTCTATGCGTTTAATCCAGGCACCCGCGGCGCCTTGTATACCATAACTACCGGCTTTATCGCGGTGATCGCCGCTAGCTATATAAACCTCTATTTGCGCTACTGACAAAACCATCATCTCAACTACCGTAGTAGATAATACCACTTCAATCTGATTGTTAAATGCTAATGCCACGGCCGTATGCACCTGATGCACTCTGCCAGAAAGTCTAGCTAAAATTAGCCTAGCATCATTATCATCTTCTGGCTTACCAAGCACTTGTTCATCTAATACTACCGCAGTATCTGCGGCTAGGATTGGGCTCAGCCGTTGCTCTGAATTTAAGGCTTGCGAACATGCCTCGGCTTTTTGCCGCGCCAAACGCATCACATAATCAATCGGACTTTCGTTTAGATCTTGTGTTTCATCAATATCCGCCGGCAATGTTACGCATAATATGCCAATCTGCTTTAGCAATTCCACTCGTCTTGGACTACGCGAAGCAAGATAAATTACAGGCGCTAAAGAGGTTTTATCAAGCGTCATTTGATTACTCTACTTTTTTCTTGTTCAACATTAGCTTACTCATGCAGGCACTTTAATTTACTATATTGATATTATCAAAGCATTAATTTAAAAAAACTGGTGTTAATTGAATTTCACTTCATTGGTTTTGACATTTAATTTAAGGGATTTACATGACTGAATGGGCGGTACTTTTTAAAATCACGGTCGCTTTATTTGCTATTGTGAACCCGATTGGTAGCGTGCCTATTTTCATTAGCGCAACCGACGGCTGGAGCCCAGAAGATCGGGCCAGAACGTCTAAAATTGTCGCGATTACAGTATTTATAGTGCTTTCCGTATCGGCCTTCATAGGCGACAAAATTCTTAATTTTTTCGGCATTAGCATTCCCTCTTTTCAGGTCGGCGGCGGCATATTACTCATGCTGATCGCCATTTCTATGATGCACGCCAAGCAAAGCGGCACAAGACAAACGCCAGAAGAAGCGCAAACACTGGCTGAGCGTGAAGCCATTGCGATTGTTCCCCTAAGCATTCCACTATTGGCCGGACCGGGCGCTATCAGTAATATGATCATAGCGGCGCAACAAAATAGTAGTTTTTCTGGGCATTTATCATTAGTAGTACCGGTATTCATTATCGCTGTCATTATCTGGCTGGTCCTTAGATTAAGTGCCAGCATCTCTAGTCAACTCGGTAGTATAGGCATTAACATTGTGACGCGTTTGATGGGGTTGGTATTAGCGGCTATGGCCGTTGAATTTGTAGCCCATGGTCTGATAGGCTTGTTTCCCAAACTATCAGGCTAGTTTGGGTTAAAATACTCAGTAACAGATTGCGCACTAATCATCAAACCAATAATCAAACTAACAATAAAATTAAAGACATAAAATCATGCAATGGATGCCACATGCCACCGTCGCGGCAATCGTAGAAGATAACGGGAAGTTTTTATTGGTTGAAGAAACCACAGATCGTGGCAACCGTTTCAATCAACCCGCTGGGCATTTAGAAGATAATGAATCGTTAATTGAAGCGGTGATACGCGAAACACTAGAAGAAACGGCTTACACTTTTAATCCCGAAGCATTACTGGGCATTTATCATTGGAAGCATGAGCTTAACGACACCACTTATTTGCGTTTCGCTTACATTGGTAGCGTGACTAATTATCAGCCAAATTTAGCGCTTGATGAGGGCATTATTCGCGCGGTGTGGATGACTATTGATGAAATTCGTAGCAATGCCGCGTTAATGCGCAGCCCACAAGTACTTACCTGTATTGAAGATTATTTAAATGGGCAGCAATTTCCACTGTCTGTTGTCACGCATTTGTAAAATGTACGTATTTGTTAAAAACAAAAGTTGATTAAAGTAAAAAGTATGAACCTGAATACATTGAAAAAGAAAAAAGTAGTCGTTGGCTTGTCTGGCGGCGTAGATTCATCTGTCACTGCATTGTTACTCAAAGAGCAAGGCTATGAAGTGACCGGCCTTTTCATGAAAAACTGGGAAGATGACGACACTGATGAATACTGCTCTAGCAAACAAGATTTGCTTGACGCGGTATCCGTCGCAGATAGGATTGGCATTGATATAGAAGCGGTAAATTTTAGTGCAGAATATAAAGATCGCGTATTTGATAACTTTTTAAGTGAATATAAAGCTGGGCGCACGCCAAATCCTGATATTTTGTGTAACGCTGAAATTAAATTCAAAGCCTTTTTAGACCACGCCATGAGCTTGGGCGCGGATGTTATCGCCACAGGACATTACGCGCAAGTGCGTGAAAATCCACTTAAACCAGGCTTATTCCAGTTGATGAAAGCCGATGATGGCAGCAAAGATCAAAGCTATTTTTTACATCGCCTAAATCAAGCGCAACTCTCGAAAACACTGTTTCCCTTAGGTAAATTGCTAAAACGTGAAGTGCGTGAAATTGCCCGTAAGGCTGACTTAATCAATGCCGATAAGAAAGATTCAACCGGCATCTGTTTTATTGGCGAACGGCCTTTTCAAGACTTTTTAAGCAAATACCTACCACGAGAACCGGGTGACATCAAAACTCCTGAAGGGAAAACAGTTGGTCGTCACGAAGGCTTGATGTATTACACATTAGGCCAGCGCCAAGGTTTAAAAATAGGTGGCAGCCGGGAAAGTAATGGCGAGCCTTGGTTTGTGGCGGCTAAAGATATGGATGCAAATGTGTTAATTGTAGTGCAAGGCCACGAGCATGCATTATTATTGAGCGATGCTTTAGAGGCAAGCCAGTTAACTTGGATAGACAATGAAGCACCTATGACGAATTGGGTTTACGCGGCTAAAACACGCTATCGTCAGCCTGATGCGCCTTGTGAGATTGACCGTTTAAGCGCAGAAGAAGTTGAAATTAAATTCGGCCAAAAACAATGGGCGGTAACACCAGGTCAATCTGCGGTAGTTTATGAAAGCAATGTTTGCTTGGGTGGCGGCATTATTACCGCCTCTATTTAAATGGTGGCTTTAAGTCGTAATTATTAAGCGACTATTTATAAGTGTTGCTTGAAACATGTAACACAAATGCTTGGAACTACACTTGCTTCTTTCATTAGTGAATTATTTAACTTAACGAGATTGATATGGCCTACGTACTTAAAGATTCTCAAGGATTGATTATTGC
>JBBAOU010000053.1:0-10737 GCA_040401175.1 Methylotenera sp. | reverse complement strand
ACAACAACAAATTGGACATTGAAAAATGTCTGCATTATTGGGGGAAGTCCACTACAGAACTAATCTGGCTGGATGAACAGCATGAAGTTTCCATGACGGAATTGATTGAATTGTCAGGTTTCACTCAGGAAGAGTTACTACATTTACTAGAGATCGGGGCACTAAGCGCTAATAATTCTACCGAAACTGATTGTGTACTAAGTGAGTTACGCTTTAGTAGTCATTGCCTGATTTCTATCAGAACGCTTTCGCGGCTTAAGTCTGATTTTGAACTTGAGCAGAATGCATTGGGTTTGATGCTGGTTTTTCTAGAGCGTATTCGTCTGCTTAAGTTGCAAGTACAGGGGCTGGAAAACGCAAAATAGTTCTGTTTAGAGTAGTCAAGTAATGGCCTTCTTTGATTAAAGTTCTTTTACTCAGCCAGAATTTTTTATATACCTCAAACCAAAGCCCGCTAACTAATCCGAGCAAAGC
Source organism: Methylotenera sp. (assembly GCA_040401175.1). Lineage (GTDB taxonomy): Bacteria > Pseudomonadota > Gammaproteobacteria > Burkholderiales > Methylophilaceae > Methylotenera. Next base: position 10,263 of record JBBAOU010000053.1, on the reverse strand, counting down.
ACTCAGTAAAAATTGTTGCACTGATATAGCGGAGAAATGAAATATTAAAGTGATTGCTTGAAATCAACACGGCATCTGCCGCGACGCGGTCGCCATCAGATAATATTAGCAGGTCACTGCGTACCACCTCGCGGCCAGCAATACGCTGTTCTACACCATCGCGGATCACTACCACTCGCGGGCTGGTGAGGTCGCGTAGACTCTCTAGCACGCGTTCGGTTTTATTTTCCTGATAAATGTTGATCGCCATCACCAAGCATACGAATCCGAGCAACATCAGCGCATCTTTCACATTGCCTAGCAGCAAGTAAATTGCACCGGCCGTCACTAAAAGTAAAAACATCGGTTCGCGAATGACTTCTTAGGCAATGCCGAATAAGTCTCGCTTATTAGTTGCCGGCAGCTCGTTTGGGCCTTCAACTTTCAGTAATGCGATGGCTTTGGTTTTTGATAGACCTAGATGAGGTTTAACTTCAGGATTGATCTTTTTCATCGCTAAAACCTTTAAACGCCAAAGAGACTGCTTACATAAACGCTATTGTAAAAACGATAGGGCATAAACATTGGTTTCTGAATTAAATTTAGTCAAAATCAATCTGCTGAAACTGCAACTCTTTACAATAACTAGACGTCAAATTCATGTTAAATTATAGATACAAGTCGTTATAATTATGCTGTAAATTAATGACTAATGTATTCCTGCTTGAGTAAATTGTCAGAGTTTAGTTAAACACTTCTTCCTCAAGCTCAATAAAATAGTAAACGATTTAATCTAGATAGAAATAACCTGTTGCGGAAAGTAGTTAAATGAAACCTGAAGACTTGCAAAAATTGGTCACACTAACCATGCCTTACGGGAAATACAAAGGTCAATTAATTGCCGACTTGCCAGGTCAATATCTAAATTGGTTTGCGCGCGAAGGATTTCCAGTTGGTGAAGTAGGCCGTTTATTGGCATTGATGCAAGAGATTGATCACAACGGATTGTCAGAATTGCTTGTACCCATTAAAAAATCCATGACGGCTAAAAGTTAAATTAACCGGTGGTTTCAGGCTAGGCTTATTAAATTTAATGCTTACTTTTTGAGCCTTGTTTATATAGCACAATGGTACAATGTGGCACTATAAAATTTATATGAAACATAGTATTAATAACCAGATACTGGGTTGTAATCAAAAAATGTCACCCTCATTGCATTTACATAACTAATGATTATGTTAATGCCTTATTTAATTTTAATGCCCTGCCTTTCCCTCTGGATTTTCACATGTTGACAGCCCGAAATCTTACTTGCTTGCGTGGCGATAGATTACTATTTAAAAAAGTAGGGTTTGAGCTTAGCGCAGGCGGATTAATGTATGTGCTGGGCGAGAACGGCTGTGGAAAAAGTAGCTTGTTAAGATTATTATGCGGCCTTTTATCACCAGAAGATGGTGAGGTGTTTTGGAATGGCAAATCAATCAAAAATGATGCTGAAAATTATCAATCAAATTTAACTTATATCGGTCATTTAAATGGCCTAAAAGACGATTTAACTGCGCTTGAAAATTTACAATTTAGCGTACGTTTAGCTGCTAATGTGGTCGATAATGCTGTTGTTCTTAATGCATTGACTGCAATAGGCGTAGCCCGTTGCGCAAATCTGCCAGTAGGTGTGCTGTCGCAGGGGCAAAAGCGCAGAGTTGCTTTGGCTAGATTATGGTTATCAAGTAGTCAATTGTGGATTCTAGACGAGCCATTTGCTGCTTTGGACACTGCTTCAGTCACCATATTAGCCGCACAATTAAATCAACATATGGCCAAAGGTGGTATGGCCATAATCACAACTCATCAGGATGTGGATATTCAAGCACAATCAATACAAAATTTAAGGCTAAGCGCTTGAAAGACGCATGGATGATAGTACTTAAGCGTGATCTCTTGCTCGCATTTCGCCGACGTTCTGACCTGGCGACTACTTTATTTTTCTTTCTTATCGTCTCCAGTTTATTTCCTTTAGGGATAGGCCCGGAAGCGGCTGTTTTAAGTAGTATTGCACCTGGCGTATTATGGGTTGCTGCACTTTTGGCAGGTATGATTTCATTAAGCCGCCTATTTGCTGCAGACTTTTCTGATGGCAGTCTGGAACAAATGCTGATTGCTCCACAGCCTTTGGCTTTGTTAGTATTAGCTAAAATTTCGGCGCACTGGATTGTGTGCGGATTGCCAGTGGTATTACTGGCACCACTAATTGGTTTGCAATATGGATTGCCTAATGAATCTTTATTGGTGTTGGTGTGGTCTTTATTACTTGGGACACCAGCGTTGAGTTTAATTGGGGCTATAGGTGCCGCCTTAACGTTGGGAGTACGTGGCAGTGGTTTATTAGTAGCATTATTGGTGTTGCCACTGTATATTCCTGTACTGATTTTTGGTGCAGGTGCCGTTGCGGCTAGCCAGCACGGCATGAGCGCACAAGCGCATCTTTCCTTGTTGGCGGCGTGCTCATTACTATCATTGGTACTGGCACCTTTAGCGACGGCTGCTGCCTTACGTATTTCTGCAGAATAAAACTGGTTGAGTAAAGCATGGTTAATAAAAGCATTGATAATTACAAAGTCTATATGAAAATTAATTGGTTTAAATATTCTTCGCCCCAAGTTTTCTACCCATTAGCGGGAAAACTAATACCGTGGTTTGCGTGGCTAGCTGCAATATTGGCGCTAGCCGGGCTCTATGTGAGTTTTATGGTGGCCCCGACCGATTTCCAGCAAGGTGAGGCTTATCGCATCATATTTGTCCATGTACCAGCGGCTTGGATGTCCATGGTGATTTATATTGTCATGGCGACTTGGGCTGGTTTAGGCTTAGCGTTAAACGCCAGATTATCTGCCATGATGGCGCAGGCTTTAGCCCCTACAGGCGCTATATTCACATTACTTGCATTGGTTACAGGCTCTTTGTGGGGGAAGCCGATGTGGGGCGCTTGGTGGGTATGGGATGCGCGATTAACCTCGGAACTTATCTTATTGTTTCTCTATCTAGGATTCATTGCCTTGCAATCGTCAATAGATGATCCGCGTCGTGCAGATCGTGCTGGTGCGTTATTGGCTCTAGTTGGCGTGGTGAACGTGCCGATTATTTATTTTTCCGTAAAGTGGTGGAATACCTTGCATCAAGGCTCAAGTATCAATATGGGTGCTGCGCCAAAAATGGCGGCTACCATGTTGCTAGGTATGCTACTCATGGCGCTGGCATTTTGGATGTACACTGTTGCCGTTGCGCTAATGCGTGTGCGCTGCATTATGTTAGAGCGCGAACGAAACACCGATTGGGTTAAAGAGTTGTCTTTAAAAACACTGTCATCGCAATCTATTGCAGGGGCTAAATAATCATGCAGTGGGCAAGTTGGTTAGCATTTTTTAATATGGGCGGCTATGCATTTTATGTGTGGTTTTCTTTCGGACTGAGCTTAGTTTGCATAATTTTGGAAGTTTCAGCCTTACGTAAGCGCCGAGCACAGGCCTTGCGCTTTTCTAGATTGTTAGCTCAGGAATAATAAAGGTTAGACATGGTATTTAAAGCAAGACATAAACGTTTCGTATTGATAGGTATTGGTTTGGCATTGGTAGGTTTAGCCGCCATGCTTATTTTGAATGCGTTTCAAAGCAATATGGTGTTTTTTTATACACCGTCCCAAGTGGAAAAAGGTGAAGTGCCAAAAGACACGGGTTTCCGGATTGGCGGTTTAGTTGTAGAACGAAGCCTAAAGCGCGGCGATGATGGCTTGTCTGTAAGTTTTATGATTACAGATACAGCTAAAACAGTGTCGGTTATTTACAAAGGTGTTCTACCTGATTTGTTTAAAGAAGGTAAAGGCGTGGTTGCGCAAGGTAAATTGGGTGTTGACGGTATATTTAACGCCAGCGAGGTGCTTGCCAAACACGATGAAAACTATATGCCGCCAGAGGCTGCTGAAGCCTTAAAGCGTGCCCAAGCGCAGAGCCAAACTTTGGTCATACCCGCTAAGTAGCTACGCAATTAGCGATAGTAAAAAATTACCATAGATTAAATATTAAAAGGATGTAACCGTGATTCCTGAAATTGGCCATTTTTCCCTGATTCTAGCTTTGCTGGTTGCGCTAGCATTAGGCACATTTCCTATCATAGGTGCGGCGAGCGGCAATGCTGTGTGGATGGGATTAGCTAGACCATTAGCGCGTACGCAGTTCCTACTCATAGCGATTGCTTTTGCTTGTTTGGCGTACGCCTTTGCCAGTATGGATTATTCTGTGGCTTATGTGGCTACCAACTCAAACTCAAAACTGCCTATCCAGTTTCGAATTGCGGCAGTTTGGGGTGGCCATGAAGGCTCATTATTATTGTGGGCGATGATACTAAGCATCTGGACAGTCGCAGTCAGCATATTCTCAAAACATCTGCCAGATGACATGCGCGCAAGAATTTTAGGCGTCATGGGTTTAATTAGCGTTGGCTTTTTGCTGTTTATGCTGATGGTGTCTAATCCTTTTGAACGCTTGATTCCAGCGGCTTTAGATGGCCGAGATCTAAATCCTTTACTGCAAGATCCCGGCATGATTTTCCATCCACCTATGCTATACATGGGTTATGTAGGCTTTTCTGTAGCTTTTGCTTTCGCTATTGCCGCGCTACTAGGCGGACAACTAGATGCAGCTTGGGCGCGCTGGTCACGCCCTTGGACCACTATGGCATGGGTGTTTTTAACACTAGGCATTATGGGTGGTAGTAACTGGGCTTATTATGAATTAGGCTGGGGCGGTTGGTGGTTTTGGGATGCCGTAGAAAATGCATCATTCATGCCTTGGCTGGTAGGCACTGCGCTTATTCATTCTTTAGCCGTCACAGAAAAACGCGGCAGCTTCAAAGCTTGGACAGTTTTACTGGCAATTTGCGCGTTCTCATTAAGTTTACTGGGTACTTTCCTTGTCCGCTCTGGCGTACTCACTTCAGTACATGCTTTTGCTACTGATCCACGCCGCGGGTTGTTTATTTTAGTATTTTTGGTGGTGGTGATTGGTGGTTCATTAGCCTTATTTGCCTGGCGCGCACCAACGGTAGGGCGGGGTGGTAAATTTGCGGTTGTTTCGCGTGAGAGTTTTCTCTTAGCCAATAACGTGTTGTTAGCTGTGGCGGCCTTTTCAGTACTGCTAGGCACTTTATATCCACTATTTTTAGATGCGCTTAGCTTTGGTAAAATCTCAGTCGGCCCTCCGTATTTTGATACTGTCTTCGTACCATTAATGACGCCAGCATTATTTCTGATGGGTATCGGTCCAATCGCACGCTGGAAAAATTCATCCTTACCTGAATTAGCTATGCGTTTACGTTGGGCATTTGGTGTGAGCGTTGCGACGGCACTGATACTGCCAGTATTACTAGGCCATTGGACGCCAATGATAGGCTTAGGTTTATTCTTAGCTTTCTGGATATTTGCTAACAGTGTCAACTTGGTCTATCAACGCTTGCGTGGCACAGAGCAACCATTGTTCAGCCGTATAACCTCCATTCCACGCTCATGGTGGGGCATGGTTATTGCCCACTTAGGCATTGCCGTGTTTGCTTTAGGCGTGACTATTGTTAAAGGTTTTGAATCTGAAATAGCCGTACGTATGCTGCCTGGAGAAGTAGCGCACTTAGCCGGTTACGACTTCACTTTTAAAGGTGTAGAGGAAATTCAAGGGCCAAACTATACGGCTAGTCGAGGCCAGTTGTTAGTCACTAAAAATGGCGCAGTAAGAACAACACTATCATCCGAAAAAAGATTGTATACCGTACAGAATATGCCAATGACGGAAGCGGGCATTAGCCCTGCGATTATCCATGATTTGTACGCTTCATTAGGTGAACCACTAGAAGATGGTGCTTGGAGTGTACGTATCTACTATAAACCAATGGTGGAATGGATCTGGTTTGGTTGTTTAATGATGGGCTTAGGTGGTTTGCTAGCCATCTCTGATAGACGTTATCGCATGCGTAAACGCCTTGCAAAAGAGGCTGATTTAAAGCTGAATGAGGCTCTGGTGTGAAACGTTTTTTATTACCCTTAGTAATATTTTTAGTCATGGTTGGATTTCTTTTTGTTGGCCTCAACCTAGATCCGCGCGAAGTGCCTTCACCGTTGGTTGGCAAGCCTGCACCGCAGTTTAGTCTGCCGCGTCTAGATAATCCTGAGCAAGTGTTTTCAGGCAATGACATGCTCGGTAAAGTTTGGCTATTAAACGTTTGGGCATCTTGGTGCGGCGCTTGCAAAGAAGAACATCCGTTATTAGTCAGCCTAGCCAAAACTGGCTTTGTACCTCTAGTCGGTATGGATTATAAGGACACGCGCGATGAAGCGCAGCAATGGTTAGTACAGGGTGGTAATCCGTACATGACAACGGTAATAGATGTTGATGGGCGCGTTGGGATTAATTATGGTGTTTATGGTGTACCAGAAACGTATGTGATTGATAAAAAAGGCATTATCGCCTACAAAAAAACTGGGCCTATTACCATGCAAAGCTTACGCGAAGTTATTGTTCCTTTAGTTAAAAAATTGCAGGCTGAATAATGCAAAACTTTTATTTACGATTAATACTCGTTTTTTGTATGTTGCAGATTTCCAGTACCTGGGCGAAAGAGGCTAGACCTATGCAAAACGACGCTGTTGTTGAAGTACAGGTGCAGCGACTCTCAGAGCAATTACGTTGCTTGGTGTGCCAAAACCAAACGCTGGCTGATTCACACGCAGATCTAGCACAGGATTTAAAGCAAGAAATTCGTGAAATGGCCGCTAAAGGCATGAGCGATCAAGTCATTATTGATTATTTGGTTGCGCGTTATGGTGACTTTGTACGTTATCGTCCACCATTAAAGTCAACTACACTATTGTTATGGTTGGGGCCATTTGCGTTGTTATTTGCCGGAGGCATCGGCCTACTCGTCACCCTTAGACGTCGCGAAAAGTCAATCGTTGATGATTCACTCAATGCTGATGAAGTGCAAAAAGTACGTGAGTTACTAGCAATAAATAAGGAATCATAATGGTCATGTTTTGGGTAATTGCAGGGGCTTTAATTGTGGGTGCGCTTGCGCTGATTCTGCCGGCACTATTGTGGCCAAATAGCACGGCAAAGACTGATGCGAAAGCTGAAAAGCGTGAGATTTTTCGTCAACAATTTGATGAGATCGAACAAGATAAAAGTAATGGCATATTAGATTCTGCACAATACGAAATTGCTAAAAATGAGATGCAACGTCGTATGCTGGACGAAATTGGCCAAGCAAGCTTAACTAAAATTAATACGAGTAAACCTGATCGTCGATTTGCGCTAATTTTGTTGGTTTTATTACCACTGGCCGCCTCATTAATCTATCTCAAAATTGGCAATCCAGCGGCAATAAATCCGCAAAATAAGGTTGAGAAAATAACGCTAGATGGCGACATGCAATCACTCTTAAAAGTGCTCAAAAATAAGCTGGAAAAGAATCCTGGTGACGGCACTGGCTGGGTGTTGCTGGCGAAATCTTATGTGGGAATCAAGTTATACGCTGATGCGCTGATTGCCTACGAACATGCGGTCAAACTAATACCAAATGACCCACAATTACTCGCTGATTATGCTGACGCTTTAGCGGTAGTGAATGGCTATAATCTTAAAGGAAAGCCACAGGAGTTGCTTGATCAAGCACTTAAAATAAACCCACATCATCTTAAATCATTAACACTTGCTGGTACTGCCGCATTCGATCGCAAAGACTATAAACAAGCAATTCTACTGTGGGAACGTTTGGAAAAAGATCTCCCTACAGATTCAAAAATGTTACCAGAAGTAAAAGCTGCACTTAAAGAAGTCTATGTTTTGTCTGGTGGGAAAGTCTCTGCAACTAATGCAAAGGATGTATCAATATTTACTAGTATCAGCGGTTCCGTACGTATTGCTCCGGCACTAGCAAGTAAATTAGACCCTGCAACTACAGTATTTATTTTTGTGCGCGCTGCACATGGATCGGCAATGCCGCTTGCTATAGTTCGCACCAGTGTAAAAGACTTACCATATAACTATCATTTAGACGACAGTAGCGCGATCACGCCAGATTATAAACTCTCTCAAGCTAGTGAATTAGTTTTGGTAGCTCGCGTTTCAAAAACGGGAAATGCTAGGGTGAAAACCGGTGATTTGCAGGGAGTAAGTGCTAGTTTTAAGCCAAATTCTGCAAATGTTGATCTCGAGATTAATCAGGTAATGCCATAGTTAAAATCTCTGAAATCTATAAAAATGCTAACATCTATAAAAGTTTCCAAGTGTATATGCAGTATTAATAAGTAGCGCCTTCATCACTATCAGAAGTATGTCCAGACTTGTTTCGCGCAATATCTCTCAACATAAACGTATAAAGACTCTCAACTTTATCCCGCGCCCACGGTGTTTTACGCAAAAATTTTAGGCTAGAAGACATACTAGGATCGCTACTAAAACAGCGAATTGGGATGCGTTCAGCAAGGTCTCTCCAGCCAAAATGACTAACCAGCGAGGTTAGTATCACTTCAAGCGTTAATCCATGCAGTGGATTATTGCGCTGAGTCTTTAATACTGCCGCTTTGGCGTCTTGAATGCTGTCTTGAGGGGTGTCTTTAGCGTTCATGAAATCTTCTTTGGAGGTTTATTGATTAATAATTGCCGTAAATTAATTCAACTCATTGCGCTTCGCTAAGTATTTAATCGTAAGTAGTAAATGTATGCGCTTAATGTAAGGACTTAATTTAAGCTAATAGGCAATTGTTCAGCAGTAAATTCTAAGCTAAAACAATTCCGCCTGTGCAATGCGTTTTGTCGTTAATAGCTCGTCTAGGTTAATCTCAAAAATGCCAAGTTTTCCGTGGCATGGTATCAGTTTCAGAGGGCTTGCATGATCGAACAGAAAACCAAAGGATTCCTGATTAACGCTACCAAAATGAGCGCGCTGCTCACGGCTTATGTTTGCTGGCAGTTCTCTAGGGCGACAACAAAGGGCTAAGTTCGCTAAGCCTACAATGCCCCCATATTCAAGCTTATCTTTAGTTGGTAAAGGAATGTCAGTGCTAGATTTAAGATAATCGTAATAAGCTTCATAAAGCCCCTTGCTGGCATGAATTAACAATGGTCCGCGATATTGGGTTCCCCAAGTGCGGTCATCGACGAGAAGGTAGCCATTGGTAATAAGCCATGCAAAAGGCTGTTTGAGAGAAAGTGCTTTTTTTAGTCCTGTTGGAAGCGTGGGATACGCGCCATCAAGCATGCATTACTCCGCGACTGGTGCACCTGGCTTGCGGCCTGGTGCCTGTGGTGGGATAGTGCCAGAAATACGGCACAACATTCCTTCTACAGGTTTTCCATCAGCGAATCTAGTGACTATGCATCGTGAAATCTCGCCTTGCTCAGAAAGATCTGAAAGACACTCACGCACATCATTGAGTGGAATATCGGTAGCCGCAGCGATTTCCCAGTCTATTTTTTGACCATGTTTTTTTAGGTATTGGAGGATTGTGCTTTTATGCATATTTAATCCTTTCCTTGGGTAAGTTGTTGTATTTTAATATGACAGATGTTGCGCGTAAATTTAATCTAATGGTTACAAAAAATGGTAAATACCATTAAATTTACTCGGTATATTGCAAGCTCTGAACCAATACATTCGTTAGGATACGCTAAAGGCTACAATATTCCAATTTTCATGCTAATTAATCACAAAAAATAATGATTAATTCATTAAATAGTCTCAATAGTTAACGGCTGTACATGTTAGAGATTAATCTAATTAAATAAATTAATCGCACTATAGCCATATTTTACTTTAAATAACGTTAATAACAACTGCATGCCGTTCGGACATTTTAAGTTGACTGTTAGTTATTATTTATTAGTACTTCAGGAACATATAAAAGCCTAACTATCGGCCATGGAAAATTTTGTATTGCAAGTATTTTTGAAGTTTCTTACATGGATTTTTTGAATATTTGAATCAGAGGGAACCTCTGAAATCTTTGCCATTTAACTGGCGTCCCCACCGGGATTCGAACCCGGGTCGCCTCCGTGAAAGGGAGGTGTCCTAGGCCTCTAGACGATGGGGACCTAAGAATTACTTTAAATCTACTGCAACAACAAGTTGCAAAATTATACAACAAATCACTTTAAACACTAAGCATTATTTTTACAAATAACACTTTCTTGGTGGAGGTAAGCGGGATCGAACCGCTGACCTCTTGCATGCCATGCAAGCGC
>JBBAOU010000052.1:0-10941 GCA_040401175.1 Methylotenera sp. | reverse complement strand
ATTATTGGAGAGCCTGGTGTCACAGAGTGAGCTAAGGGTAATTATTTACACTGCCCCTAGTCAGCCCTATTTATAAAAAACCATGCTTAAAGTAGCTGATTTGCATGAGATGTCTTCAAACCAATAAAATAAGTTGCGGCACCGCATCCGCATCGCACCAAACAATTGCATTTTGTTCGTAGTGCTTACCTAGCGCTTTTGTAGCTTCAAGGCCCAGACCAAGCACCAGAATACTATCTTCACCGGGCCACTTACGCTCAGGATCTTGGCCAATACCCGCGATAAACTTTAGGCTACGCTTTTTGATTTCGTCAATTAACTTGGCATTCCTCAACCTATTTTCATCTTCACTTAATGGCTGACTAAATGGGTTATATGCCGTGATGAATGTAGCTGAATTAACACGGTTAGATTTGTAAAGCACCTCAAGAGGTTGACTGGGAATACCAATGTTTAATGTGAATAGCTGTTCAGCGATTACCTGAAATTTGCAGCTTGGTAAGCTTCAATGATGCCTGAATCTAGCAGTGTATTATTTGACATAGATAACTAGTTTGAGAAAGTAATTCAGCATGATGCCTTAGTCGCTTCTGCAAAGATATACACAAACGACTAAGCACCAACTAGACTGGCATATTGTCTTTAAAATCCAATCATTTTTTATCTTCTGGCTTTTTATAATTGGATAGCAGGCTATCAATTAAATCGTTGGGTAAGGCTTTTTGTGTCGTCATTTTTAATCCATTTCTGAAAATAGCAGTTTCCTGCAAAATGACGTTTACACAAAATTATTTACACCCTACGACCAGAAGTTTGGATGGAGCGTTTGCTGGCGGCAGAGAAAACAGACCGAAAACTCAAAAGCCTGTGCCATCAACTCAAAGCGGCACGCTTCCCAATTCATCGTGATTTGCTAGGGATTGACTGCGCCGAAACACCACTGTCGAAGGCGATCGTCGAACAATTAGCTAGTGCGGTTTTTATGGAAACCGTGCATAACTTGATTCTGGTGGGCGGCATCGGCACGGGTAAATCTCATCTAGCCACGGCGATTGGGGTGGCTGCGATTCATCAAGGTAAGCGTGTACGTTTCTATAATGCGGTGGATTTGGTCAATCAATTGGAGCGCGAGAAGGCGCAAGGAAAGGCTGGTAATTTGGCTAAACAACTTTGCTTGCTGGATGCTGTGATCCTTGATGAGCTGGGCTATTTACCATTTCCAGCATCTGGTGGTGCATTGCTGTTTCATCTCATCAGCCAACTCTACGAGAAGACTTCTTTGATCATCACCACGAACCTAACATTCGGTGAATGGGTGCAAGTATTTGGTGATGCGAAGATGACGACAGCGCTACTGGATCGCATTACACATCATTGCGACATCTTAGAAAATGGTAATGATTCTTACCGATTTAAGTACCCCAAAAACCGTGCTCAGCAGAGCTGAAAAAGTGGAAAGAATTGGACGCTGATTAGTGGAAAGTTTTGCACGCTGTTTACACAATATGAAGCTATATTGCTATTGAAACCTGCATTTTTGGCGGTTTAACAACATACTCTTAGGTCACCCAGATGCAACACTAAGTTTGAAGTAGCGCTAATTCCGGCGCGCACATCTTCCCTAGAGTTTTTCACCATAAAAAATGTACTTACGGTTAACAGCGCAAATAACAGGCAAGTAATCATCAAATTAAGTTTAAGCTGCAGGCTCATTTCAATTCATTTTCCAAGACTGATTTATAGTATAGATTTGCTGAGTATTCATAATAGGAAAATGTCCCGACCTTGCATGCATCCCGTTGGAATTAAAATAAAATTACGTAAGCCTCATCTTACTCACCTAATTGACAATAAAATGGGCAATTTAAGTCACCACCAAAAATAAACGTCACGAACGTCAGTTGATTCTAACTAATACCCCCTTAACTCTTCTCGCATACATGTTGAAAGCCTGGCTTATCAAAATCATATCGTTTGTCACACATGGCAACGAAGCCACTAAAAGTAGCTATTAGCTGTTGAATACCGCACTAAATTCTTGACGGCTTGCATAAATTCGCTATAATTGCGCCTGCATTATGCGGGAATAGCTCAGCTGGTAGAGCGCAACCTTGCCAAGGTTGAGGTCGCGAGTTCGAGTCTCGTTTCCCGCTCCAAATTTAATAGGCGTGATGATAGTAAAAATCATGTTAGCAAATACAAAAAATCCTAGTCATCACTGACTAGGATTTTTTTCATCTAAATTAGAGTATTGCTAAATTCAGGTATTTACAAGTACACATATTTAAATATGCGTACTTGTCAAAACTTAACCTATTGCAGATTAGTTTGCTGAATACCAGCCAACAACCATGGTGCATTAGCATCATAAAGATTCTTTTGAATATGCCAAATCTCATCTACGTTTTCTGGTGTGCCACCGTTTTCGCTTAACTGGCCAGTAAAGCGTACGCTAGCCATTGAATAGTCGCCGTCATTGGCCACTTCTAGCAACTCTGCATTAATCACGAGAACTTCAGTTTTCTGCACAGCACTACCACGCTCTTGCATTTGCATAGAGATTTCTGCAAAAATTTCTGGTGTAGTGTATTCACGCACATCATTAATATCTTTACGATCATTAGCGGCTTGCAAACGAATAAAAGAAGATTTTGCATTACGCAGAAAGCTCTCTACTGGAAAGTCCTGTGGAATATTGCCACTATTTGATAACGCCGCACCACTGCCAAAACTTTGCTCTGGCATTGCTTGAGGTGGACTATATGGTGGACTGCCGCCGGCATATTGCATACTATTTTGTTGTGAATTTTTGAATTTTGAGATTAAAAACATAATTACGCCTGCTGCTAATAGCGCCATTAAAATAGAGCTCATACCACCACCTAATCCACCCATTCCACCACCGGCAAACATGGTAGCCAAACCTGCGCCTATGGCCAAACCAGCCAAAGGGCCCATCCATTTATTACCGCTTGATGCAGGCGCAGGCGCTGGTGCTGCAGCTGGTGCTCTTTGCGCTTGCCGGGCTGGCATAGAACGACTTTTACCAAAACTACCACCACCACCAAAACGTTTAGCTTCAGCTACTGCAGAGAGTAAGCTCATGCAAGTTAGGGCAATGATTAATGACATTAAAAACTTTTTCATGTGTACCCTCAATTAAGTCTTAAAAAATTCTAATAAATAAAATCTAACTATAAATCTAACAATAAAAATCTATGCGATTGCGCTTGAAATATATCAGCATCGCTTTACTTTAATGGGGCAATATAAGCAACAATCAAGTCATTAAAATGACACTGCCGCTTATTCTTATATCAAAATTAAAGCTTAGCTAAAATAGGCTGATTAGCACTCCAAAATCGGCAATAAAACATAGTGTATATCTTTGGCTTTAAATCTAGTCTTTAAAGTAATCACTAAGTTTTTTAAATCCACAACATTTGCGTGCATCATAAACTGCACGCGCTGCTGCCGACCTGTAACCTGCTCTACGATACTAAGATCGATTGTAGCATCACCATGCACTGTACTATGGCCGTTAACTTTGCTACTGGTAAACCCTGAAACTGCAGATTGCAGAAGCTCATCAACCAAAATTTCTTCTAGGCTTGGCGGCACAATTAACATTAGTAGACCTTGCGCTACAGGTTGCTGTTCAGTTGTATTTTGTAATGTAACCTCTTGCGTCATGATCCGCTCCTACTTAAAAAATCTACGGTAAAAAATTGGCAGTAGCACTAGCGTAAGCGCCGTTGAACTCACCAAACCACCAATCACTACAATGGCAAGTGGCTTTTGAATCTCCGAACCAGGCCCAGTGGCAAATAGCAACGGGATTAAACCAAATGCGGCGATACTAGCAGTCATTAAAACTGGCCTTAATCTACGCTTTGCGCCTTCAACGACAATACTCAACTTATCCATGCCCTGTGCTTCGAGCAGATTAAAGTAGCTCACCATCACCACACCATTCAATACAGCAATGCCGAGTAGCGCAATAAAACCGACTGAAGCTGGCACTGAAAGATATTCGCCTGAAATCCATAGCGCAAATACCCCGCCTATCATGGCAAACGGAATGTTAGATAAAATCAGCAAAGCTTGTTTGATAGAACCAAAGGTAGCGAATAATAATAGGAAAATCAAACCTATCGCCAGAGGCACCACAATCGCTAAACGTGCCGCCGCGCGTTGCTGATTTTCAAACTGGCCGCCTAGTTTAATTGAGTAGCCTTCACCCAACTTAACTTCAGATTGTATACGCTGCTTAGTTTCATCTACAAAACTGACTAAATCGCGGTTATGGATATTGGCTGTAACTACCACCATGCGCGCGCCACGTTCCCTATCTACTTTAACCGGACCTTCGGCACGCTCTATTTTAGCCACAGCAGAAAGTGGTACATTAGTGCCATTAGACAGCGTTAGCAACAAATTACCAAAGTCTGAAGGTGACGCACGCACCTCTTGGCTACCCCGAATCAGTACCGCTGTACGCCTTTGGCCTTCTTGCACCACGCCTATTTGCTTACCTTCAAGTTGAGCATGCAATACATTTTCAATCTCGGTAACACTTAAGCCTAAACGTCCGGCGGCAACGCGGTCTATTTTGATTTGCAGATATTGCACACCGCTATTTTGTGGGGTATAAACATCTTGGCTACCTTTGATTGACTCCAAAATCTTGATAATTTTCTGCGCTTTGTCATTCAACACAGTTAAATCTGGGCCATAAACTTTAATGGCTAAATCGCCACGCACACCTAAAATCATCTCGTTTACCCGCATGTCGATAGGCTGCGTAAAATTGTAAGCTAAACCTGGCATTTCCTTCATCACTTTGCGTAATTCGTCGATTAACTCTACTTTGGTTTTCATGCGCCATTCACTCGTCGGCTTTAGAATCAAAAAATTATCGGTTTGATTCAAGCCCATTGGATCTAGTCCCAACTCATCTGAACCTACGCGAGAATAAACTTCTTTAACCTCTGGCACTTTGCTTAAGATAGCGCGTTGCACGTTCATGTCGGTAATCATGCTTTGTTGTAGGTTGATAGACGGCAGTTTTTCTACACCAATAATAAGGTCGCCCTCATCCATCGTCGGCATAAATGTTTTGCCTATCTGCGTGTAGACCACACCAGTAATCGCCAACAGCACAAAAGCGCCTATGACGATGACTTTTGCATGTTCTAACGACCATTTAAGTATTGGCTCGTAAACGCCTAGCGCTTTTCTGACTAACCAAGGCTCTTCGTGGCTCACTTCTTTCAGTAAAAACGAAGCTAATACTGGAATCACCGTGAGTGATAAGAACAGCGAACCGGTTAATGCAAACATAATAGTAAGCGCAACCGGCGTAAACAGTTTGCCTTCTAAGCCTTGCAAAGTGAGCAACGGTAGAAACACAGTAATAATAATCAGCACGCCTGCGGTCACTGGCACACTGACTTCACGCACGGCACGGTAAATAACGTGCATTCTGGGCAAAGAGCCCGCTTTTTTGTGATCTGCAAGATGCGACACTATGTTTTCAACCACCACCACGGCAGCATCAACCAGCATACCAATGGCAATTGTCAAGCCGCCCAAACTCATTAAATTAGCGGACATACCAAAATAACTCATCAGCAAAAATGTGAATAGTGCAGACAGTGGCAATATAAACGCAATCGTCAGAGCGGCTCTAAAATTACCTAAAAATAACACCAGCAATATCAAGACTAATACCACCGCCTCTAATAGCGCCTTGGTCACGGTATGCACTGCGCGCTCTACCAAACTGCCACGATCATAGAAAACATGCGTGGTCACGCCTTTGGGCAAAGTCGGCGCAATTTCTGCCAGTTTGGCCTTAACGCCATCAACCACTTGTTGCGCATTGGCGCCGCGTAAACCTAGCACAAGACCTTCTACCACTTCGTCTTTGCCGTTACTGGTCACAGCACCATAACGCGTTATTGCACCTATGCGGACATCTGCAACATCGGCAATTTTGACTGACATGCCCTGCTCAGTTCGCACGATAGTATTTTGTACATCTTCGATGGTTTTAAAGCCGCCTTCCGCACGCACTAATAACGAACCTTCGCCATCATTTAGTCGACCAGCACCACCGTTGCGGTTGTTTTTTTCAAGGACTTGTTGCAAAGTATCAATCGCCATACCGCGGGCATACATACGAGCATTGTCTGGCACAATTTCAAAACTTCGAACAAAGCCGCCTAAGGTATTTACATCCGCCACACCAGTCACAGTGCGTAATTGCGGGCGTATCACCCAGTCAAGCAAGCTACGTTTGTCTTGTAAACTAAGCGTATCACTGTCAACGGTGAACATAAACATCTCACCCAAAGGCGTTGTTAAAGGCGCCATACCGCCTGAGATATCAGCCGGTAAATTACCCAAAACCGCATTTAAACGCTCGGCTATTTGCTGCCTTGCCCAGTAAATATCGGTGCCATCGGTAAAATCTACCGTAATGTCAGTCAGCGCATACTTAGCCACTGAACGCAAACCCAATTGATGAGGAATGCCTAACATTTCAACTTCAATCGGTGCGGTAATGCGCGCTTCAACTTCCTCTGGCGTCATGCCTGGCGCTTTGATGATTATTTTTACTTGCGTAGATGAAACGTCAGGAAACGCATCGATAGGTAATGATTTATAAGCCAAAGCACCGGCTGCAGCCAAGCCCAGCGTGAGTATCAGCATTAACAACCGCTGCGTAAGGGCAAACTGAATGAGTTTAGCTAACATTATTCACGACCTAAACCTAACCAAGTACCCTTAATAGCAGAAATACCAGAAACAGCGATGCGTTCTCCACTTTTAAAGTCTGCATCTACAACCGCTTCATCACCTTGCTCAAAAATCACTTTGACTTTCAAAGGATGAAAGCCGATTTTAGTTTGAACAAAGACCAAGGTATAGGCACCTTGTCTCGCAAGTGCAGATTTCGGCACACTAAAATGTTGTACTTGTGCACCCAGACTAATTTCCGCCTCTACCATTTGGCCCGGTGAAAGTCTTTCATCACCTTGAGTAATTTCTGCACGTAAGCGCACAGTTTGATCGGCTTTATTAACACTGCGAATAATCGCAATCAGCTTGCCACTAGCTTTTAACTTAGGCACTTGCACCGGCATGCCCAACTTGATTAAAGGCAGACTCTCAATCGGCGCATAAATTTCCAGCCACAGCGTATTCAATTTAGCAATGCGGTAAAGCGGCGTGGCCACATCGACGCGCTGACCAATCGTCGCCATTTGCGTTAACACTTGACCATCAATCGGTGCTGTGATGGTAATACCGCTATTCATGCCAGAAGATTGGCTCATTTGACTAATGGCATTATCGCTCATGCCAGCCAAGCGCAAAGCTTGTTTACTTTGCGCTAAAGAAGCCGTTATTTGGTCGTGTGCACTTTCTGTTTCTAGAAAACGGCGTTGAGGAATAATGCCATCTTTAAACAATTCAGCATCGCGCGCTAAGCTTTTTGCTGCTAATTTATTTTGCGTCATGGCTTGTAGATAATCGCGCTGCAATGCTAATAAATCTGCACTGGTTAAATGCGCAATAGGCTGGCCTTTTTTAACTTCTTGCCCAGCGGCAACAAATAACTGATCTAACAAACCTGCTTGTGGTGCGCTCACTACCCGCTCTTGGCCAACTGGCACCACAATTTCGCCAGGAAAACGGCGACTAGTGAGCATGGTATTTTTGCTGACCGGCGTAACAGTGACACCTAAACTTTCTTGCTGACCGGGGCTCAATACTATATTTTCGGCTGGATTTGCCGCATTGGCATAGTTAATTAAAGAAAAAAACGTCGCCGTTATGATTAAAATAATGTTCATGGAAGTACTCCTACAGCTTGGTTATAGCGGGCAATATCCCACAGCACTTGAATTTGACGAGTGGTAAAAGCACGCTCTGCCTCATAGGTTTGCGCTTGAACGCGCAGCAGACTCACTAAATCAGTTTCGCCTAATTGAAAAGCTTTTTGTGCAAGCCTAGCGCTGTCTTTTGCAATCTCATAATACTTGCTCACAATCTTTAGTTCTTCACGACTGACATTTAAATTATGTTCAGCTTCATGCATCATTGCTGCCAGCGAATTTCTAAGCAATTCTTGCTCGCTTAATGCAGTTCCAACATGCATCTCTGCCAGCGCTTTAATAGATGCAGCACGCGACTCTCCATCGAAAGGAATTCGCACTTTTAAGCCCACACTATCATTTGTCGTATTATCAAAAGCCCCTTGCGAACGGCGCATATTAAGTAATAGCTGCAAATTCTCATGGCTTTCAACCTGCGCTAAGGTACGCTCAGTTTCAGCTAAACCTAACTTAGATTGTGCTTCCAGCCATATTGACGACTGGCTATAATCTTCCAATACAGATTGCTTCTCAGTAAAATTGGCTGGAAATTCACGCAAGCCTGTCAGCAAAAAATATCGATGCCGCGCATGCATTAATTCAGCCTCGGCCAGCAACTGCTCTTTTTCTGCACGTAAGGTTTCTTGCTGAGCTAGCATCGCATCAGTTTTAGCCATTTCACCCGCGTGATAACGCTTTTCAACATCCAGTTGGAGTTTGTTGGCAAGCGCTAACTTATTAGTGGTTAGGGCGTTATTATTTTCATTATAAGCAATATCCCATACCGCTTCGCGTAGCATCCCCGCCACCTGAAGCCTTAAACTCTCACGGCTAGCAGCAACATTAGATTGTGTCGCATCAGCCACTTTAAGCCGATTATTACGCTGACTGGGCAACCAAATGGGCAGCTCTAATTCGGCCTGCCATTCACGCTCGCCGCGACCGCTGCTTAAAGCATCATTTTGATGCAGCACATTAACCGCCGGCGTTGATGGCAACATGGAGTGGGCACCTAATTGCCTAGCGCTTACCATAAAGTCACGTGAAACTAGTGCGGCTTGCAAAGGATTACGCGCAATGGTTTTTTCTAATACGTCATGAAACTTGAGGCTATCATTAACCTGAAGCGTATCAATGTGATCAGCATCATGTTGCAATGGTGGTGGAGCTATCGACGATAATGGCTCCGGTAAAATAAATGGTTCGGCTAATACTAAAGGCGCGGCTAAGAAAAAAATAACTAGCGCTATACACCTTTGAATAATAAAGCGTACTGGAATGAAACATAGATTATTGATAAGCACAAATCTCTCCTAAAATCAAAATGTAACAGCGCATAATGATGTGCGTGTTACCAAACCAAATGATTTAGAACAGTGGCGGAGCGCGAGGTCTAGATTGAAACTTGAGGAAGAAAGGATGCGGTAATAAAAATCTAAATTTAGGCTTAATTTTAACAAGTTGTGCAATAAGCAGCATCGAAAAAATAGCAAATAAAACGGCAAAAAGTGGTGTTTGCAATAACTCTAGTTTTTTTACCAACGCTTTATCGACGCCTATCGTATGCAAGCTAGTGCTGAGTTCTTTAAAGGCAGGTGTTTTAATCAAGCCAGACGCCTCTAATAGCGAAGCATCTTCATCTAAATGCACGTGCAAACCGTGGCCTTGACTAGGCGCGTCAACTTCCATATGAGCATGGATTAACGGCGATAGCATTTGCAATATTGCAAACCAAATCACAATAATCCACAACAGCTTTTTATTAAGCACTACAAACATTGGGCAGATAACTATCCTAAAATAATTTTGCTAAAAACAACATATAAGCTAAACACTAAACACCACGGGCAAGCATAGCTTCAGCATACAAATTTCGATGCTTCAAACATTCTGTACCATTTTTATCATCACATTTTTCACGTAATTTGCAAAAACAGGTACTAGCCATCATCGTTTCTAGCGCCTCAAGTGGACTGTTTTGTGGGTTGTTACTATATTGAGCTTCAGAGCTTGAATTATTTGTCATTTTTTGCCTATTGATAAAACTTGTTTGATTAAAAATTAATTTAATTGAAGCCCTTTTTAAAAGCAACTTAATTTGAACGCACTAAGTATAGCATCATTTCAAAAACTCTAATCGCTAATTTTTAATGCTAAGAATACTGCGTTTGCACTATGTTTCAGGTATGCCTCTGAATAATACACGCAATCACTGGCTTAATCGCTTATGAATTCAAATGTGCTGACATTAACTATGTAACGGTGAAAAATTAAACGCACCATCTCCGCCACTTACATGGTAATCGAGGCATTAGTCTGTAATTATTTGGCCATCTGCTAGTAGAAATAAAAATGGTTTACGAATTCATGCAGCCCATTTTATAACTTGGTAGGGCGTACGCGGATCGAACGAGTGACAAATGATTTAAGAGTCTACATTGTAAACTAAATATATTTTATATATGTTAAATATCATATACTTATGATTTTTTTCATGGGAATTTGCCATAATATTCTTTTATTCAGTAACCCACTAAACCATATTGCCAACTTTTAAAAAAGCCATGCGAACCCCTTTACTAACCCATAAAGATGAAACCACACTAGCCAAAAGGGGTTTGGTGTTCGCACGTCGTAATTAAGCTCGCGCTATGTGTGGTTAAACTGGTTAGTTATTATTTATAAATACCTCTTAATTCTTTCATTCGCTTGAAATACGCAGTCAGTATATTAGGTCTAGACAACTCGTCTCCTCCGAGCTTTTTTAGCCGAAACTATTTAGCCCCCTTTTAGTTTCGGTATTTTTTTGCCCCTATATAAAAAGTGATTAGGCTTGTTTAAATGGCACTACCTTTGCTCCATCACGCATAAAGTCTAACTGGTCACTCCAACATTGCGCTATGGTAATACGCTTTTTGTCGTAAGTGGCTTCGTTATAGGTTGCCCTGATCTTATCTTGATCTTTATGCGAAATGAAAACCTCTATTGCATCGTGCCTAAATAAGCCGCTTTCGTTAGCCTGCGTGCTAAAAAAGTTGCGGCAACCATGTGGCACTGT
>JBBAOU010000051.1:0-12710 GCA_040401175.1 Methylotenera sp. | reverse complement strand
TAGTGCTAAAATCTACAAAAGTGAAGATGCTGATGGCCGTGTTACTTATTCAAATATCAAAACAAAAGGGGCTAATCGTTTAGAGCTATACCTTGACACTAATCATTACGTTAATGACGAGGCTAAAAATTCACAAGATGCTATTGGCAATAAGCGCAGAGCTACACCAGAAAATTTCTCCAGAGTAGATAAAGAACAGCAAAGTCAACGAAATGGAAAGCGCCGAGATATTCTAAATAACGAATTAAATACAGAAAAGACAGCGTTAGAACAAGTAAAAAAAACCTATATAGCAGGCAAGTCTAAGCCCGAGGTATTTAAGGCAGCCAATGGTCAAACATTCCCTAACGCAGCTAAATTTGATGCGAAAATGAAAGATCTGCAGGAGGATGTTGATAGCCACCAAAATAATATAATGTTGCTGCAAGAAGAGCTTGATGGGCTTCGCTAATGACATTTACATCATTTTCGCCTAAATCAAAAGCCCGCAATGTGCTTGAGTGTGTCATGTATGCTCAGCATGGCTTAGCAACAGTAATGTTGGTATAGCTTTTGCTTAGATTAATAGTACTATCATTCAACTGACTGAATTTAACTTTACTATGGTTCAACAAACCCCCGATCATTTTGCTGGCTTAGAACATTTAGCTACGGCCATTATCCTTCTGGATGAGAGTCTACGCGTGGTTTACATCAATCCGGGTGCGGAAATTATTTTTGCCTTTAGCGCAACGCATGTCACTGGTACAAAAATCAGTAACGTGTTCCCCGATTGTGAAATCTTAATGCTAGCGATTCGGAACTCTATCGAACATCAAAGCCCATTTCGGGAACACGAGTTTGCCATTAGTACACACAGACATCAATCATTTGCCGTCACTTGTACCGTTACGCCAATAGATTCGCCTAATGCCTGTTTAATTTTAGAGTTCCAACATATGGATGCGCAACTACGCATTGCGCGTGAAGAGCGCATGCTCATTCAGCAGCAGGCCAATGCCGAGCTGTTACGCAACCTCGCTCATGAAATTCGCAACCCATTGGGTGGCTTACGTGGTGCTGCACAATTGTTAGAACACGAGCTGCCATCACCTGGTTTGCGTGAGTACACGCAGGTAATTATTAAAGAAGCGGATCGCTTGCAATCATTAATGGATCGATTGCTAATCCCACATCGTGTGCCTAAGTATCAGCCGACCAATATTCATGAAGTATTAGAGCGTGTAAGAAGTTTACTACTGGCTGAATCGCCTAAAGATGTACTTATTAAACGCGACTATGATTTAAGTTTACCTGAGCTTATCGGTGACCGCGAAAAACTAATCCAAGCGGTGCTAAACATCGCCCGTAACGCTGTGCAGGCGATGCAGGCGCACAATACAGTGGATAGGCAAATCACTTTTAGAACCCGCGCTGAGCGGCAAGTGACTTTAGCTAGAAAACGCTATCGTGTCGCCATCAAATTAGAAATTATTGATAACGGCTCAGGCATTCCAGCAGAAATTCGTGATCGTATTTTCTATCCACTCGTGTCTGGTATTGAGGGTGGTTCAGGTTTAGGTTTAACGCTTGCACAAACCTTTATTACCCAACATCACGGCATGATCGAATGCGAAAGTACACCGGGTAAAACCTGCTTTACCATTTTGCTACCGATAGAGACCAGCGCAATTAAACCAATGGCAAAGTAGATGCGAGTTTGTTTGCACCTGCAAGAATTTAGAAAAAGTAATATTTAATTTTGAGAAACTTATGAAACCAATCTGGATTATCGACGACGACAAATCTATCCGCTGGGTGTTCGAAAAAGCCCTTGCCCGCACGGATTTAGAATTTAAAACCTTCTCATCGGTCGCTGAGGCACTTAATGCACTAGAGCGCGAGCAGCCACAAGTGGTGGTAAGCGACATTCGCATGCCTAATGGATCAGGCTTAGATTTTCTCGGCGAAATCAAACAAAAATACCCGGACATTCCAGTCATTATCATGACTGCTTATTCTGATTTAGAAAGTGCTGTCGCGGCTTTTCAGGGTGGCGCTTTTGAGTACTTAGCTAAACCGTTTGACGTTGACCAAGCCATTGATGTGATTAAACGCGCAGTCGATGAAAGTACCAGACAAGCGACGGAAAAGGTTATCGTAGAAGAAACGCCAGAAATCATCGGCCAAGCACCGGCTATGCAAGAGGTTTTTAGAGCGATTGGCCGTTTGAGTCGTTCACATGCAACGGTGTTGATCAATGGTGAATCAGGTAGCGGTAAAGAGCTAGTGGCAAGTGCTTTACACCGCCATAGTCCACGTGGCGATAAACCATTTATTGCCATTAACACTGCAGCGATTCCTAAAGATTTACTTGAGTCTGAATTATTTGGCCATGAGCGTGGCGCCTTTACTGGCGCGCAAGCCTCAAGACGTGGCCGTTTTGAACAAGCTGATACCGGCACGTTGTTTTTGGATGAAATTGGCGATATGCCACCGGATCTACAAACGCGCTTATTGCGCGTGTTGAGTGACGGCCAGTTCTACCGTGTTGGCGGCCATCAGCCGATAAAAGTGAATGTACGTATTATTGCCGCCACCCATCAAGATTTAGAAGAGCGCGTTAAAGTTGGTTTATTCCGTGAAGATTTATTTCACAGACTAAACGTGATTAGGCTTAGATTGCCTGCCTTACGTGAGCGCAGAGAAGATATTCCGTTACTAATAAAACACTTTTTACAACATAGTGCTACAGAGTTAGGTGTAGAAACTAAACAGCCATCTGCGGCGGCACTTAAGTTTTTAAGTGCTGTTAATTGGAGCGGCAATGTACGCCAGTTAGAGAACGTCTGTCATTGGCTAACCGTGATGGCACCCGGCCAAAATATTGATGTTGCCGACCTTCCGCCAGAACTTAAGGACGACAACAGCAAATCTGCATCAGCCTTATCTTGGCAAGATGCACTCGCCAGCGAGGTTATGGATGCTTTGAACCGTGGTGAACAGCAAGTGCTAGAAACGCGCACGCAAATATTTGAGCGTATTTTAATCACCAAAGCCTTGGAACATACGCATGGTCGACGTATTGAAGCAGCAAACCAATTGGGTATGGGGCGCAATACGCTCACACGTAAGATTCAAGAACTAGGCATAGAAGAATAATTTAAGCCAAGCCAAGCCGTTGATTTGGGTTTTAGCTATATCAGCGGTCGACGGCGACTGATTTAATTGCAGATATAAGCAAGCGGCCTACTTAACATCAATCTTGATTTTAACGTTGCTTGAACCAGCCGCCTAAATTGCGGGCAATTTCAAATACTACCCAGCCACTTTGCAACCAGCTACCTAAACGTGTTGCGCGTAATAGGGCGAATAATGTAGTGCTGCCCAATATCAAAATAGGATGCCTCTTCACGTATTGCACCGCGGCTAAACCGGTTTCGGCAAATGCGATTGAGTGATGTAATGGCGCAATATTTTGCGTCAACTCAATACGCTGCTCTGCCGCCTGCAAGACCAAGCGCTGACGACGTTCTGCAAGTAGCGCTAATTTCTTATCATGGCTATTTTTGTTATTCGGCATGATCGAGCTGCTTTTGGTCTTTGGATAATTCAGCTAAGCTAGCTTCAAACATTCTTGGCATAGTTTTTAAGGTGCGAATTGCCAAGCCAGAAAGAATTGCTCCTGCGAGCAAGAAGATGCCAGCCACAGAGCCTAATACCGCTAACCTGTGTGTATCCCAAAGCGCAACTACGATCAAAATGGCGAAGAATACGACGCCCACACACAGGCAAAAAAGTGACACAAAGCCCATCAACAACACTGACATCAAGCGTAATCGCTCTTCCTCTAAATCTGTACGAAGCAGATCTAGACGCGTATGCACAACGGCAATGAAGGTCGCACTTAAGTTTTTTAGCGATGTAAACAAACCTACGTCTACTTTTTTAGATTCTTCAGTCAATGGACACCTAGCGTCTGCCAATTAAAAGGCCAATAACCAAACCAATACCAGCAGATACGCCAATCGCTTTCCATGGATTATCATGCACGTACTCGTCGGTAACCTTAGCGGCGGCTTTGCTTTTTTCAACTAAAGAATCTTGCGCATCGGCCATTTTAGATTTTGCCACGGCTAATGAGTCTTCGGCCTTACTGCGTAAGTTAGCCAGTGCTTCGCCACCAGTGTTAGCCGTCGCCTTAATCAATGCCTCAGCATCTGCAACAACCACTTTAAAATCAGCAATTAATTGCTCTTTCGTTACGTCTGAAAAGTCTGACTCAGAACTTAAGTTTTTCATACTCATTGAAACTTCTCCTTAATTATTTGATGTTTAACAAAGGCATTACAGCTATATTATTTAGATTACTGTTTACATCCTACCGCTTAATGATGACATTAGATTGATATAAAACAAATAAACTTAATATTCGCTAGTCTGATGGATGTGTTGAAGTTAAATTAAGTTGTAGCGTTTTTAAGATCTTTCGCACGGGCGTCGGGATTGCAGCGCCAATCGCATCATCAATATTAAGCCATAAATAACCAGCCTCATTCACCTGTGTGTTATTGCTTAATACGGTAAGTTGTTGTGGCTGAATATGCAATTTGAAGTGGGTAAAAGCATGGCTCAGCTGTGGCAATCTTTGCGTAAACTGCGTACTAATACCAAAGCGACTATAGGCTAACTCTGGCAAATTCTCACTAGTATCTGCTTCAGGAAAACTCCACAAACCACCCCAAATACCAGTGGGCGGGCGCTTTTCCAGCATGACTTCATCACCGCGCACCAGTATCAGCATGATGGTATTTTTTTCAGGAATGGCTTTACGCGGTTTTGGCGTAGGTAGTTGATGTACACGCTGCTGTTTATAGGCTGCGCAACTATCCAGCAATGGGCAATCAGCACATTTTGGTTTGCTTCTGGTACAAAGCGTCGCACCCAAATCCATGAGCCCCTGTGTATAAGCAATCATCTGTGCTTCTGGTAGTAGATTTTCAGCACGCGCCCAAAGTTCTTTTTCAATTTTTGGGTGGCTAGGCCAACCCTCTACTAAAAAATGTCGGGCAAGTACGCGCTTAACATTGCCATCTAAAATAGTTTGAATTTGATTAAAGGCGAACGAAGCAATTGCTGCAGCGGTAGACCGGCCTATTCCTGAGAGTGTTTGAATCGTGTCGAAATCCTGTGGAAACTCCCCACCATGAATATCCATAATGGTGATGGCTGCCTTGTGTAAATTCCGCGCACGGGAATAATAACCAAGACCGCTCCAGTACTGTAGCACTTCTTCTTGGGTAGCATTTGCCAGCGTTGCAATGTCAGGAAAACGCTGCATAAACTTAGCATAATAGCCAATCACTGCCGTCACTTGAGTTTGCTGCAACATAATTTCGGACACCCAAATGGCGTAGGGGTCGGTGGTATTTTGCCAAGGTAGGTCATGCCGCCCGTGTACTTTTTGCCAAGCAATCAGCCGGCTTGAAAACTCAGACATTCGATTTTTTTCCTAATATTTGCTTAATTTAGCCCTAGTTTCTCTAAGGTGTTTGTGATGGTTTTAATTTTAAGAATTAAAAGTTTAGTAATTTTTTTAAGCTTCTTGGTTGCTTTTTCTTTTACCTGATCTTCAGCTGATTTTGGTGTTTCTGCGGCTTGTGTAGACGTTGCTGGTGCACTTGCAGAATTAGCCTCCGGTACAGTTTCGGCTGAATTTTTCTTCTCCAATAAGCCTTTAAGTGCATCTGCTTTATTGCCGCTACTCAGCAACTCTTTTACTGAAGCACCTTTTTCGCCAGCCACTTTATCTAGTAAGTTTGATTTAGCCAGCGCCGTGCTTATGGCAGCAAAGTCCATGCCCTATTTAGGGTTAGAAAAGGTGCCAGTAATTTTTAGTTGAATAGCAATGCCAGTTAGTGCATCTAGCTCAGCCCCACCTTGCCCTTTGAGTGACTAAACAATGCTGGGCTTTGCTAAATAATGAATCGTTTCCTTAGCAATATCAACGTCACCGTGGCTGTCGCCAGCCACCAAAGGCAAAATGGAGGCTTTCATGGCTAAATCTTCGTTATGTACGACGCCATTTTTGATGATAAAGCTTGTACTTAACTCACTGAAATCAGTGTTCTTTTTATTGTCTGCCGCGCTACTATCTTTTACTTTAAGAAAATTAACTTTACTTTTGAGTTCACGAATACTGCCAGCGACATCTACGCCCTTTAGTGCGCCATCGGTCAAGCTAAGTGCGGCATTACCGGCCAAAGATTTTTTAACGCACCTAAGCTGTTGCCTGTAGTGCTGATATCAATGTTTAACGTACCTTTGCCATCTAACATATCGTTATTAATAGCATCAACTATTAGCGGTCCTATCGCTATAGATTTCATACTTTGTTTAAATGTAATGCTCGGTGTTGCGCGAGCATCGACTTTAAACATGCCGTTCATATGGCCTTGATACAAGTCGGCTGAAAATGGAGATAGCGTAGCAATACCATTTTCAGCTTTTAGGCCTAGATTTACATGCTCAGTTTTCACATTGGCCAATTTAAGCCAGCCTATTTTCACCTCATCCGAGGCGTTCAACTTTTTTAGTGCGGATAAATCAATCGGCATATCGCCAGTGTTTTTAACTGCTGGTTGTTCACTTTTAGTGATGTATTTATCAGCATCCAACTTATCAATATTAATGTCAAATGTATAGACTGGGTCATTAAATCGTGAAATTCCCACATTAGCGCTAATTTGGCTATCATCTGCTTTAGCTGAAAGTGGATTTAAGTTTACCTTTTCGCCGTCGGCTTTTAAATCAATACGTATATTAGAAGCTTTAGTTTTGCCATATTTAAGCTTGCCTATTCGTAAGCTACCATCGGCGTTTAATGCCTTCAATACTGTTAAATCGATTGGCTTATCAGTATGATTTTTATCAGCACTAGTGCTTGATGCAGTCACGTATTTATCTACATCCAGCTGATCAATATCTAAATTGAAGGTGTAAAGCGGCTTGGTAAACTGGCTAATACCTACAAGACCTTTAATTTGGCTATCATCGACTTTAACGTTAAGGCCGCTTAATAGTAACTTTTCGCCATCTGCTTTAATATTAACGTTCAGGCCATAGATGCGGTAATTGTCGTACAGCAGACTACCAACATTAAGTTTCCCATCCACTAGTAGTGTTTTGAGCGCGCCCAAATCGGTTGGTTTATTGTTTGATTTAGCCGGTGCGCTATTCTTTGCCAATAATTTATTAAGATTTAGCTTGTCGGCATTTAAGTTGAATTTGATATTAGGGGCTGTAATATTAGTGATCGACACCTCGCCGTTTAGATTTGTTTCATCAATATTCAAGTTGAACTTACTGTTGGCCGATTCATTTTTAATGTCCGCATGTAAACTTAAGTTAAAGCTTCCTTGCTTGCCGCCATTTGGCAGACTGGGGTCTTTAACATCAAGCTTGCCGGCGAGTTTGGGTAAGTCAAAAATCAAGCTTTCTAGATTGCCGATAAAGGATGAATAAAATTGACCATTGATGGTGCGCTTGCCTTGCATCGCAGAAATATCACCGTTAAAACCGCTACTTTGCAGTGCTTTTGCGGAGCCTTTGACGTCTGCTAATACTAGATTGGCCTTAAACGTGTCGCCAGCTTTTTCTTGCGTTAAGCTCACTGAGACTATTTTACTGCTAACTTCATTCTTTTGTACGATTAATGATGGGGCACTTAAATCAAGGGTCATTATGGCGCCGCTAAATTGTCCTGATGCCACTAATTTTAGGCGGTCGACTAATATTTCCCCGTTGTCTGGTTTAGCATCCACATTGCCAGTAGCCACAATATCAACAGATTTTCCACCAAGTAAGTCACCATTAATCGTCGCATCTAAGCCTTTTACAACGTAGTGTTTAGTTATTGTATCGACTAAAAAATTACCTTTTACTTTGACGCTTGCGGCAATTTGAGGCTGGTTCGCACTAATTGTAAAATCAGTCACTAAATCTACCGGTTGAGCTAAGGTGACATGGCCTGATTTAACATTTAATTTAGCAAGGCTATATTGAGCGCCGGTGGCTTCATCCTTGTAGTTGGCGGCTGAGTTGCTGATATTGATGCCTTCAATATCAAATTTAATATCGGGTGATTTTTCATCATCTGGACTTATTAAATCATCAATGTTTGTGTTGCCATCTTTGTATTTAATAATGTTTGCATGTGAGCCATTAATATAAATGGTATCTACGATTAATTCTTTTTTCAGTAGAGGTAGCAAGGCTAGCGACACTTTAATACTTTCGACAGAGGCAAACTCTGCGCTGTTGTTATGTTCAGATAATGATATTTTACCGAGATTGGCACCTATTTTTGGCCAAAATGACAGCTTGATGTCGCCCTCTAACTTCAAAGTGCGGCTTTTTTTAGCCTGCACAAGGTCAATGATTTGTTGCTTATAATCATTAGGGTTAAAGGTAGCCGCGACCATAGCGAGCACAATTAGTATGATGCTAATTAAGACGCCTAGGCAATACGCAGAATATTTAAGAAGTTTTTTCATGATCGTTCTCATCGCAAAATTTACAAAAAATGTAAACAACATTCAGCCTTACAGTATTAGTGTGACCTTAACTTTTAACTAACAATAAAGGCATAATCCATCAGCAAGCGTACTTTCATAGTTAATTAGACTGGAATTACTTACCAGCCGCCACCAAAGGCGGGTTATGCTTTCAGCTTAATTTATCTTTAACTATTTTGCTTATTTTAATCCTTGCTTGTCGTTTTAAAAAAGCGTAATTTAACGTTTCAGAACGCATTACTATAAGCATTATTATGGAGTTGGCCATGGATAATAAATATGGATTAGGCAGTACAAAGGTCGCGACAGAGCATCACGAAACACATCATAAAGTGCCGGCGGCTCATGGCCGTCATTGTAAGTTTTGTGGCAGTACTAGTTTGGCCTTAAGCGCTACTATGCACGATCATCATTGTGCGGACTGTGGGGAATGGCAGAGTGATGTGCCGCAAGGATACTCTACCGGCCGCAGTAGTGAATTTTAAGGATATTTAGCTTGATTTTGAAAAATCAAAAGGCGCCCTAAGACGCCTTTTGTCTTTATTCCGACTAATTAACGACTAAGCCTTAAATCTCTAACTGAGGACGGCCAGCTTCAGGCCAATCCAAGTGGTAGAACTGTCCACGCGGTTGATCAACACGCTCATAAGTATGCGCACCGAAGTAATCACGTTGACCTTGTAGCAAGTTAGCCGGCAATACCGCACTGCGGTATCCATCGTAATAAGCCAATGCTGCCGCAAAACCTTGCGCAGGAATACCATTAGTCACCGCTAAGGCAATCACTTTACGCCAGCCGGCTTGACCATCATTCATTGAGTTGGTGAAGTATGGATCTAACATCAGGTTTTTAAGGCGTGAGTTAAGCGCATAAGCATCGGTGATCTTTTGCAAGAAACGGGCGCGAATAATACAACCGCCACGCCAGATTTGTGCAATCTCACCAAAGTTAAGTTTCCAGTTGTAAGCCACTTGTGCTTTATCAATCAGTTGGAAGCCTTGGGCATAAGCACAGATTTTTGAGCAATATAATGCGTTTTTAATCGCATCAATAATTGCTTTTTTATCGGTTTCTTTAACAATCACTGGACCTTTTAAGATCTTGCTGGCTTCTACACGTTCTTCTTTTAAGCTTGATAGTGCGCGTGCATACACCGCAGCAGCAATGGCGTTAGCCGGTGCGCCTAGTTCTAGCGCATTGGCTGCCGTCCATTGGCCAGTGCCTTTTTGACCAGCCGTGTCTAGAATCTTGTCGACCAAGAAGCCAGGACCCATTGGGTCTTTTTGTTGCAGAATGTCGGCAGTGATTTCAATCAAGAAGCTTGAGAGTTCGCCTTTGTTCCATTCTTGGAATACTTTACCGATTTCATCGGCTTGCATGCCGAGTAGATTTTTCATCAACCAGTAGGCTTCGCAGATCAGTTGCATGTCGATATATTCAATACCGTTGTGCACCATTTTTACGTAGTGTCCAGCACCGTCAGGACCAATGTATTCTGCGCATGAGAAGCCTCCTTCTACTGGTTTACCTGGTTTACCGCCTTCCATTGGTTCGCCAGTGACTGCATCTACTTTAGCGGCAATATCACGCCAGATTGGCTCTAGGCTAGCCCAAGCTTTACGGGTGCCTGATGGCATTAATGATGGGCCAAAGCGTGCGCCGGTTTCACCACCTGAGACGCCTGAACCAATGAAGTCTATGCCTTTAACCGCTAATTCTTTTTCACGGCGGATGGTGTCTGTCCATAGTGAGTTACCACCATCTACAATAATGTCGCCTTGCTCTAAGAAGGGTAATAGTGCATTGATGGTCACGTCGGTTGCGCTACCAGCTTTTACTAATAAGATAATTTTACGTGGACGTTTGATGCTTAGTACAAAAGAGGCTAGATCTGCATGGCCAATAACGTTGGCATGTGAGGGTTCATTCTTTTTACATTCTTCAATAAAACTCACCATTTTTTTTGAGTCACGGTTGTATACCGCGATGGTGTAGCCGTGATCGGCAATATTTAGTGCCAAGTTTTGGCCCATTACAGCTAGGCCAACTAGGCCAATATCAGCATTCTTGTTCGTAGTCATTTATCTTCTCTTTTGGAGTTGTTTAATGGAAAGGATGTTTTTGTAGGCAATATTATAAAACTTTTACGTGTATATATCTGTAATTATTAAGCTGGATTAAGTGTTTATTTTTGATTGTGCTGAGATTAAATCTAAAAAACCTTAATATACTTTTAAATATAAGCGCAAAAAAACACCTCGACGAATCGAGGTGTTTTTGGATTACTCATTGCGTGACTAGCTTAAGCTAACTGACCCCGAAATGTTGGGCCTTAGTTGGGGTTCAAGCTTAAGAATTTATTTGGCGACTTGTTTTTCGCGCATTTCATCTAAGGTTTTGCAGTCAATGCACAAGGTTGCGGTTGGACGTGCTTCAAGGCGCTTTAAGCCGATTTCAATGCCGCAACCTTCGCAATAGCCATATTCTTTAGCGTCAATGTTACGTAAAGTCTCGTCGATTTTTTTGATCAACTTGCGTTCACGGTCACGATTACGCAACTCTAAAGTCATGTCAGATTCTTGGCTGGCGCGATCATTAGGGTCAGCAAACATGGTGACTTCATCTTGCATAGTGTGAACGGTTTTATCAAGGTCGTTACTTAATTCAGATTTCCAGTCATTCAAAATCTTACGAAAATGATTGAGCTGACTTTTGCTCATGTATTCTTCGTCAGCTTTCGGTTGATAAGGGGTAAATTGTTTTGCAATAACTGCTGCCATATTGTGTGCCCAGATACTTAAAAAAATTACTTAAAAAAAGATTACTTAAACTGCGACGATAAAAATAAACGCTCAAAAGTTGCATATATTTGTAAAATTGCGCGTGAGTGTACACTGAATAAAGCTTTGATGCAAAGTCAGCTATTAAATACGTTAATCGCTTGAATTATCTGCTTAAATGACCGATTACTGTTCACTCATCTCTAAAGCTAGCAACGTATTTTCCATCAACGTTGCAACCGTCATCGGCCCTACGCCGCCCGGTACTGGC
Organism: Methylotenera sp.; assembly: GCA_040401175.1. Classification (GTDB taxonomy): domain Bacteria; phylum Pseudomonadota; class Gammaproteobacteria; order Burkholderiales; family Methylophilaceae; genus Methylotenera. Next base: position 1,103 of record JBBAOU010000051.1, on the reverse strand, counting down.
GTAATGAAGCCTGCGCGTGTTCTAGCGATGTTAAACTCAACGTCGCCGGCAAGACTACCGTCAGCTAAGCGATTGATGCCAATATCAATCACTATTGATCCTGGTTTAATCCACTCGCCTTTAATTAAACCGGGCTTACCAGCCGCGGCAACTACTAAATCTGCGCTCTTAATAATTTTACTCAAATCTTTGGTATGTCTGTGGCAGCTAGTCACAGTAGCGCCAGCCAAAAGTAGCTCTAGCGCCATTGGTCGACCTACATGGTTCGACACGCCTACAACAACGGCATCTAAGCCCATTAAATTAACATTCATGGCGCTCAGCATTTTAATTACGCCAAATGGTGTACAAGAACGCAGCGTTGGCTGGCGCACCGCTAGCCTGCCTATGTTGTAAGGGTGAAAGCCGTCTACGTCTTTAGTCGGGCTAACGCGCTCAACGACGTGCTCATCGTTAATGTGTGCCGGCAATGGCAATTGTATAAGAATGCCATCAATGCGGTTATCAGTATTTAATTGATCAACCAGCGCTAATAGCTCCAGTTCAGTCGTTGATGCAGGTAAATCGTAAGCAGTAGAAACGATGCCCACTTTTTCGCAAGCTAAGCGTTTGTTGCGCACGTAAATGGATGAAGCTGGATCTCCGCCTACTAATATCACCGCTAACCCAGGCGCACGCTTGTTCGCCTGAATGCGATTGTCGATTTTTGTTTTAATAGAATTTAAAAGGGCTGCTGCAATGGCTTTGCCATCAATTATTTGAGCTGTCATTGCTTAATTTTATATATTATTCAAAATAAAGTAATATTTTATCATATTTCATTTGACCTACCCCCCGGTTTCCAGTATATTTCTGCGCTTCGGCGTGTAGCGTAGCCTGGTAGCGCGCCTGCTTTGGGAGCAGGATGTCGGGAGTTCGAATCTCTCCACGCCGACCAAATTTTCATGTCATTGGGTAGCAAATATTCAATGATATAAAGTAAAGTTAGCCCGAAAAAATTATATTGTGCCTTGGTATAAACCTTTGTAACCAATATCTGCCCGTAGCTCAACCGGATAGAGCACCAGCCTTCTAAGCTGGGGGTTACAGGTTCGATTCCTGTC
>JBBAOU010000050.1:0-13158 GCA_040401175.1 Methylotenera sp. | reverse complement strand
TGCTGGAGGTGCTGGAGGTGCTGGAGGTGCTGGGGGTGCTGGAGGTGGTGGTGGTAATGGTGGTTATGGTATTTCTAACGCAGGCACGATTTATACCTTAACCAATAATGGCAGTATTACAGGGGGTGCTGCGGGTGCTGGAGGTGCTGGAGGTGCTGGAGGTGCTGGAGGTGCTGGAGGTGAGAGTGGTGCTGGGGGTGAGGGTGATGGCGAAGGCTATGGTGGTTATGGTATTTCTAACGAAGGCACGATTTATATCTTAACCAATAATGGCAGTATTACAGGGGGTGCTGCGGGTGCTGGAGGTGCTAGAAATTATGGTGATAATGGTGGTCTTGGTGGTGCTGGTATTTACAACGGAGGCACGATTTCAACCTTAACTAATAAGGGTAGTATTACAGGTGGTGCTGGGGGCGCTGGTGGCGCTGGGGTTGAGGGTGGTGTTGAAGGTGGTGATGGTGGTAATGGCGGTGCTGGTATTAATAATAATCCTAGCGGCACGATATCAACCTTAGTCAATAATGGCATCATTACTGGTGGTACTGGTGGTGCGGGGGGTGCTGTGGATGAAGGAGGCAATGGTGGTGCTGGTATTTACAACGGAGGCACGATTTCAACCTTAACCAACAATGGCAGTATTACAAAGGGATCAGGTGGTGGAGGTAATGCTTTTGGTATTGTAAACAACGGAAATATTGTCACCCTCAACAATGCCCAAGGCGGAAATAGTGTTTCATCTGCAACAACAGCATTAACATTTACAGGCACTTTACCAACTAACTACAACATTATTATTGATAGCCCAACCCACTATGGTCAATTAGATGGGTCAGTTGGCGCACCTTCAGGCACGACTACTTTTGGTATTTATGCAGGCAGTCAAATAACTAACAGATTGTATACAAATGTGCTTATAAACACATTAGGGCAAGTTGATAATCCTTTAGTGGATAGTTATTTGAGAGGTCATTTTGACAACATGACTTGGACTTTGTCAGCAGTTAATAATAATTACAATTTATCCTTCAGTGGTATCTCGCTCGCTCAAACCCAAGCCTCTCTCGCCACTTCAGGCTTTAGATTACGGAATGTGTTTAACCAAGCCATCGTCTCATCTAACTTTGTTAACATGAACACATATGACTGTAATTTGTTTGATACTAATGGTATGTGTATTGCAGTAGGCGGTCGTTATACATCTGTAGATAACCCAAATTCGAATACGACGAGTGCGGTGGTTGTATTAGGCTATAAAGCGACGTCTAATATCCGAATTGGAGGCTTCTTAGATCAAAACGTCAGCAACAATACGCCAACCGGCATTAAGGTCTCTAACAAGAATCCTTTAATGGGTCTATTTGCGGTATGGAATCAAAACGAAGATTACTTGGGATATCAAGTAAAAATTGCAAACGCCTACCAAGATAAAGATGTCTCAACTACCCGTGATGCAGTGGCAACCACAGAAGCGGGTTCTGGCACGACTAATTTAAACTCACAAAGTTATGTCGCTGAACTCAGTTATGCCTTTAACGCTAATGAGAGCACAATACTGCGTCCTTACCTAGCCCTTCGTCACACTACCATTAAGCAAGATGCGTATACGGAAACAGGCATTACAACCCCACTCACATATGCGGGATTGGCTGACCGTTCGACCACAGCACTCGTCGGGCTTAAGTTGAATCATGCCCTTAGCCCGCAAGCGAGCCTCACAGCAAGCTTGGGTATCGAGCAAGATTTAGACCACCACACCGACCAGTACTCAGCAACATCGGTAGGGATTAGTGGACTATCTTCCGAAAATTTTGCCAACAGCATTCATCGCACCCGTCCTGTTGCTTCCGTAGGCGCATATTACACGGTGTCCAAAACCCAGCGGATAGCAGGGGATATTTATTACCAAGAACTGCCATTCCAAAGCACCGGCTCAGCTACGGCTTACTTTAGCTACATGATTGGGTTTTAATTGAAGTAAATTAACTAAAGTCGTGGTGTTGCATGATTACTTTAGGCACCTTCGGGTGTCTTAGTTTTATAAACATGTAGAAAAAAGATAATTTACAGTTAAGAATAAATTATTGTTGGTATTTTTGTTGGTATTTATAAATTATTTAAAATAAAGTGCTTAATAAACAATGTGGTAAAAGTCAATTAGGATTTGGTACTGCTACCAGTAAAAATGTTTCAAGCAGTCCACTAAACCAGCCTAATTGCTGGTTTTTTGTTGCCTATTTCTCCCATGAAATTTGATGTAACTCTAAATAATCTGAGACTTTATTCTGATATTTTACCATTTTGATAAAAGGCTTCTGACTTCATTTTACCATCGTTGTTCCAATAAATTTCACGACCTATTTTTAGTCCATCTTTGAAATTAGCTTCTGCTCTTATTAAGCCGTTGGCATGCCATTGTTGAAAAAAGCCATCTTCTTTACCATCTTTATAATGGGCTTCTAGTTTCTTTTGCCCATTTTCATACCATTGATTCCAGACACCATTTTCTAGATCATTGACATAATTGGTTTGAATTTTTTTGCTACCAGATTCATACCAAAAAATTTCCAAGCCTTCTTTTTTCCCATTTTTATAGTTAGCTTCATACTTTTGTTGTCCATTAGCGAATGACTCTACATATTTACCTGTGAAATTTTTATCTATCAGATTTTGTGCATTTGCTGATTGATAAATCACACTAAAAATAATGGCTATTAAAAATAAAAAAAAGACTCGCATACTAACGCCCAACAAAAATTTTGTACCTGTTATGACGAATCTACACAAGAATTGTTCAATTTTAGCTTGGTAAACTTAAAATTTTGGTTAATCTTCGACTTGCAAATTTATGGCTACTTTTTGTGGCGAGTTGATTAAGTATCTGAACCTAGGAGTGGTCTGTTTCAAATTAACGTTAAAAGTTTCGGCAAAAATCCAGATATAAATAAGGGCTTTCTGTTGAAATAATGCATAACTGTTGTATTTTTCGATAATTACAGCTAAGCACATTTACGCATTTACTTGCTCGTGTTAGCCTGTGGAAATAATATGTTTTTTTATTTAGGTTTAAAATGCACACCTTTCTCTGGCACGACTACGAAACTTTCGGTAAAAATACCAGAACGGCAAGGCCTGCGCAGTTTGCAGCCATTCGTACCGATGAGCAACTCAATGAGATAGGCGAGCCGATAGAGATTTTTTGTGAGCCTGCACCTGATTTTTTGCCTGAACCTGAGGCTTGCCTTATTACTGGGATCACGCCGCAGCATTGTCTTAAAGTGGGTGTACCAGAGAATAGGTTTGCCGAGGAAATATTAAAGGCGTTTTCTGAACCTAATACCATAGGCGTGGGCTATAACAGTATTCGTTACGATGATGAGATTACGCGCTTTATGTTTTGGCGCAACCTGATTGAGCCATATTCGCGTGAGTGGCAAAACGGTTGTGGTCGTTGGGATATTATCGATCTTGCCCGCGTTACATACGCATTGCGTCCTGAAGGTATCAGTTGGCCACGTAATGAACAGGGTAAAATCAGCTTTAAGCTGACTGATTTAACCGGGGCGAATAACATTATTCACGAAGCTGCGCATGATGCAGTTTCTGATGTAAGAGCGACGATTGCGCTGACTAAATTAATTAAAGCCAAGCAGCCGAAGTTGTTTGATTTTTACTTAAATTTGCGCCAAAAAGAGCAGGTAAATAATGAAATCGGTTTGCATTTAAATCCGCGACTACCATTTTTACATTTATCCAGTATGTTCCCAACTGAGCGGGCGCATCTTGCGCTAGTCTTTCCGCTTGGGTTGCATCCCACCAATAAAAATGAAGTGATTGTGTGGGACTGCACTTATGACCCAAGCGAACTTTTTGAGTTGGATGCGCAAACTATAAAAAGTCGTATGTTTGCCCGCAACGATGATTTGCCTGAAGGCGTGACGCGATTGCCGATTAAGACGATACACACGAATAAATCTCCAGTGGTGATTCGTAATTTAAAGGTGTTGGATGAAGCCGCGCAACAACGCTGTGGCTTGGATTTAGCCTTGAATTTACGACACGCGGCAATGCTTGCGGAGAAGCTATTAAGCATTGATTTGAGTGCGGTTTGGTCACAGGTTTTTCAGCGAGAATTTGAGTTGAGCGATGTAGACGAGGCGCTCTATAACGGATTTTTGGCTGGTAATGACCGTAATTTGCTAAATCAATTGCTGAAACTTAGCCCGCAAGATTTGGCGCAAGCCCAGCCAAATTTCACCGATGCACGTTTGGCTGAATTGTTATTTCGCTATCGTGCACGCAATTATCCAGAAACATTGTCCATGCAAGAGTACGAAGCTTGGCAATTGCATTGTTCGGAACGCTTACACGGCGACGGTGTTGCTGGTAAGAATGGTGCATTGAATTTTGAAGCATTTTTTGCTGAATTAGATAAGCTTGAACAAGCTGGCTCAGCTAACGTCGAAATGCTAGAAAGCTTACGAGATTATGCTTACATGATTGCACCTGAATCTTAAGTATATTATCCCCTTTGTTTAAAATGAATCGGCCCATTCCAAGCAATTTGTGCACCTATAAATTGCAGTGATCGCACGCCTTATGCGATAATCCAGCATAATGATTTTATAAATAAATTTAGCTAACTAAAAAGCCACATTTTAAATTTGTGGCTTTTGTTGTTTTAGAGAGAAACGATATGCCAGTAATACGCTTGCCTGATGGATCTGAACGTAGTTTTGACGCCGCTGTGACGGTTGCAGAAGTGGCCATGAACATTGGCGCAGGGCTTGCCAAAGCTGCACTTGCCGGTAAAGTAAATGGCGTATTGGTCGACACTTCTTATCTTATTAGTCAAGATGTTGAGTTGGCGATTATTACCGATAAAAATGACGAAGGCATCGATATTATTCGTCACTCAACCGCACATTTATTGGCACACGCGGTAAAAGAATTATTTCCTGAAGCGCAAGTGACTATTGGTCCTGTGATTGAAAATGGTTTTTTCTACGACTTTTCATACAAACGTGCATTCACGCCAGAAGATCTAATCGCTATTGAAAAGAAAATGGGCGAGCTGGCTAAAAAAGATGAGCAAGTAACACGTAAAGTATTGCCGCGCAATGAAGCAGTTGATTATTTCACATCGATTGGCGAGCTTTACAAAGCTGAGGTTATTAGCAGTATTCCTGCCGGAGAAGATGTTTCACTGTATACAGAAGGCAACTTTACTGACCTTTGCCGCGGCCCGCATGTACCGAATACCGGCAAGTTAAAAGCCTTTAAACTAATGAAGCTGGCTGGCGCTTATTGGCGTGGCGATAGTAATAACGAGATGTTGCAACGCGTATACGGCACGGCTTGGCGTAACAAAGAAGATTTGGAAGCGTATTTGTTTCAGTTAGAAGAAGCTGAAAAGCGCGATCACCGTAAATTAGGTAAGCAATTAGACTATTTTCATATGCAAGATGATGCGCCGGGTATGGTGTTTTGGCATCCGCGTGGCTGGAGTATTTGGCAAGAAGTTGAGCAATACATGCGCCAAATGTTTAAAGACTACAATTACCAAGAAGTCCGCACGCCTACCATTATGGATAAAACCTTGTGGGAAAAATCTGGCCATTGGCAAAATTATCGCGAAGGCATGTTTGTCACTTCGTCAGAAAGCCGCGATTACGCAGTTAAGCCGATGAACTGCCCAGGCCACGTACAAATTTTTAATAGCAGCTTGCATAGTTATCGCGATTTGCCTTTGCGTTTGGCTGAGTTTGGCTCATGCCACCGCAATGAGCCTTCAGGTTCGCTGCATGGTTTGATGCGCGTGCGTGGATTTACCCAAGATGATGCACATATATTTTGTACCGAAGAACAGGTTGAAGCAGAAGTTGCCGACTTCATTAAAATGCTTTATAAAGCATACGGTGATTTTGGCTTTAATGATGTGTTGGTTAAATTATCAACCCGCCCTGAAAAGCGCATAGGTACAGATGAAGACTGGGATAAAGCAGAAACATCACTGGCCAATGCACTTAAATTAAATAACCTTGATTTTGAATATCAGCCAGGCGAGGGCGCATTTTACGGCCCAAAAATTGAATTTACCCTTAAAGATTCGCTAGGCCGATTATGGCAATGCGGCACTATTCAGCTAGATCCTAATTTACCTGAACGTTTAGGTGCAGAATACGTAGCAGAAGACAATAGCCGTAAACGCCCAATTATGTTGCACCGTGCCATTGTTGGTTCTATGGAGCGGTTTATCGGTATTTTGATAGAAAATTACGCAGGGGCAATGCCGTTGTGGTTGGCGCCTGTGCAAGTGATGGTGCTCAATATTTCTGAAGGTCAGTCAGAATATGTGCGTCAAGTGGTTGAAACGCTGAAGAAAAACGGCATTAGATGTGAATTTGACTTGAGAAATGAGAAGATTACCTATAAAATACGTGAACATAGCATGCAAAAGATGCCTTATTTGCTAGTTGCAGGTGAGCGTGAAATGCAAGCGGGACATGTAGCCGTGCGTACCAGAAAGGGTGAAGACCTAGGTTCTATGCCGATAGACGCGCTAATTGAGCGTTTAAAAGTAGAAGTTGAAACTAAGGTTTAAGCTTAGCTAAATCTAATGAACGATATAAGATTTTGGCTGGTTTCTGAAAATGCGCGGCTTAACTATTTGGAGAATTTGATATAGCACAGGATAAAGATACGCGAATTAATGGTGACATTACTGGGTCACAAGTTCGTTTGGTGGGAATAGATGGTGAACCGTTGGGCATAATGTCGCTCACGGAGGCATTTGCAAAAGCAGAAGAAGCAGATATTGATCTGGTTGAAATTGCGCCTAACGCTGTACCGCCAGTGTGTAGATTATTGGATTACGGTAAGTTTAAATACGCTGAAAGTAAAAAACAGCACGAAGTTAAACTTAAGCAAAAACAAGTAGTGGTGAAAGAAATTAAATTTCGCCCGGGCACTGATGATGGTGATTACGCGATTAAAGTGCGTAATATTATTCGCTTTATTCAAGATGGTGATAAGGCGAAAATTACTTTGCGCTTTAGAGGCCGTGAGATTACCCACCAAGAGTTCGGCTTAGCCTTGCTTAGACGTGTAGAAGCAGATTTAAAAGAACACGCAGTGGTTGAGCAGTTTCCTAAAATGGAAGGCCGCCAAATGGTGATGGTTTTAGGACCTCCCAAAAAGAATTAAGCAACTGTAGTAGTTGCAAGCAGAAGTAGTACGGTAGTGGTAGTGAAATTCCGAGTGATACGGCTTAACGGCATGCCTAAGCACTCATAACTTAAGTTCAAGGAGAACAAAATGCCAAAAATGAAAACCAAGAGTGGTGCTAAAAAGCGCTTCAAATTCTTGGGTAATGGTAAAGTGAAACGTACGCATTCACATCTACGCCATATCCTAACTAAAAAGACCACCAAGCAAAAGCGTAAATTACGCGGCACGGCGATCATCTCACCAACAGACGTCAAACGCGTTCGCGCAATGATGCCAACACGATAAGGAGACCGATATGCCTAGAGTAAAACGTGGTGTCATTGCTCGCGCTAGACACAAGAAAGTATTAAAAGCCGCTAAGGGTTACCGCGGTCGTCGTAAGAACGTTTACCGCGTTGCTAAGCAAGCGGTAATGAAAGCTGGTCAATATGCTTACCGTGATCGCCGTCAAAAGAAACGTCAATTCCGCACATTGTGGATTGCACGTATCAATGCTGGTGCACGTGAATTAGGCTTAACTTACAGCCGCTTCATGAATGGTTTGAAAATCGCAACCGTTGAAGTGGATCGTAAAGTATTGGCTGACTTAGCAGTATTTGATAAAGTAGCCTTTGCTCAGTTTGTTGAAATTGCAAAAAAAGCATTAGCTGTTTAATCGCTAATCTTAATATTTATATAAATAGATAATTAAGTAAAAAAAGAGGCTTCGGCCTCTTTTTTTTGCTGTAAAATCCTTATGGTAAATTTAAGTTAATTACATAGTGTAATCAATACATTATCATAGTAAATGCAGTCAATTTTCTGCAGAAAATCAACGCAAAGTCAATTAAAGATAACAAATAACATGGCAGATTTAACGCATTTAATTTCAGAAGCACAAATCGATTTTGCTAACAGCATTACGATGAACGATTTAGAAGTGGCTAAAGCGAAGTATTTGGGCAAGACTGGCTTACTCACAGATGCTTTAAAAGGTTTGGGTAAGCTTAGTAATGAGGAGCGTCCAGCCGCAGGTGCTGCCATTAACTTAGTAAAACAAGCTGTTGAAGCTGCGCTTAGCGCATGCCGTGAAGTGTTATTGAATGTAGAGCAAGCGAAACAGCTCGCACAGGAATCTATTGATGTAACCTTGCCAGCACGTTCACAATCTCAAGGGGGTTTGCACCCGGTAACGCTAACGCTGCAGCGTATTGAGCAACTATTCCATTCCATTGGTTTTGAAGTGGCTACTGGCCCAGAAATTGAATCAGATTTTTACAATTTCACCGCGCTTAATATTCCAGAAGATCATCCGGCACGTGCTATGCACGATACGTTTTATATCGACGAAGCGAATGTGCTGAGAACACATACTTCGCCAGTGCAAATCCATTACATGGAAAATGCCTTAAAGAATAACAAAACACCGCCACTAAAAATTATTGCACCTGGTCGTGTGTACCGCGTCGATTCTGATGCCACACATTCACCGATGTTTCACCAAGTAGAAGGTTTGTGGGTCGATGAAGAGATTAGCTTTGCTAATTTAAAAGGCGTGGTGCAAGATTTTCTACAAAAATTCTTTGAGCGTGACGATTTAACCGTTAGATTTAGACCATCATTTTTCCCGTTTACTGAGCCCTCAGCTGAGATAGATATGAGCTGGAATGGTGGTTGGTTAGAGATTGGTGGTTGCGGTATGGTGCATCCAGAAGTTTTTAAACATGTGAATGTAGACCATGAAAAATATCGCGGTTTCGCTTTTGGTTTAGGCGTAGAGCGCTTAGCAATGTTACGTTATGGCGTGAATGATTTGCGTCATTTCTTTAATAATGACTTACGCTTTTTAAGCCAATTCAGATAAGTACTTTATTTAATAAGTACGTATTTAACAAAAAAGTTAAAACATAATAATTAAGGTCACAAAGCATTATGCAGTTTTCAGAAAATTGGTTACGTAGCCTTGTTAATACAGATTTAGACAGTCAAGCCTTAAGTCATGCTTTAACCATGACTGGGCTTGAGGTTGAACAAATGCAGGCAGTAGCTGCGCCTTTCAGCAATGTGGTGGTGGCGAAAATATTAGCCGCAGTTAAACATTCTGATGCTGATCGTTTACAAGTTTGTACGGTTGATGTTGGTTTGGCTGATCCAGTACAAATTGTATGTGGTGCTGCTAATGCGCGTGTCGGCTTAATTGCACCTTGTGCTTTGGTGGGCGCAGAGTTGCCGGGTTTCTCGATTAAGCAGGCCAAAGTGCGTGGTATTGAATCATTTGGCATGATGTGTTCTTCCAAAGAGCTTGGCATTAGTGAAGAAGCCACCGGTTTACTTGAACTAGACAGCGATGCTGTGATTGGTCAAAGTATTCGTGAGCATTTGGATTTAGATGACCATCTGTTCACACTTAAACTCACGCCAAACAGAAGTGACTGTTTAAGCCTTAAAGGCATTGCGCGTGACGTTGCCGCTATTACCGGTGCAAGCACTAGTTTTGAAACGATTTCAGCCGTGACTGTCGAATTGTCTGAAGTGAAAAATATAGTGGTTACTGAACAAACCGCTTGCCCGCGATATTGTGGCCGTCTGATTCGTGGCATTAATGCAAAAGCCACTACACCTAGCTGGATGCTTAAGCGCTTGGAGCGTAGTGGTTTACGCAGTATTAGTGCTGTGGTCGATGTGACTAATTATGTATTGTTAGCGCTTGGTCAGCCAATGCATGCCTTTGATGCGGATAAATTAAATAGCGATTTAGCGGTTCGTTTCGCTAAAGAGGGCGAATCTTTAGTGCTACTTAATGATCAATCTGTCACATTAAAAACGGATGATTTAGTCATTGCCGATGCTAGTGGTGTAATCGCGCTAGCCGGAGTGATGGGTGGCAAGTCTAGCTCTGTCACAGATGACACTGTTAATATTTTCCTGGAAAGTGCATTTTTCACGCCTGCTGTTATAACCGGAAAAGCGCGTCGATTAGGCTTAAGTACCGATTCATCTTACCGATTTGAGCGTGGTGTCGATTTTGGCAATACACGTCATGCGATTGAATATGCTACTGCACTGATTCAACAAATATGTGGTGGTAAAGCCGCAGAAGTAAGCGAGCTTATCAGTGTGTTGCCAAAACGTAATCCAGTTAAGTTAAGGCTCGCACGCCTTGTTTCAGTAATAGGCATTCCATTTACCCAGGATAAAGTTGCGCAATTATTAACCCAGCTTGGTTTTTCTTTTACCACCGCGGATGATATTTTCATTATTACACCACCAAGTTTCCGCTTTGATATTGTCATTGAAGAAGATTTAATTGAAGAAATCGCACGTCTACATGGCTACGATCATATCCCAGCAACACCGCCAGTGGCTGCTTTAACCATGTTAGACGTTCCAGAAGCGAAAAGCCCACTCAATAAATTACGTGATTGTTTAGTTTCTTCAGGTTACCAAGAAGTCGTAAATTATAGTTTTGTTGACGAAAGCTGGGAGCGTGATTTATTAGGCAACGCCAACCCAATTAAGCTCAAAAATCCAATTGCGAGCAATTTAAGTGTGATGCGCACAAGTTTGTGGGGCGGTTTGTTAGATACGCTGGTTTATAACCTTAACCGTAAGCAAGATCGGGCCATGCTGTTTGAAGTGGGTACAGCCTATTTTCAGAAAAGTAGCCAAGATTCAAGCCTAGCATTTGTTGAATCTACTTACATTTCTGGTCTGGCTTACGGTAGCGCAAAACCTGAGCAATGGTCTGCCGATGCATCCGATGTAGATTTTTTTGAAGTGAAAGCCCATGTGGATGCCTTACTCGGTGGAGCGAAAGCGCATAAGCAAGTGACTTACGAAAAAGCCGAGCACGTGACCTTACACCCAGGCCAAACTGCCAGAATTTTACTAAATGGCGTAGCCATCGGCTGGTTAGGCAAGTTGCATCCAAAATGGCAGCAGCACTACAGTTTAAGCAAAAGTACATTTTTATTTGAACTGCAGGCCGATGCTGTTTTAAATCGTCAAATTCCTAGTTATCAAGAAGTCTCAAAATTACTGCCAGTGCGTCGAGATTTAGCGGTAGTGGTAGATGCCGATGTCACGGTAAATGCCTTATTAAGTACTGTAAAAAAGGCGAATATAGCACTTGTTCTTGAGGTAGCATTATTCGATTTATATCAAGGCCAAGGTATTGCTGAAAACAAAAAAAGCCTTGCATTATCAGTACTTATGCACGATACTCAAAGAACTTTGACGGATGCCGATGCGGATGCTGCCATCACAAATGTACTACAGTTGCTACAAGATAACTTTGGTGCAACACTTAGAAACTAAGCCATTAAACGGTATGATTCATTTTGTGGTTTTTTGTAAGAAATTGTTTGTAACCAGCAATATAGTACAAGATTAGAATCAAAAATCGGTACATTAAAAAAAGCTTATAAAAGCTAGAAATGGGAGCGTAGTATGACATTAACAAAAGCTGAACTTGCAGACTTGCTTTATGAGCAAGTTGGTTTAAATAAACGTGAAGCCAAAGATATGGTAGAAGCGTTCTTTGAAGAAGTTAGAATTGCTTTGGAAGCTGGTGACAGTGTAAAGCTCTCAGGTTTTGGTAACTTTGAGTTACGTAAAAAATCAGAGCGTCCAGGCCGCAATCCTAAAACAGGTGAGGAAATTCCTATTTCTGCACGTCGTGTTGTTACTTTTCATGCAAGCCAAAAATTGAAAAGTAAAGTTGAAGCTAATTATCTTAACTAATATTAGGCAAGTTAAATAGTATGAGCGAACCCCTTGTAAAATTGCAGCTACCCCCAATACCGGCCAAGCGCTACTTCACTATTGGTGAGGTTAGTGAGCTTTGCGGGGTTAAGCCGCACGTGCTCAGATATTGGGAACAAGAGTTTACTCAGCTAAAACCCGTTAAACGCCGGGGTAACCGTCGCTATTATCAGCATCACGAAGTATTGTTAATCCGCCGCATTCGTGATTTGTTATACGAGCAAGGCTTTACTATCAGTGGCGCGCGTAACCGCCTTGATGGTCCGGAATTCAAATTAGAGGCTGCGCCATCAAATGCTGCTAGTCAATCTTCGGCAACCACAGATCAAGCTGACGTGACTAATAACGCGAGTTTTAATTTTGCATCTGTGAAAACAGAATTAAAATCAATTCTAACTTTATTACGCTCTGCGACTACTCACTCGGCTTAAATTCAATTTTTGGTTTTAATGCCTAGATCTAATTCTAAGATCTAATACTCCTACTAATGCCAAATTAGAATTATTCGTTTTAATCTATCAATATTATCTACGCTTTATTTTAGCTTGTTATTATCGGCACTAAGTCTTTGCGTTATAATGCTAACCTTGCTGCAAGCGCATCGTAGCATCGGTTCGGGGCATAGCGCAGCCTGGTAGCGTACTAGTCTGGGGGACTAGGGGTCGCAAGTTCGAATCTTGCTGTCCCGACCAATAAAATCAGAGACTTATAACTTAGCGGTTGTTGGTCATTTTTCTTTTGTGGCTGCATGGGTACACTCATGGGTACACTCAAAAAAAGCTGGGCATTAAATTCATTGGTAAGGTAGGGGATTTAAACCATCTGCCTAACTATCGCAATCAACGCCCCAACAGTCAGAATTAAAAATGCTAAAAACGATAAACCAAATCCACCGCCACGCTTTTTAGCATCTTCACAATAAGCTACGGCATACCAAACTCTTCCAATAAGCCACAGTCCACCGAGAACTGATCCCCAAATTACGCTAACATAATAAGAAAATAACCAAAGTGCAGGAATAAACGTCACAGCATTTTCAACTGTATTCATCTGCACACGATAAGCTAACTCAAATTTAGGGTGTCCAATTGTCGCTGGGGCATTAATTTTGTATTTTGCCCTAGCCTTACCTACGTTAAAAGCTACCCCGAAAATTAAGATTATCGTTAAAACAGTAATCAGTGATGT
>JBBAOU010000049.1:0-14068 GCA_040401175.1 Methylotenera sp. | reverse complement strand
ACAGCGCTTTTTATTGCCGTCAATCATAATTTCGAAACATTCTCTATTTATGATTTACTATAGAAATTGCTCATAAATCTTTGGTTGCATTACTTCGGATACTGCAAAAAATATAAAGTGCTACGCACTTCTATTTATTGGTTGCGGGAACAGGATTTGAACCTGTGACCTTCGGGTTATGAGCCCGACGAGCTGCCAGACTGCTCCATCCCGCGTCCGATTCGACTTATGTTGCATCGAGAGGTAATATTATAGCAAGGCTTGGTATTTACTGCAAGGACTATCGCGCTTTTAATTGCAAATTAAAACAATAGATCACGCTAAACGGCGTTTCTTAGCCCATCACTTTTCGCACGTAAGCCAAGTCACCTTCCGTATCTACGCCAGTGGTTGGTGAATTTTCACAGATAGTGACTGCAATTTTGTATCCTTTATGCAATACACGTAGTTGCTCTAAACTTTCCACTTGCTCTATGGCTACAGGCCTAATACTTGCATACTTCTTTAAAAAGCCGGCACGGTATGCGTATATACCAATATGCCGATATGCCGGCATATCTAACGGCAACTCCAAGCCAGATGCAAAAGCATCTCTAGGGTAAGGAATGGGTGCGCGACTAAAATACAGCGCATGATCGTTTTCATCCAGCACCACTTTAACAACATTTGGATTAATAAAATCTGCTTTTGACTGGATCGCATAGCAAGCAGTTGCCATGACCGCGCTTTGACTTTCTGCTAACTTGCTTGCTACATCTATAATTAATGTGGGTTCAATCATAGGCTCATCACCTTGTACATTGACAACAATTGAGTCACTAAGCCAACCTTGCGCCAAGGCAACTTCAGCGATACGGTCAGTCCCGCTAATATGATCTAGCTTAGTCATCATCGCTTGAAATCCGCGTTTAACTACAGCGTCATAGATACGCTGATCATCGGTCGCAACGACCACTTGTTTTGCACCACTCTCTACAGCACGCTCAATTACCCAAACTACCATAGGCTTACCGGCAATATCCAGCAATGGCTTGCCTGGCAAACGAGTGCTGGCATAGCGCGCTGGAATAACTACATAGAATTCCGGCAAATTTTGCTTGAGATTACCCAGCGTTTTCATCTTCAGCCAATTTTCGCGCTTCATCTTCCAACATAACCGGAATACAATCTTTAATTGGATACGCTAATCTTGCTGATTTTGAAATAAGCTCATTTGTTTCTTTATTGTAGATCAACGGCCCTTTTGTTACAGGACAAACCAATATTTGCAAAAGCTTTGCATCCATTTCATCACCTCAATTATTTTCTTAGAATTTATCGTATTTATATTTTTGCAGCTTATTTAACACTATTTGAATAAGCTCGCTATTGATCACTGCGACCACAGGTAAAACCCAATAGTTTGGCCGTGCGAATGACTCACATTTTACAGCATCCTTTTCCGTCATCACAATAATGTCAGCGCTTACTTGCTTAAAATCTTGCGGCTGAAATTTATGATGATCGGGCAAGGCTAAACTTTGAAAATGCAAACCTAAGCAACTGAGTTGCTGAAAGAAACGTGCTGGATTACCAATGCCAGCGATAGCTAACACCTGTTTATTTGCAAAAGATTGTGCGTCGCATTTAAGACTTTTATCGACCAGATTATAAAAAAATCCCGACTCCAACTGCATTTCAATGGGCAATATTTTATTATTATTTTTGTTTAAAGATATATGCGTGACCTTACCGTTACTTACGACCGCATCAATTGCACTTAATCTTGCAATTGATTCTCTTAATGGACCTGCTGGCAGTAATGATCCATTGCCAAAACCTTTTGCGCCATCCAGCACCGCAATTTCAACATCCCGCTGTAAGCGATAATGCTGTAAGCCGTCATCACTAATCACAATATTACATTCTGAATGTATTTTTAAAAGCGCCCGGCCTGCGGCAACTCGATTTTGGCTTACAAATACCGGGCAGCCCGTACGCTGCGCAATTAACACCGGCTCATCGCCAACTTCCTGTGGATTGCTTAGCGGGAAAACGGCTTGAGTCGCTATTGTGGTTCCGCCATAACCTCGACTGATGATGCCAGGTTTATAGCCGGCTATTTTGAGTTGTTCGGCTAACCAAATCACAAGCGGCGTTTTGCCTGTTCCACCTACATTAATATTACCGACGATGATTACTGGAACATTTAGGCGGTAGCTCTCAAGCAAACCATATTTATAGAGTGATTTTCGTACAAAACTTATCAGGCCAAATAGCCATGAAAGCGGCATCAGAAAAACATGCCACATAGTGAAGCTAAGCCATTGTTTCTGTAGCCAGTTAGCCATTATTATGGGCCGTATTTATTAGCTAAATTGCTTTTGGTACAATTTAGCATAATGACCATTCTGTAGCATTAAATCTTCATGCGTACCACATTCAACAATTTTTCCTTGCTCCATCACCATAATGCGATCCGCATTTTCTATGGTGCTTAACCTATGCGCAATCACAATGCTGGTTCTATTTTGCATGAGCGTATCTAACGCGGCCTGAACATGTTGCTCAGATTCGGTATCCAGCGCAGACGTCGCTTCATCTAACAGCAATATAGGTGCATTTTTTAGGATTGCTCGAGCAATGGCAATACGCTGGCGCTGACCACCAGATAAACGTACGCCTCTATCACCAATTTCATTTTGCAAACCATTGGGCAATTGCTGGATAAACTCCCAGGCATGCGCAGCTTTAGCGGCTTCGATGACTTGCGCTTCGGTTGCGCCGCGCAACACGCCATAGGCAATATTATTAAATACCGTATCGTTAAATAGAATCACATCTTGGCTGACCAGTGAAAACTGTTGGCGCAAATTGGCTAGCGGCAAATCGCGCATATCCAAACCATCGAGCAATACTTGTCCTTGCTGTAACTCATAAAACCTTGGCAATAAATTAACCAGCGTGGTTTTACCGCCACCAGAACGCCCGACTAACGCTAGCTTTTCGCCTGGTTTAATATTAAAACTAATATCATTTAGCGCAGGACGTTTGGCGTTGTTATAACTCAGCGTAACATGCTTAAATTCAATACCGCCAGTGCTAGCTGGCAGTATTTTATTACCTTCATCCAACTCCGGCATAATATCAATGACACCAAATACGCTTTGGGCGGCGGCAATAGCAACCTGCACTTCTTCGTTCATGGCGGTTAAATGTTTAATCGGCGCAATCAGCATTAGCAAGGCGGCCACAAAAGCAGCAAACTCACCTGCGCTAAAATGCCCAACCGCATAATAAACCACCAAACCTAAAGATAAGGCAGCCAAGAGCTCCACAACCATACTGTTAATACCGGACATACGCGCTAAACGAATTTGCATATGCCTATTTTTACCCGCTACTTTGGCAAAACGTTCGTTTTCGTAATCCTTGGCGCCAAAAATTTTTACTATGCGCTGACCAGAAATAGCCTCTTCTGCCACTTTAGTCATTTCGCCGACCGATTCTTGTACTAACTTGCCGGCGTTACGCAGCTTTGGTGTCATGCTCTTTAAGAAGAATGCCATCACAGGGGCAACCAACACAAAAATAAGCGTGAGTCGCCAGTCTAAATAAAGCATATAACCTATAATACCAACCGCTGTTAAGGTGTCCGTCACCACTGCTGTTGCTGATCGCGTAGCCGCATTAGCCATTTGCTCTACATCATAAGTAATTTTAGAAACGATAATGCCAGCAGATTGGTCATCGAAATAACTGATAGGTAAAAGCATCAATTTGCGAAATATGTTGAGCCGCAAATCTTCGACCACGCGACGTGAAACCCAGCGCATAGCGAAGCCAGACACAAAGCCAGAAAATGCACGCACAGCCATCAGGCCGAACAACATTAATGGTAAATAGGCTATTTTATCTGGCGATTGCTTAACGAAACCTTCATCAGTCACTTGCTTGATCGTGGCTAAAAAAGCGGTATTTGTTGCTGACAAAACTACTAAACCTAGTAAGCCACCTAAAAACACAGCTTTGTATTTCCACGCGAAAGCAAATAGGCGAAGATACAAGGTTTTAGTATTGGGAATACTGGGTGCGCTTAATAGAGTGACGGCTTCTTTGCGGGTAGGTTTGGGCATTATTAACTTCGAGCACAATTAAATGATAGCGTGAGCCGAAGCAAATTTAATTGTAGGGTATAAATGATTTAAGAACCTTATTTAGCCTGAGTTGCAAAGGTGATATGAGTGTAACCGGCAACTCGTGAAGCTTCCATGACATTAACCACTGACTGGTGTGTAGTAGTGGCGTCAGCATTAATAATCACTGTTGGCTCTTTTCCACCTTTAGCGGCAGCTTGTAATGCCGCACCAATCGCTTCAATAGAACCACTCGCTAAGCCTTTATTGTTGACGGTATATTGTCCATTGGCATCAATGCCAACTTCAATAGTCAGCGGTTTTTCTTGCGTGGCATTAGCTTCGGCTGTCGGCAAATTAATCTGTAACTCGCTGGTGCGAGAGAACGTTGCGCTAACCACCAAGAAAATAATAATAACCAATAATACGTCAATTAAAGGCACGAGATTCATCTCGAGGTTTTCATGGCGCTTTCCACGTTGAAAATTCATAGCGATCCTTTTACTATACTGTTCGTGCTAGGTTCATGTTACTAGATTCTTATTGCTAGATTCTTGTTGCTAGTTTTAGACGCGAAATTAATAAATTATTCACGTTCGCCGTGAATGGTTTCAACTAGCTTGATTGCTTGCTGTTCCATTTCAACTAATAAGCCATCGACTTTTGATCGAAAATAACGATAAGCAATCATCGCCGGCACAGCAACCACAATACCTGCTGCGGTATTGTAAAGAGCCACTGAAATGCCGCGTGCAAATTGGGCAATATCGTGGCCTGTGCTGGTAAATGCACCAAACAATTCAACCATACCAATCACCGTACCAAGCAAACCAAGCAAAGGCGCAACGGTGGCAATAGTACCAAGCGTCGATAAGTATTTTTCAAGATTATGCGCAACTGCACGACCCGTTTCTTCAATGGCTTCTTTAGTCACTTCACGTGAATTGTTAGCATTAGATAAGGCACTCGCAAAAACTTGGCCCAATAAAGAATGCTGCTCTAAACGGCTAATCGTTTGTTTAGTAATGCCGCCTTTAGCTAACCAAGTTTGCACTTCTGGCAACAAGCTTTTAGGCGCCACGATATCTTCGCGCAAAGCCAAGAAACGTTCACCGATGATCGCTAGCGCTACCACTGACGCAATTAGAAGCGGCCAAATTGGCCACCCTGCTGCTACAATTATTTGCCACACAGTACAACTCCTAAAAATTTAAACGGCTTTAAGCATACTAAAAACTTCTCAAGCAAAACTTCACCTACTAGTATAATTTTGACTAAGATTATATGTGCGTTACTTTAGCTCTTACTCGGCTTTTGGGCAAGCGACTACTATCATTCAGATGCAAATTATAAGTGGTGAAGCATTATAGTTACTACACGAGCAAACAATTTAACTATTCCATAGCACCTAATTCTGAGACATTTGTATCTTGCCAATAATGCGGATGCTGTGCTCGCCAACTGCTGAACATAATTTTGTTTTTATTGCTTAAATTGTTCACATAATCAATCACTAGCGCACCATCATAATTTGAGCGATACATTATCGAACCGAATGATTGGTAGCGTTCAATATTTAGTGGCTTGGGATGCCAGAAGCGGTTTAAATATTCCGTCGTAAAAATACTCACTAGGGCGCTACCGCCGTGATAAAACCATCACTTAAAGAGTTCTTACTACCATGATGCGGCACCGTTAGCACATCGCTTTCAAGCTGTTCTGTCACGCAATTCAATAAAGCCAGCACAGCTTCTTTTTCTATATCATCCGTCAATAATATACTGCCGGCTTTACTTGTTACTTTGAGTACGCAATTACGATTATTTTCTATAATTTTCTCATCCACATAACTATCCATCACGGGATGCAGCACTTCAAACTTCAGGTTATACCACGACCAAACTTGTCCAGCAAAACAGCTAATTTTATTGTGCGATTCAAGTACTTCAATTTTCTTGGAAAATGAACTAGCCAGCTATGTAAAAGGCATTAATGCCAACACTGAGGCCATGCCGCTAGTATGGTCAAGATCATTGTGGCTCACCATAAATCCATCAAGTTTTGCTATCCCTTCGCCACGTAAAAAGGCACTACAATACGACTGCCGGCATCACTTTGTTCATTATATTTTGGGCCAGCCCCATACAATAAAGCATGTGTTTGCGTTTGCACCACCACACTCAAGCCTTGCCCAACATCTAATAAGGTGACTTTCATATCGCCAGCATTTGGCTTGATGGATGCAATTAGAAGCATAGGCAAGAATCCAATAATTCCTAGCCAGCGCAATAGGAATCCGGGTGGTAACAGCAGCCACAACATGCCCATCATAGCGGATAATAATATCCAAATAGCCGGTACGTTTTGTTGCCAAGTAGCCATAGGCAATTGATTCAACCACTTAAGGGCAATCATGCCAAAGTCTAAAGCCTTAAATGACAAGTTAAGTGGCAGATCAATGGGCAAAAAACTACCCAACAAAGCCAAAGGTGTCACCACAAAACTAATCAGCGGTGTCGCGAAAGCATTGGCGATGGGTGAAATGAGTGAAGCTTGATTAAACATAACCAACAATAATGGCACAATATTAATAGTAACGGCCCACTGCGTTTATAAGGCCGACTTAAACCAGTTAGTTTGCCCAACACGCGTACCCAATGCATAAGCCAACAGGGCTACTGCGCCGAAAGATATCCAAAACCCTGGTAAATTAACCGAACAAGGATCAAGCAACACAACGATAAATAGTGCAACAGCCAATACTTGAGAGATAACCAACTGCCGGCCAGACCACAAAGCAACAGCAAAAACTAGCAACATATAAAAAGTTCGCTATGATGACACCGAAAAACTGGCAAGAAGCGCATAAGCGAAGGCCGTCACCGTGCCAGCGATGACCGCCGCTTTACGGGTCGGTAAACGCATCATCAATCTGGGTTGCGTCGTTAAATAAAACCAACCAAACCAAATGCCAAACCAGCCAGCATAGTAATATGCAAGCCTGAAATGGAAACCAAATGACTGATGCTGGTGCGTAAAAAAACCTGCCAATCTTCCACTTTAATTTGGCTATCATCGCCCATCACCTAAGTAAGGCTTTCCTTTTAAAACCTTTGCGATACGTTGTTTTATATTTTCGCGCAAATGCTCAATGATATAACTTGGCCGCCAAACAAAATTACTTAACCTATTGTTTTCTTTATGACTTTTAATGGTGCCCATTGCCCTTAGGTTTTCACTTAGCGCCCATAATTCAAAATCAAAACCATGCGGGTTGGCCGTCCCATGCGGTCGCTTTAGCCGCACAGATAACTGCCAGCGTTCACTCGCTTTGAACTGACTTAATGCTACTGAAGAGGTCTCGGTATTCGCAAGTTGATCCGGCCTGTTGCTGTAATTTTGATATGCGCCGTATTGATTCAAGCTAATATGCATTGGAATTACCTCATCTTTCGTGAGCGTTTTTTCTGCATCAAATTTAAATCTGACGTCGCGCTCGGTGAGTTCTAGCACGCTGGCAACTGAGCCTATCACTTGGAGTGTTTTTGCTTCCAAGCATGGGGCAGCTCATCGCTTACAAGCCAGAAGGTAAAACCACTAGACCAACAGAGACCAAAAATGAAAGCGAGTACGCCAAACAAAAAACCGTTTAAAACTTTATGGAAATACCAGTAAGCAGAAAAACGCGGGTGAAATTACGTCAACAATATAATAGGTATCATAACAGCACTGAATATCAGCCAATGCAGATTAGGCAACTGCGGTAACTGTTGCACGCTCCAAGCACCAAACACAAACATCAGTGCGGCAATAATCATGGTTCATATTGAGATTAACATCTGCAATATGATGCACTCAAACCGCGCAAGCCTAAGATATTCATGAGCCAGTGTTTTCATAAAAAACAGTGTATTCATAAAAAACAGTGTATTCATAAAACTAATGACTTAATCAACACTGCTACTTAAAGCGCTTGCAATCGGCCATCAACCAGCTGATATTGCCTCTGCATCTTTTTAGCCAACTCTAAGTCATGCGTCACCACCACCAAACTTAGTTGTTGCGTTTGATTCATCTCTAGCAGCAAATCAAAAACTGCGTGTGCCGTATGGCGATCAAGGTTGCCCGTCGGCTCATCAGCCAAGATACATTTTGGCTTAGTCACCAGCGCACGTGCCACCGCCGCACGCTGACGCTCACCACCAGAAAGCTCACCCGGCATGTGTTCTAATCGGTGTTGCAAACCAACTTTGGTGAGTGTTTCTGCTGCAATTGTGAGCGCTTGCTCGCGCGCCATACGCCGAATTAGCAAGGGCATCGCTACATTTTCTAAGGCGGTAAATTCTGGCAACAAATGATGAAACTGATAGACAAAGCCTAGCGATTGATTACGCAACAAGCCTTTTTTTGTTTCTCTCATATCAGCTAAATCTTGGTTAAGAATCCTTACTTGGCCGCTACTCGGCACATCTAAACCGCCTAACAAATGCAATAAAGTACTTTTGCCTGAGCCTGAAGTGCCAACGATTGCCACTTGCTCACCGGCGCTCACCTTTAAATCTATGCCATTTAGCACGGCGACTTCTAGGCCATGATAAGTTTTGTGTAACGCGCTACAAGAAACAATGTTGCTCGCCATATTATTGTTCACACTACTCATATCTTAGGGCCTCAGCAGGATTAATCTTACTGGCTTTCCAGCTAGGATATAAAGTGGCGATTAGGCTCAGAATAAACGAAGTAATCACAATGGTACTTACATCTGACCACACCAACTCAGAAGGCAAGTCGCTAATGTAATACACCTCTTTTGCTAAAAACTGCACATGAAACAAGCCTTCAATAAATGGAATAATTGTAGCGATATTCAGCGCAATAATAATACCGAACACCGCGCCTAAAACGGTACCAATAACGCCGATTAAGGCGCCTTGAATAATGAAAATTAACATAATACTGCTTGGACTAGCGCCTAACGTACGCATAATTGCAATGTCGGCACGCTTATCAGTCACCGCCATCACTAGCGTAGAAACAATATTAAACGCGGCAACTGCCACGATTAAAGTTAAAATAATAAACATCACACGCTTTTCCATTTGCACCGCTTTAAAAAAGTTAGCATGCTGCTGCGTCCAGTCAGTTACGTAATAATTGCCGTATTGACTAGCCGACTGATTTAACTGGTCAGAAATCACTGCCGCAATCGCCGGCGCATTAAACAAATCATCTAACTTTAGACGCACGCCAGAGACTTTACCATCCATGCGATACAACTTAGCCGCATCGTCCAAATGCACCAGCGCTAGGCCCGCATCATATTCATACATGCCAATTTGAAATAAGCCAACCACAGTAAATTGCTTTAAGCGGGGCACCACGCCAGCCGGCGTAAACTGGCCTTGTGGCGCCATCACCACCACTTTATCACCCATTTTCGCACCTAGCGCAAAAGCCAGATCAGCGCCTAAAATAATGCCAAATTCACCTGAACGCAGGTCAGTTAATTTGCCAGCCTTCATGTGACTGCCTAAATCCGCCACTTTATCTTCAGCCGCAGGCATCACACCGCGTACAATTGCGCCCTGCACGCCTTGGTCGTAGCTCAACATCGCCTGTGCAGTAATATATGGCGCGCTGGCCAACACATGCTCACGTTTAAGTGAAGATTCAGCAATCGTAGACCAATCGCTCAGCGTATTATTACTACCGGTAATTTCCAAGTGCGAAGCTACGCCTAAAATACGTGTGCGCAATTCTTTTTGAAAGCCATTCATCACCGATAGCACCACTATTAAAGCTGCCACGCCCAGCGCAATGCCTATCATGCTGGTCAGTGAAATAAACGAAATAAAATGATTCTTGCGCTTAGCCCGCGTGTAACGCATGCCTACGAACAATTCAAATGCGAGCAATTTAGAAGCTAATGATTTTATGGGTTTCAACATAAGCTAAATTCTAACAGGCTTATAGACCTGCTTAGAAACATATTGCAGCGCTTATCTGATAAAATCACAACAATTATTACAGGCGAAATCATGTTTACAGGCATCATTCAGACTATAGGTCAAATAGAACGCGTTTCCGCTTTGGGTGACGACGTAAAACTTAATATTGGCTGCGCGGGCTTAGATATGCGCGACGTAAACATAGGTGATAGCATTGCGGTGAATGGCGTTTGCCTGACTGCTGTTTCGTTTAGTGAATCGCATTTTGAGGCACACGTTTCTAAAGAAACCCTATCGGTAACGGTCGGGTTAGCTGCTAAAAATACTGTGAATCTAGAAAAAGCATTGCGTCTTAGTGATAGGCTAGGCGGACATTTGGTGAGTGGCCATGTGGATGGAGTCGGCGAAGTGGTGGTTTTTGAGCCGCTTGGCGATTGTTGGAAATTAGATATTCGTGCGCCACATGCCATTTCAAAATACATTGCGGTTAAAGGCTCTATTTGCGTAAATGGTGTGAGTCTGACAGTAAATAGTGTGGCAGGCGATGTGTTTAGCATGAATTTAATTCCGCATACTTTAGAAAATACGACGCTGCAATTTTTAACAGCGGGATGCAAAATTAACCTAGAAGTTGACCAAATTGCCCGCTATGTAGAACGCATGGCTGAATGGGCTTCTAACGACAAAACTTATGACTATTCCACTAAATAACCCATCATTCCGAGCTTGACACGGAATCCAGTGACTTAAAGACGCTGGATTCCGACTTTAGTCGGCATGACGATGATGAGAAATTGGCTTTAACTCAAGGTTATTTGACGGAACAGCTACAATACTCAACCAAATAAATTTCCTGCTTGATTGGCAAATTAAATGAACAACAGCACTAACAGCGAAAATATTAAAATCAGCTCTGCCTTAGAGATTATTGCAGAAATAAAATGCGGCCGCATGGTAGTGTTGGTGGACGACGAAAACCGTGAAAATGAGGGCGATTTAGTGCTTGCGGCTGAATTCGCAACCGCTGAACACATCAACTTTATGGCGAAGTACGGCCGTGGACTAATTTGTTTAACCTTAACTGAAGCGCATTGCCATCAGTTAAATCTAACCAAAATGGTACAAAAAAATGGTGCGCGCATGGGAACCAATTTCACGGTTTCAATTGAAGCTGCTGAAGGCGTGACCACCGGCATTTCTGCAGCAGACAGAGCGCGTACCGTGCAAGCTGCGGTAGCTAAACATGCTAAACCAGAAGACATTGTCAGCCCTGGCCATATTTTCCCATTAACGGCAATGGATGGCGGCGTGCTAGTGCGTGCTGGCCATACTGAGGCAGGCTGTGATTTAGCACATTTAGCGGGTTGCGAGCCGACCAGCGTCATTTGCGAAATTTTAAAAGATGACGGCAATATGGCTCGCTTGCCAGATTTAATGATTTTTGCTGCTGAGCACCAGCTTAAAATCGGCACGATTGCAGACTTAATTCAGTACCGTGCGCAAACTGAACGTTTGGTTGAACGCTCCGC
This sequence comes from Methylotenera sp., assembly GCA_040401175.1. Taxonomy (GTDB): domain Bacteria; phylum Pseudomonadota; class Gammaproteobacteria; order Burkholderiales; family Methylophilaceae; genus Methylotenera. The sequence goes on along the minus strand of JBBAOU010000049.1, from coordinate 2,476 downwards.
CGAGCGCACGATACAAACACCTTATGGTGAGATGAAACTGATTGCCTATCACGATAAAATTGCCAAAGAAACACATTTAGCCTTAATAAAAGGGATGCCTACTCCTGAGCAAGAGGTGCTGGTGCGTGTGCATGAACCACTTTCAATTTTTGATTTATTAGATAGCACAAGTTGCTCGCACAGCTGGAATATTTTGGATGTCATGCAGGTCATCGCCAATGCCGAAGTTGGTGTAATAGTGTTATTGCATCAGCAAGAAACTGGCGATATGATTATTGAGCGCATTAAAGGCGCAGATAAACCTATTCGGGTGAATCAAGAGCTACGCACTTATGGCATAGGCTCGCAAATACTACTCGATTGCGGTGTGGGGAAAATGAAACTCATGGCAACGCCACGAAAAATGCCTAGCATGGCGGGCTTTGGATTAGAAGTAACTGGTTATTTGGAAGCAGATAATAAATAATCAAACTTTAGTTAGTCTCACCACACTTCAGATTTATTAACAACAATTAATTTTATATAGGGTGAAATAAGCACATTGGAAAACGTTAATCTTACTGGCCACTTTCTCATCGCGATGCCGTCAATGACAGATCCATTCTTTGCGAAATCTGTCACTTTTATCTGCACGCATAATCAAGAGGGTGCGATGGGCGTAATGATAAATCGCCCGTCTGATGTGACTTATGAGGCATTATTTGAAAAAATAAATGTGGAATTACTCAATGGTTTAGTCGCTCAGCACCATGTTTTATATGGCGGCCCAGTGCAACCTGAACGCGGCTTTGTGCTGCATGAAACTGTCGCCGGCGAGTGGGATAGCACCATTGCTATTAGCGAGCAAATTGCACTCACTACCTCAAAAGATATACTAGAATCAGTCGCCATCGGTGTTGGGCCAGAAAAAATGTTGCTTGCGCTCGGTTATGCCGGCTGGACGCCGGGCCAACTAGAAGAAGAAATTAAACAAAATTCTTGGTTATCCGTGCAAGCAAAAGACGTAGAAACGCTGCATAAAATTTTGTACGAAACCAAGCATGACGAAAAGCTTAATGCCACGCTGGCACTGTTAGGCGTAGATCCTGCAATGCTTTCAGACGTGGCAGGCCACACCTAATGTCCTTAGATAGCCACATAAACCCAACTAGGCACGGCCAATTAATTGACAACGAAAACGTTTACGACGCAAAGATCGTACTAGCAAGCACAACGTTATGTTTTGATTTTGGCGAGCAGCGCATAGGCGTTGCGGTAGGAGAGCATTTATTAGCCAGCGCTAACCCACTCACCACGATTGATAACGAGAGTAATGAAGTTCGCTTTGAGACAATCACCAAGCTGGTTAAAGAATGGCAACCAAAACTGCTGATTGTAGGTTTGCCGTTAAGTTTAGATGGCTCTGAAACAGCCATTACCCAACTGTGCAAAAAGTTTGCCAGACGCTTGAATGGCCGTTTTAATATTCCGGTAATGATGATAGACGAGCGTTACAGCTCCGTTGAAGCCAGTGATATGTTGAATCAAACCGGCGTTAAAGGCCGTGCGCAAAAAGCCATGTTAGACCAAGTGGCGGCACAAACCATATTGCAGAGCTATTTTGATAGTTGCCGATTCAGCTAAAAAATAATGGGTAATATTTATTCTGTGTTTCATTTGGTTGAATGTCGCTGAATTTAAAATTAACAGCATCAGTTGATTCAATTAGTGAGCACCAACTGGAACATCCACTTAAATGCCTGCCAGTTATAACAGTCGACTCACAGGAGGCTGTGGCAATAAAAATACACGAATATGGCGATCTAAATCCATACCTTGTAAATAGGTTGGCATCCGTATTCACTTGGATACAATGTCCGTATGATGTACCTCATTCAGCAAACAGAGTCATTTGAAGAATGGCACGAATCCATCAAAGATTTACGTGCTAAGGTCGCCATAGCGAGACGAATAGAACGTGCTGAAAATGGCAATTTAGGTGATGTGAAGTTAGTTGGTGATGCTGTCTCAGAGATAAGTATTGATATTGGGGCGGGCTATCGAGTTTATTACACCATACGTGAAAAAAGTAATGATGTTTTTTTGGCTGGAGGCACTAAGAACCCTCTGCAATCGGATGTTAAGAAAGCCGTTCAATTGGCCAAGGAGTTCTAAACCATGCAAAAAATTCAAAGTGTTTGATATCACCCGCCATCTTGATAGCGAAGAGGCAATTGCAGAGTATTTGTCACAGGTTTTACATGATGGTGACAATTACGAACTCATCCGCGTTCTTGGCCATATTGCTAAGGCTAAAGGAATGACTGCCGTTGCTAAAGAATCTGGCTTAGGCCGCGAAAGTCTATATAAAGCACTAGCCGCAGGATCGCAACCTCGTTTTGAGACCATCGCCAAAGTTATCAATGCGCTTGGCTTAAAGATTAACGTTCACGCTTAGTTCGGCACCATTTTATCTATCTCACCATTTCAGATGAGC
>JBBAOU010000048.1:0-15144 GCA_040401175.1 Methylotenera sp. | reverse complement strand
ACTAATACGACACCGATCTCAGGGGTGCAGGGAAAAGCTTTAGATGATGATATGGATGCCATTAACGCTAGATTGCGCGATGCATTTGAAACAAGAGAGTTTGAAACTAGGGAATTTGAATAAATTGATTACTCACATACTACTGAGCGCAGACTGAGAAAGGACGAATTACATTAATCAAAGTCATCCGCATCAATTGATACTGGAGCGTTTTTTGCTTTTTTTGCTTCGGCCTCATAGCCAATATTTTCTAGTTTTACTCTGTATTCACATGAGGGCAAATGCCCTTCTAACTTGCCGTTGATGGCGGTTGTCTCCACTTTACAATAAACACACTGATACTTATGCATTTGGCCCTCTAAATGCTCCTGAGGAAAATCGATGTAATAGGGTTTTTTCATTTTTTATCGTCTTTAAACATAAGCTAAGCTTAATATGCTTAGTAATACTTAATAATACACCATAGAATTAAATACGGTTTGACCTTAGTATTTTTGATTGGGTATTTTAAGTTTTAAAGCCAGTTAATATTCGACTTCATTAATTTTTAAATTTAGACGTCAGTTTAAGCTGAATAATGTCAAGTACTTAAAGTGCTCGGAAGTTTAATAATCCATAAATAAACAGCTAAAAATATTGACTTATGCACACATACTTAATGTTTCACTTTAAGTATTGTAATAATTCTTATAAATCAACACTTAAAACTTAAGTAATTGATTTTATTAATAATTATTATATAGATTAAAGTTTAAGCTTTTTTAAAAAAGCCATATAAAACGGTAAGTTACAGTTTCAAGCCACAAGTAATCACAGACTTATCCACAGAGATTGTGGAGCGACGGTTTCACTTCAGTGATGATTTAAAAAGTCAATACTTGTCATTTTATTATCTAGGTAATTTTCTACTTTTATGACTCACTTCTAATAGTGATGCAGACCTTATAAGTAGCACTTGTAGTATAGAAAGTATTGCGACATACTGGTTTTTTTGTAATGTTAATTAGGCTCCTCCGCCGATAGCAACTTAGCAAAAATTAATTACACCAATATTATAGATACAAGAATAGACAACACTATGAACGACTCCAGCAAGACCGGAGAATCATCTAACAGCCACCGCAGACTGAGCGTCGGCAATTCTATACAGGTATTGGCGCATCACAAACGTGGCATTGCATTGAGATTTGCACAATTCCGTGCAACAGGCATTAGCGCTTTCGCGGCTTTTATTGCGATACTTGGGCCAGGTTTGCTTGCAGGGCTTTCCGACGACGACCCGGCAGGCATTACTACTTACTCTGTACTTGGCACTGACCACGGTTATCAATTTAATCTCTGCCATCGTTGTAATGGGTTCATTTCACCGCGTAGAACGCATTTTACTTATTGTATCGTCAACCTTGGCGCTATATATCATAGATGGCATTTTGGCTAAGCCAGATTGGTCGTTGGTTTGGCATAATTCCATCGTACCGCATATGCCGGAAGATAATATTGGCTGGATTGCAATTGCTGCAACGCTGGGCACCACGCTAGCGCCATGGGGGTTAGCTTTCATACAATCTTATGCTGTTGATAAAAAAATTACGTTAGCTAACCTGCGCTGGGAAAGAGTCGATGTCATTATCGGCTCTCTACTGACAGGGATTATTGGCTTAGCGATTGCGGTTGCCTGCGCGGCTACGCTTAATCGCGCTGGCCTTCATATTAACGATGCCAGCGATGCAGCCGCAGCATTACGTCCACTTGCAGGTTCATTTGCAACCGTGTTATTTGGCGCAGGCTTATTAGTCGCATCGCTGCTAGCAGCCGCCATTGTAACACTTGCCACCGCCTATTCGATTGCTGAAGGCGTAGGTGCACCAGCGTCGTTAGATTTAGATTAGCGCCACTTTCAGCTATTCTATACGGCCTTTATCGGGCTTATCGTGGTGGCTGTAAGCGTAGTCTCACTGCCGGGCTTGCCGCTCATTCCGCTTATTTATACTAGCCAAGTTTTTAATGCGATAATGTTGCCTCTACACGTAATCGCACTACATTTATTAGCCCGAGAATCAGGTATTATGGGTAATTCATCATCAAGTACAGCCTCAAGCATCGCCAGTTCGGTCAGTATTGCACTCATCGTTGCCTGCATCAGTGCACTAATATTTAGTTGGCTAGGAAATAAATAGAGAATGAATAAGTAGCTTGATGCTAAGCCAGTAATTTTATGCTCAAGTAGAACTGTTTTATAATAGTTGGGTCGTAACATTCGCTTAATTACTTAGCATCATTAATTAATGATACCATTTGGAATGTGAATGAAAAATAAACTGCTATGGCTATTGCTTGCCTTAACAACCTTAACGCAAACAGCTCAATCCCTTGAAGTACCGCAACTCAAACCCGTGCAAGAACAATCTCAGGCAGCACATTTAGCCGCAGAAGTCTTGTCGCGTTACCATTACAAACCAGTCAAGTTAGACGACACCAGTTCAGCCAAGATCTTTGATAACTATATAAAATTATTAGATAATCAGCGAATATTTTTCTTGCAGGCAGATATTGATCACTTCTCCGATAGCCGAACTAAGTTAGATGATGCCATCCTAAAAGAAGACCTTAGCATTCCCTTTGTTATTTTTAACGTTTACCAACAACGCATCGTAGAGCGCACTAATTACGCTAGATCCTTGCTTAAAAAAGACTTTAATTTTGACAAAGTAGAAGGCTATCAATTCTCGCGTGAAAAAGAAGCTTGGGCGCAATCTCAAGATGAAATTAACGATCTATGGCGTAAACGGGTCAAAAATGATTGGCTACGCCTAAAAATGGCTGGCAAAGATGATAAAAGTATCGTCGGCACTTTAAACAAACGTTATGAAAACACTTTAAACAGCATCGCTAAAATTAAAAATGACGATGTTTTTCAAAGTTTCATGAATGCCTACACCATGACGGTAGACCCGCACACCAATTACTTTGGCATACGTGCCTCAGAAGATTTTGATATTTCAATGAAATTATCGCTGGTGGGCATAGGCGCTGTACTTCAAGATAAAGATGAATATACCACCATCCGTGAGCTTGTAACGGGTGGTCCAGCCGCACTTTCAGGTAAATTAAAAGTGGGTGACCGCATTGTAGGTGTCGGTCAAAGTGAAAAGAAAGCTGCCACAGATGTAATGGGATGGCGACTTGATGATACGGTTGCGTTAATTAGAGGTGCTGAAAACTCAGTAGTGGTACTCGACATTTTACCGGCTGAAGCAGGTCCTGATGGTAAGCACAAATTCATTACACTAATACGTAAAAAAATAAGCTTAGAACAACAAGCTGCGAAAAAATCTATCATTGAAGTAAAAGATGGCAATGACACTAGGCAAATTGGTGTAATTACCCTGCCCGTTTTTTATCAAGATTTTGGCGCACGACAAAATGGTGATAAAAATTATAAAAGTGCGACGCGTGATGTAAAGCGCTTGTTAGAGGAACTAAAAAAAGCCAAAGTGGACAGCGTGTTGGTTGACTTACGCGACAATGGTGGAGGCTCTTTAGATGAAGCCATAGAGCTGACCGGCCTATTCGTCGACACTGGCCCAGTGCTACAAGAGCGTGACATGAAAGGCGTCATTAAAGTCGATAGCGATATGAACGCTGGCGTTACATGGGATGGACCGCTAGGCATATTGATTAATCGCGCCTCAGCGTCTGCCTCAGAAATTTTTGCAGCGGCCATACAAGACTATGGTCGTGGTGTGATTATAGGTGAACAAAGTTTTGGAAAAGGCACGGTACAATCAGTAGTAGATTTAGATCAACTGGTTAAAAACGAGCAACCAAAATTCGGTGAAGTTAAAATGACCGTCGCCCAATTTTTTCGTATCAACGGCAGTACAACACAACTGCGCGGCGTAATGCCAGATATTAGCTTACCATCAGCGACTGATCCAGAAAGCTTCGGCGAGTCCAGTTATGAAAATGCTCTACCTTGGTCTCGGATTAAAGCAGCGGATTATGTGCCTGCCGGTGATTTAAAAAACCTTATTCCACTTTTAATCAACAGTCATCAAGCACGCATCAATAAAGACAAAGACTTTCAATATTTGAATGAAGATATTGCAGACTTTAATATTCAACGTAAGCAAAATCTCATTTCTCTTAATGAGAATGAGCGCCGTAAAGAACGAGAAACTCAAGAAGCACGTTTATCTGCGCGAGAAAAAATCAGCTTGGCTAGTGATAAAAGTACCGAGAAAAGTGCAGAAAAAAGCGCAGACAAGACTGATAAAAAAGTTTTTAATAAAACAGAGAAAACTAGCGCGATACGAGATGATGGGCTACAAGCAAACGAGCGTAATCTAGAAGCAGATTTGGCCATGGAAAAAGTGAGAAAAGATACTAAAGACATTTTTCTCACCGAATCTGCACATATTCTAAATGATGCGCTTAGTTTAGTTAAAGGCAATGCCAAGCTTACTGTCAACAGCTTACCTAACGTAAAAACACATTAAAATCTTGCGCTGTAAAACAAACTTATATAAAACATAAGTTTGTTACAAATATAGTGTTTATGATCTCATTTCCACTTGATTTACATTCGGCTAAAGGTTATTGTTTAGCTCAGACTTATTATTAATGATTCCTTTATTAACAAAGGCGTTTAGTGTTTTAAGTTAGCTTATCAATACCATAAAAAAAGTAACGAAGTAATGCGCTTCTACCAATAGAAACGCTAAATTATCATTATTAAAACTAGAGGAGTCAGCATGAGTTTAGATCTACTAAAAGGCCTTGGCGTAACCATACCTTACAAAGCAAAATACGATAACTTCATCGGCGGTGAATGGGTTGCACCAGTAAAAGGTGAATATTTTGATGTTATTACTCCGATTACCGGCAAACCATACACAAAAGCTGCACGCTCTAGTGCTGAAGACGTTGAACTGGCATTAGATGCTGCACACGCAGCAGCAGACAAATGGGGTCGAACAGCCGCAGGCGAGCGTGCTAATTTACTTCTTAAAATTGCAGACCGCCTAGAAGCGAATCTTGAATTATTAGCTATAGCAGAAACGATTGATAACGGCAAACCAATTCGTGAAACAATGAATGCTGATATTCCATTGGCCATTGATCATTTCCGTTACTTTGCTGGCTGTATGCGTGCGCAAGAAGGTAGCTTAAGTGAAATTGACGAAACGATGGTGGCTTACCACTTCCATGAGCCTATTGGCGTTATCGGTCAAATTATTCCTTGGAACTTCCCAATTTTAATGGCGGCTTGGAAACTAGCACCAGCGGTAGTTGCAGGTAACTGCGTAGTAATGAAACCAGCGGAATTCACACCGATCAGTATTTTGATTTTGATGGAATTAATTGCAGATATCTTACCTCCAGGCGTAATCAACATTGTCAACGGTTACGGTCGTGAAGTTGGCGCGCCATTAGCAAACAGCCGTCGTATTGGCAAAATCGCCTTTACTGGCTCTACAGCTACAGGTCGCGTGATTGCACAAGCCGCTGCTTCTAACTTGATTCCAGCTACCTTAGAACTAGGTGGCAAATCACCTAACGTATTCTTTGAAGATATTGCCGATGCAGACGATGACTTCTTTGATAAAGCGGTAGAAGGTCTTGTACTATTTGCCTTCAACCAAGGTGAAGTTTGTACTAGCCCATCACGAGCATTGATTCAAGAATCTATCTATGACAAATTCATGGAACGCGTATTACCACGCGTAGCCGCTATTGTGCAAGGCAACCCATTAGATCCTAACACTATGATCGGTGCGCAAGCGTCAGAAGATCAAATGAACAAAATCATGTCATACATGGACATTGGCAGACAAGAAGGCGCGCAAGTGCTTATTGGTGGCGAACGTAATGTATTAGGCGGTGATTTTGCAAATGGTTATTACATCCAGCCAACATTGCTTAAAGGCAATAACAAAATGCGCGTTTTCCAAGAAGAAATTTTTGGCCCAGTGCTAGCGGTTACAACCTTTAAAGATGAAGCGGATGCACTAGCTATTGCCAATGACACAGTATTTGGTTTAGGTTCAGGCGTTTGGACACGTGACGGAAGTCGTGCTTACCGCATGGGTCGTGGTATTAAAGCGGGTCGCGTTTGGACTAACTGTTACCATGCCTACCCAGCGCATGCTGCATTTGGTGGTTATAAAGAATCTGGCATTGGTCGTGAAACACACAAAATGATGCTAGATCATTATCAACAAACTAAAAACCTTTTAGTCAGCTACAGCCCTAAAAAGCTAGGCTTTTTCTAAATAACAATCTATCTAAAATTACATGCCTAAACAACAGACCAGTAACATTAGTATCTACGGTTAATGTTGAATTAATATTGTAAAAAGGTTGATAATAAGAGGCGGTTAATCCGCCTCTTTTTTCGCCTGATATTTAGCCTTATTTATAATTTGAATTTTTTGGAGATTTTTAATGACTGAGCGCTTATCTGCAACGCCTTCTGCCATAGGCTTAATTCAAAAACTCACCGCACAACATGGGCCCATTCTATTTTTTCAATCAGGCGGATGTTGCGAAGGCAGTGTGCCTCTTTGCATGCCAACGAATGAATTCAAGCCTAGCCCGTCAGACGTAATAATAGGCGAAATCGAAGGTGCCGTTTTTTACATGGGGCATAATCATTTTCAGTTCTCAGAAAATACCCACACGATTTTAGATGCCTTACCAGGCTCTAGCGGCTCATTTTCGCTAGATTGCGGCTCGGGCATGGCCTTTATTACCAAAGGCCGTTTGTATAGTGATGAAGAGTTACAGCAACTAGGTCCAGTAGTCACCTACGGCTATCGCTAAGTGCTAAGTGCTAAGGTATTAATAAGTTTTAGCAGGCTTAGCTAATGTTGTCACGGCAATAAATATTTAAAAAATAATAGTTAGCGTTACATTCAAACAGCTAAAGTATTGTAAAATTACATTTGGCGGGCCTCCCCGCATTGTAAGATAGCCAACCTGGTCAGATGCGGAAGCAAGCAGCCACAACTATTAAGCAAGTGCCGGGGTAAGGGCTCGCCTCTTTCGATTTACGCCACCGATAAAGTTTTAGCAATAAAATTTTGGCAATAATGCTTTAGCAATAAAGCTGGCTTTGTAAATTCGGCATAAATTACTTTTTGAAAGTAGATGGATAGATCTCATGAGTTATGCAAGCACTGTAATTTATCCAAGCATGATGACTTATCCAAGCACTACCGGCTACGCAACTACTATGCGTGACAAACCGCTATGAGCTATCAAGTACTGGCGCGTAAATGGCGGCCAAAATCTTTCGACACCTTAGTCGGACAAGACCATGTGGTACGCGCACTGACGAATGCCCTTGAACAAAATCGCCTGCACCATGCCTACTTATTTACAGGTACGCGCGGCGTAGGTAAAACCACACTCGCCCGTATTTTAGCTAAATCACTCAACTGCGATACTGGTATCACGGCAAAACCATGTGGCGTTTGCGTGGCTTGCATGGGCATTGATAGCGACAGATTTGTAGATTACATTGAGATAAATGCGGCATCAACACGTGGCATTGATGATATTAGGTCTTTACTAGAACAAGCCACCTACGCGCCAACCCAAGGTCGTTTTAAAGTCTTCATGCTCGATGAAGTTCACCAGCTCACAAAAGAAGCATTTAATGCTTTATTAAAGACTTTAGAAGAGCCACCAGCACATGTAAAATTTATTCTAGGCACCACTGACCCACAAAAAGTACCGGTCACGGTATTGTCACGTTGCTTGCAGTTTAATTTACGCCAAATGGCTGGCACGACTATTATCAGCCATTTACAAAATATACTTGGCCAAGAAAATATTCCCTACCAAGCAACCGCGTTGCATCTAATTGCGCGAGCGGCCTCTGGCAGCATGCGTGATGCATTATCACTCACAGATCAAGCCATTGCTTACGGCAGCCAATCAGTCAATGAGGCTGAAGTACGCGCCATGCTAGGCGCCATAGACCAAAGTTATTTATTTGAATTACTCAACGCATTGCTGGCCAACGATGGCGCCAGCCTGATTGCTCAAGCCAAAGTGATGGAAGAACGTAGCTTATCGTTTGAAGTCGCACTGAATGATTTAGCCCAATTACTGCATCAAGTAGCTATGGCACAAACGGTACCTGATAGCGTTGCTAATGACTTGCCAGAACGTGACGCCTTACTGAATTTGGCGCAAACAATCCAGCCAGAAAACTTGCAGTTATATTATCAAATAGCGCTATTAGGCCGCCGCGACATTGGTCTTGCACCAGATGAATTTGCTGGTTTTACCATGAGTTTATTACGTATGTTGGCATTTACGCCGAATGCCAGTGGCGCACAAAATGATAACAGCACCCAAAAAGCATCGGTTAGACAAGGAAACACCTCTTTAACAAAAGCAATAAAACCACAGATTGTAGTGCCAGTTGAGCCAGTTGAGCCAGTAGCCATGCAAAAGAATACTGCCCAACAAACCGTACCTGCTGAATATGCGACCAGCAATGACATGATGCCTGAACATACACAAGCTAGATCAGCAACGACTGAATTTTCAGCAGAAAACAATACTACCAAAACTAATAGCGACAGCCAATTTAACGGTAACTGGCGCGGCTTGCTAGAAGACTTAAAACTAGGCTTAGTGCGTTCTTTGGCGCAGCATTGTGAATTAATCAGCTACGATGGAAACAGCATTTCATTAAGTGTGCCAGAGGCACAAAAACACTTATTACTGCCCAACTATCAAGAAAAACTAACCAGCGCCATTTCGCAGTATTTTGATAAAAAAATTAAATTACAATTTAGCATAGGTGGCACAGGTAACACACCGGCTAAACAAATTTCACAAGAAAAAGCACACGCGCAAGCCGATGCCGAGAGTGCGATTGAAGACGATAGTTTTGTACAATCATTAATCAATGATTTTGGGGCGCAAATTATCCCCAATAGCATTAAACCTATTTAAACCCTAAAAACTCAAACATTAAGGACTAAAGATATGATGAAAGGCGGTATGGGCAATATGATGAAGCAGGCCCAGCAAATGCAAGCAAATATGCAAAAAGCCCAAGCAGAGCTTGCAAACATTGATGTTGAAGGCGTTGCCAGCAACGGGTTGGTAAAAGTGACCATGGCTTGCAATAACGTGGTCAAACGCGTCACTTTGGATGACAGAGTGATGGACGATAAAGAAACTCTGGAAGACTTATTGGTTATCGCATTAAAAGACGCTACCGCAAAAGCTGAGGCAACTTCATCTGCACGTATGGCTAATTACATGCCAGCTGGCATGAAAATGCCATTCTAGTTGTTGGTACACTAAAAACTGCATGAAGAACCCGCCCGCTCTTGAACAATTGATTGATAGCTTACGATGCCTGCCGGGAGTAGGCCCAAAATCAGCACAGCGCATGGCTTATTATTTATTACAGCGCGACAGGAAAGGCGCCAGCGCCTTGGCAATTGCGCTGGATAATGCCTTGCAAGTGGTGGATCATTGCAAGCTGTGCAACACCTTTAGTGAACAGCCCATTTGCCCATTATGTGAATCTGAGCAACGCGATAAACACTTATTATGCGTAGTAGAAATGCCCACAGATTTAATGATGCTAGAAAATACTCGCGCTTATAGTGGCATGTATTTTGTCCTAATGGGCCGATTATCGCCGCTAGATGGTGTAGGCCCAAAAGAAATTCATTTAGATAAACTCATCAAACGTGCACAAGATGGCTTTGTGCAAGAAGTGATTTTAGCCACCAACTACACAGTAGAAGGCGACGCCACCGCACATTATATTAGCGAACTGCTCAAAGCAAGAGGTATTAAAACCAGCCGTATTGCGCGTGGCATGCCTATGGGTGGCGAAATTGAATATGTCGATAGCGGCACCTTAGCGCAAGCGATGCTAGAACGACGCAGCCTCGCTTAAAGCACTTGCAGGCTTAAGTAATCCATCAGTTCTAAAGGTGTATTAATCAACACATCTGCGCCCCAATCGGCTGGTTTATCGCTTTGGGCAATATAACCAAACAGCGCTACCACGGTTTTCATACCGGCGGCTTTGCCAGCTTGCACATCTCGCTCGGCATCACCCACATAAATACAATCACTCGCGATAAAACCCGTTTCTGCACATGCCATTAATAAAGTCGTTGGCGCTGGCTTTGGTAAAACCGCATCATCGCCGCACACCAAACAAGCTGAACGTTCATACAAATTCGTGTCACCCATTTTCACGGCTTTGACTAAATCTACCGAAAAACGCCTAGGTTTATTAGTCACAATTCCCCATTTAATACCTTGCGAATCTAGCGTATCTAATAACACTGCAATACCGGGCAACAATCGTGGATTATTGGTAAATACAGCTTCATATAAATCTAAATATTCCACACGCATTTTTTCAAAGTTTGCATCAGCTGGCGTAATGGCAAAACCCAATTCTAGTAAACCGCGTGAGCCATGTGAGGCGATTGGCCAAATTTCATCGTGGCTTAATGGTGGCTTGTCGTAGTGCTCCAACTGAATATTAAGCGCCAATCCTAAGTCATGCGCGGTATCTACCAAAGTACCATCTAAATCAAATAAAATCATCAGGTAATTAAGCCATTTAGCCGGCTAAAACGGTATGCATCATATAATTGACCGCCACATCATCACCCAAACTGTAATGCTGTGTCACTGGGTTATAGCTCATGCCACGCATATTAGCTACATTCAATTCTGCAGATCTCGCCCAGCCGGAAAGCTCTGACGGCTTGATAAATTTAGCATAATCATGCGTGCCTTTTGGTAGCATATTTAAAATATACTCCGCACCTATAACGGCGAATAAATAAGCTTTGGGGCTACGGTTAATAGTAGAGAAAAATACTGTACCACCCGGCTTTACTAGCTTGGCACAAGCCGCCACAATCGCCGCTGGGTCTGGCACATGCTCGAGCATTTCCATACAAGTGACAATATCAAAACTTGCTGGCTGTTCTGCAGCCAATTGCTCTACCGCGATCAATTGATAATTAACTTTAGCGCCACTTTCTAATTGATGTAGCTTTGCTACATTAATGGCTTTTTCGCCCAAATCAATGCCGGTCACATCAGCACCTTTAAAATACATAGATTCAGACAAAATACCGCCGCCGCAACCCACGTCCAGCACAAGTTTGCCCTCTAAAGCGACTAAACCATCAATCCAGTTTAATCTTAGGGGATTAATTTCATGCAACGGCTTAAACTCGCTGTTTTTATCCCACCATTTATGCGCTACATCGCCAAATTTCTGTAACTCTAAAGCGTCAGCATTTAATGTTTGTGCTGTTTTAGTTTCGGTTGCCATGTGTTGATAATTTCCTTTAATTCATTCGGTTCTATATTAGCGTAGACACCATTGCTGTAGCACAATTCCCCCGCCACCCAAGTATGCGTTACATGCTCACGCCCGCAGGCGTAAATCAAATGTGAGATCGGGTCATAATACGGCGCTGTGGCAATCTCACTTAATTTAACCGCTGCTAAGTCTGCCAGTTTACCTACTTCAATGGAGCCAATTTTATGCTCTAAACCCAATGCCTTGGCGGCGTTAATAGTCGCCATTGCCAGAGCTTGCTGGGCAGGCACAACGGTTGCATCACCGCTCACACCTTTAGCTAAAAGTGCGCTTAAACGCATTTCGGCAAAAATATCTATACGGTTATTACTTGCCACGCCATCGGTGCCTAAGCCAACATTGACACCTTTGGCCAATAATTGCGTCAAGGGCGCAATACCACTCGCCAGCTTTAAATTAGAATTTGGGCAATGCGCTACGTGGCAGCCATACTCGGCCAATAAATCAATTTCGTGCGGCAATAAATGTACGCAATGTGCCGCCACTAGATTAGGTCCGAGCAAACCAAATTCGGCTAATCTTTGTAATGGTCGTAAACCATATTGCGCTTCACTTTGGCTAATTTCATCTAGCGTTTCATGTAAGTGCGTGTGTATGCTAAGCGATAATTGCTCCGCATAAGTAATAATACTTTCAAAGGTTTTGTTAGAAACCGTATAAGGCGCATGCGGCGCAATCGATGTGCTTATCAGCGGATTACTACGCCAACTATCATGTGCAGCAAAACCTTTTTGCAAATAATCATCAGCATCATTCGCGTAAGCTGAAGGAAACTCCAGCACCAACAAACCCAAATTAGCACGCATACCAGCTTGATTCACCGCAACAGCAGTTGCTTGCGGATAAAAATACATATCATTGAAACAAGTAATGCCGCCACTTAACATTTCAGCACAGGCTAATAAAGTAGCATCCTGCACATAAATTGCGCTCACCACAGCCTGCTCTGCCGGCCATATATGCTGGTGCAGCCAAGGCATTAAAGCAATATCATCGGCAATGCCGCGCATTAAACTCATGGGCGCATGCGTGTGTAAATTAATCAGGCCTGGAATTAACACATGGTCATCCAAACACACCAAAGAAGTAGCGCTGTATTTTTGCCTAGCTTGAGAAATGGGCAATATTTCAACAATACTACCGGCCTGAACAACCACCGCATGATTTTCAAGTAAAGGCTGCTGACTGGCAACCGTTGCAATCCAACGCGCTTCAATAACAAGATCCGCTTGAATAGTTGGATACAACGAATTATTTGCATTAAACATGCATATATTTTACCAATAATAATGAATCCCTGGAGAGATATATAGCGCCTAGTGATATATAGCCATCATAATCAATTAAATATGATGCGGCAAAAAAGTCTTTTTTCGTGCAGACTAATCCAAACTGCATAATTATTGTTACAATAATTATTATGCTAAAAAATGATGATGCAAAAGTAAGTAAAATATCTCCTAGGCAAAACCGTGCTGGTGGCGGCCGCAAAGTCGGGAGCGGTAAATTTGGCGAGCCCACTTCGGTAGTACGCGTGCCAGAAAGCCAAGCGCCAATCATTAAAGATTTTCTTGCGGCTTATCAAAGAAAAAAATTAGCGCCAGACTTACCAATTTTAGACGTGATTACCGATTTTGCCTTGCCAGTGTTAGATGCAATAGCGATTGCACTGCCGCTCTATTCATCTAAAGTTTCCGCGGGTATGCCCAGCCCAGCCGAAGAACATATTGAAAAACGCTTAGATCCTAGCGAGTTTTTGATAGACCATAAAGACAACACGTTCTTTGTCACCATTCAAGGTTATTCAATGATAGATGTCGGCTTGCTACCAAACGACAAAGCCGTGGTTGATCGCTCTAAAGTCGCCACGATTGGCAATATTGTGTTGGCCGTGCTTAATGGCGAATTCACCATAAAAATGCTCAGCCGCAATAAAGATGGCGCCGTACGATTATTGCCAGCTAATTCTAGCGGCGATTATGCCCCTATAGAAATTACCGAAGAGATGGACTTTGAGATTTGGGGCGTGGTAACGGGTTCGTTTAGGCGGTTTAAGTAAGAGCTGTTTAATAACTAGCATTCAAAAAGTATCATGCAAAAAAGCCTAGTTATTGCTAACTAGGCTTTTTAAAAATATAATGCAAATTACTTATTCATTACGTACATTGTAACTTCAAAGCCAAAACGCATTTCAGTAGCTGCTGGTGTAGTCCACATAATAATCTCCAATATTTAAACTTTGAACTGACAACATGTCTTGTTCGGGTGTAACTATTATGCGCGACTGACAAAAGCTAACGCTATTGCTGTTCATGAATAAGCACTCAGTAAAATCATGAATGGCAAGTCGCTTACTTGCCACTGAGCACCGGATTAAGCGCTTAGCGCAATAAGCTTCGCGCTAAGATGATTGAAGGCAACTCATTAAAGCATAATTTATAATAATAGGCCTATCTCTTGCATCCTTTTTCATCAGCTAGCTTATAGGGCTTATTTTTAGGCTTGGCGTTATTTGCCGCAGTTACTTTTAGCATTTAACGGTATCTCTGTAAAGATATTACTCGATACCGTAAACGACACCGCCAAAAATGACGATATGTCAATATGTATTATGACATGCTGTGATGCAACAAAAAAGCCACACACCTTGCGGTATATGGCTTTAAAGCAAATCTTAATGCATTGTGAAACACTAAAATGGTGGGCTGGCGACAACAAAAAAAACCTACTAACATTATGTTTTAATTAGTTAATTTTAAAATACTAAATATCTGTTACCAACAATGTTACCAACAAAATAGAATCTCTTTTAAATTACACGCACTATTATTCAGCCGAACACCAACTTCAGAAACACAGCATGTACGGCACCCCATACCCCCACTTTTCCAAATGGGTCCCAACTAGCTATACTAACACCGTGTTTTGGACTAATGATTAGTAATTTTTAACATTTGTATCCAAAAACAATTTCATTAGGTCATTAAAATCAGAAATGTCGTGTTAGGTTTACACTAACAGATTGCATTTTTAAATCGGCACTCAAATTATTGGCACTTCTAAAATGAGAGATGTCGATTGGTACCCAGTTGTAGTGATATTCAGCACCGAAACCCCACTGATCATCAATCTTATATTCACCACCCACTTTGAAATTTAGACCAATATTTACAGATGTATCACTAACATTTGAAGCACTTGATGCAAGCACCACTTGAGTTAACTCAGGATCAATAGGATCAACAAAATGACCAGATTCCCCTGTACCTGTAATTCTAATAATGTTTAGAGAAGGACCTCCGCCAATGTAAGGTGTGAAATCTTTAAACTCTCTATAGCGATACAATGCATTAAAGTTAATTTGTAATAGTTTGATTTTTGCAGGAAGTTGATTTTCTGTCGCTTGATTTGAATTGCTTGGTGCATAACCGGTTTGATATCCAATCAAATCACCAATCCCCAAACCTGTTGGGGATGAACCAATAGTACCACTTGCATTTGTTAAGGTGACATTTTGTTGCTTCATATTTGGTTGAGAGTAGTTTGCTTCTACTTCAAGTCCAAAATTTGGCATGCTGTCAAAATAGTAACCTGCCTTAATACCAGCACTTAAAACATCTTTGAGCTTAATATCTGAATAATGCGTACCTGGATAATATGATCCATTTGTAGTATCAATGGGATCTGGATAGTTTAAGTTTTCATCACCTTTAATACCACTTAATTTCTGATCGAAACTCCATCCT
>JBBAOU010000047.1:0-16325 GCA_040401175.1 Methylotenera sp. | reverse complement strand
ATCGCGTGAACCCGTAGGAATCCCCGCTCTCTAGGGCGGGGAGGATGTCAATGATACGCAACTTTTGACCACTATTTGTGCCAGCCGGCACTTTCAGATGCACCGCACCAGCAAGTGTTGGTACTTCAACCGTAGCGCCTAATGCAGCTTCCCAAGGTGTCAGCGGCAAATCAATAAAAAGGTCATGATCAACAACCCGAAATAGTTTGTGTGGGGAAAAACTGATATTCAAGTAGAGATTTCCATCAGGGCCACCATGAAAACCCTTACCGCCCTTGCCTCGCAACAGCATTTTCTGGCCATTCGCCACACCCTTGGGAATGCGCGCTTTAATGTTATGTGGCACGCGTTTAATTTGGCCCTAATGATCATGTTCTGGCACGATAAAATTCAGGTCAACGGCAATGCCAGCGTAAGCATCTTCCAGTGTAAAATTGGTGGCCAGCTCGTAATCTTGCCCTGGAATCGGTCTATTGCGACTTTGTTGTTGAGAGCTTTGACGACTTTTAGTTAAGCCAGCAAATAAATCTGCAAAGTCTATTTCATCAAATGAATATTCTTGGCCGCCTTGGTTTCCAGCCCAATTGGGTGGCGGTTTAAATTCCTCACCGGCAGGATGGGGTCCAAGCTCGTAATAAGCGGCACGTTTTTCAGCGTCTTATAAGGTGGCGTAAGCTTCGCCAACCTCTTTAAATTTCGCCTCGCCTGCTGGATCTTTAGAAACATCGGGATGATATTGATGGGCAAGTTTACGATAGGGTTTTTTTATTTCATCTGTAGTTGCGCTACGCCCAACGCCAAGAACTTCATAATAATCTTTAAATTTCATGATATCGCGATACCCACATTTAACAATATTTTAATGATTCTTAAATCTACAAAAACCATATAAATTACAGACTAGCAATTAGCAAAATCCAAGCATTTACGGAATATAAGAAATTAGCTATTTTCGTAATTTAGTCTATGAAATCTGGTGCCATGACATTTCCCACAAGGTGGAATACGGCTAGGTTTATGAAAGTGTAGTTTGGCATGACATTCGTCACATAATAACGTGCCTAAGCCGATTATTTCACCGGTGTGATATTCGGCATTAGCCGCAATATTTTTGAGTTCCAAAAACGCAAGTGTAGCTTTATCGGCCGCTTCAGAAAAAGCTAGCCACAATTCACTTTTGATTAAGGATATATCGAACCCTAGCCAATCTTTGAGTTCTTTGCCAGTTGCAGTTAAATGATGCGCAGCATCTAATAAATCGCGCTTGATTGAGTTTTTTAAATCTACCGCTTCGTCAGCCTTAAGCTGGCTAGCCATTTTAATATCATCTGAAATAATTTCAAATAAATGGTGAATATTGCTATCCGTTTGAGTTGATTGCTGCAAACTATTTTGTAATGATGCTTCGTAAGCTTTCTCTACCGCATCAGTTGCATTATTGGCCGCTTGCTGTGGCTGAGTATTTTTCATAATTACGGATCCTTTTACTCAATTTAAGTATGCTTAATTAAATAAACTAAAAACTGTTTGAACTTACCGCATTGAATCCTAATAATCCTAGTGTGGTAAGTTAATCATACTACTAATCTTATGAGAAATATTGCAGTAAAGCTTACAAAAAATCTTTAATCTAACTTCTCAATACCCATCGCCTTCAATACATACTTTTCATAGATTAGGTTAATGCGTTACCGGTTCTGTAGATAAGCCAGTTGCACTAGCTATATTTGACAACCCTATTAATAATGCGAATACCCATTTGCGTGATGTGATAAAGCTAGTTTCCTTTTGGTCATGGTGATGACGTCAAAAAAATTATAGAAATGTAATATTACCGTATAGTTATGAAGTAACTATTTAAATTTTGTGTTTGATTATTATATGATTAGCCTATGTACGGAATAACTTAATGAGTAAACTTGATGACAGAGCACTTGAATATGTAGCCAAATACTTTAAGGCGCTAACTGAGCCTATGCGCCTTAAAGTGCTTAATACACTTCAGGATGGTGAGAAAAACGTCAGTCAATTAACAGAAATATCTGGTGGCACACAGGCAAATGTGTCAAAACATTTGTCCATGTTGGCTCAGCATGAACTGGTGAAAAGAGAATCACGCGGCACGAACGTCTATTACAGCATTGCTGATCAAAGTGTTTATGAGCTGTGTGAATTAGTATGCGGGCAAATTGGCAACAGAATGAGCATGAATGCTGACATCAAAAAAATGTTTACCGCTTAAAGCCAGCAATAATCCTTACTGGGTAATAACGGCAAGTATTTCGCCTCACGGTCTTTTAAGTTACTTAGGCGCGAGCAAGTCATTATTATTCACCGAAACTATGCTATTTACTGTAATATTTAATACGCTTAGGTAATTATATTATTTCAATAAATTACTAAAAACAGATGATGAAACAAGAGCCTGCCGATAACAGGCTTTTTTATTGACTAGAATCTATCGTAAAACTTACAAAATTAATGACAATCGAAAAAACAATCAACACAAAAGTTGACGTGCTATTAGTAGGCAGTGGCGTAATGAGCGCTACGCTAGCTTCACTATTATCTGAATTAGACTGTTCATTAAATATGATGATGGTAGAACGTTTACCTATGATTGCGGCCGAAAGCACCGACGCTTGGAACAACGCTGGCACAGGCCATGCAGGCTATTGTGAACTGAATTACACCCCGGAAAATGCCGATGGTAGTATTGAGATTAACCGTGCTTTGGCGATTAACGCATCGTTTGAAACATCACTACAGTTTTGGTCCTATTTGGTGGAACAAAAGATACTGCCTTCACCAAAAAGCTTTATTAATGCCACACCGCATTTAAGTTTTGTTTGGGGTGAAGCCGACGTGGAATTTTTGCGCAAACGCTACGCTTTACTCAAAAAACATCATATGTTTAAAGACATGGAATTCAGCGATGATATTGCCACGTTAAAAAAATGGATGCCACTCATCATGCAAAATCGTGATGAATCACAGGCTGTAGCAGCCACCCGCATTGGCTATGGCAGCGATGTCGATTTTGGCTCATTAACGCGTCATTTCGTTGCGTATTTACAAACTAAACATAATTTCAATCTCGCGCTTAATACCGAAGTCAAAAACTTAAAACAGCTCAGTAACGGCAGATGGCTGGTCAGTATAAAAGACTTAATTAGTAAAAAATTAAGGACTATCGATGCTGGGTTTATCTTCTTAGGCGCTGGCGGTGGCGCGCTTAAATTATTACAAAAATCTGGCATTCCTGAAAGCCACGGCTATGGCGGATTCCCTGTGAGCGGCCAATGGCTTGTATGTAACAATCCTGACGTCACCCAGCACCACGATAGTAAAGTCTATGGCAAAGCCGCATTAGGCGCGCCACCTATGTCTGTGCCGCACTTAGACACACGCATCATTAATGGCAAACCTGCCCTACTTTTTGGCCCATATGCGGGTTTTACTACCAAGTTTTTAAAAGAAGGTTCTTTCCTAGATTTAATTAAATCAGTAAAAACCAGCAATATCAAACCGATGCTAAAAGTTGGCCGTCACAATTCTGATTTAACCCGTTATTTGATAGGCGAAGCGCTGCAAACACATAAGTCGCGCGTGGCGACATTGCAGCAGTTTTACCCACAAGCTAGCAAAGCTGACTGGCATTTAGAAAATGCTGGCAAACGCGTACAGATCATAAAAAAATGTGATGTAAAAGGTGGTAAGCTAGAATTTGGCACTGAAATCGTCGCCTCGCAAGATGGCACAATCGCTACATTATTAGGCGCATCACCAGGCGCATCAGTGGCCGTGCAAGCCATGCTAGACGTGCTTGAGCGCTGTTTTGCCAAGCAGTTAAAAAGTGCTGACTGGCAGACTAAAATGAAAGCCATCGTGCCTAGTTACGGCCAATCACTGATTGAAGATGCTGATTTACTAAAAAACGTTCGTGATTACAATCTAAAAACTTTAAACCTTGTATAAATTCACAATGTCGTAGCGAGGTTAATTCGCTCCGACATTTATAAAAATTTCACAAATAATATTAGTGCTTAACAGAAATTTTTAATATTAAGATGCCGCCAACAAACTACGCTGACGTCTTACTTCATATAAACAAATACCGCTCGCCACACTCACGTTCAAGCTTTCTACTGAGCCAAACATCGGAATAGTGACCAAGGCATCGCAAGTCTCTGCGGTTAAACGACGAATACCATCACCTTCAGCTCCCAATACAATAGCGATTGGGCCATCTAGTTTAATATTTAACAAGTTACTTGGCGCGTCCATAGTGGTGCCCACCACAAAAACGCCAGCCTCTTTAAGCTCGCGTATGGTTCTAGCTAAGTTTGTTACGGCAATAAACGGTACTGTTTCAGCTGCACCACTGGCAACTTTACGCACGGTTGCATTCAATCCAACAGCTCTATCTTTAGGAGCAATAACGGCATGCACGCCCATGGCATCGGCCACTCGCAAGCAAGCTCCTAGGTTATGCGGATCTTCGACACCATCTAAAATTAAGAAAAATGGCGGCTCAGTTAAGTCCGATTCCAAAATATCATGAATATCTTTATACGGAATTGGCGTATCGACCACGCGGGCAATTACACCTTGATGACGGCCATTCATGCCAGCAATACCATCTAATCGCGCACGATCCACTTCCATGGTGCGTACGCCGGCGACTTCAGCCATTTTTAGCAAATCTTTCATACGCGCATCTAAGCGATCGCGGTCGACTAAAACTTCTTGCACACTTGCGCCGTGCTGGCGTAAACGACTTAATACTGCATGAAAGCCAAATAAAATACGGGCATCGCTCATTTCATTACCTTAAATAAATATTTCGATTACTAACGTTTAGTTATTTTTTTGTGACTTTTCTTTGATTTGGTCGGTTTTGGTCCATTGTTAAAGGCCGGCTTACCTGCGCTTTGATCCGCAGGTTTACTGCCAAACCTAGGCTTTCCATCAGTGGTTTTAGTTCCAGCTCTTGATTTTTCCGCGGAGCCAGCTTTACTAGAAGAACTAGGTTTATCAGAAGAACCAGACTTATTAGAAGATGCAGGCTTCGCGCCAAACCTACCATCAAATTTAACGCTGGATTTTACAGGTTTTTTATCGCCCGCACGCAGTTTAATTGTGCTGCTCCCATTATTAGAAATAACATTAGATTCACTATCTACCACTATGTTTTTATTAACTAAAGTAAAATCAATCTTAGTAGTTTCTAAATCTACACGCACCACCTTAATAGTCAATCTATCGCCTAAACGATAACATACTCCGGTGCGCTCGCCGGCCATTTCGTGGTGGGCTTTATCGTAATGAAAGTAATCGTTACCTAGTTCAGTCACATGCAATAAGCCTTCTACGTAAACGCCATCTAAAGCTACAAACAAGCCAAAACTTGTTACGCCTGCCACTGTACCTTCAAACACATCGCCGATTTTATCTTGCATATAAAAGCATTTCAGCCAATTGGTGACGTCGCGCGTGGCATCATCGGCACGGCGCTCAGTCATTGAGCAATGAATGCCTAGCTCAGCCCAATCGCCAGCTTTATATTTATCACCGTTAATAACCGCTTTAATAGCACGATGGATTAACAAATCTGGATAACGACGAATTGGCGAAGTAAAGTGTGCATAAGCCTCATACGCCAAGCCAAAATGGCCAACATTATCCGGACTATAAACCGCTTGCTGCATAGAGCGCAGCAACACTGTTTGTAACAATTGTGCATCTGGACGTTCCTTGATTTTGGCCAGTAATTTGCCATAATCCTTTGCATGCGGAGAGTCTCCACCGCCTACGCCAAAACCAAACTCGCTCATAAAAGTGCGTAAAAGCTCCAGTTTTTCTGGCGTAGGGCCTTCATGTATGCGATACAAAGCTGGATGCTCATGCGCTTTTAAGAAATCTGCAGCACACACATTGGCGGCCAGCATACATTCTTCAATTAGCTTGTGCGCTTCATTACGTGAACTAGGTACTATGGTATCAATTTTGCCGTTATCGTTAAATATCATCAAGGTTTCTGACGATTCAAATTCAATCGCACCACGCTTTTCTCGTTGCGTTAGCATTAACTGATAAACGCTATACAAGTGCTGCAAATACGGCATCAACCACTCATATTCTTTAGCAAGTTCGCCTTCAGGATTTTGTAATATTTCATACACTTGAGTGTAAGTCATACGCGCTTTTGAGCGCATCACTGAAGGATAAAATTTATATTGCTTGACGTTGCCAGCACCGTCAACCTGCATATCGCAAATCATACAAAGTCGTTCGACATCTGCATTTAACGAGCATAAGCCGTTAGATAATGCTTCCGGTAACATTGGAATAACACGTCGTGGAAAATAAACAGAATTACCACGATCGAACGCGCCTTTATCTAAAGCATCACCGGGTTTAACGTAGAAGCTCACATCAGCAATGGCGACTACTAAACGCCAGCCTTTTCCTTGTGGTTCTGCATAAACCGCATCATCAAAATCGCGCGCGGTTTCACCATCAATAGTAATCAGCGGCATTTCACGACAATCTATGCGGTTTTTGAAATCGTTGGCTTGTATTAATTTTGGATAAGATTCGGCAAGACTGACCGCTTCTGCACTAAATTCATGCGGCAGATTATGCTTACGCAAGGCAATTTCAATTTCCATGCCGCTATCTGCATAATTACCTAAAATCTCAATGACTTTGCCCATAGGCTGGGCATGCGCTGACGGTTGTTCAGTCAACTCTATCATCACCACTTGGCCAGATTTAGCATCCATGTCTAAATGATATGGAATCAGAATATCTTTGTTAATACGCTTATCTTCAGCAGCGACAATGGTAACACCGCTAGTGCGAATCACTCGCCCTACCAGCTTTTGCGTACGTCGCTCAAGCACTTCGACCAGCTTACCTTCTGGTCGACCTCTTTTATCTAAGCCGCTCATACGCACCATGGCACGATCGCCATGCATGACTTGAGCCATTTCCTTAGGACTTAAGAATAAATCTTCGCCTTTCAACTTAGTTTTATCGTCAGGAATCAGAAATCCAAATCCATCAGGATGACCCTGAATCACACCTGAGATTAAATCCAACTTATCGGCGATACATAAAGCGCCTTTTCTATTTTGAATAATCTGACCTTCACGCTCCATGGCGTTTAGTCGTTTATTAAAAATATCGCGCTCATCATCGCTAATATCCAGTAAAACATACAACTGCTCGACGCTCAGGGGAACGCCTTGATCAGTCATGGTTGTTAATATGAGCTCCCGACTCGGTAGTGGCGTTTCATAACGACTCGCTTCGCGGTCTGCGTGGGGATCACTAGTTCTTTTGTTTTTGTTACTATTTTTTGTCATTGACAAAGCTTACCTTTAATATAAAATTCAACGCAATTCATAGGCTCTAAGGCAAACCTCAGAATTACAAATTTTGAAAGCCAAGATTTCATGTATTACATGCCACAGTAAATTGAAATAACTTAGCTGTTACGCACAGACTTCAAGTCCTTTTGATATTGTGCGCAAAGTTTAGAAACTGCTTTTAACACACAAATAACTACATATTCTACTCTATTCATCGAAACTATTTATGTCACAAAATATTGAATTTGATTTAACCACAGAATATGTAGAGTTATGTAACCTACTAAAACTAGTCGGTTTAGCTGATAGCGGCGGTCGTGGCAAAACAATGGTAGCCGAAGGAATGGTAAAAGTTGACGGTATAATAGAGACTAGAAAAACCGCCAAAATTCGTAAGAATCAAATTATCCTAGTTGAGAATCATACTATTCAAGTCAAATAATGACGCTTACTTCCTTAAAGCTTCTACTAGGGCATTAATGGCATAAAAATCTTATGTACGGTAATCTAAACATCCTTTTCTAGATTTTTCTAGAAAAGCATTTATTTATTAATTTAAAACAAAAAAACAAAAAAACCTGCTAACTCATAGAATTAGCAGGTTTATTTGATTTTGGCGGTGGTGTGAGTCTATGGCTAGGTTGTCTTTCCCTGCTAACAGGAAAATTTATAGGGTACTTCTATAAAATTCAGCTAAAAATCTAATAAAATACCCCACCCCACCCCCTAAATATTTCATCTCAGTGAAAACTAGAAAATTAAAATCAGGGAAAAACAGGGAATTATTTGCATATATTTATGATGCCAATTGCAGCTTTTAGGAAAGTCAATTAAGGGTCCATTGGGCAAGTTTCGACCCACAACAGAAGTTTGTTAATTAAGTGCGGATGGCACAAAAATCTCCAAACCAGAAGTTCAGTAACGCAAACTGTCTAGTTGAAATCACTAAATAGCGGACGCACAAATAAAATTTCTATATTTTATCTACTAATGAAGGTCAAGCGATTGCAAAGAGATTTTTACAAGCGTAGAATTAATCTGTGAAAACTAAAATAGTTAAAAACATTATTCTCTTGATTATGCTGATATGCCTGCCTATAGAAGGCATGGCAGCAATCGCTATGCCTAATTGTCAGATGCACGACCCGCATCAAATGGTTAGTACTGACATGAGCAATATGGATGATATGACTCACTGCGATCACCACGACAGTACAAAATCAGCAAAAAATGTAACATGTGACAAGTGTCTACCATGCCATTTAAGCGTGGCTCAGGCAATTACTCCATTAAACACCCCGCTGGAATTTAGTGGTGCATTACCTATGTATTCCAGTGAAGTCACTGAAGTTCCTGATAACGTTCCACCCTCACTTTTTCATCCCCCCAGACAAACCTTCGCATAGTGCCGAAGGGCGTCTTGTTTTAAGCGGCTCTTGAACTCAGATACTTAACTGAGTACTTGGTCGTACCCAACACACCTCTATTTCTTCGGCACGTATTCCCGGCGGTGGTTTTATATCCGCTCGAGGTTTAGCGTATGGTTTTTTCGCCTATACATATACCTGCTCGGCTTTTGAACCACTCTACAGAAATTGTAATGCGAGAGTTATGAATCCTTATTCGCCTTAACAGGAAGCTACCTGTGCAGATGACATCGGAATTTTCACTATGCAATTACGGTAAATTTACATCCACTAGGAGTATTTATCATGAAGAATCAAACCATTTATAAAATGATTGCCACACTTGCTGTCAGTAGTATCAGTTTTCTTTCTGTATCAACTATTGCAGCACAGGATGAATTTTAAAGGCAGATGACTCAAAAAGTTATGCAAGCAAAGCAGAGTCTTAAATCAGTAGAAGCCGCCAAAGGCGATGAACGTAAAAAGCTGATGGGCGAGCACATGATAATGATGCATGACAATATGGGGGGGAATGCATGCTATGAAACCTAAGCTAGGCATGACCATGCAGGAACATGAAGAATAGATGAGCGAGCATCAGAAACTCATGGATGAAATGATGAGCCAGATGATGGACGAACACCACATGATGATGGATATGGGTGGCATTGCTAAAGGTTCAGGAGAAATGGACTGTATATCCAAAGGATCTGACGACGCACAGAAGCATTAATTGGTGAAATGGGCGGGCAATGTCCCGCCCAAATTCAATTAAACATTAAAGGATAAATGAAATGAAAAAATTATTAATTTGTATGTTTGTAGCGGCATTGAGTATCGCTACTGCTCCGGTCTACGCCAATGATGCCTACCATCAGGTTGCAGATAATCAAAAAAGTTACTCTGCAAAAGGTGAAGTGGTTGTCGTAGACAGTGCTTTAAGCAAGGTTAAATTGAAGCATGACCCTGTTCCGGAGCTTAAATGGCCTAGTATGACCATGTTTTTTAACGTTGCTGACAAGTCTCTGCTGGACACAGTAAAAACTGGAGACAAAGTGGAATTTGAGTTCGTTAAGGTCGATGGTGGCGGTTCATTGGTTACAAAAATCAAACCGATTAAATAAGGCATCCTGGCTATCCCTATCCAAACGTGATGGTCATTGAGATGAACACAGGTAAGAAAATGAATACAAATAATTCAAAAGCAATGTTCGCCCTTACTTTGACAGTACTGATATTGCCAGGCCTGTCCAGGTCGGAAGGAGTCTCTTCCAGCAACCCAATTGGTGCCAATGTACAGGAATTACTGAACTGGGCAGACACACACAATCCTGAGCTTGCGGCAATGCGATATGAGACTGATGCAGCGAGCGAGCGAATTATACCTGCAGGCGCTCTTCCTGATCCTTTGCTGCGCGTCGAGTTTATGGATTTTGCAGGAAGGGATGCGCCGGATGGATTTAATCCTTTTCCGGGCAGAGGAAGTGGCACTAAATACACTTTAATGCAGAGCATTCCGCTTTGGGGCAAGCGTGACTTACGCAGGGAAGTGGCTACGGCACAGCTTGAGCAGTTTAAAGGACGCAGACTCATCAGTGTTGCTGAAACCCACGCCCGCATCAAAAACGCTTATGCCCAATATTTTCAGACTATTGGCCTGAAGAAGCTTAACGAGGATATCTTAACATTGCTAAGTGATCTTGAATCTGTCACTCGTGTTCGCTATGCCAGTGGTTTAGTACCCCAGCAAGATGCGATTCGCGCCCAAGTTGAGAAAACAACCTTGCAGTCAGAGATTATTAATCTGGAAACCGAGCAGCAACAGGCTAAGGCACGCATTAATGCGTTATTGGGTCGCACGCAGGATGCTCCGCTTTCCACGTTACCCGAGTTGCGTCGTCTGCAGCTTGAAAAGCTGGATAGAGCAGCCCTGCAGGGAAAAGTGGTACGAAATAGTCCACTGCTTGCTACACAATCAGCACAAATATCTGCCGCAGACGCTAACAAGCGATTAATAGAAAAAAATCGCTATCCGGACCTGACACTTGGCATTGCGCCTACTCAACGCGGTAGCAATATCAGTAGCTGGGAGGCGATGATAGAGGTCAATATTCCTATCCGGCTCGATACGCGTCGGTCTCAGGAGAGTGAGGCTACAGCTATGCTGGATGCAGCTAGAGAGCGCCGTAACGGAGTTGAGAATCAGGTGATAGGTGAATTGCAGGAAAATCTGGTCGCTTTCGAGGCAGCAGAAAAACAAGGGCGATTGATTACTTACACATTACTGCCGCAAGCAATGTTGACCTTCCGTTCGGCATTGGCAGGTTATGAAAACGGTAAAGTAGACTTCGCGACGCTGCTGGATGCTCAAAAGGCAATCAGGCTTGCACGACAAGGCCAGATAAAGATGCGGGTTGAACAGGAAGTACGCCTTGCTGAGATTGAAAGAATGATTGGGGAAGATTTATGAGTCGCTCAGGCATATGGGTTACATTAGCATTAATCGGTATTGCTGCGGCTGCAGGTGGCGGCTACTGGTGGGGACTGAAGCAAGTTAAGCACTCATCAGTAGAAACGCCTACTGTTATTACAGCGCCTTCTGAACGGAAGGTTCTCTATTACCGAAATCCTATGGGCTTGCCTGATACCTCTCCAGTACCCAAGCAAGACTCTATGGGAATGGATTACACCCCGGTGTATGCAGATGAAGAGGTCACTAAGAATCAGGTCAAGATCAGCACCGACAAAGTACAGAAGTTGGGCGTAAAGACCGAGCGGGTGCTATCACGAAAAATGGTCAATACGGTTCGCGCTGTGGGGCAGTTCCAATTTAATGAGCAGCATCTTTCAACAGTCACCACCAAGTTTGAGGGTTATATTGAAAAACTCTACGTCAATACAACCGGCCAGCCGGTAAAGCGTGGTCAGCCACTGATGGAAGTTTACAGTCCAGAGCTGGTGTCTGCACAGGAAGAATATCTGATCGCCTGGAATGGCCGACAGTCATTGAGTAACGGAACGCAGGAGTCATTGGTTGGTGTTGGTCAGCTGGCAGAAAGTGCGCTTAAAAGATTACGTAATTGGGATATTTCTGATGCGCAGTTACAGCGCTTGAAGAAAGATGGCAAAGTGACACGCACTCTTACCATGTACTCGCCTGCAAACGGTGTGGTGTTGGAGAAAACCGCTGTGCAAGGTATGCGCTTCATGCCGGGTGAACCGCTGTTTAAGATTGCAGATATATCGACCATCTGGCTCTTGGCAGATGTATTTGAGCAGGACATTGCTCTTGTCCGTATTGGCCAGACGGTAAATATTTCCGTTAATGCTTATCCAGGTAAGGAGCTAAAAGGAAAGATTGCCTACATCTATCCAACGGTATCACCTGAGACACGTACCGCCATGGTACGCGTAGAGCTGGCTAATCCTGACGGAATTTTAAAACCTGACATGTATGCGAGCATTCAGCTTATGTCAGGTCATATATCGGGTCATGATGGTGCCAGCGTATTGGCAGTCCCGGATTCGGCCGTGATCGACAGCGGCACTCGTCAGGTTGTGCTGGTTCAACTCACAGAAGGTTTGTATGAGCCACGTGAGGTTAAGCTTGGTATGCGTAGCGATGGTTATGTTGCTGTGACTGAAGGACTGAGTGAAGGTGAAAACGTGGTAGTTCGCGCCAATTTCCTGATTGATGCGGAAAGCAATCTTAAAGCTGCACTAGGTAGTTTTGGTGAGCACAGTTCACACGGTAATACTGAGCCAGTCGTTGCAGAAACTACTCACACACCTGTAACTAGGAACGAAGGGCACTGACATGTTGGAAAAAATTATTAACTGGTCAGTACGCAATGTATTTCTTGTCCTGTTGGCCACTTTGTTTATAGTGGGTGCCGGTGTTTATTCGTTGCTAAAAACGCCTCTAGATGCCATTCCAGATTTGTCCGATGTACAAGTGATTGTCTATACCGAATATCCAGGGCAGGCACCACAGGTTGTGGAGGATCAGGTTACCTATCCGCTCACTACCTCGATGTTGTCAGTACCAAAATCTAAGGTCGTTCGCGGTTTCTCATTTTTTGGTGCCAGCTTTGTTTATGTGATCTTTGAAGATGGTACTGATATTTACTGGGCACGTTCTCGTGTGCTGGAATACTTGAACAGTGTGACTGGCCGATTGCCACGCGGCGTTACGCCAACGCTGGGGCCAGATGCTACTGGTGTAGGCTGGGTTTATCAGTATGTGGTATTGGCAAAAAATCGCTCTCTTGAGGAATTGCGCGCAATTCAGGACTGGTATTTACGTTATCAGCTGACCAAGGCGCATGGCGTAGCAGAAGTTGCCAGCGTTGGCGGCTTTGTTAAACAGTATCAAGTCGTTCTAGATCCACGCAAGCTGCAAGCCTATGGTGTATCACCATCGCGTGTTACACAGGTTATTCGCGAGAGCAATCGCGATGTCGGCGGACGCGTAGTAGAAATGACAGAAACCGAATATATGGTGCGTGGTAAGGGTTATCTGCGTGGCATCGGTGACTTGGAAACACTCGTAGTTAAAGCTGATAAAGGCACACCGGTATTGCTGCGTGACTTGGCAAGGGTTGAATTTGCACCGGATGAAAGGCGCGGCATTGCCGAACTAAATGGTGAAGGTGAAGTAGTCGCCGGTATTGCCATGGCACGCTATGGTCAGAATGCACTTGAAGTCATCCACAATATCAAGCAAAAACTTGTTGAGATTGCGCCTGGGTTACCACAAGGTGTTACTGTGGAAACAGTCTATGACCGTTCCGATTTGATTCATCGCGCCATTGGCAACCTCAAGACTACACTGCTTGAAGAAAGCATCGTAGTCGTATTAGTTTGTATGCTCTTCCTGATGCATGTACGCAGTTCTCTAGTCGCGATTGTGATGTTGCCGGTTGGCGTTCTGATTGCATTTTCGCTGATGCATGCGTTAGGGCTCAATTCCAACATCATGAGCTTGGGTGGCATCGCAATTGCCATTGGTGCCATGGTAGATGCTGCGATTGTGATGATAGAGAACGCCCACAAGCACATTGAGCGTGCGCCTCCTGATGCACCTCGATTACAGCTTATTATTGATGCGTGTAAAGAGGTAGGCCCTGCGCTATTTTTTAGCCTGCTGATTATTACCGTTTCCTTCTTGCCTGTATTTACGCTGGAGTCGCAGGAAGGCCGCATGTTTCAGCCGCTGGCATTCACCAAAACATTCTCCATGACTGGCGCTGCATTACTTTCTTTAACACTGGTACCGGTGCTGATGCTGCTATTTGTAAGAGGCAAAATAATACCGGAAAGTAAAAATCCGGTGAATCGTTTCCTGATCTGGATTTATCGTCCAATTATTGCATCAGTTATGCTCTGGAAAAAGACTACTATATTACTTGCCCTGCTTGTGCTTGGTATCTCTCTCTATCCGCTGACTAAACTCGGCAGTGAGTTCATGCCTACTCTAAACGAAGGGACTTTACTCTACATGCCTGCCACATTGCCTGGACTGTCAGTAACGAAGGCGGCAGAGATTATGCAGACCCAGAACAAAATTATTAAGAGTTTCCCGGAAGTGGCTTCTGTTTTCGGCAAAGCAGGTCGCGCTAATACCGCTACAGACCCGGCGCCTATGGAAATGTTTGAGACAGTCATTAATCTAAAACCTGAGAGTGAATGGCGTCCTGACATGACTATCGACAAGCTTATCTCTGAGCTTGATAAAGCGTTGCAATTGCCCGGTGTCAGCAACGCTTGGACGATGCCGATTAAGGCACGTATCGATATGCTATCAACAGGCATCCGCACGCCAATCGGTATTAAGGTATTCGGCAGGGATTTAGGTGAAATGGAAAATCTCGCCAAATCTATCGAGTCTGTAGTTAAAAACGTCCCGGGGACTACGAGCGCTTATGCAGAACGTATCACGGGTGGTTATTACCTGAATATCGAGCCGGATCGCATGGCGCTGGCCCGCTATGGTTTGGCCGTGGGCGACATGCAGGATGTGATTAGCAGCGCGCTCGGCGGGGAAGTCGTCACCACGACTGTTGAAGGACGCGAACGCTTTGGGGTGATTACGCGCTATCCACGCGAACTGCGTTCAGACCCGGATGCTATCGCGCGTCAGGTGCTGGTGCCTGCCATGAACGGAGCATTGATTCCGCTAGGTCAATTAGCAAAAATTTCCTTAGAAAAAGGGCCTCCTAGCATCCGTACCGAGAATGCATTGTTGTCAGCCTATATTTTTGTGGATATTCGAGATAGAGACATCGGCAGTTATGTGGCGGATGCACAGAAGGCAGTCCGTGAGCAAGTTAAATTCCAGCCTGGATATTATGCAACATGGAGCGGCCAGTTTGAGTACATGGAACGTGCCAAAGCCAAGATGAAAATCGTGATTCCGCTAACATTACTGATTATCTTTGTGTTGCTGTATCTAAACTTCAAGCGCTTAACAGAAACATTTATCGTCATGCTATCCGTACCATTTTCGTTAGTTGGCGGGATCTGGCTTATGTATTGGTTAGGCTACAACATGAGCGTCGCCGTTGCAGTCGGATTCATTGCTTTAGCTGGCGTAGCCGCGGAGACCGGTGTGATTATGCTGATCTATCTCGATCATGCATACAATGATCTCAAAACAAATCGCGAGTCCGAAGGCAAAGAGTTCACTGTCGCCGATATTTATGAAGCTGTGATGGAAGGTGCAGTAGAACGTGTACGGCCAAAGATGATGACTGTAGTGGCCATCATGGCAGGTTTGCTTCCTATTATGTGGGGAAGCGGCACCGGGTCTGAAGTAATGCGACGAATTGCTGCGCCTATGGTAGGCGGTATGGTTTCTTCAACGGTATTGACGCTCATCGTGATTCCTGCGATTTACGCACTTGTGAAACAAGTATCACTCCAAAGGAAAGGAGTTCCAAATGCCTGAAATAATTCCTAACCTGCATCCGTTGATGGTGCATTTTCCAATTGCACTTGTCACGGTGTCAGCATTCTTCCACGTTGTAGCGATTGCAACAAGTGGAAAGCATTTCTCCAGAAACTTTGTCATTCTTGCTCATACTCTATTATGGTTAAGCGCATTATCAGCATTGCCTGCCGTATTTTTTGGCTGGCAGGCTTATAACAGCGTGACCCATGATGATGCCAGTCACGCCGCCATGTTAATCCACCGCAACTGGGCGCTGGGAACATCGGTAGTTTTAATTATCTTGGCTAGCTTGGATGTCTGGCGCAATAAGATAGATTCAGCACCTGCTTGGTGGTTTGTAGTTGCGGTGATTGGCGCATTGAGTATGGTCGCCATAACGGCATGGCATGGTGGAGAGCTAGTCTATCGACATGGCTTGGGAGTCATGTCACTACCAGTACAGCAAGGCGCTATTGGACATGGCCACCATAGTGATACTACGACAGACATGGGTGAGCATTCCCATGCGGATACAGTGTCAAATGATCAAGCTCAAGTGGACTTCCCCCGATTTAGTAGACAGTTGATAATGTCCGAACTTACTAAAAG
>JBBAOU010000046.1:0-16367 GCA_040401175.1 Methylotenera sp. | reverse complement strand
TGTAGTGCCGCTAGGGAAGACAGTGTACTTGTTCGCGAAGGCGGGGTGCCGCATGAAAGCTCAGCCACGACCATCGGGTGAATTAGCACCGCGTCGCAGTCAAGCAGGTCAATCAGCCCCTGGTTGCGCTCCCGGAAATGGTTAACCCATACGGAAGTATCCACTAAAACCCCCATCATTAAGCGGCACTACGCCGGCGCGGAATATCATCCATCTCGGGCACGGATGCTCCTAAGGCAGTTAGTCGTTTGGATGCCTGAACTCTGACGAATGTCTTGATTGCTTCCCTGAACAGATCAGCTTTGTCCATGGCTGGGTCTGCTACCTCCAGAGCCTTTTCATACAGTGAGTCTTCAATTGTTACGGTTGTTCTCATACCATCACTATTAGCATCAAATAATGCATCATTATACATCAAATGTGCCATCATAGCGAATATGTTTGTCAGGAATGGTTGCCATCAACCACGAAATACGGATACCCGTTATTTCAAAGCCGCAAAAATATTAGCCTTAATCGTTTCAAGTTCGCCCAAGCCATTTATTTTTACATGTTTTGGCGCACCAACTGCACCGCTTTTTGCCCAGCTGCCGTAATATTCAACTAGCGGTTCTGTTTGGTCGTGGTATTCAACTAAGCGCTTGTTGACTACATCTGGTGCTTCATCAGCGCGCTGTACTAGGTCTTCGCCTGTGATATCGTCTTTGCCTGCTACTTTTGGCGGATTAAATTTTACGTGGTAGGTGCGGCCGCTAGCTGGGTGGCTACGACGGCCTGTCATGCGTTCCATAATTGCGCTGTCTGGCACGTCGATTTCTACTACGTAATCAATCGTTACGCCTACATTTTTCATCGCTTCAGCTTGGGGAATGGTGCGTGGAAAGCCGTCGAATAGGAAACCGTTTGCACAATCTGCTTCTTTAATACGCTCATTTACCATGCCAATAATAACTGCATCTGGTACTAAGCCGCCACTATCCATAAAGCTTTTTGCTTCTAGACCTAGTGGTGTGCCTGCTTTAACTGCGGCACGTAACATGTCACCGGTTGATATTTGTGGAATGTTGAAGTGTTGTTTAATAAAGGTGGCTTGTGTACCTTTGCCTGCGCCAGGAGCGCCTAAAAGAATGATACGCATA
The DNA here is from genome assembly GCA_040401175.1 of Methylotenera sp. Lineage (GTDB taxonomy): Bacteria > Pseudomonadota > Gammaproteobacteria > Burkholderiales > Methylophilaceae > Methylotenera. The sequence goes on along the minus strand of JBBAOU010000046.1, from coordinate 15,228 downwards.
ATGTATAACCTTGCAAAATAGTAAAAAAATTGGCGCTCATTATAACATTCGATGCCTGTGTTGCGAAAGTTGAGCTATGGTTAAGCTTGTGTGAGGAAGTTGCTAATCCGCACAAAGTCTTCTACGCTTAAATTCTCTGCCCGCAGCTGTGAGTTGATATTTAGCGCGACAAAGCCATCGTCTTCGAGCAGGCCTTTTAGTGTGTTGCGTAAGGTTTTACGACGCTGACCAAAGGCAGCTAGTACTACTTTTGCAAACATCGCTTCATCTTTTGCGACAAATGGCAACGTAGCGTGCGGCACGCAGCGTACAAAGGCGGATTCAACTTTTGGCGCTGGTTCAAAGGCTTCTGGCGGCACGGTGATTAAATAATCCATTTTTAATCGGTATTGCAGCATCACACTCAAACGGCCATAGGCTGGGGTTGATGGATGTGCCACCATGCGTTCGACTACTTCTTTTTGCAGCATAAAGTGCATATCGCTAATATGTGACACGTTATCGAGTAAGTGGAACAAAATCGGCGTTGAAATGTTGTAAGGCAAATTACCTGTCACGCGTAAATTTTTGCCCGATATTTTATCTGCAAGCTGGGTGAAATCAAATTTCAGCGCATCAGCATTGTGAATTTCAATGGCGTTATTGCTATAGGCCTGCTTGCTATACTCGGTTTGCATCCAGGCGATAATGTCGCGGTCTACTTCAACTACATGTAAAAGTTTTAAACGTTGCAATAAGGGCTTGGTAAGCGCGCCTAAGCCTGGACCAATTTCCACCAAAAGATCGCCCATTTTTGGAGAAATGGCTTCTACTAAGCTGGCAATGACGCCTTGGTTTGTCAGGAAGTTTTGACCGAAGCGTTTTTTTGCGATGTGTTTCATGCGATGTATTTCATTAGTTATGTAGGCTTTTTAATTTATTCTTCGCCAGCAATTTATTATTTGCCAGTGTAATCGCCAACTCAATAGCCGCCAGCATACTGCCAATCTCGATTTTGCCAGTGCCGGCTAAATCTAAGGCGGTGCCGTGATCTACCGAAGTGCGAATGATAGGTAGGCCTAGTGTTACGTTAACACCTTCACCAAAGCTGGCATGCTTGAGTACGGGCAACCCTTGGTCGTGATACATGGCGAGCACAGCATCGGCTTTACTTAAATGATGTTTGGCAAATAAAGTGTCTGCAGGTAATGCGCCGATCAGATTAAAGTCTTCTGTGCGCAGTTTTTCTAGCACAGGATTGATAATATCGATCTCTTCGCGACCTAAATAACCATCTTCACCCGCGTGTGGATTTAAGCCAGCCACTAAAATTCGCGGATTAGTTAAACCAAATTTATACACCAAATCGTGGTGCAGAATTCGTATGGTGGTTTCTAGGCTATTTTTAGTAATTGCAGTGGGTACATCTTTCAGGGCTAAATGCGTGGTAGCTAATGCTACACGCATATTGCCACCAACTAACATCATTACCACTTGCGATGTGTTGGTTAATTCTGCTAAAAACTCGGTATGGCCACTAAAGGTAATGCCTGCATCGTTGATAATGCCTTTATGTACAGGCGCAGTGACCATAGCATTGAACTGATTTTTTACGCAGCCTAATCCTGCTGTGTTTAAAGTGTTAAGCACATATTGGCTGTTAACTGGATTGAGGATGCCAGCGATAACGGGGCTATTTAATGCTTGATGTAAAACTGTGAGTGAAGCATCACCATAATGTTGTTTTGTTGCACCTTCAACATAAGGGTTGATGGTTAAGGCTAATTTGAGTTGTAATGCGCGGGCTTTAAGCATGTCGGCATCGGCAATAATCACTACTTTGGCTCGCAGTGGCTTGTGTGCCAACATCACACATAAATCTGGACCTATTCCAGCAGGTTCACCTGCAGTAATAGCGATGCAAGGTAATGTGCTACTCACTCGATTACGATACTTTTATTGAAAAGATAATTAAAACTTATCTTCAAGCTTTAGTTCCACGTAAGCGCGGTCTCGTAGTTCACGTATCCAGTCTTGATAAGCTTCGTCGGCTTTTCTAGTACGAATTTCTTGACGAGCTTTCAAGCGTGCGGCTTCTTTACTCATATCTTGCTTGCGTCGCTCAATGACTTGAATAACGTGCCAACCGAACTGGCTGCGTACCGGTGCGCTAATTTCATTATATTTAAGCTCGTTCATGGCTTTTTCAAACTGAGGTACGGTATCTCCTGGGTTAACCCAGCCTAAATCTCCACCGTTTGATGCGGTAGTATCTTCTGAAAATTGGCGTGCTAGCACTTCAAATTTCTCACCATTGTCTAAACGCTCTTTAATGCTATCCATTTTTAATTTACCCTCTTTTTCAGTGGTGACTTCTGAGAGTTTGATTAGGATATGTCTAGCGTGAGTTTGCTCAATAACTAAAGGTGAATTGCCACCACGTTTATTAGTCAGCTTCAATATGTGGAAGCCATTAGGGCTGCGTAAAGGCGGTGAAAGTTCACCCACTTGTAACGTTTTTAAGGCTTCCAAAAATAAGGCTGGTACTTGTGAGCCTTTTTTCCAGCCTAGGTTTCCGCCTTCGAGTGCATTTGGCGCATCAGAAAAGCTGGCTGATACTTTTGCAAAACTAGTGCCCGCTTGTAGTGATTTAATTACTTCGTCAACTTTTGTTTTAGCTTTTTGTATGTCTTCAGTCGCACCTTCTTCTGGGGTGCGAATTAAAATATGCGATATTTCAAACTCATCTTGATTTTCATTGGTTGCGGCTTGCGTAGTTAAAAAGTTATCGATTTCTGATTCGCTCACATTTACGCGGCTGTCTACTTCACGTTCGCGCAGGCGAGCAATGGTGATTTCGCTACGAATGTCGGCTCTGAATTTACGCATACTCACACCGTCTTTTGCTAAGGCATCAGCAAACTCTGTCAGTGACATTTGATTTTGTTCTGCGATACGCTCTATCGTTTTATCCAGTTGATTATCATCAACCTTAAGGCCGGATTGAGCGGCATACTGCAACTGTAAAGTGTCTGAAATCAAGCGCTCTAAAATTTGCTTACGCAAGATATTATCTTCTGGTAATTCATTACCTTGTTTTTTAAACTGCGCCGTCACTGTGCGAATGCGATTTTCTAACTCTTGTTCAGTGACTACAGTTTGGTCAACAATAGCGACGATTCGATCAAGTTTAACTACTTCTGCCGCTTGTGCACTAAGGTTGCCAATAGGCAGGTAAGCCAATGTGAATGCTGCACTTGCTAGTAATAAGACATATTTTAAATTGCGCAAAATGAGTACTCGTATAAAGTTGTTAATAAGTATCAGGCGTTAGACCAGAGCTGGCGTAACCTGGAATGCTACGTTTGATAATGCTGAGCGGATTAGCGCCTATTGAAGCAATGCCGCCTAATTCAAGTTGGAAAAATAATGCATAATTGGCATTCGCCGTTGCAGTACTGACCCGTTGAATGACAGATCTTGTTAGCCAGCAACCTGCATTATATTCTACCCCTGCTAAAGTTTCGATAATTTGATTCTCTTTTAGCGAGTAGTTTATACGACCAACGCCATACCAGCCATTGCCTAGTGGCCATTGGCCAGAAACATCAAATTGATTAATGCCGCTACCGATGGCTGCCCCTACGATATCTGGCCGGTAGCTATAGCTAAGATTAAGCGTTTTGCCTGGCTCAGGGTTAAATCGGCTAGCCACTGTGGTGCGTACGGCACTTGCATTTTGTGTATTGTATTGCAAAAAAGTATCTATCCTCCAGCTTGTTCTTAAGTTGGCACTTAGGCCGGCAATAATGTCTGAACTATTGCTTTGGCTTAAGGTGGCACCTGGTAGAGCGACTTTTTGATTGGTAAAATAATAACGCTGGCCAATAGAAGCTGATAGCCGCTGAGCGCCGGTTTCTGATTCAATTAAGCGTGTAGTTAAAGCATAACTTAACTGATTAGCATCATTGACTCTGTCGTTTCCAGTGAATCGGTTTTCGCGAAACAACGAGCTGAAATTCAAATCAGCTTCAGCGCTATCGAATACAGGGATATTTAATTGATTTTTGTTTGGAATATAAACGTAGAATATTCTAGGTTCAATTGTTTGTGTATAGCCTCTACTAGCGATTTTAAATTCGCGGTCAAAATATAAACCGCTATCAACACTGAATATAGGTAAAGTACGCTGTTGTGAATCTAGATTATTGGGATCATTATTCAGTGCATAATTGGTGTAATGAATACCTAATTTGGGTGTGATATAACCGTATGGACGAGTGAAAGGTAAGCTAACGCTAGGATAAAAAGTGAGACGATTACCTGTAGTCATAGCCGGGGCATTTTTATTGGTATCAAAGGCTACGAATTGGGTATATAAATTGGCATTAGCATCACCAAAATATTTATTTCCGTTTAGCGTCATTTGTGGCAAGCGCTCGTAAGGGTAAGTTTTATTATCTAGCGTTTGGAACTTTTGCGCGAGTGCATTAAAGCGCCAATTTTCATCGGCGTAATCAACATTAAATTGTTGTGGCAAGATGATTTGGCTGGTAGTAACAATGCGTGTTGACAACTCAGAAAAATACTTATTGTCAGAAGTTTTTGCAAGGCTATAGCCAGCAGACCAGCCGTTACCAAAATTTTGCTGGTGTTTAAGGTTGGCGTAATAACGCGTTTGATTGGTTTGGCTGTCGTTCGCTAGATATTCAAGCGCATTTTTGCCGGAAAAATTTTCTTCTAAATATCTGAATTCACCTTGAAGTTGTATGCCGCGATTACTCATTTCACGCGCTGTCAACGTTGCGTCCATATTCGGTGCAATGTTCCAATAGTACGGTGCGCTTAATTCAAAGCCAGTGTTGGTGGTGCTGCCAAAGGCGGGAGCAAGAAAACCACTTTTGCGTTGACCGCTGTATGAAAAGCTAATCCAAGGGGTGTAAAGAATAGGAATTTTCTTAAATTCAATATAGGCATTTTTACCGACACCAGTTTCAGTAAAGTCATTCAGCGCTAATTCTTTGGCCTTAATATACCAATCGTCGGTACCCGCGGCGCAAGTGCTATAGCGCGCATCTTTCAAGCGTTTTTTATCTTGGCCATCAAAAAAAATCATTTTAGCATCACCTCTTGACTGTTGAGGTAACTGAGTGGAATTATTTTCGTTTGAGCTAGATGAAAAATTAGTTGAAGACTCATTGACCTGAGCGGCTAAATTTTGTGTATTGATATATTGTGTCGCTGATTCAGATGTTGGCAATAACGATTCTTTAGCAGTTTTCTGCGCTTGAAAGTTGTCTGGTGCTTGTGCGGCATTTTGCGCACGCCTTTTTAGCTGCATCGGACTTTCTTTGACGATGCTAATAGAGGCGTCAGGCATTTCACCAATACTGTCAGATAAGCGCATTTTTAACTCTGGGCCAGATAAACGTGCATCACCTAGGTCAATTCTGACATTACCCATGACGTGCAGATTGTCGTTTTGTACATCGTAGTTAATTTCATCGCCTAAAATAGTCTGCTTGCCGCGACTGATAGAGGCATTGCCAATGGCGTGCAGTTGTCTATCAAGATGCACTTCAAGTTTATCACTATCAATCACAATAGCATCGCTATTAATAATTTCAGCTTCAGCTTGCGCGCGTAGGCTAAATAACAAAACCACAGCGGTGAAGCCGGTGAAAAGACGGCTTTTTAGCATGAAATTATCATTGAAACTAATAAGGCTATGTGTAATGGAGTAGAGGGCACAATTATATAGGGAAGCTGTTTTATTTTATCAGTGATAAAATCTCATAAAACTGGCCTTTTGGCAATGAATAAATCGCATTTTAGCGGCTTAATAGCATAATTCCCTTAAAAGTTTGAAGCGGTAACTACGCTTTAATGAGGGTGATAATAATTTTATAATATTGGATAGAAAGTCGTGGATGATAGACAACAACAACTGGAAGCTTGGCTAGCAAGCACCTTAGAACAGGCCGCTTTCACCTTAACAACAGCCTCAGCTGATGCAAGCTTTAGGCGCTACTTTAGAGTGCATTTAGCCGGACCATACTTAGGCCAAGATACTTTAATTGCGATGGATGCGCCACCGCCGCAAGAAGATTGCGCGCCATTTGTGAATGTGGCTGGCTTGCTTTTGGAGTCAGGTATCAATGTGCCAAAGGTGTTAGCACAAGATTTAACGCAAGGATTTTTGTTGTTAAGTGATTTGGGTGACGATACTTATTTAACTAAACTTAATGCACAAACTGCGTCAAAACTTTATCAAGACGCTACTAACGCGCTGATAAAGATGCAACTTACTAGTCAACCACAAATACTGCCAGCCTATAACGAAGCCTTGCTGAAGCGCGAAATGCAATTATTCCCAGATTGGTATGTGGCTAAACACTTAAACACCATTTTAAATAGTGAGCAACAGGCGGTATTGAGCAATACTTTTAAAGTACTTAATGAAAACATATTAGCCCAAGCGCAAGTTTACGTGCATAGAGATTATCATTCGCGCAACCTAATGATTAGGCCAGACAATAACCCAGGTGTTTTAGATTTTCAAGATGCGGTATATGGCGCCATTACTTACGATTTAGTGTCATTATTGAAAGACGCTTATATCAATTGGGACGAAGAACAAATTATCGACTGGGCGGTGCGTTATTGGCAACCCGCCAAAAAGGCTGGATTGCCAGTGCCGGATGATTTCAGTGAGTTTTATCGCGATTTTGAATGGATGGGTGTGCAAAGGCACATTAAAGTGCTTGGTATCTTCGCTAGACTCAGCCATCGTGATGGTAAAGATGGTTATTTAAAAGATATGCCTATAGTCATGGGGCATTTACGCAAAGTATGTGAGCGCTATGTGGAATTAAGGCCAATGTTACGCTTGCTGAATCAGCTTGATAATGTGCAGGCTAAAGAAGGCTTTACCTTCTAAATGAAAGCAATTATTTTAGCGGCTGGGCGTGGGGAACGCATGCGTCCCCTTACCGATCAGACACCCAAACCTTTATTGAGTGTGGGTGGTAAACCGCTTATTATCTGGCATTTAGAGCGTTTAGCTAAAGCTGGTTTTAAAGAAGTGGTGATTAACCATGCGCATTTAGGGGCACAGATTGAACAGGCGCTTGGCGACGGCAAGTCATGGGGCTTGAAAATTCAATATAGCCCTGAAAAAAATGCGCTTGAAACGGCAGGTGGCATTGCCAATGCATTGTCTTTATTGGGTTCTGTGCCATTTTTAGTTGTCAATGGCGATACGTTTACTGATATTGATTTCGCATCTGTAAAGCTACCACTTAGTCATTTGGTGCATTTGGTCTTAGTCGATAATCCAGCACAACATCCGCAAGGTGATTTTTCGATTGAAAATGGTCTGTTGAAAAATGACGGTGTAGCTAAACTGACGTTTTCTGGCGTTGGCATCTATCACCCGGACTTATTTGCCAGCCTAGTGCCTGGCGAGCCGGCAAAACTCGCGCCGTTATTACGGCAAGCTATTGCCAATAACCTAGCCAGTGCTCAGCATTATCAGGGTGTTTGGCACGATATTGGTACGCCGGAACGCTTATATAGTTTAGATGCGGAACTAAAAATTAAGACTTTATAATTGAACCAATTATCCAAATAAGCCACATAATAACTGATGCTTTACGGGTAAATTATTAAAATACATTACCTCATAAAGATACTTCACATTAAATGAAACCAAAGATTCAATGAATAAAAATATCTCAGAATTTATGACTAGGCGGCAAAAACTAATGGACAGCATGGGTGATGGCCTTGCTATTATCCCGACTGCGCCTGAAGCTATTCGTAACCGAGACAGTCATTATCCATACCGGTTTGATAGTTATTTTTATTACCTGACTGGCTTTAGAGAGCCTGGATCTGTATTGGTTTTATTGAGTGGTGCGCAACCGAAAACAATCCTTTTTTGTCGCGATAAAGATATGGAGCGCGAAATTTGGGATGGCTTCCGTTACGGTGCTGATGCGGCAAAAGAGCAATTTGGTTTTGATGAAGCTTATTCAATAAACCAGTTAGATGCAGTTGTGTTGAAGCTGTTGGCAAATCAGCCTAAATTATATTTTAGCTTAGGCGAAAACGCTATTTGGGACGGTCGTGTGACTGGCTGGTTAAATAGTTTACGTAATCAAGCGCGTACTGGCGTAAGTGTACCTGACGACGTTAGCGATATTCGTAAACTGGTCGATGAAATGCGTCTGTTTAAATCGCCCTTTGAACAGGAGATTATGCGTCAATCAGCTAACATCGCGGCCGCTGCGCATAACCGAGCCATACATTTTGCCAAACCGAATATGATGGAATATGAGGTCGAGGCTGAGTTCTTACACGAGTTTTATCGCAAAGGCGCACAAGCGCCGGCTTATACAAGCATCGTGGCCGGCGGCGCCAATGCTTGTACTTTGCATTACAACGCCAATAATTGCGTATTAAAGGCGGGCGATTTATTGCTGATAGATGCTGGCTGCGAGTTAGATGGTTATGCATCTGATATTACCCGCACTTTTCCAGTGGATGGTAAATTTACTGGCGCCCAAAAAGACGTCTATGAACTAGTGCTGGCTTCGCAGCTTGCCGCCATTGCCAAAGTGAAAACTTCAAACCATTGGAACGCACCGCATGAGGCCGCGCTTGATGTGTTGATTCAAGGTTTTATCGATTTGAGGCTTTGCAAAGGCAGTAAAGAATCAGTGTTAGAAAATGGTGATTATCGCCAGTTTTACATGCATCGCACTGGCCATTGGCTGGGTCTAGACGTACATGATGCAGGTGAGTATAAAGATGCTAAAGCAAAAAACCAGCAAGATAATTGGCGAGCGCTACAACCAGGGATGGCGCTTACCGTAGAGCCTGGCTGCTATATTCGCCCAGCGGATAATGTACCGGAGGCCTTTTGGAATATTGGTATTCGGATTGAAGATGATGTATTGGTTACGCAACATGGCTATGAAGTTTTAACCTCTAATGCGGTTAAAAGTATTGCCGATATCGAAGCGTTAATGCAGCATTAATTGAAAAGACTAAACGAAAACCTAGATGAAACTCGCATGAGTGACACAATTGTTATTGTAGGTGGTGGGCCAGTAGGTGCGACTTTGGCGCTATTATTGGCCAAGCAAGGTCTATCCGTAACTGTATTAGAAGCCCGTAAACAGGGTGTAGCTTATGGAGAAAGCCGTGCGCTCGCGTTGTCTTACGGTAGCAAGCGTATTCTAGAAAAACTTGGCGTCTGGGCTAACTTGGCGACAAAAGCCACGGCGATTAATACTATTCATGTTTCACAAAAAGGCAGTGTTGGACGCTCAACATTGTATGCAGAAGATTATCAGCAAGAGGCGCTGGGTTATGTTTTAACCTATGGCGCCCTAAGTGCATCATTAGATGATGCGCTAAGCCAGCAATCTTCCGCCAATTTTATTTTTGAAGCCAGTGCTGAAACTATTTCTCATACAGAAAATGAAGCGTCCGTCACCTATCAGTTCCACGGTGCATCGCATACCATAAATAGCGCTTTAGTTGTACTTGCGGATGGCGGTCGTAGTTTAGATGCAATTGCTGGTTTAACTAAAGAAACCAAAGAATACGGCCATGATGCATTAATTACAAAAGTACGCGCAGAGTTGCCACATAATAATATTGCCTACGAACGCTTTACGCCGAATGGTCCAATGGCTTTGTTGCCGAATGGGGAAGAGGATTTTTCATTGGTCTGGACCGGCAAAAAAGAATATATCACGCCATTGCTAAGCTTGAGTGATGCCGATTTTCTAGCGCAATTTCATCAACAGTTCGGCGATCGAGTTGGACAGTTTTTGAGTGTAGAAAAACGCATGGCTTTTCCGTTAAAACTATCGCAATTAAAAGCATTAGATACCGAACATTTGGTCGTTATTGGTAATGCAGCACAAACTATGCATCCGGTAGCTGGTCAGGGCTTCAATGTAGGTTTGCGAGATGCTGAATCTCTAGCGCAAAGCGTGGCATCGTCAACGCGTGAATTATTAGGTGGCACAAAAATGCTGGCTGATTATCAGGCTAGCCGAAAATCGGATACTAAAGGTGGTTTGTTATTTACTGACTTTTTGGTGAATATTTTTTCAAATGATCTGCTAGGTGTTGCTGGTTTAAGAAGTGCAGGTTTAGGCTTGTTTGATGTGATTAAACCAATTAAAAAACATTTGGTACAAAAAATGAGTTTTGGTAAATGAGTAATGTGAGTGTTGTTAATGACTAATGACATCTTGACTACTGATGTTGCCATTGTAGGCGCTGGCTTAGTTGGTGTATCTGCCGCACTGGCGATGCATCAGGCTGGTTTTTCGGTGGTGTTGGTGGATAGTAAAGATCCCGCTCAAATGGGTAGTATTGATGATGTTTGGGATACTCGAATTTATGCTATCAGTCCAAAAAATGCAGCTTGGCTAAAAAGTTTAGGTGTTTGGCAGCGATTAAAGCCTACGCGTATCGGCGAAATGCAGGCGATGGAAATTTTTGGTGATAATAGTCAAACACCTATTACCTTATTAGCGAGCGATGCAAATGTGGATAATTTGGGCTTTATCGTTGAAGCTAAAGCTTTACTGCAAGCACTGTTAGCGCAGGCTAAAACGTTAGGTATCCGCACTTTATTCAACAGCCCATGTCTAGCGGTCAAGGCAACGGCTAACAAGGCGACATTGCACTTTGCAAATAATAGCTTATTAGAAAGCAGCTTATTATTAGCTGCTGACGGTAACCACTCTTGGGTGCGCCAACAGCTGAATATACCTATGCAGCAGAAGTCATATGAGCAAGCAGCAGTAGTGGCAAACTTTAAAGTTGAGAAGCCGCATACCAATATTGCTAGGCAGTGGTTTACGGCTAACGAAGCTACAGGAAGCGCTATTTTAGCTTGGCTGCCGTTGCCCGATAACACAATTTCTATGGTGTGGTCGGTGCCAACGCAATTAGCTGACTCATTGCTTATGTTGAGCGAGGATGAGTTTACTCGGCAAGTGCAAAAAGCTGGAAATGGTGTATTGGGTGCGCTGGAATGTATCGGTTCAGCGGTGGCTTTTCCCTTGAATTTGCAAAAAACCGATTATTTAGTACAAGATTGTGTTGTGTTGGTCGGGGATGCCGCGCATCAATTTCACCCAATGGCTGGTCAAGGTGTTAACTTAGGCTTTAGAGATACTATCGATTTAGTTAAGATCTTAAATCAGAAAAATCAATATCAGACTATCAATGATAGTGGTTTGTTAAAGCAATATGCACGCACTAGAAAGGCTGATTTTTTAAGCATGCTGGTACTGACAGATGGCTTGTTTCATCTATTCGAAAGTAATAATAGACTAGTGAAAGAACTAAGGCGTTGGGGTTTAGCTGCCGCTAAGCATCAATCAATTAAAAAAATATTGCTTGAAAAAGCCATTGCACTTTAATGAGTTATATTGTGATGGTGACTAATTAAGTCATTATATTATTTAAAAAAATTATATTAAGTTAAGGATATTCATGTTTAAGAAATTAATCAGCTTAAGCTTGCTAAGTGCGTTTGCAACCTTAGCGATGGCAGATGAAGCCAGCGTAAAAAAAGCGATTGAAGCTACCTACCCAAAATTCAAGGTCGAAAGTGTGACCAAAACGCCATATGCAGGTTTGTATGAAGTATTTATGGGTGGTCAAATCATTTACACCGATGAAAAAATGACTTTTTTAATTGCTGAAGGTCGCTTGGTTGATCCGAAAACTAAAAAAGATATTACCGGTGAGCGCATGGATGAGTTGACCAAAATTGATTTCTCTAGTTTACCGCTTGATCAGGCCATTAAAGTTGTTAAAGGTAATGGTAGTCGCAAGTTAGTGGTGTTTTCAGATGTAGATTGCCCGTATTGCAAACGCTTAGAGCAGAATGAACTTGTTAATATTACCGATGTGACGGTTTATACTTTTCTTTATCCAATCGCGCAATTGCATCCTGATTCTGCGGCTAAATCTAAATCAATTTGGTGTGCCACTAATCGTGTAAAAGCATGGCAAGATTGGATTTTAAATAATCAATTGCCGAAAACCACCGGTAATTGTGAGGTGCCATTAGAAAAAATTGGTGCCTTGGCTAAAAAACTTGGCGTGACTAGCACGCCAACATTAATTTTTTCTGATGGTAAACGTATGTTGGGTGCCCAGCCTTACAAAGAGATCGAGCGGGCAATGGTGGCAGTAGCAAAGAATTAATTTTAAACTAGTCTCAATGCTGACGCTGCTTATCCAATATGCAAACTACATATTGGCAATAATTTCTTCACCAAACTGAGACGTGCTTACCTGCGTAGCATTGTCCATTTCGCTAAAGAAGTCACTGGTGACACGTTTAGCTAAAATCGCTTTGGCAACGCCGCTAATGACTAAATCAGCCGCTTCTAACCAGCCTAAATGACGCAACATCATTTCTGCAGAAAGGATAATTGAGCTCGGATTGGCTAGGCCTTTACCGGCAATTTTAGGGGCGGTGCCATGTGTCGCTTCAAATATTGCAACGGTGTCGCTCAGGTTTGCGCCTGGGGCAATACCAATGCCGCCAACCTGTGCTGCGAGCGCATCGCTCATATAGTCGCCATTTAAGTTAAGTGTTGCTACAACATCGTAATCTTGCGGGTGCAATAAAATCTCTTGTAAGAAAGCATCGGCTATACAATCTTTAATGATGATGCCATTTGGCAATTTACACCATGGGCCACCGTCAATTTCAACTGCGCCAAATTCTTGTTTTGCTATTTCATAACCCCAGTCTCTAAAGCCGCCTTCCGTGAATTTCATGATATTGCCTTTATGGGCAATAGTCAGTGATTTTCGGTTGTTATCAATGGTGTACTGAATCGCCTTGCGTACTAGACGTTGACTACCATCTTTAGAAACAGGTTTGATACCGATGGCCGATGAGTCAGGAAAGCGGATTTTTTTACGCATACCCATATCGCTTAAAAAGCCAATGACTTTTGCGACTTCATCGGTACCAGCGGCCCACTCAATGCCAGCATAAATATCTTCAGTGTTTTCGCGGAAAATCACCATGTCGGTTTTTTCTGGATGTTTTAGTGGGCTAGGCACGCCAGTAAAGTATTGCACTGGGCGTAAACATACATATAAATCTAGCTCTTGGCGCATAGATACGTTTAATGAGCGTATGCCGCCACCGACTGGTGTCGTCAGTGGACCTTTGATAGAAACTACATAGTCCCGAAGTGCACTCATGGTTTCGGCCGGCAGCCAGTCATTAGCGCCGTACACTTTGGTAGCTTTTTCGCCAGCGTAAACTTCCATCCATGAAATTTTACGTGTACCTGAATAGGCTTTATTTACCGCGGCATCGACTACTTTAATCATAGGTGGTGTAATGTCTGCACCTATACCATCACCCTCAATAAATGGGATAATAGGGTAGTTGGGCACATTAATTGAGTTGTCGGCGTTAACGGTAATCTTTTCGCCGGTATTTGGGGTCACTATTTTCCCCGTGATTTTATCTTTTGTAGTCATTTTTTGCCCTAAAGTATTTACTAATATTACGTTTCTAATTTTGTCAAATCTTGTAATTTTATTTTTATTTATCTTAATTTAAATCATCAATCAATTTTAAATCATCAATTAATGATCATTCTATTCAATAAACCATTTAACGTAGTGTGCCAGTTTAGCCCACATGAAAAGCACCCTACGTTAAAAGATTTTATTCAAACACCAGATGTTTACGCGGCGGGGAGATTGGACACAGACAGTGAAGGTTTACTTATTTTAACCGATGATGGCATGTTACAACACCGTTTAAGCGATCCGAAACATAAAGAAATTAAAACTTATTGGGTGCAAGTAGAAGGTCTACCTGCCGATGACGACCTAGTTGCGTTAATGGAAGGTGTGGATTTGACTGATTTTATAGCAAAACCTGCCAAAGTTCGGCTTATTGCAGAACCTGAAAGCTTATGGCTAAGAGACCCGCCTATCCGTGAGCGAAAGGCGATACCTACAAGTTGGTTAGAAATTAAAATCAGTGAGGGTAAAAACCGCCAAATAAGACGCATGACGGCAAAAATAGGTTTCCCAACCTTAAGATTAATCCGCTATTCGATAGGTAATTACTCGATTGATAATATTCAAGTTGGACAATTTCAGATGATCAAACAATGAAGCCCATTATAATTTTCAAGAACGTTGCACATGAAGGCCCTGGTTATTTAGGCGACTTTTTAACCCTAAAAAACATTCCTTGGCAAATCATCAATACTGACCAGACTGATACTTTGCCAAGTAGCATTCTTGGCTTTAGTGGCTTGGTTTTGATGGGCGGCCCAATGAGCGTGAATGATGATTTACCATGGATAGAACCATTGCTAGACCTGATTTTGGAGGCGCGTAGGGCAGATATCCCACTACTTGGACATTGTTTAGGCGGGCAACTTATCAGTAAAGCATTCGGCGCAGAGGTTACACTAAATCCCGTGAAAGAAATTGGCTGGGGTGAAGTTTCTGTCAGCCAAAATGAAGTTGCTAAGGATTGGTTTGGCGAAATCGAAAGTTTCAATAGTTTTCATTGGCATGGCGAAACCTTTAGCTTACCTGTAGGCGCAACACATGTTCTAGCCAGTGGATTCTGTCAAAATCAAGCTTATGTCATAGGTCCGCATTTGGCGTTGCAAACGCATATTGAGGTGAACGTCGAAATGGTGCAGAGTTGGTGTGCAGAAGGTACCGCTGAGCTTGCCGAATCGGTCAGCAGTCCTGCGGTGCAACAGGCGGATGTGATGCAGGAAAATCTACCTTTACACTGTTTTTTCTTGAAAAAAGTAGCTGATCAAGTTTATGGTCAGTGGATTAAGGGGCTTAGGTTTTATTGAAAGATACCTAATTTTTAGCGGTATCCGTATTCTGTGATTGATTTGACTGAAAATAATTGGATTGAAAATTCACAGTGTGTTGATTCAACCATTCAGTTGATGAGTGCCGGCTTTAGAGCGAGTTAATTAAAACTTCATGTTACAAATCTCAGCTAATTTTAGTTACGTGCCAATTAATGAGCAATGGCTGGAATATTCCCTATCTAGTCATACGAAAATCAAAGCTGGTCGGCCGCAACATCCCCAAAGCTGACTGTCAGATAAATCGTCTCACTGACAAATATCGACTGTGAGTTCAACCGGTTAATGCAACACGTTATTCTTATAAAAAAAGGATGAGGTG
>JBBAOU010000045.1:0-16776 GCA_040401175.1 Methylotenera sp. | reverse complement strand
TAACGACTATTCCAGCCGTGATCATACGTTGCGCTTCATTGCGAATGTTGATGGCGGCATTAACATCTCTGTCATGCTTAGCGCCACATTTGTCGCAAGTCCACATTCTTATAGCCAAAGGCATTTGTGCTTGCGCATGCAAGCAGCATGAGCAAGTTTTAGAACTGGCAAAGAAGTGATTTACTTCAATGTAGCCTTTACCTGCTCTAGCAGTTTTATACTTCAGCATATTGGTCAAACTACCCCAACCTGCATCGCCAATAGCGCGTGCTAGATTATGGTTCTTCATCATGCCTTTGACGTGCAAATCTTCTACGGCGATGACTTGGTTTTCCTTCACCAGCCGTGAAGATAGTTTATGTAAATAGTCTTTACGCGCATTAGCTACGCACTCATGCGCTTTCGCGACGAGCAGACGTGCTTTATTTCTAGTGTTGCTGCCTTTAACCTTACGGCTAAGTTGCTGTTGCTTCTTGGCTAAATACTTTTGCGCCTTTAATACGTGCCTTGGATTGTCGAATTTAGAGCCGTCACTGGTCACGGCTAAGTCTGTCAAGCCTACGTCTATGCCCAGTATCTTGCCATTAAGTGAAATGGCAGGCATTTCTACAGCATTCTCAGTCAGGATAGAGGCAAAGTATTTGCTGCTAGGGTCTTTACTCACAGTCATGGTTTTAATCACACCAGCAAGCTCGCGATGTACGATCGCTTTAACGTGCCCGATTTTAGGTAAATAGACTTTGCACGTATCAACGATCTTCACACCCTGAGGATATTGAATCGACTGTTTGCGGTGCTTGTGTTTGAACTGTGGGTATTTCGCCCTACGTTCAAAGAAGTTAACGAAGGCGCGTGATAGATGCAAACTTACAGACTGCAATACTTGGCTATGCGTTTCGCATAGCCACTCTATCTCTGTTTTAAGTTGCGGCAATCGCGCATTAAGCTGATATTGACCTAAGCCCTTACCCGTTGCCTGATAGATCTTTTGTGTTTCAGCTAAACTGTTATTCCAATACCAACGCGCACAACCAAAGGCTTTAGCAAGCTTATCAGCTTGCACTGCATTGGGATATAACCTGATTTTGGTAGCGGTTAGCATTTGTTTGTTATGAATGTAATTTACCTTAAGTCAAGGATAACTGCGTTATCCGCGCTATTCATCCTCGCCCTAAACGACGGGGATTTCTGCGCAATTCTGTTAAATAAAAGTTTATTAGTTTAAGTCTACCGCAAAATCCAGCTTCACTGTAATTGGATGTCGCCGGTCTTTACCAAATCCCTTATGCGTAATCCGCACACCTACCGGTGACTGACGGCGCTTATACTCATTGCGATCTATCAAACTGATGACACGATTGACCACTGTCTCAGTATAGCCCAAAGCGACAATATCTTTGCTACTCAGATCATCTTCAACATAGGCTTCAATAATAGCATCCAGCACTTCATATGGGGGCAGACTATCTTGATCTAACTGATTAGCACGTAACTCAGCGGATGGTGGACGAGTAATAATACGCTGTGGAATTACAGCTGAAAGTGTATTGCGATAATTAGATAACTGATATACCAAGGTCTTTGGCACATCTTTAAGTAAGGCAAAACCGCCTGCCATATCGCCATATAGCGTGCAATAACCAACCCCCACCTCACTTTTATTGCCGGTGGTAACGACAATACTGCCGAACTTATTCGACAACGCCATCAGCAACATGCCACGAATACGCGCTTGCAGATTTTCTTCAGTGGCATCCATCGCAAGGTCTCCAAACAGTGGTGCAAGTGTCTTCAAATAGTTTTCAAACAAATCGCCTATCGCAATTTCGCTATATTTTACACCTAACAGATTAACCATTTCACGCGCATCATTCACGCTAATGTCGGCAGTAAATTCTGAAGGCATCATGACTGCATGCACCTTCTCTGCACCTAAGGCATCCACCGCAATGGCCATAGTCAAGGCCGAATCTATACCGCCTGACAAACCAAGCAAAACGCCTGGGAAGCCATTTTTTTGTACGTAATCCGCTAGTCCAATTTTTAGCGCATTGTATACCGAGGCTTCTATTGTTAAATGTGGGGTGATTAAACCTGTGATTGGCTGCGCATGATTGAATTCAGCCACGACTAAGGCTGGCTCAAATGCAGGCAATTGATGCGTCACCAACCCTTCTGCATTCAGCACAAATGAGGCGCCATCAAATACCAGTTCATCTTGGCCACCCAGCATATTGGTATAAATAATCGGCAACTGGGTTTCAAATGCGCGTTTGCGTAAGACTTCTAAACGGGTTGATTGCTTTTCCATGTGAAAAGGCGAGGCATTCAGCGTAACCAGCAACTCTGCACCAACCAGCTTAGCCATAAGCGCTGGCTCCGACTCCCATACGTCAGCACAAATAAGTACGCCAACTTTCACACCTTGATGTTCAAACACTAAAGCTTCTTCACCTGCCGTAAAATAACGCTTTTCATCAAATACGCTGTAATTTGGAAGTACATGTTTATGATATGTGGCGAAAATTTTACCATCCTGCAACACAGAAGCCGCATTAAAGCAGGCCTCACCCACTTGCTGTGGATGCCCAACAATCACAGTGATATCAGTTAAGGCCGCAGTTAATTGTTTAAGCGCTAAATCGCAGCCTTGCAGAAAATCAGCGCGTAATAGTAAATCTTCTGCTGGATAACCACATAATGAAAGCTCAGGGGTGACTAATAAAGTGGCACCTAACTGCTTGGCCTGTTTTGCACTGGCGATGATTTTTTTGACATTACCTGCAACATCACCGACCACACAGTTTATTTGCGCGATGGCGACTTTCATTCAAATGCTCGCAGGATTAAAGCAAAATAATCTAGCGGATTAATATGATCCACCTGCATCTTTGATGAGTTTAACAATTTCTGTACGCTGACCTTTTAGCCCGTAGACTAATGCAGTTAAGCCATATTGATCTTTTTCTTTCACTTTTGCGTGATTGTCTAACAGCAATTTAACCATATCTGTTTTACCGTTATCAACCGCAATATGTAATAAAGGCGTGCCTTCAGCATCTAAACTATTCACATCAGCACCAGCTTCTATAAGCGCTTTAGCCGTTTCATATTTTGATTTTTTAACGGCCCAAGTAAGCGCAGTCCATTTTGATAGATCTTTTTGATTAATTGACGCGCCGTGTTGCGCCAGCAACTCAACTGCTGGCAAATGCCCTTCACGTGAGGCTATCATTAAGGCGGTTGTGCCGAACCTATCCTGTGCGAGAATATCGACGTGATTGTCTAACAAAACAGCAATAGTCGCGACATCACCACTTTTAGCAGCATGCATCAAGACCGTTCTACCATCATCACTTTTAGTGTTAGCATTTATGCCATGTTTGACCAAAACATCAACCACCTGCGAATATCCAGAAACAGCAGCAATACCAAACGCACTCCAACCGGCAGCATCACGCACTTTGGCATCGGCGCCTTTTTCCAACAAAAGCTGGACACTAGCCACATTGTTCTTTTTAGCAGCAAACATCAATGGCGTCCAACCGCCGTTATCTTTGGCATTGATGTCTGCACCACCGCCAATTAATGCAGCAATGACAGCTACATTATCTTTACGAGCGGCATACATTAACGCATTCAGACCATCCTCATCTTTAACATTCGCATTAGCGCCACTCGCCAATACAGCCTTCACAATGGCGACATCACCTTTTGCGGCTGCAGTCAGTAAATAAGATACGTCTTCTGCCGCCAATGCTGACGACAACGGCATAATAGCCAACATTAAAACCAGCGTAAATCGTGTGATTAAAATTTTCATGTTATTAGTTAAATTGTATTCCTAATAATTACTGCTTAATATTAATAGCCGCTAACACAGCTTCACCAAGACCTGCTGGTGAGCTTGCAACCACTGCGCCAGCCAATTCTAAGGCACGAATTTTGTCAGACGCCTTGCCGCTACCGCCTGAAATAATGGCACCTGCATGCCCCATACGCTTGCCCGCTGGCGCTGTTTGGCCGGCAATATAAGCCGCCACTGGTTTACTGATATGACTTTTGATATATTCGGCGGCAGCCTCTTCATCAGAACCGCCAATTTCACCCACCATAATAATGGCTTCAGTTTCATCGTCCGCTTCAAACATTTGCAAACACTCGATAAAATTCAAGCCTTTAATCGGGTCGCCGCCTATGCCTACGCAAGTGCTTTGGCCTAGTTTTAAAGCGGTAGTTTGATGCACCGCCTCATAAGTGAGTGTGCCAGAGCGTGACACGATACCGACTTTACCGCGCAAATGAATACTGCCCGGCATAATGCCAATTTTGCATTCATCCGGCGTAATTACGCCAGGACAGTTTGGCCCAACCAAACGCGCACCGTTCGCTTTTAAAGCCGCTTTTACATTTAGCATATCCAACACTGGAATGCCTTCAGTAATACAAATAATCAAATCTATACCGGCATCACAGGCTTCTAAAATAGAATCCGCAGCAAATGCCGGTGGAACGTAAATTACACTGGCATTAGCGCCGGTTAAACGCACCGCATCCCGCATAGTATTAAATACCGGCAAACCTAAATGTACTAAGCCACCCTTACCCGGCGTTACCCCACCGACCATTTTTGTGCCATAGGCAAGCGCTTGTTCAGAGTGAAATGTACCTTGTTTGCCAGTAAATCCTTGGCATAACACTTTGGTGTTTTTGTTGACTAATATACTCATAATGCTACTGCCTTCACCGCTTGCACAGCAGCATCTGTTAAGCCATCCGCTGAAATAATATTCAGCCCACTAGTTTGCAACATGGTTTTACCTAGTTCCACATTCGTCCCTTCTAAACGCACGATCACTGGAATTTGCATACCGACATCTTTTACTGCGGTAATAATGCCTTCTGCAATAATGTCGCAGCGCATGATTCCACCAAAAATATTCACTAAAATAGCTTTAACATTGGTGTCAGCTAAAATAATTTTGAAGGCTTTAGTGACGGTTTCAGCCGTTGCACCACCGCCTACATCTAAAAAGTTAGCCGGTGCGCCGCCATGTAATTTAATTAAATCCATGGTTGCCATTGCAAGCCCAGCACCATTCACCATACAACCAATATTACCGTTAAGTGCAATGTAATTTAAGCCTGCGTGATGGGCAATAGCTTCTTTACTATCTTCTTGTGACCAGTCACGTTGTTCTGCCAACGCTTTTTGGCGATATAGCGCATTATCATCCACACTCATTTTGCAGTCTAAGGCAAATAACTTGCCATCGGTGGTTACCACTAATGGGTTAATTTCCAGCAATGCCAAGTCATTTTCTTTAAATAAGCGATACAGGCCTTTGAGTATTTTAGTAAACGAAGCAACTTGCTCGCCAACCAAATCTAATTTAAATGCTAAATTTCGCGCTTGATAGTCGACCAAACCATTTAGTGGGCTACACACTTCTTGTAAGATTTTTTCAGGGCTAGATTGAGCAATTTCTTCAATATCCATGCCGCCTGCGCTAGATGCCACAACTACAACGCGCTCTAGCGTCCTATCCACTAACATGGATAAATACAGCTCGCGTGCAATTGGCAATGTTTCTTCAATCAACACTTGATTCACAGGTTGTCCATCAGGCGCGTTTTGGTAGGTTACCAAGGTTTTGCCTAACAACTCACTCGCTACATTTTGCGCTTCTTCGGTAGACTTAACGACTTTCACACCACCAGCTTTACCGCGACCACCAGCATGCACTTGCGCTTTGACTACCCAAGCATTGCTATCGATTTCAGAGGTGACCGCAGGCGTCTGTTTAGCCACAGAGATGACTTGTCCACGCGGCACAGGAATACCGTATTTTTGTAGCAAGGTTTTGGCTTGATATTCATGCAAATTCATAAGAACAAGACTCTAATTAATGATTAGCCACATTTTCGCGCAATTCAGCCAAATGCGCTAGCATTGGCTTACTTTTTGCTCTACTTTTCTTATGGTTTTTGTGCTGTGTATAGGCTTTAATTAATTAGTGTTTAGTTTATGTGGCGCAAAACAAGCTAAGTGTATAATCTTATTTTTTATCGAAATTAAAAGTCATGCGTCTAGTTGTTCAAGGTTCGGCCATTAGCTATTCCCATTTAGCGCACATACATCAATTATGTAATACCAGCGTGCAATTTGTACAAACTGCCCAGCACGCTTATTACTTGGCGAATCAAACATCCTTACCAGCAGAAATTCAACGTTTTTGTGCTGAACAGCATATTGATTGCGCTTACGTAGAAGATACACAAACCATCAAAAAGTTTGGCTTATGTGTCATGGACATGGACTCGACACTAATCAGCATTGAGTGCATAGATGAAATTGCCGACATGGTTGGTCTTAAACCACAAGTAGCGGCCATTACCGAACGAGCAATGCAGGGTGAGCTAGACTTTGCACAAAGTTTGCGTGAGCGCGTAGCCTTGCTTAAGGGCTTAAATGAATCAGACCTAATGCGTGTTTTAAATGAGCGTCTGGCATTGAACCCTGGAGCCGCTGAGTGGATAGCCACATGTAAGAAAAACAACATCACAACATTGCTGGTTTCTGGCGGATTTACCTTTTTTGCTGACCGCGTAAAAGCGATGCTGGGTTTAGATTATGCGATTTCCAATACCTTAGAAATTATTGACGGAAAGCTAACGGGGAATATTCTAGGCGCTATTGTAGATTCGCAAACCAAAGCTAATGAATTAATTAAATTACGGGATAATTTAGGGCTAACGGTTGCACAAACAATTGTTATTGGTGATGGTGCGAATGATTTGAAAATGATGTCAGCCGCCGGCATTAGCATTGCCTATCACGCAAAACCAATCGTGCAAACACAGGCTACTTACGCGTTTAATCACGTGGGATTAGACGGTGTAATTGGTTTACTAACTACGTAATTGCCGCCAATTGGACTAATTCTGCCTCAGTAAAACCTGCGGCGCGCCGTGCTTCTAAATTAAAAGGCCCGCGTAACTTGGGTGCCACATACTCATTGCACAACTTTACAAAAGTACTCAATGCTTCTAATCCTTTTTGCTCGCACAGGTAATTAAACCAATAATTACCAATCGACACATGGCCAATTTCGTCACGTAAAGTAATATCCAAAATCTCTGCCGCTCGCATATCACCCGCTTGAGCGAGTTTTGCCCGCAAAGCTGGCAAGGCATCTAAACCACGCGCTTCCATTGTACGCGGCACTAAAGCCATGCGTGCCAACACATCACCTTTGGTTTTATCCACCATTTCCCATAAGCTATTATGTGCGTCAAAATCACCATAATTAAAACTCAAATATTGCAAATGGCTATTCAGCAAGCTGAAATGACGCGCCTCTTCAGCGGCAACTTTCAGCCAATCAGCATAATATTGCCTAGGCATATCGTTAAAGCGCCATATCGCATCCAAGGCCAAATTGATGGCATTAAATTCTATATGCGCCAGTGCATGCACCAAGGCGGCTCGACCTTCAACGGTATTCATGGCACGACGTTTAACCAACAAGGGAGCAATTAAGGTCGGCTTTTCTGGTATGCCAGGAAGGTTAGCCTTTGTGCTAATTATCGGCTTAGCATCCAAGTTAATTTCACCATTTAGCCAAGCCAGAGCTAACGCAGAAATCGCCTTAGCCTTAATCGCTGGACTAGTTTCCACCAATAAATCTAGGCTTAATTGGCGGAGTTCTAAAGTTAAGCTGGGCGAAATCATTATGGAATATAACTGCTGTTGGACTTAGTGTAATATCGTTAATTATTGCAAAGAAATAAAATCTAATTCGCCCGCTTTCATATCTGGCACCATCAGTGTTTTTTCATCTTTTGTCAGCGCTATATCAGCTGCGGCTTGGTAACCTGATTTAATTTCTTTAACCTCACCAGCTAGATTTACGCTAAATACTTTGCCATTTTTCCAGTCGCTTACAAACATGCTGCCGTTTGCATGGTGCACTAAACCATCACCACCGCCAAAGCCTTCAGCCACATCGTTAAGCACTTTGGTTTTCATGTTGTAGCTGTATAAAATACCGGAAACAAAATCCACTTCCATCAGCACGTCGCCAGAATCGTCCATCATCAAGCCGTTAGGAGCCAATATGCGGGCATCTTGTTGGCTATTAATGACTAATGTAACTTTACCTTGCGGGTTTATTTTATAGATAGCTCCGCCCACGCCTTTAAGATCGCCGCTATCGCTGACATATAAATTTCCAGCAATATCTGGCTCTAAGTCATTCAAAAACTGTGGCATTTCAGGAAAGGCTGTAGCAGCAGCGAACACTTGTACTTGAGCTTGTTTAACTCCAGTCAAATCAACTTTTAACACGCGCTTATTGTCTGCCACATATAAAGATTGGCCAATAATTGCCAGCCCTTTGGGGTCATCTAAACCTTTCACCAAGATACTGGCCTGACTATTTTCAATCACAGTAATTTGACCATCGCCATCTTGGCCAAAGCCGTTAATTTCAGACACGTAAATTTTGCCATCTTTTGCCTGCACCACTGACTCCGGCATTTTTAAGCCGCTAATTTTGTGCATCGCAAGCTGATTCGGTTTGATTTGTTTAACGCAGGCTACGCTAATTAAAGCTAACATAAAGACACTGACTAGAAGTTTTTTTTGCATAATATACTTTCAAATTTTTTGGGTTAAATTTTTCGCGTTAAATTTTAGGAGATTAAATTGCTGCGAGTTTAAATTGCCGTGCGCATAACTCTTGCTAAGAGTAATTGCACTAAGTTGAACACCATCATAACAAATAGACAAGGGTCTGGTGCTAAATATTGCTTTGCGAACTATTTACGACTAAATTTAATCATCCATTACAATCTATTTCAATACAAATTAACGCGAGCCTCAACTTGCGCACCTATCATAGCGCAGGGTAACTTTGCATCAAGTTTAGCTTCAACAGCGGCCTGATTTAACGGCAACTTCGTCATTAACTGCTGCATGGCCGCTACATAAACTTTAGTGATATGAAGTTTAGTCGCGATATCCACACTATTAAAACCTTGTTGTTGCGCCTCACCGACATAAGTACCATACAAATGGCCGTTTCCTGAATAAACTGTGGCTACGAGCTTGCTGTGATAAACCTGTAACTGCGGATTATAAAATAGATGTGGTTTAATTTTAATAATCGTATCAGCCGCTTCATTGGCTTTACATAACCCCAAATCAACAAACTTGTCTTTAAGTGCTGCTAAAGCAACGGGCTCAATTAAAGGCCCCTGCTCAAACCAGTAATTATAGTAAGGATGTAATAAATGCACGCTGTAGTTGTAATCATTAGGGCTAATATACAGTAAGGTCTTTGCTTGCGACTCTGCTGCTTGGCTATTGGTGGAGATAGCGAGCATGGCAATTAATAAGCTGGTAATAATTCTAATCGTAAATTTCATAACAATCTCCTGACTCACAATTAACTCATTTATATATTGGGGCGTTATGTCCAGAAACCAGTCCGTTTAGCCATAAACCATCTAAGTCAGAAAGTTTTACAGCGCAAATAGTCTCTAGATTCTCCCAGTAGCGACCAGATTCTACGTAAAACGCATAAGCCTGCTCACTCTGTATTGCTAGTTCAATAGGTGTTAAATCAAACATTTGACTAACAAGCTCAGTATACTGCTGATAATCTTGCTGATTAAACTGCTCAAGAACTTCAATAGAAACTCGTGGAAACACCATTCTAGATTGATCAGCCGTTGATAGGTTCAAACACAGGCATTGCTGTTGTGTTGCTAAATAAAATAATCTAGTTGATTTAGCTTCCAACGATTGCAAAGTAATGTCATTTCTAAGTGGGTCTGCAGCACCTGTTCCATAAAAATGCGTGGCAATGCCTGTGCTTGGGTAAACCATATCACAGCCTATAAAAGCCAATATATCCGGCTTTAATGCCCCTAAAGCCCAGTAAGCCGCTGTAAATGCCATGGTGCCGCCCGCATAAACAAAACCACCATAGGAATTTTGGATTGGCACATATTCATCGGAGGTAATAATTTTTTGCTTAGCAGATACAGCTTGCGGTCTATTGGCTACAGGAAAGTCTTCAGGATGAATTAAATAATCCCAATCACCTCGTACTTTCCATGCGTTATTAATAGCCACTATGTTGCGAAAAGTACTTTTATACCAACTATTCGCTGTTATTGCATCTGGAGCACTACCTATAATTAAAACAATATTTGGCATCTAAAATTTTTCTTGCAGGTTTGCCTGTAGCCCGATGACTAAGTCAGGGTATCCGCCCAAATATTTTGCGCCCAGGCAACCGCGTAAACGCCCTCTTTTTCGCTTGGACTGGCAGAAACTCCACCACCCTCAGCTGGCACCATGATTTTTTTGGCTGCATCATAGCGATAGACATTGGCTACATGCATGGCAGATTTATCCGTGACATAGCTATAACATGTATTGGCGAATACAGGCTCCGGATCAGGCGCTTGGCCTGCCATTAACTGCACTATCGCATTTGCACAGATTTTTGCTTGGTTAGAAGCCATATGTGCAGATTTAGGCAATGCAGCAGAAACCGCGTCCCCAATCACATGTACGTTCGTCGCTAATTTAGATTCATATGTCAAAAAATCAACTTCGCACCAACGCTTATCAATATTATTAAGCCCAACAAGCTGGCCGTTAATCATGGTCATTTGCGCCGGCTTACCTGCACGTTGTGGAGGAATGATATTAAGCACATCGGCGCGAACAGTATCGAATTCTGTTTTAACGGTTTTAGTCGCAAGGTCGATATCAACCAAAGTATTATTTGGTCGATAATCAATAATGCCTGCATACATTTCGTTGAATACTTTAGTGAATAAGCCCTTTTTAGAGATTATTTCTGCATTGGCATCCAGCAAGATGACTTTAGACTTTGGCTTATTATTTTTGAGATAAAAAGCTACTTGTGCAGCGCGCTCATAAGGCCCTGGTGGACAACGGTATGGCGCTTTAGGCACATTCATTACAAAAGCACCGCCATCATTCATTGCCGCTAATTGCTGATGAAGATTGACTGTTTGCCAACCAGCCTTCCAAGCGTGAGGCACTTGCTGTTGTGCTTCAGAACTTGCCAACATCGGCAAATCATCATAAATAAAATCAACCCCTGGCGCGATAATTAATCTGTCGTAGCTCAAACTGCCGCGCAACATTGTGATTTTTTTTGCTGTTACATCAATAGCAGTTACTTCATCTTGCACCCATTGAATACCATGATTAGCTTTTAACGCACCATAGCCAAAGGTTAAATCGTTAATTGTTTTACTGCCGCCAAGGACTAAGTTACTCAGTGGACAAGAAACGAATTGCTTATTTTTTTCTACCACAACCACTTCAATACCGCCCAAACTCCACATGCGTAAATATTTAGCAGCAGCGGCTCCAGCATAACCACCACCAATAATTACCACCCGACCAATAGGTGGCTTGCTAGCTCTAGCAAAAGCACTAAAGCTGTTGTTGACTAAGCTTAAACCAAGACCATAACTAGCTAACTTTACAAAATTACGGCGATTTATGTGCATGATCGATTTTGGCTTAATTAATAGTGATGATTAATTTGTAGCGGTTGCCGATAAATTCTGTGGCATTAAGACTGCCTGCGGATGAATGGCTTGTTTAGTGAAGTAGTCAGCTAAATTATTTATTTCCTGCAAACTTAGGCCTTTTGCATGGTGATGCATTACCGTTGCGGCACGCTCACCTGACTTAAATTCAATCATTTTTGCAAGAAAATCTGCCTTATCTATGCCTGCAAGTTTTGCCATATTACTGACATTATTACCGTTAGTGCCATGACATGATGCACATGACGCGGCTAAGCTTCTAGTGTGTAACAATATGGCTGGAGTGATTATTAAATTATTGTTTTTTGAATCAACTGCTGCTGAATCAGTACTGGGAGTTTCAGCATTTACAGTTATTGGACTAAAAAGCCCAATAACTGTGAACATGAAAAACGTAAGAATACAAAGAATTTTCAAAGTTGGTACTCTAAAAAAATTGATCTTAGTTTATAGAGACTTAAAAATGTTACAACTAAAATGACTTTTGTTATTACAAGCATTTCTCGTCTTGGCAGCCATCATTTTTAACACCTAAAGATGTTAGTAAATCAACCATTTTAGTGTTACCAGTGTCACGTACCACACGAATAATATCAACATCAGCACGCATTTTGATATTTACATCAGCACCATGTGTAGCCAAATACTTTACAACTTTATCATAACCATCATAAGCTGCTAAATGGAAAGCAGTCATTTTTGTCATTGGGTGCTGATAGTTTAAATTGGCACCTTTCTCAGCTAAATATTTAACTGCATCAAATTGGCCCTTAGTAGCAGCCATTTGCACTGGAGACCAAGCAAAATAAGTGGCGTTTACATCCACACCGCTTTCGATGTATTTTTTAATTAGTTTCATATCGCCTTTACCAACCGCATCAGTAAATTCAACAGATTGATCATCGGTAAGCTGTGTTGCCGCCATTGTATTGATAGAAAAACCTAAAACTACTACTGCCAACAACATTTTAAAAAATTTAATGCTCATTATTTTCTACCCCATTTATTAAGTTTAATTTGTACTTATTAAAAAATTGATTACCTAATAGACACTTATTTAACAATTTATTGATTCAAAAAACACTAACCAATAAAACGTCTTACATTGCTGAACATACGCATCCAAGGACTATTCTCGGCGTCTCCACACGCCTGCCATGTGTTTTGCACATTGCGAATTACCCGTTCCGGATGTGGCATCATAATACTAAAACGCCCATCTGTGCTGGTTAATCCAGTTACACCCTGCGGTGAACCGTTTGGATTAAACGGATAGCTAATTGTTGGTAATGATGCGTTATCGATAAAGCGCATCGTTACTAAGTTTTTTGCTATTAATTTATTGACTACAGTTTGCTCAGAAGGTTCTTTAGAAGCGCCCAAAGAAAACTCCGCAAAACCTTCACCATGCGCAACCGCAATTGGCATTTTGCTGCCAGCCATGCCATTAAAGAACAATGAAGGCGACTCTAAAACTTCCACCATCGCCAATCTAGCTTCAAATTGTTCTGACTTATTACGCACAAAATGTGGCCAATGTGCCGCACCCGGAATAAGCTCGCGCAGATTGCTCATCATTTGGCAGCCGTTACAAATACCTAAAGCAAAGCTATCGGCGCGCTCAAAGAATGCTGAAAACTCATCTCGTGCACGTGCATTAAATAAAATCGATTTTGCCCAACCTTCACCCGCACCTAGAACATCGCCGTAAGAAAAGCCACCGCAAGCGACTACGCCAGCAAAATCTTTTAGCGATACGCGTCCAGCTATAATGTCGCTCATGTGTACATCGAAAGTAGCGAAACCTGCTCGATCAAATGAAGCCGCCATTTCCACATGGCCGTTCACACCTTGCTCGCGCAAAATTGCCATTTTAGGACGTGCGCCTGTATTAATATAAGCCGCGTTAATGTAAGGCGCAGCGATATTTTCATTAATATCAAATGTAGGCTCAGAAAATAAGCCACGATTACTGTCATCTAGAATACGATCATATTCTTGTTGTGCGCATACCGGATTGTCACGCAACTTTTGCATTTGATAAGTGGTTTCTGACCACATACGATGTAAATTAATGCGCGTATCGGTAAATACTACGTTACCATTTTGCTTAATTTCAAACTGATTACCAGCCACAACATCAGCCACCACGTGTGCTAAGCCGTTGAATTGTGCAGTTATTGCCACTGCATGTTGCGCTTCAACTTGAATCACAGCGCCCAACTCTTCGTTGTATAACACGCCAGCAATGTCGGCCTGCTGACTTAAAGCAGAAACATCTACCTGCAAGCCGCAATGACCGGCAAAGCTCATTTCCAGCAATGTTGTGAATAAACCACCGTCAGATCTATCGTGATACGCCAATAGTTTTCCGGATTTATTCAATTGCTGAATCGTGTTAAAGAAGTGCTTCAATTGCTGCGCATCATCTACATCTGGCGCAACATCACCCACCGCACCGTAAACCTGCGCTAGGCTAGAACCACCCATGCGATTTTTACCCGCACCAAGATCGATCAAAATCAATTTACTCGGCACGTTCATTTGCAGTTGTGGTGTCAGTGTTTTACGCGCATCCGATGTTTCCGCAAAAGCCGTCACCACTAATGAAATTGGCGAAGTTACCGCCTTATTAACGCCATCATCATTCCACACGGTTTTCATGCTCATGGAATCTTTACCCACTGGAATACTAATTCCTAGCTGTGGACAAAGCTCAATGCCGACGGCTTTTACGGTATCGAACAAATCTGCATCTTCGCCAGCATGTCCGGCTGGCGCCATCCAGTTAGCAGATAATTTCAAATCACTTAAATCATCAATCAAACATGCGGCAATATTGGTAATAGCTTCAGCTATCGCCATGCGACCTGAAGCTGGCGCGTTCACCAACGCTAGCGGCGCTTTTTCACCGATAGCAAACGCCTCACCTTTATAAGTTTCATAGCCAGCAAGCGTTACCGCAACATCGGCCACTGGAATTTGCCAAGGGCCAACCATTTGCT
This sequence comes from Methylotenera sp., assembly GCA_040401175.1. GTDB lineage: Bacteria > Pseudomonadota > Gammaproteobacteria > Burkholderiales > Methylophilaceae > Methylotenera. The sequence continues at coordinate 2,164 of JBBAOU010000045.1, read as the reverse complement.
CGCGTGCGACTAAGCCTGTCACGGAGCGATCACCAATGGTGATTAAAAATGTTTTATCCGCTACACCCGGTAACCTTAATACGCGGGCGGCAGCCTCTTTTAAATCAATACTGCTTGTGTCAAAGGCACTTAATTGTCGCGTTGCACTTTTTACATCTCGCGTCATTTTTGGCGGCTTGCCGAGCAATACCGATAAATCCATGTCAACAGGCTTGTTATCAAAATGGCTATCAGCTACCGTTAAATGACGTTCTTCTGTCGCAATACCCACTACCGAAAATGGACAACGCTCGCGCTCACAAATCGCTTTAAAACGCGGCAAATCTTCCTGCGCAATCGCCATCACATAACGCTCTTGCGCCTCGTTGCTCCAAAGCTCACGCGGTGACATGCCAGGCTCTTCATTGTGTACATCACGCAATTGAAACGTTGCGCCAACAGCAGCATCATTCACTAGCTCAGGGAAAGCGTTAGAAATACCGCCCGCGCCTACATCATGAATACTTAAAATTGGATTATCATCGCCAAGCTGCCAGCAACGGTCTATGACTTCCTGCGCACGTCTTTCCAATTCAGGATTACCGCGTTGCACTGAATCAAAATCCAAATTTTCAATATTGCTACCAGTATCCATACTAGAAGCAGCGCTACCGCCAAGACCAATCAGCATGGCCGGGCCGCCTAACTGCACTAACGCCGCGCCTGCTGGAATCGGATTCTTTTTAGAATGCTTGGCCGAGATATTACCCACGCCACCGGCCAACATAATTGGCTTATGATAACCGCGCACTTCGCCCGCTGTTTCGAGTTCAAAAGTACGGAAATAACCAGCAATATTCGGCCGACCAAATTCATTGTTATATGCCGCGCCACCTAAGGGTCCATCAATCATTATTTGCAGTGGGGATGCAGTGCGTGCCGGTTTGCCGTAAGATTGTTCCCAAGGTTGCTCAAAGCCCGGCACATGCAAGTTAGACACAGAGAAACCAGTTAAACCCGCTTTTGGTTTAGAACCGCTACCGGTTGCGCCTTCATCACGAATCTCGCCGCCAGCCCCGGTTGCCGCGCCGGCAAATGGAGAAATTGCCGTTGGATGATTATGCGTTTCCACTTTCATCAGGTAATGCATTTCTTCTTCGATAAAGCCATAAGCGCCATCTGCTTGGGGATAAAAACGCTTGGTTTTTTCGCCCACCGCGCCACTAGCCACAATAGAAGAGTTATCTGAATAAGCTACTACAGTTTTGCCCGGATGCAATTTATGCGTATTACGAATCATGCCAAACAATGATTGCGCTTGCGCTACGCCATCAATAACCCAATCAGCATTAAAAATCTTATGGCGACAATGCTCAGAATTGGCCTGTGCAAACATCATCAACTCAACATCAGAAGGATTACGGCCAATTTTTCTGAAATTCTCAACTAAATAATCAACTTCATCGGGCGACAACGCTAAACCCAATTCAGCATTGGCTTGATTAAGTGCAGCCTGACCGCCTCCCAACACATCAACCGTACTCAATGGCACTGGTTCAGCTTTGTGATAAAGCGCTGCGGCATCCTCTAAACGGGCAAAAACAGCCTCTGTCATGCGATCATGAATCGCCGCTTTAACCGCCAGCTTTTCCGCATCAGTCAAAGGTGACTGATCTTTTTTACTCGCATAATAAGCAATACCGCGCTCAATACGTTGCACGCTAGGCAAGCCACAATGCTTAGCAATATCGGTCGCGCGAGAAGCCCAAGGCGAAATCGTACCCGGGCGAGGAATCACTAAGAACAACTCTCCAACCGGCGCTTCATCTGCCGCATTGCCTGTCATTTTGGGGCCGTAAGTCAGGATTTTTTGTAAGGTTTCTTGCTGGCTAGCGATTAAATCGGCATCGCTCCAAGCAAAATGCCAAAAATCACCATTTAGATGGCTAATTTGCGGTGCTGAAGTTTTTAAAGTCGCAAGAATTTTTTCTAGGCGAAAAGGAGAAAGCGCTGAGCTACCGCGAAGACTGATCATGAGTAAGTTCTGAGCAATTAAATCGATATTTTACCCGAATCTAAGTGAAATATCCCTTAAATTAACTAGTTTTGTGCGCGTTATAAATACGAGAGGGATTTTTGGAAAATCATAATTTTAAAGCGAGAGATAAGGCCAAAACTTCCAAAC
>JBBAOU010000044.1:0-17127 GCA_040401175.1 Methylotenera sp. | reverse complement strand
TGCGTTCTACTTCTGCATATTCGGTACGAATTTCTGTATAGCGTTTGGACGGTGTAAGTCCAGCATTTCGCTCGCGCCGTTGAATTTATAAACTCCGTCGTTTACGGCGGGGTATTTCACTCTTAAATGGGTGGATTGAAAAGGAGAAATCTAAAATTAATCTTAATTAAATAAAAGAACGAAGATTTATATCCTCGTTTTTTTACACAACTTTGCGAAACGATATGGCAATTGAGCGCTGGTTTTTTCAAATTTAGCTTTATGAAATAGACCTAATAAATTACTTACTTTAAAGCTGCTAAAGCCAGTTCATAGTTAGGCTCATGAGCAATTTCACCAACTAATTCAACGTGTTTAACCACATTATTTTCATCTAATACAAGCACTGCACGCGCTGCTAAACCGGCTAATTTACTGCTGGTCATCAATACGCCATAATTCGTTAAAAATTCATTACCACGTAAGGTTGATAGATTTTGTACATTATCCAAGCCTTCTGCCGCACAAAAACGTGTTTGTGCAAAAGGTAAATCGGCTGAGATATTTAAAACGATCGTGTTGCTCATTGCACTGGCGTGTTGATTAAATGCACGTACAGACATCGCGCAAGTTGCCGTATCAATGCTAGGGAAAATGTTAAGCACTTTACGTTTACCTGAAAAGTTTTCTAAAGAGACATTGGCTAGCGCTTTATCTACTAGCGTAAATTCTGGCGCTGTATCGCCGACTTTAGGTAAGTTGCCTGCAACTTCAACTTGATTACCTTTTAATGTGACGGTGTTTGTCATCGTTTTTTCCTTTTTCTGTGAATATGACTAAATGAGAATTATTAATAACTGGCACTTACTATCATAAAACAAAAACACAATATTTGCATTTAGATTCGAATTTAGATTTTAATTTAGATCGCCATGTAAGATTAGGCGGGCTATTGAAAATAAGCTTAATGAGCAACATTAATCATGTAAATTTTGCCATCATATGCTAGTGGTCTGTAATTTTTAATCTCCAAAATAACGCTAATAAGGTAAAATCCGCCTTATGTTGCAAATCAATCTACCACCGTTAAAACCTCTTAGCTTTGTGCATTTACGCTGCCACAGTGAATACTCTATTGTCGATGGCATTGTACGTATTGATGACTATATAAAGCAGGCGCTGGCAGATAAAATTCCGGCGCTGGCACTCACAGATTTAAGTAATTTATTTGGTACCATCAAGTTTTATAAAGCGGCGCGTAGTAAAGGGATTAAGCCGATTATCGGTTGTGATATTTGGCTGGAAAATACTGAAAATCGTGATCAGCCGTCACGACTGCTTTTATTATGCCAATCACAAGCTGGTTATTTGCTGTTATGCCAATTATTAAGTCGTGCGTTCTTAACTAACCAGTATCGTGGTCGTGCGGAATTTAAGCGCGAATGGTTTGTTGAATGTGGCACCGAAGGTTTGATTTTGCTTTCTGGCGCACAAGCCGGCGATGTTGGTCAGGCTTGCTTGCAAGATAATATAGCGCTTGCGACTAAACATGCCGCTGGTTGGCAAAGTCTATTTCCAGACCGCTTTTATTTAGAAGTACATCGTATTGTAGGTATTACAGAAAATACGACTCAAGAATCACTGAAAAAATCACAACAAGAACATTACATTCATTTGGTGCGCGGCATTGCTAATACGCTGAATTTGCCCGTGGTTGCTACGCACCCAATACAGTTTATGACGCCAGATGATTTTAGAGCGCATGAAGCACGTACCTGTATTTCTGAGGGTTATATTTTAGCGGATACGCGTCGCCCCAAAAACTTCACCGTAGAACAGTTTTTTAAAACGCAGGCTGAAATGGCTGAGCTATTTGCAGATATGCCAGAAGCGCTGAGTAATAGCGTGGAAATTGCTAAGCGTTGCAATTTTTCTATCGTGTTAGGCAAAAATTATTTGCCTAACTTTCCAACGCCTAACAATGAAAGCTTAAACGAATATTTAATTGCCGAAGCGCGTGCAGGCTTAGTTAAGCGCTTAGCGGTTTTGTATCCGGATGAAAATCAGCGTAATGCTCAGCAAGCTATATACCATGCGCGGCTAGATTTTGAAACAAATGTTATTAATCAAATGGGCTTTGCCGGTTATTTTTTAATCGTGGCAGATTTTATTAGCTGGGCTAAAAATAATGGCGTTCCAGTCGGTCCTGGTCGTGGATCTGGGGCTGGTTCGGTGGTGGCTTACAGCTTGCGTATTACCGATTTAGATCCGCTAGAATACAACTTATTGTTTGAGCGTTTTCTGAACCCGGACCGCGTTTCTATGCCCGATTTTGATATTGACTTTTGCCAAGAAGGGCGAGATCGCGTCATTGATTATGTGAAGCAAAAATATGGCTTAGATGCTGTTTCACAGATTGCTACCTTCGGTACTATGGCGGCTAAGGCGGTGATACGCGATGTTGGCCGCGTGCTGGATTTACCGTTCCACTTTGTCGATGGTGTCAGTAAGCTCATTCCGCTAGAGCTAGGCATTACCTTAACCGATGCTTTGGTAAAAGAACCGCAATTAGCCGAGCGCCGCGAGAACGAAGAAGAATTGCGCGAGCTATTAGAATTAGCCTTACGCTTAGAAGGTTTGGTGCGAAATGTTGGTATGCATGCCGGCGGCGTGCTTATTTCGCCAGGTAAAATTTCTGATTTCTCACCTATTTATTGTCAGGCAGACGGTGCTAGCTTAGTCAGCCAATACGATAAAGATGATGTGGAAGCAGTAGGTTTGGTGAAGTTCGACTTTTTAGGTTTACGCACGCTGACCATATTAGAGTTGGCGTTGGTGAATGCTAATAAGCAGCGCGCTAATGAAGGCTTAACACCTTTAGCTTTTGCCACCATACCGCTGAATGATAAAGCGACCTTCCAACTACTAAAAACTGCCAATACCACGGCTGTGTTTCAGCTAGAGTCGCGCGGCATGAAAGATATGTTGAAGCAGGCGATGCCAGATTGCTTTGAAGATATTATTGCCTTAGTTGCGCTGTATCGGCCAGGCCCGATAGATTTGATTCCTGACTTTTGTCGGCGTAAACATGGTAAACAGCGTGTGGAATATCCACATCCGCTAACTGAGCCTATCCTGAAAGAAACTTACGGTATTGCCGTGTATCAAGAGCAGGTGATGCAGATTGCTCAAGTGGTGGCCGGTTATAGTTTGGGCGGCGCCGATTTGCTGCGTCGCGCGATGGGTAAAAAGAAAAAAGAAGAGATGGATGATCAGCGTAAAACCTTCACCGAAGGTGCTGTCAAAAATAATATGACTGAGCGTCAAGCCACGGAGCTATTTGATCTGTTGGAAAAATTTGCTGGTTATGGTTTTAATAAATCGCACGCGGCAGCCTATGCCCTGGTGGCTTATCATACGGCTTATTTAAAAGCGCATTATCCGGCGGCTTTTTTGGCCTCTACCATGTCGGCGGATATGAACAATACCGACAGTGTGCATATTTTTTATGACGATTGTGCGCCCAACCAAATTGAAGTGCTGCCGCCTGATGTCAATCATAGTGATTTTAAATTTACGCCCATCAGTAGCAAGCAAATATTGTATGGTTTAGGGGCGGTAAAAGGCACCGGCATGGCGGCCATTGAGGTGATTTTACAAGCGCGTCGTCAAGATGGTCCATTTTTAGATTTATTCGATTTTTGTAATCGTTTAGATCTACGCAAAGTTAATCGCCGCGTGGTCGAATCTTTAATCCGCGCAGGTGCATTTGATCAGCTTCAAATAGGTGTTAACCCAAGCCGTAATGCATTGCTTGCTGGTGTGGCAATGGCGATGGCAGCTGCTGAGCAAAATAGTGCCAATAGCAATCAAAATAGTTTGTTCGGTGAAATTGCAGATAAAGCGGCCAATATTTTGCCGACTGTACCAAACTGGACTGAGCAGCAGCGATTACAAGAAGAAAAAGCCGCGCTAGGTTTTTATTTTAGTGGCCATCCATATTGGGCTTATCAAAAAGATATTAGCCAATTTGTTTCAACAACCTTGGCTAATTTAGCACCAAAAGAACAGCCACAATTAATCGCCGGCATTGTATCTGGTGTGCGTAATCGCATGACTGCACGCGGTAAAATGGCAATTGTTGGTTTAGATGACGGCACTACGCGTATTGAGGTGGTGGTTGGTAGCGATTTGCTGAATCAATATCAAGCTTTATTAAAAGATGACCAATTGATTATTGTAGAAGGTCGCGTGAGTAACGATGAGTTCTCAGGTGGCATTCGCGTGAATGCTAGAAAGCTACATAATTTATCTGGCCTACGAAACAGTAAAGCCAGCTTCTTAAAGATTTCATGCAATAAGCAAGCCGACGCCGTTAAATTAAAGGCTTTATTGAAGCCTTATTGTAAAAGTGTCTCAGATGAATCGCGCGGTTGCCCAGTGAAAGTTGAATATCATAATAAAACGAGTAAGGTAGAATTGATGCTGGGAAACGATTGGCGTGTAGATCTGCATGATGAGTTGATTGCGGGCTTAACTGACTGGTTGACTCAAAGCAACGTAAAAATCCTATATAATTAGCGATTGCTAGCCACATTCAATTGAATACTGCGTTTGTAGGGTCTTGCCGTACTAAAACGTACTGTCTGAGACCCTACACCTTGTCTTCAATCGAATGTGGCTCAAAATAATATTTAAAAAACTTTAATTACTGAGTTATGCGCATGAAAATAAGTTACCTCGATTTTGAACAACCGATTGCAGAACTTGAAAGCCAAATTGAAGGTTTGCAAGCCGCGCACGATGCTAACGATGCTTTGGATATTTCTAAAGAATTGACTGCCTTAGAAAAGAAAAACCAGAAATTATCTGAGGATATTTATGGCAATTTAAGCGCATGGCAAATTTCGCAATTGGCACGTCATCCGCAACGGCCTTATACCTTGGATTATATTCAAGGCATGTTTACTGACTTTGAAGAGTTACATGGGGATAGGGCTTACTCTGACGACCCGGCTATTGTCGGTGGTTTGGCACGTTTTGAAGGCCAACCGGTGATGGTCATTGGTCACCAAAAAGGTCGCGATGTTAAAGAGCGTCAATATCGAAATTTCGGTATGCCACGCCCAGAAGGCTATCGCAAAGCGTTACGACTATTTCGCCTAGCTGAAAAATTTGGTATTCCTATCATTACGTTAATAGATACACCGGGTGCTTATCCTGGTATTGGTGCTGAAGAGCGTGGTCAGTCTGAAGCTATTGCGCGTAATTTATATGTAATGGCTGAACTTGAAACGCCTATTATCGGCGTGATTATCGGTGAAGGTGGCTCTGGTGGTGCGTTAGCACTCGGAGTAGTAGATCAATTGCTGATGATGCAATACGGTACTTACTCAGTCATTTCGCCTGAAGGCTGTGCTTCAATTTTGTATAAGAGTGCAGGTAAAGCTTCAATGGCCGCAGAGTCGCTGGCAATTACCGCTGATCGTCTAAAAAGTATGGGTCTGATAGATCGTATCATTCCTGAACCTTTAGGTGGCTCACATCGCTCGCCAGAATTGGTGATGGAAACATTACGCGTAGCACTAAGAGAAGAGCTAGCTAAGCTTAAAGCAAAGTCTATTAAATTGTTATTGGTTAGACGTTACGAGCGTTTAATGGGTTATGGCAAATATAAAGAAGTTGCTGAGAAAAAGCAGCCAATCAAACTATAAGTGGTTAAATTTTTAGTCTGAATTGTCTGGCTAGCAGTGTAATACGTTGAATAAGGAGCCGGACATTAAAGCTAAAAATAGAAAGCTAAGCCCAGCTCAATTGGATATTGCTGCCAATTTACAAGACCCATTGCTATTTCAAGTCAGTTCTTTTTTAGCTCAGCAATTAAGGCCTAATCAACATGTCTTATTAGGCTTAAGTGGCGGTTTAGATTCTTGTGTATTGCTACATTTGCTAGTTGCTGCTCAGCAAACCGTTCCATTCCATTTGCATGCCATGCATGTGCATCATGGTTTAAGTGTCAATGCCGATGCCTGGGCTATGTTTTGTACAGAACAGTGTGTGTTGCTGAATATACCTTTACAGATTATTAAGGTTGATATTGAGGAAAGCCCAAGATTGGGTATAGAAGCTGCCGCTCGGCAACTACGCTATAAAGCGCTATTTAATAACGTTTTACCTGACTTATCCGTTCCAAATCAGGCCGATTTCATTGTCACTGCTCACCATCAAGACGACCAAGCTGAAACGCTTTTATTGCAATTATTCAGAGGCGCTGGTGTTAAGGGTTTGGCCAGTATGGCTGCAGTAGATCCGTCTAGGCGACTACTGCGACCATTGCTTGAAGTTAGTCGCCAAACATTGCAAGATTACTCAGATCGCCATCAGCTAAAATGGTGCGATGATGAAAGTAATGCTGACACCCATTATGAACGTAATTTTTTGCGGCATAACATAATGCCAATATTGAAAACGCGTTATCCTGCCATTAAGTCTGTGTTAGCCAGAAGCGCGTCTCACCTCGCAGAAGCGAACGAGTTGTTAGATGCCTTGGCCGAATTTGATGCAACGGCGTTATTGTTAAATAATAGTTTGTGTCTGAATGGCTTGGCTCAATTAGCACAGGTACGTGCAAAAAATGTACTGCGCTGGTGGTTTGCAAAAAATCAACTGGCGATGCCGAGTTCAGAACATTTAAGTGAAATAATCAATCAGCTACTTAATGCAAAAGCTGTTGCCAATATTAATATTCAATTAAACCATATCGATCAAATAAACCTTAGCAATCAAACAAACCTAAGTAGTCAAATAAACCTAAGTAGTCAAATAAACCTAAGCTGTCAAACGCAGCATTTAACTTTAAAAAGATTTCAGCATCGTGCTTATTTGTTAGCAGAACAAAGCGCACCAGTTTTTGATTTGCTATGGACTGGCGAAGCCGAGTTAAGCTTTCCAAACTGTGCTAAGTTGCACTTTAAACAAGTGATGGGTGCTGGTTTAGCACTTAAGTTTGGTATGACTAAGCTAAGAATTACCAATCGCGCTGGCGGTGAACGGTTTAAACCTAATGTATTAAGACCAACCAGAACACTTAAACACCTATTGCAAGAAGCGAATATTCCGCCTTGGCAACGTGATTATTTACCACTAATTTACTGGCATGATACCTTGGCTTTCGTGCCATATATTGGCATGGCAAATGAGTTACAAGCCACTGAACATGAGTTAGGCTTGGAAATTACTTGGCAAGATTTTTCAGCTTAAATCTGCAAACATCTGCTAAATAATTTATGCTAATTCTGTTCCAATATACCGTGCAATTTTGGCCAGATATTGTCTAGTATCAACGGTTGCGCTAACGCGTTTGGGTGGATGCCGTCGTCCTGATTCAAATTTGGTATCGTTGCAACATTTTGCAGCATAAAAGGCACTAAGTTAATTTTGTGTTGTTGGCTTAAATAACTAAAAGTTTGGCTAAATTTGCTTGAATATTTCATGCCGTAATTGGGAGGTATTTTCATCCCCAATAGCAGTACTTTGGCATTTGATTTTTGACTTAGGCTGATCATGCTGTTTAGGTTATTCGCCATTTCTTTAATAGATAAACCACGTAGACCATCATTAGCACCTAAAGCTAAAACAACAATATTCGGCTTAAATTTGGTCAGTGTTGCTGATAGCCGACTTAGTCCGCCGCTGCTGGTTTCGCCGCTTATACTGGCATTAACTACTTGGTAATGATGATTTTTGTCGTTAAGCTTATTTTGCAGTAATGTTGGCCAGCCTTCCTGCTGTGATACGCCATATACGGCCGATAAGCTATCGCCATAAATGAGAATTTTAGGATTATCTGCCATGGCCGGCAAACAGAATGCAACGAAATAGAAACCTAGTAGCCCAAGCGATAGGCATTTAAACCTTAATAAAAAGCGAAAATACATTGATGCAACAACCTCCAGTTATTCAAGCGCCAGTCATTCATGCACCAGTTGTTCAAGCAGCAGTCATTCAGGCACAAGAAATTAAATACAACTTTACTAGTCATGATAACCAAATTCGTATATTGGCAGGATTAAATTTAAGCATCAATGCCGGCGAACAGGTGGCCATTATTGGCAGTTCAGGCTCAGGAAAATCCACGCTATTGAGTCTTTTGGCGGGCTTAGATATACCCAATAATGGTAGCGTACAAATTAATAATAGCCCGTTTAGTAGCCTAGATGAAGATGGTAGGGCGGCGGTGCGTGCGGCAACAATGGGTTTTGTATTTCAATCTTTTCAGTTGTTGTCATCGCTGACAGCGTTGGAGAATGTAATGTTGCCGCTACAATTAAAAAATCAGCCCAACGCTAAAGCCTTAAGTTTGGAGGCGTTAAATAAAGTTGGCTTGAGTGCGCGTGTACAACATTATCCCAAACAACTTTCTGGTGGTGAACAGCAACGGGTCGCCATTGCTCGCGCCTTTGCAACGCAACCAGCCATTTTATTTGCTGATGAACCTACTGGTAATTTGGATAATAGCACTGGCCAAATGATTGTTGATTTGCTATTTGAGATGAATGCGCAGGCGGGTACCACGCTAGTGTTAGTCACGCATGATATTCATTTGGCGCATCGTTGCCAGCGCCAGTTAATGTTGGAAAATGGCATATTAACTGAGCTCACTAAAGTGATTGAATCAGCCACGTTGACTCAGTCATGAGCATATCCTTCATATTGGCTTGGACGCAAACTTTAAGCCTTTGGCGCGCAGGCGCTTTGCGCGTATTAGTACTTTCTCTAGTGTTGGCCGTTAGTGCAATTACAGCCGTTGGCTTTTTTACCCAACGTGTAGAAACCGCACTTAATCAGCAAGGCAGCTTATTGCTGGGTGGCGATATTGCATTATTATCCGATCATGTGATCGACGAAAAATTTGAAAAAAATGCTGTTTCACTAGGCATTGATATTGTGAAAACCTATGAATTTGTCAGCATGGTGGTCTTTGGTGAAACCAGTCAACTGGCTGAAATTAAAGCGGTTGGGCCAAGTTTTCCACTTCGCGGTAATCTGAGTATAGGTCAAACTATTAATGAAACTGGCCAAGTTATTAAGTCTGCGCCTAAGCTTGGTGAAGCTTGGCTGGAGCCAAGACTGGCCACATTATTAAATCTAAAAATTGGCGATGTGCTTGAAGTGGGCGAGCGAAAATTACGTATTAGTGCAATTTTGCTACATGAGCCTTCTCGTGGTGGTGATATGTTTAGCTTTGCGCCACGCTTAATGATTAATGCCGCTGATTTACCTACCACCAAGCTTATTCAAATTGGTAGCCGTGTTAAGTATCAACTTTTACTGGCGGCAGATCCGCAAAAAATAAGCCGCTATTTTGCACAGACTAAGCCGCAATTAGGCATGGGTGAAAAAATAGAAGACGTGCGTAATGCGCGCCCGGAAATTAAACTGGCACTAGACAAGGCGCAGCAATTTTTAGGTTTATCAGCCATGGTGAGTGTTATTTTAGCTATAGTGGCAATGCTGCTTTCTAGTTTACCTTACATCAAACAAAGCCTCGATACTGTTGCCTTGTTGCGCTGTTTTGGCGCTTCTAAAAACACTGTGCTTCAGGTGCTAGCGATACAAACACTGCTGATTGCATTTTTTAGCGCTTTGCTTGGCGTTGCATTAGGTTTTATCGGCCAATTTGGTTTGGCGCAATTGGCTGGCAGTCTATTTTTGGAGGTTTTACCACCAGTTTCTGCCGGACCAATTTTTGTTGGTATTATTGCCAGCATCAGCATGATGTTCGCCGTGGTGTTGCCACACGTTTGGCAAATGCGAAATTTAACCGCCATGAATATTCTGCGTCGCGAAACCCTTAAGCAAACCAGTGCTGACCAAGCTAAATTTTTGCCTGCAGCCTTGGTGATGTGCGGTATGATTTTTTGGCAAGCGCGCGATGCAACACTGGCATTTTCTACTATTTTGGCTTTATTGTTACTGTGTGTTGTCATTATTGTTTTTTCATATGTGCTGGTGAATTTAGTAAAACGGCTATTTAATTTATCTACAAAAACCCAATCGCTTAATGATGTAAAGCTCGGTGTACTTGGGCTAAAGCGCAGGTTTGCATTATCTACCGTGCAAATGATTGGTTTTAGCATTGGCTTAATGGTGCTGATATTGCTGGCCTTAATTCGTGGAGATTTAATCCGTAACTGGCAGGCTTCATTACCCTTAGATGCACCGAATCGTTTTGTGATTAATATACAGCCTGCCCAAATTAATAGGCTTAAGCAATTTTTTGCGCAGCAGAAGATTGACCATGCAACTATATTTCCTATGGTGCGCGGTCGCTTAATCAGCAAGAATGGTGAAAATGTTGCCCAAACGCAATGGTCAAATGAGCGTGCAAAACGCCTTGCTGAGCGCGAATTTAACTTGTCTTGGGCGGCAAAGATGCAAAGTGACAATAAGCTAGTTTCTGGCCGTTGGTGGACAGAGCAAGAGTATGGCCAACCATCTCTTTCACTAGAGCAAGATTTAGCCAAAACGCTAGGCATTCAACTAGGCGATAAGCTTTTGTTTGATATTGCGGGCAGTCCATTAACGCTCACCGTGACTAGCTTAAGAAAAGTCGATTGGGACACCATGCGGGCCAATTTTTTTGCAGTAACGCCACTTGGGGTGTTGGATCAATACGCCGCGAATTACATCAGTAGCTTTCATCTGCCTATAGGAGTCGATGCGCCATTGAATCAATTGATACGAGAATATCCAAACTTGACCGTGATAGACGTTGCTGCCCTGATGCAGCAAGTGCGCGGTATTATGCAAAAGATGAGTAGCACCATTGAATATGTTTTCGCTTTTAGTTTGATTGCGGGTGTGGCAGTGTTATACGCCGCATTGGTTGCAACGCGAGAAGAGCGTATTGCCGAGGCTACGCTTATGCGAGTATTTGGCGCCTCAAGACGCCAAGTTGCGATTGCTTATGTGGCAGAGTTTGCCTATATCGGTTTTATTGCGGCATTTGTTGCGGTGTTTGCAGCTAACTTGTTGGCTTATTACTTGAGCGCGACCCTTTTAAACATCCCATTTCAATTCAATATTACGCTTGCTATTAGCACCATGCTTGCGGCAACAGCACTTATTCCATTGGCCGCTTGGTTGGGTTTACGCGGATTTTTAAATATTCCGGCAAAACAGCTTTTGAACAGTATTTAATGCTTCTGGTGGTTGTATACAGCCAATTAGTGGTTGTATACAACCAATATTGCGGTGTAAAATCTTAGTTGAAAGTTATTAAATCATATTACCCATTGATTGTATTAGATAAATTTAAATTTAAGTAATTGGAATACTTATTGCTATTTAATTGTGATGTTTAGAATAATAACTAAGGAAACGACATGCCAAAAACATTACATTCAAATACTTTAAAGCCTAAGTTAATTTTTGTCGCTATTCTTGCGGCTTATGCAATGCCACAAATGGCGCTTGCAGAGAACAAGGCTGAAGCTTTGGAACTTAGTAAAATTGAGGTAGTTGGTACAACGCCTTTACCTAGTATTGGTACGCCGATTAATCAGGTGCCATCGAATGTGCAAACCGGTTCTTCTAAAGCATTTGACCAGCAACAATCCTTAGATTTGTCTGAGTATCTTGATAATAATTTAGGCTCAGTAAATACTAGTAATAGTGTAGCAAACCCTTATCAGGCCGATGTACAGTTTCGTGGCTTTACTGCATCGCCATTATTAGGCACACCACAAGGCCTTTCTGTTTATATGGATGGCGTGCGTGTGAATGAAGCGTTTGGGGATATTGTTAATTGGGATTTAATTCCGGCTAATGCAATCGCTAATATTAATTTAATCCCTGGCTCTAATCCATTATTTGGCTTGAATACGTTAGGCGGTGCGCTTGCCGTGCATACCAAAAGCGGTAGTGAGTTTCCCGGCGTAAAATTGACCACTTATGGCGGTTCATGGGGGCGTCGTGCGTTCGAATTTGAAGCAGGCGGTGTGGATAAAGAAAAAAATCTTGATTACTTTGTAGCAGGTAATTTCTTTAAAGAAAATGGCTGGCGCGAACATTCGTCTAGTGATGTAAAACAAATTTTTGGTAAGGTCGGCTGGCAAAATGACAAGAGCGATTTAGATTTGTCACTAGCTCTAGCGGATACTATGATGGAAGGTACGCAGGCCGTGCCTTTATCTACTTATAACAACCCTAAGCAAGCTTATACTTATCCAGATTCTATTGGTAACCAGATGGTAATGCTTAATTTGAAAGGTAGTCATTTCCTAACAGATGACAAGTTGGTTGCCGGTAATGTCTATTATCGTAAGAATCGCAGCAAAGGCTTTAACAGTAATGCGCACAGTACCGCTGCGACGGATTCTAGTAATGTATCAAGTACTACAGACCAAGACGGCTTCGGTGGTACGATGCAATTAAGTTTGCTAGGAGATTTAATCGGTCATAAAAATCAATTTACTGTTGGTGTAAGTGCGGATTTTGGCCGTACTAATTTCACTAGTGAATCATTGCAAGCAAGTATCATTGGCCATGAAACAGTAACGGACAATCCTTCCATTTCGGTCGGACAAGTTCGTTTAAACGCCAAAAATGATTACTATGGTTTGTATGCAACCGATACATTTTCTCTTAATGATCAATTACATTTGACACTCTCAGGTCGTTATAACGTTGCTAAAATAAACTTGTCCGGAATGAGTTCAGATCCAGCGCTTACACCTGTTGACTCAGATCTTTCTGGTAATCATCGATACAGCCGCTTTAACCCTGCGATTGGTTTTAACTACAATCCAATAAAAACCATTGGTTTCTATGCTGGGTATAACGAAGGTATGCGCGCTGCGACACCTGTTGAGTTAAGCTGTGCGGATGAGGCTCGTCCATGTGCTTTACCCAATGCTTTTGCGGCTGACCCACATTTAGAAATGGTGGTTGCCAAAACTTGGGAAGGTGGCGTAAGAGGTAAGATTGCGGATAATGTTAACTGGAATATGGGTTTATATAACGCCATAAGTAGCAATGACATTCAGTTTATTGCAAGCAATGCCACTGGTGGTTTTGGTTACTTTAAAAATGTAGGCGAGACGCGTAGACGTGGGTTAGAGATGGGCCTAAGTGGTAAATTTCAATCATTAACCTTGTCTGCTAACTATGGTTTTGTTGATGCTACTTATCAATCTGACTTTGCTGTAGGTTCTCCTGCTAATAGCACTGCTAATAATTTAGGGCAGATTTCAGTGACTAAAGGCGATAAAATTCCGGGTATTGCACAACACACATTCAAAATACGTGCTGCTTATGAAGTCACGCCTGCTTGGAATATTGGAACTAATGTGGTGTTAGCCGCTGGACAATATGCCCGTGGTGACGAAAATAACCAAGATGTTAATGGCAAAGTGCCCGGTTATGCTGTGATGCATCTTGATACGCATTACAGCGTCAATGAGAATTGGAAATTGTTTGCTAAAGTGCACAATGTGTTCGATACCCGCTACGCTACCTTTGGTGTACTTGGAGGTAATATTTATAATTTAGACGGTTTTGGCAGTCAGATCAATGAGCAATTCCGCTCTCCAGCTGCTCCACGCGCCGCATGGGTGGGTGTGAGTTATGAGTTTGGTCGTGCTAAAAAAACAGCAGCAGATGTTGATTAAGTTTTAGTAAATAATATAAAAATCTCAAGTACAATTACTTTGTCATTAACAATCACAACCTCAGATATGTATGCAAAGCCTCATCTTCTAGTATCAAAACTATTGATCGTTGAAGATGAAGTGCTGTTTGCTCGGGCGGTGATGCGTCGCTTGCAGAAGGCTGGTTATGAATGTGCGCATGTGGAAAGTTTGCAAGATGCAAGGGCGATTACTAAGCAATTTTTACCCGATATAGTACTATTAGATATGCGTTTGCCTGATGGTAATGGCTTGGATTTGTTGGCCGAGTTTGTGGCTAAAAATGCCGCAGTGATTGTGATGACCGCACATGGTGAAATTAGTGACACGGTTAATGCTATTAAACAAGGCGCAGTCGATTATCTGAAAAAGCCTATAGACCTTGAAGAGCTATTGTTGTCTGTACAAAAAGCTGAAGCTGTCGCTGAACAAAGTAATAGTTTGGGTTATTCTCGCCAACGTAATGCACATGCGATTGATGGGGTTGAAATGCTCGGCGAGAGTTCAGCCATGCAAAGCGTAAAGGCGCAAATTAAGCGAATTTCTCAGCTGGTGGCTAGCGATACTGTTGCGCCAACCGTACTGATAAGTGGTGAAACTGGCACTGGTAAAGACGTCGCCGCGCGCTTGTTACATGCTTCATGCCAGACCAATAATCATTATAACGATAAGCCATTTGTACATATTGATTGCGCTTCATTACCGGCAGATTTAATGGAAAGTGAGTTATTTGGTCATGAGAAGGGCGCTTTTACTGGTGCTTTAACTACCCGCCTAGGTTTGATTGAGGCCGCAGAAGATGGCACACTTTTTTTGGATGAAATCGGCGAACTACCTTTAGCTTTGCAGGCAAAACTGCTTAATGTGCTTGAGCGTAGAGTGGTACGTAGATTAGGCTCAACCAAAGAGCGTACTGTACCAGCAAGGTTTATCGCTGCGACGAATCGTGATTTACATGCAATGTCACAGTCCGGCAGTTTTAGGCAAGACCTTTACTACCGATTAAATGTGATGAGTATCGCCATGCCGCCATTGCGCGAGCGTGGCGAAGATGTTTTATTGCTCGCCAGTCATTTCGCAACACAAACAGCTAAGCGCTATGGTTTAGCTCGCCCTATATTTTCTGCACAAGCCTTGGCCTTGATTAAGCATTATGCTTGGCCAGGAAATGTGCGTGAGCTTAAACATCAAGTCAGTCGTGCCATGTTGTTGTGTCATGATGGGCTGATAACCGAACTGGATTTAGCGCTACCAAACGATAAAGATAGTGCGCAATACGCCATGCACGCCCATGCAAATCAAAATTCAGCGCTGACTTTAGAGGCGGCTGAGAAAGCCATTTTGTTGCAGATGCTGACAGAAACGCATGGCAATATCTCTGAAGCCGCGCGTAAATTAGGCATAACACGGATGACCATGCGATACCGTATGGATAAACATCAAATTGCCCGTTGATTAAAGTTTTTAATTGCAGGCTGTAATTTTAGTTTTCAATCTAATGCTTAATACAGCACCAGTTCTATCCTATTTTCTATAAAAACCACTGCACACTTGTCATTCATCAATGACGGCATAATCACTGCATGGTATTATTCAGCCAATTGAAAACTGAAAGAATATCATGCAAATTGGAACCCCATTAAGCGCTAATGCCACTCGTGTTATGTTGCTTGGTAGCGGCGAACTCGGCAAAGAAGTGATTATTGCGCTACAGCGCTTAGGAGTTGAAGTCATCGCCGTTGATCGCTATAAGAACGCGCCTGGCCACCAAGTTGCACATCGTGCATACACCATTGATATGACTGACGATAAGGCCTTGCGTGATTTAGTTGCCCTAGAAAAACCGCATTTAATTGTGCCCGAAATTGAAGCGCTTAACACCAATACTTTGGCTGACATTGAAGCGGCCGGCATTGCTACAGTGATTCCTACCGTTAAAGCTGTGCAATTGACCATGAACCGCGAGGGCATTCGTCGCTTAGCCGCAGAAGAACTTAATCTACCCACTTCACCGTTTGCTTTCGCTAGAAGCGAAGCTGATTTACAAGCTGCGATTGATGCCGGCATCGGCTATCCATGCTTTATTAAACCGACTATGTCATCTTCTGGCAAAGGTCAATCACGCATTACCAATGCCAGCGAAGTTAAAACGGCTTGGGATCATGCGGCTACAGGCGGCCGGGTGAATCAAGGTGTAGTGATTGTAGAAGGCCAGATTGATTTTGATTATGAAATTACCTTATTAACCGTGCGTGCTAAGAATTCCCAAGGTGAAATTCAAACCTACTTTTGTGAACCTATCGGCCATGTGCAAGAAAAAGGCGATTACGTTGAGAGTTGGCAGCCACAAGCCATGGCCGTTGCAGCGTTATTAGAATCTAAACGCATTGCTAAAGCCGTCACTGACAGCTTAGGCGGTTTAGGTTTATTCGGTGTAGAGCTATTTATTAAGGGCGATCATGTGTGGTTTAGCGAAGTCAGCCCGCGCCCACACGATACCGGTATGGTAACCATGTGTAGCCAACGTTTTAGCGAATTTGATCTACATGCACGTGCAATTTTAGGCTTGCCAGTAGACGTAAGCTTGCGTGAAGCAGGCGCAAGTGCGGTCATTTATGGTCAGCATGCATCACAGAATTTAATATTTGATGGCGTTGATGCAGCTTTGGCCGTACCTAACAGCGATATTCGTTTATTTGGTAAACCAGAGTCTTTTGTTAAAAGACGTATGGGTGTTGCTTTGGCGACAGGTAAAAATATTACTGAAGCACGCGAACGTGCAAAATTAGCAGCTAGTTTGGTTAAACCTAAAGTTGCTTAGCTATTTGTTGGATGTCCGGCTTAAATTAGAATTGGTTGAAATAATATGCTGGATAAAATAGAAGAAGTCGGTAGCAGTAAACGCACTTTCTTTGAATTGCTTGGTGGCGATACGAATGGCATAGAAAATATCCGTAATTTAGTCGAGACTTTCTACGACATTATGGATAGCGATCCTAAAGTTGTGACGCTGAGGGCGATGCATCAACCCGACTTAACCGAAACACGTGAAAAATTATTCATGTTCTTATCGGGTTGGACAGGTGGGCCGCAGTTATACATAGAACGTTACGGCCACCCTATGCTTAGGCGTCGCCACATGCCCTTTGCGATTGATGAATCGGCCCGCGATCAGTGGATGTATTGCATGATTAAGTCTATGCATCAACAGGGTTTTGATGATGCGCTAATGACCAGGCTGACCGAGCAATTGTATGGCGTTGCTGACTTCATGCGTAATCAATAGTTAGGTTTATTAAAATCTACTTGTCGCAAAGTTCTTTAGCTATAAGCATCAAAAATGCAAAAAGGGTTAGCTAAGCTAACCCTTTTTTATTTTTAATCAATGTACGGTCAAATAAACTAGGCGGTTTCAAGGTTGAAGTGCAAAAAGTGCAGCATGATGCTGCCTAAAATC
>JBBAOU010000043.1:0-18923 GCA_040401175.1 Methylotenera sp. | reverse complement strand
GGACGTATTGATATTATGGCGGGAATTACACCAGTAAGCATGGGATGTGACAGCATTGCCGGTACTATCAATGTAAAATCGCCTGCAATAAATTTTGCGCCCGACTCAGAGTAGTTATTGGTTGAAGTCAGCGCCTCTACATTCTTTCGTAGTGTTAATAACGGACTTAGTACCGACATTAGAGCCAGCGCAGCCAGTCAAAATTTAAGTATTGGATTCTCTGGTGGTGCTGATCGTGCGCAATCATAGGTAGACGGCAATGGCAATCGAGTGAACTCGACGCAGTTTGACCGACGCTACCAAAATATAGTACTTGCTCTTAAAGGTGATGCTCAGCAACTTATATTCCGTATCAAGCATCAGGATATTCTGTATCAGGGTTTTCCTAACCAACGCATGGACATGGTTGGTAATAGTTCTGATGCGATTACCGCTAATTATGTGCAATATTTTAATTGGAGTAAGCTAGATGCCAACAATTTCTGGCAGCAGATTAAACATGAGATGGGTTTCTTTTATCCAGAAAAGCCGGGTGCCATGCCTATGCTAATCGATGGTAAGGATTACGGTTACAACATCAAACTTGATATCCCGTTAACGCAAGCGCATTTATTACGCTTAGGCAACGATTATCAACGCCAAACACTTAATGATTATTGGCCACCAGTGACTGGCAGTGCAATGATGGGTCCAAATATCTTCAAAAATATCAATAATGGTCAGCGCGACCGCTTTGGCATTTTTGCTAAACTTGAATCAAAATGGAATCCAAAGTGGAGTACTTTGCTTGGTGTGCGTAATGATTATGCTCGGATGAATACTGGTAATGTTCAGTCTTACGGCGGCGTAGGCATGATGGGTATCATGATGAATGTTGCTGACACTGCTGCTGCAAGTGCATTTAATGCACGTAATAAATCACAAAGTGATAATCATATTGATTTAACTGCGACTGCCAAATATGAAGCAAGCAACACCAATAACATAGAGTTTGGTTACGCGCGTAAAACACGTTCACCTAGTCTATATGAACGTTATACCTGGGGTCCTGGCGATATGGCGATGGCGATGGCGATGATAGGATGGTTTAGCGATGTTAATGGCTATGTTGGTGATATTAATCTGAAACCAGAAACAGCCAACACCTTGAGTGCCACTTTTGATTGGCATGACGCAGCTAAGCAAAACTGGAAGGTTACATTAACCCCACACTATTCTTATATTCATGACTATATCGGTGCATCTAAAATTGGCATGATGGGTTCACGCCTATTACTCTAATTCGTTAATCAAAATGCACAAATTTACGGTTTAGAAGCAACGGCTAAAACCACACTTCGGAACAATAGCAATTTTGGACAAGGGGCTTTTAAAAGTAATTTAGCCTAGACACGTGACGAGCAGGTTGGTAATGGAGAAGATTTGTACCATATCATGCCACTTAATATGCGCCTTGCCGTAGAACAAAACAAAGGCGCTTGGACTAATGCGCTTGAAGTTGAGATGTGAGTAATAAAACCCTAGTTGATAACAACCGCTTAGAACCAAAAACAGCGGGTTATGGTTTGCTAAATCTTCGCGCTAGCTATCAGTTTAAAAATGCACGACTCGATTTGGCGGCCAATAACCTGTTTGATAAATATTATCAATTGCCACTTGGCGGTGTCGACTACGCTACTTGGAAGGCGAATGGCGGAATGGGCGCGATAGTTGCACTGCCAGGCATGGGCCGTTCTATCAATATAGGGTTAACTGTAAATTACTAAGTTCAATAATAGTTTGCGTGGTTTAAACACCGCGCAAACTAATCTCACCCGATAAAAAGCGTTGCTCGCCTTGCGCTGTTCTCACTAATAATATGCCGTCTTCCGCCACGTCTACGACGGTACCTACGGATTCACGCCCATCAGGATGCAGCATTTTTACAGCTTGCTGATGGTAGGCGTGATGTTTGGTCCATTCATCGCGTAATTGTGCAAAACCATATCGCTCAAAGTTGCTCAGCACGTCGGTTAAATTTTTAAGTAAAACGCCAAGCAATTCATTGGGGTTAATTGTTTGTGGAGAAGCGCTGGCTAAATCTGTGGCGGGTTGATCAATCTGCTGCTTGATACTTTCTGGCAAGTTTAAGTTAATGCCAATACCAATAACTGCGGCGCTGGGGCCTTCCATATCGCCTTGCAGTTCAATTAAGATGCCAGCTAATTTTTCGCGGCCAATTAGCACGTCATTAGGCCATTTGAGTTGTGCTTGGTTAATGCCAAAGCTATGCAACGCTCGCACCAACGCCACACCCACCGCTAAACTTAAGCCAGATAATGCCGAAGCGCCGCATTGAAAACGCCATAATAAGGAGAACGTTAAACTCGCACCTAAGCCTGCTTGCCAAGTGCGACCACGCCTGCCGCGACCATTGGTTTGTAAGTTGGCTGCAACACAAGTAGCGTGTGCATGCGCAATACTTATTTTTTTCATTAGATAAGTATTGGTCGATTCTAAATGATCATGAACTTCCACTTCTAGCAAGGTAGTCTGCTCGCCAATCGCATGCAAAATAGCTTGTTGGTTTAATAATGTCACTGCTTGCGCTAGCTTATAGCCACGCCCACGGACTGAAAAAATATTGATGCCTAATACTTCAGCCTGTTTTATGGCGTTCCAAACCGTGGCGCGACTGACTTTTAATTGCTGAGCTATCGTTTGGCCAGAATGGAACTTACCATCGCTGAGCAGTCTTAAAATAGGAAAAGTATGTGCATTCATGTAGTTAAGAATTTTAGCACAGGCAGCTAAATCTCATCGTAGACAATCAAATCAAAGGATATCAGCATCTATCAACGCAGTTGTGTAGAAGTGTTTGGTCTCAAACGTGTAAAATGAGCGTTATTAATAACCTTAATTAAGTTAAAACCTCACAAATTATGTCAGCAGAAAAAACACCTATTCCATTCGGTTCTAATTTTATCCGGGCGATTGTTGAAAAAGATATTGAGCAAGGTGTGTACAGCACGCGTAAATGGGCTGGCACACCAGGCGATGCCGTGCATCATGCCGCTGGTCAGCCTGACCCTGCTAAAATCCGCACACGTTTTCCGCCAGAACCGAACGGTTATCTGCATATTGGCCATGCCAAAAGTATTTTCTTAAACTTTGGCTTAGCGCGTGATTATGCTGGTGTTTGCCACTTTAGGTTTGATGATACTAATCCAGAAAAAGAAAGCCAAGAATACGTTGATAGCATCAGTGATGCGGTTAAATGGCTAGGATTTAGCTGGGAGAATGTTGGCCCAGAACACAATCAAAATAGCATGTATTTTGCCAGTAACTATTTTGATTTAATGTACCGTGCGGCTGAAAGCTTAATCGAAAATGGTCATGCTTACGTCGATAGCCAAACCGCTGAAGAAATGCGCCTTATGCGCGGCACTTTAACTGAGGCTGGTAAAAACTCACCTTGGCGTGATCGTACCGTGGCAGAAAACTTAAGCTTATTCCGTGAAATGCGCGACGGCAAACATGCTGATGGCAGCTTGATTCTGCGCAGTAAAATCGATATGGCTGCACCTAATATTAATTTGCGCGACCCGGCTATTTACCGCATTAAGCGCGCGCATCACCATAATACTGGTGATAAATGGTGCATTTATCCAATGTATACATTTGCTCACCCGATTGAAGATGCGCTGGAGCAAATTACCCATTCAATTTGTACGCTAGAGTTTGAAGATCAACGGCCATTTTATGATTGGCTATTAGGCCGTTTGGCCGAAGCTGGCATGTTGGCGCATCCACTACCTAAACAATATGAGTTTGCCCGCTTAAACCTTACTTATGTCGTGCTATCAAAACGTAAATTGATAGATTTGGTTGAAGATAAACATGTAAGCGGCTGGGATGACCCGCGATTACCTACGCTAGCCGGCGCACGTCGCCGTGGTTATGTGGCAGAGGGCTTTAAATTATTCACCGATCGTATTGGCGTATCAAAAGCCGATTCTTGGATTGAGTATACGATATTAGAAGACTGCATGCGCGAAGTGCTGAATGAATCAGCCGAGCGCCGCATTGCCGTACTAGACCCCATTAAATTGGTGATTGATAATTATGCAGTGGATGCCGACGGAAAATTACAGGCTGAAGACTGCTTTGCGCCTAATCATCCGCTTAAACCCGAGTTAGGCAAACGCGTAGTGCCATTAAGCCGCGAACTATGGATAGAACGCGAAGACTTTATGGAAACGCCAAGCAAAGGTTTCTTTAGATTAGTGCCAGATGGCCTAGTGCGCTTGCGTTATGGCTACGTGGTGAAATGCACAGGCTTTGAAAAAGATGCTGCGGGCAACATCACCACCGTGCATTGTGAATATTTACCAGATACAAAATCCGGCACGCCAGGTTCAGATAGCATTAAAGTAAAAGGCAATATTCACTGGGTTTCAGTCGCGCACGCTTATGAAACAGAAGTGCGTTTATATGACAGATTGTTTAAAGAAGCGCATCCGGGCGCGGGTGATAGAGATTATTTAAATGATATTAATCCTAATTCTGTGACCTTGATTACCGCGCAATTAGAACCTAGTTTGAAAGATGCGAATCCTGAAGATAGATTTCAGTTCGAGCGTCATGGCTATTTTGTGGCGGATAGAAAAGATAGTTTGGCGGGCAAGCCGGTGTTTAATAGAACGGTGACTTTGCGGGATGCTTGGCAGAAGTAGAATGAGTTCAGTTGATAAGCCAAGAGTCGTTATTTTTGCAGGTGCGAACGGCGCAGGAAAATCAACTCACGCCGAACCTATACTTAAAGCCATTGGTATTACACGTTTGTAAATGCAGACTATATTGCCAGAGGACTCTCAGGGCTTAACACAGAAACAGTTAATTTTGAGGCTGGACGTATCATGCTTAAGCGGTTACATGATTTAGCCGATGCAAAAGAAGACTTTGCCTTTGAAAGTACATTATCAAGCCGTACTTTCGCATTCTTTTTGAAAAAGCTTAAAGCCGAAAACTATAACGTTACCATTTTTTATTTTACGTTAAGTGGCGCAAGACTTGCCTACAGACGCGTGCGCCACAGAGTGAAATTGTGCGGACATGATGTTCCACAAAAAACCATCACTCGGCGCTTTTACCGGAGCTTAAGTAATTTTTTCAAACTCTATCAACCACTCGCAGACACATGGATAGTATTTGATAACTCCACAGGTAAAACAGCAACAGCAATAGCGTGGTATATTGATAATCAAACCGTGATAAAGAGCCAAGTACTATGGAAAAAAATCAATCTATTAGCCAACCAACAGCACTAACGCCAGATTCTAAAATCTTACGTAGCGCTTTGGCATAAGCCTCTAAACAAGCTAACCGTATGGCAGACGCCTTTGGTTTAAAAGTTCCGACTGTTGCAGTTGAAAAGGTGAAGGCAAAGTAAGTGGATAGACACATTAAATTTGAAGATCACGGCTATTTTGTGTTAGGTAGGAAAGTTAGCGTGTCGGGTAAACCGGTGTGTCATCGGACGTTGACTTTGCGGGATGCTTGGTAGAAGTGAGGGAAGGTAATGCACCTCGCGTAGTCGTGTTTTCTGGGCCTAACGGCGCTGGCAAAACAAGGCGTGCGGAGTTCATTCATAAAAAATCACGTTTTTCGCGAGACTGAGAGTCTTATTAGATGAATAAATCGTGTTCTGTCCTCTATTGCCCTCTATTATTATTGCAAATTACAAGGCCTGAGTGGGCTTTCGTAGGGGGTAGACCAAAAACTGAATAGTCAACTTAGGTAGATTTAGTCTTTGCCAAAAAATATATTTTACAGCTATACTCATTCAATATACTTGAATTGGATTGAGGCATGGAAAACATAATAGCTGGTGCTCTAGGAGGAATGCTTGCGGCCTTTATTTTGCCGTCTTTATTGAAGCTTACCGACTGGCCGCTTGCGACAAAAACTATAATTCAACGTATCGCAGTAGTCGCATTAGCGCTCGTTTCTGTGACTTTATGGTCTAGTTACAAACATCAATCAGCCTTGGTTGAAGCAAGCAATACTATGGATGTAAGCGTAGCAAAAGCTCAGTAAGCACAAGTCGAAGGCAAAGACGTTGAGGCCTCATTACAAGCACAATTCAAAGAACTGCAAAGGAAGTCACCAGCTTCGACAATTGCATCCGTAACAGACCAGTTTTTTGGATTTTATATGATTAACGCACGCTCTCGGTTCGCCTATTGCCAAAGCTTAGGCGTAGATTTAACCGCCTTCGTAGCTGAATTCAGTCAATCTAATCGTGCAGAACTAACGGCGGCTCGAGCACAATTGAAAGCAACTGGGAGAAACGAAGACGCTTTATACCGTGAAATTGAGCCTATGCTAGTAAAATCTATTGCTGGTATTAGCAAAGCGCAGGCTGACCAATACCACGTCACTGAAGCGGAATTTTGCCAAGAAGTTGCTAAGAATGCGACCGAATATGCAAAATTGATGACGTTTGCGGCAAATGCGCCGGAACAGGACAAACTGCTATTTGTCGGTAAATGAAAGTCCCTTTATATGTGTGAAATAAACTGGAAACTGACACTAGAATTTTTGAAAGTGTTTTTGTCATGGCCTGTAGTGGTTCTAATATTGGCCTACTTTTCATCTATATATTTAAAGATCAAATTACTAATCTATTGTCTAGAGTTACAGAGGGCGAAGCCTATGGTATGAAATTCAAGACTAACTCTCCACAAGATTCGGCTGTGGCTACTGACACTAATCTTGTCATACCTGATACTGATGCGACTAAGTGGGTGGTTGAAAATCCACAACAGGCAATAGACGAATACAACAGTGTGAGCAACTCATACAAGTGGGAAAGAGCCATGAACTTTATATATGGCACCCAAATTGATTTGTTGGACCATCTGGCATCACAGGCTAATAAGGGGGAGTTGCATGTAAATCTTATTTACTTTCATGCAGAACACCAGAAAAGAGTTGGCAATACAAATTACCAGATGCCAGACTATCTAAATTTTTTACAGTTGTTTGGGTTTATTAGTTCTGAGGGAAAAGATAGTGAGCTAAAAGTTAAAATAACTCCATATGGCTTAAGTTTTCTTTCATACATAAAAGCTAACTACTCTGATACTTGGAACAGAAAACTATTTTAGAAATTGCACCAGTGAAAAATAGATGCAGAAAATCCCTTTTTAGCTTTTACCTTAGATGTGTTTCTATTTTGAGGTACTAAAAAACTAGTTCTTAAACAGTTCCCCTCCGCAAGATAAGTGACTCCTAAATTAACCCCTAAGGAAATAATAGGGGACCACGTTTTTCTCGGGACTGAAAGTCTTATCAAATGAATGAATCATGGTTTGTCCTCCTATTATTTTATGTGCTAAAGCCCGTCATTCCGACGAAAGTCGGAATCCAGCGGCTTTAGCTAATTGACATCAAAATAGATATATATCAAATCGCACCATCATTTAAAGTGGTAGTAGGTGCACTTGGCGGCATTTCCTTACTTGTGGGGGCGGTGGGCATCGTCACCATTATGACGATTTCAGTCACCGAGCGTACCAATGAAATTGGTCTGCTGGTGGCGCTGGGCGCGCGTCGCAGCACTATTTTAGGTCTGTTCCTGAGCGAGTCCGTCATGCTGGCCGCACTGGGCGGCATGTTAGGTTTACTACTTGGCATAGGCTTGGCGCAATTGTTGCGGTTAGCGCTGCCAACCTTGCACGTACACACGCCATGGAGTTTTGCCGTTGGCGCATTAGCAATGTCTGCCATTATTGGCCTGCTGGCAGGCGTCTTGCCCGCAAGAAGCGCATCTCATTTGAACCCGATTGAAGCTTTGCGCGCAGAATAAGTTATTATTATGGCCATGCGTAAACACAAAAAACACCATTCAAAAAAAATCGGCATGCCGCCTGGATCACTTATTTATGTAGGGCAGGCGGATAACGATGTAAGCCAATTAGCTAAACCGATTATCAGCCTGCTTGAGTATGATGCCGCAAACTTTGTTGAGCGTACGCTTAGTGTTGATGACCTAGCCATACTAAATATTAGCGAACATGCAAATAAAAAATTCTGGCTGAATATTCACGGCGTGCATGATGTTGCGTTGATTAAACAAATCGGCGATTTATTTAATTTGCATCCGCTAGTGCAAGAAGACATTCTCAACACCCAGCAGCGACCAAAAATAGATGAATATGATGATTATTTATTTTTAGAAGCGCGTAGCTTTAAATATGACCAAACCAATATGGCGGTAGATTCTGAGCAGATTAGCTTTGTGCTAGGCCGCAATTATTTGCTCACTTTTCAAGAACGCTCGACCGGAATTTTTGAACCTGTACGTGGCCGTTTACGCGTGAGTCGCGCGCATATTCGTGAGCTTGGCGTCGATTATCTAGCCTACGCTTTGCTGGATAGCATCGTCGATAGATATTTTAAAGTGCTGGAAGATGTCGGCGACGATAGCGAGGCGCTGGAAGATATTTTGCTACACAAACCGACTAATATTGAACTACATAGTATCCATCAGCTAAAACATGTGAGTATTGAGTTGCGCCGAGCTGTGTGGCCGCTACGTGAAGTGATTAATAATTTAACGCGCAATGAAAACGATTTTTTCAAGCCAACAACCATGCCGTATTTACGTGATGTATATGATCACACGGTTAATTTTATTGAATCGCTAGAATCAATTCGCGATTCACTCAGCGGCATGATGGATATTTACATGGCGAGTGTGAGTAATCGAGTAAATTTAGAGGTGCGCGCCTTAACCGTAGTCGCCATGCTGTTTATGCCAGCGACGCTGATTGCCGGAATTTTTGGGATGAATTTCCACGAAATGCCTTGGCTTGCGGATAAAAATGGCTTTTGGTGGGCGATGGGCTTAATGATAAGTATCGCATTGCTAATGATTATGATTTTTTGGCGCAGGCAATGGCTGAGTAGTAAAACTTAGTAAGTCCGCCATTCCCAGCTAATGTGGGATGGCGATCAGTGATGTGTCAATATAATAAACCCCAGTATTTCTATTGAATCAACGCCCCATACTTAGCCCGTATCTTCGCAGCTTTAGGTGCCGCCACCGCCATGCAATAAGGTTGGTTTGGATTTTTCGCAAAATAATATTGATGATAATCTTCAGCGGGATAAAATAATTCAGCACCATTGATTTGCGTCACAATCGGTGCGTTAAACACTGAAGCAGCATTAAACTTAGCAATCATTTCAGCCACTATTTTCTGTTGCTCAGCATTCTGGCAAAACACCGCAGAACGATATTGCGTGCCAATATCATTACCTTGGCGGTTGGGCGTGGTTGGGTCGTGCGATACGAAAAATATCTCGAGTAAAGTCTCAAAGCTAACGATATCGGCATCGAATGTGATTCTGATGGCTTCGGCATGGCCGGTATCGCCATTGCAGATTGTTTTATAAGTGGGATTTTCTGTTTGGCCACCAATATAGCCAGATTCGACTTTACTTACACCTTTTAGTTGGGTGAATACTGGTTCTGTACACCAGAAGCAGCCTCCGGAGAAAATTGCGATTTGTGCATGACTCATAATACTTATCCTTCATTGGTTTTTTGAATTAGCTTGAAAAGTTGGCCTAATTAACTTTACAATACTTAGTCAACGCATTCCTCAAAACATTACATCGGGTTTAACTATTTTTAGCCATGGCCTTAAACGCTCTATATGTCGATTTTAACTCCTACTTTGCTTCGGTAGAGCAGCAACTTGTGCCAGAATTGCGTGGCAAGCCTATTGGCGTGTTGGCGGTGATGGCTGAAACAACTTGCTGTATAGCGGCAAGTTACGAGGCCAAAGCCTTTGGTATTAAAACCGGCACAGGCGTGCGTGACGCGCGCAAGTTATGCCCGGATATGATTTTTGTAGAAGCGCGTCCGCCGCTGTATGTCGAATTCCATCACAAGTTAATCGCGATTGTTGAAAGCTGCACACATGTAGAACAAGTGCTTTCGATTGATGAAATGGTCTGCAAGCTTACTGGCAGTCAGCAGATGCCAGAACATGCGTTCAAACTTGCGGCTAAAATTAAGCACAAAATGGCCCAGCAATATCCATTGATTAAATGTTCTATCGGTATCGCTCCCAATACATTTTTGGCTAAAACCGCATCCAATATGCATAAGCCTGATGGTTGTGTAATGATAGAATCAAAAGACTTGCCGCAGCGGTTATTTTCCTTGCACCTGCGCGATTTAAAAGGCATTGGCAAGCAAATGGAGGCGCGCTTAAATCGGTATAAAATCACTACAGTAGAACAATTATATGCGGCGAATAAAAATCAACTTCAAACTGTTTGGGGTAGCGTAGAAGGCGAGCGCATGTACGATAAATTGCGTGGGCTAGAGCCGCATTATGTGAAAAATGTGCGTAGTAGCTTGGGGCATTCTCACGTGATGCCGCCAGAACAGCGTAACCCAATCGGTGCTAAAGCGGTACTACATCGCTTATTGCAAAAGTCTTGCATGCGCATGCGAAGCTACGAGTTACTCGCGTCAAAAATCAGTATTAAAGTCAAATTTAGAGAGTTGCCCAGCTGGAGTATGGAAAGTGCTATTTCGCCAACCGATAATACGCTGCGGCTTATTGAGGCGTTAGAGACTTTTTGGCAGCATTACCCCAACACAAAATGCGAGCCCTTTGCCGTTGGTATTTCATTTTCCGGATTGGTGACGGCCGATGAGGTGGCGCGTGATCTGTTTCAAATTGAACCGCTGGAAAATGAGAAGAAACTCAATAAAGCCATAGATACGCTGAATTTAAAGTTTGGTAAAAACACTATTTATTTTGGCGGCGCGCACGAGGCATTGAAAGATGCGTCTATGCGGATTGCTTTTGGGCATATTCCTGATTTGGTATTGGAAGGTGATGGCTAACGGTATGCTTAAATGGAACGTTTAGCATATTTGCAATGTGGTCTCGTAGCACTTTTCAGGTACTATCTGACTTCGTTAATTTAATAGCTAAAATCGCCTCATGCAAAAAGAAGTCAAAGAGCAACCCAGATATGCCGCTGTGGCTGCCGTGCAACTACCTAATGTTACCGATCTCGAGTTTGAAGCCTCTCTGAACGAGTTGCGCGAGCTAGCAAAAACTTTGGGTTTTGAGGTGGTTAGAACATTTGTGCAGAAACGCGCTGGTTTTGACGTGACCGCTTATCTTGGTGCAGGTAAACGCCAAGAAATAAGTAGCTTTGTGAAGAACGAATACGAACATAGTGCGCTTGAAGACATTACCATTAGTCCGAATAACCCAGAAGGCTGGTACATAGAAACATTATTAGTCGACCACGAAATATCGCCATCGCAAGCGCGCAACCTTGAGCTTGAAGTTGGTTGTATGGTGATGGATCGCACTATGGTTATTCTTGAAATTTTCCATCGCAATGCTCGCTCACGTGCAGCACGCGCCCAAGTAGAAATCGCACGTTTAGGCTATATGGCGCCACGTATGCGTGAGGCGGCAAAGCTTGCCGGTTCGCAAGGGCGGCAACGTAGCGGCGAAGGTGGACGAGGCGCGGGTGAATCACAAACTGAGCTAGATCGCCGCAAGATTCGTGATCGTATTGCCGAGCTGCAACAAGAAATTGTCGCTATGGACGTTGAGCGTAAAACGCAACGTGCGCGCCGTCAAGATCGCCAAGGTATCGCAAGTGTGGCGCTGGTAGGTTATACCAACGCCGGTAAATCTACTTTGATGCGTGCGCTTACCGGTAGCGATGTGTTGGTCGCGAATAAGCTCTTCGCCACGCTTGATACTACGGTGCGCTCACTTTACCCGGAAAGCGTACCGCGCGTACTGGTGAGTGATACGGTTGGTTTTATCAAAAATCTGCCACATGGTTTGGTTGCCTCGTTTAAGTCTACGCTGGATGAAGCGCTTGATGCTTCGTTATTACTACATGTAATCGATGCTAGTGATCCCGGTTTTGAGCGTCAGCTTGAAGTGACCAATGAAGTGCTAGACGAAATTGGTGCAGATGAAGTGCCGCGCATCCGTGTTTTTAATAAAATAGACCATGTAGGCGATGAATCGGCGCAAGCCGAATGCGAAGCCAATTTGCATATACGCTACCCAGATTGCGTGGTAATGAGCGCCCGTCGACCAGCAGATGTGGCTAAGTTGCATCAAAAAATTGTGGCATTTTTTCAGCAAGATTTGATTGAGTCTGAGGTTTTTCTACCTTGGTCCGTCCAGCAATTGCGCGGTAAAATTTACGCCAGTTTTCAAGTGCTAGAAGAGCGCTCAGACGAAGAAGGTGCTTACTTTATGGTGCGTGGCGAGCCTGATGCCATTTTCAAATTGCGTGAGCAATTGAGCTGATTTTAAGTTTGCGTAAATTTCGTGTAAGCAAAGTCAGTTAATCTCTACCCATGTAATCGCATCATGCGATTGCATGCGGCAACTGTTTTGGCCATTTGTTGAACATATTTTAATAAACCTGATTAATGAAAATCATTAGTTACAAATCTTTAACAATTGTTCAGTAATCCAAATTCAAAAGTGCCGCGTTAAGTGTCTATCTGCAAAATAAATAATCGTAGCAGAAGATGAATTCTACAAAACAGGAGATTTGAAAATGACTATGGTAAAAATGCTAGTCCCGGCTTTATTGTCTGCTGTATTTACTCTGCCAGCAATGGCTAGTGATCAATATAACGATTCAGCGCGCGTGCTTTCATCAACGCCACAAACTGAACGTGTGAATATGCCACGTCAAGAATGTCGCACAGAATATCAGCAACAAAGCTATAGTAATGGCGGTAATTCAGTAGCGGGTGCTTTAATTGGTGGTATTGCTGGTGGTTTGCTGGGCAATACGATCGGTCGCGGTAATGGTCGTGTTGCGGCCGCTGCAGTAGGTGCTGGCGTAGGCGCTATTGCCGGCAATAGCCTTGCTAACAATCAAAATGGTGGCGGTACGCGTTCGGTGCCAGTACAAAATTGTTACCAAGTGGATAACTGGCAAACAGTAAATGCGGGCTATTTAGTGACTTATGAATATAACGGCAGAACCTACAACACGATCATGAATAATCAACCTGGCCAATACATAGATGTAAATGTAGCCGTTGCACCAAATAGCCGTATAGTTTCACAAATCACCTATATTGAGCCGATTCGTTTTAATAACGGGGGTTGGAGTAATGGCGTTAACCGTTTTGATCGCCGTGATGAGCGTAGCGGATATCGTAGTGAAAATCGTGGTCAGGATAATCGCCGTTTTGAAGGTCGAGAAGGTCGTGATGATGATCACCGTGATGGCCGTTACTACTAAAATTAATGATATTTAACTAATTATATTTAATTAGCGGTTAATCATTTAGATTATTGACAAATCTAGCAGGCTTAAGAAGCGGCTAGGTTTTTTTATTTTGTTTAATTCACCGCACGTTTAAGCTTGCTAGTAAAATTAACTCTGTAGAATTTTAAATTAAGAATATTGCGTGAAACTAACGGTAGATTGTGTTTTAACCTCAGAATTATCCAGATTACCTAGCCAAAGTGCTTTAGCGCAGCTATTGTCTAAAGGCCAAGTAAGGCATTTAGAATCACCCTTAGAAGCATTAATTTGTCAGCAATACGGTCTGCAATCTATGCCGGATTACCCCATTGCAGCAATGTGTGCCGCACTAGATGGATTGGATGTAGTGGACACTTTTTGGTTACGCGCTGACCCTGTACACCTGGTTTTGCAACGCGATTGTTTTAGCTTAGATGAATCTGTCCCATTGCTTGTGGATGCTACGCATGCGCAAAGTATGGTTGCAAGCTTGAACCAGCATTTCAACCAAGATGGTTTGACGTTTTTAATTGGACATTCCGGCGCTTGGTATTTGCGTACCGAGCAAGCGCTTGATATCAAAACCAGCTTACCTAGCGTAGTCGCCGGTAAAAATATTCACCAGTTTATGCCGCAAGGGCTAGATTCGTCAAAGTTGTTGGCGGTACTTAACGAGGTGCAAATGTTATTGTTCGAACATCCTGCCAATGAAGCGCGAGAGTCTGTAGGAGAGCTTGCGGTGAATAGCATTTGGCTTTCTGGTGGCGGTAAAATATCGCAAACTCTGCCCTTGCAGAATGATATTGATTTAATGTTGGCTGATAGTATTTTTTACCAAGCATTAGCAAAATCGGCAGATGTGCCATGCAAAGCGCTACCGCAGCGTTTGACTGATTTTTTAAATCAGCCAGCTAAATCCAATCAGTCACTACAGCATGCACGATTACAATTACCGAATGAAAATACCTTGGCTTGGTTAGACGATTTGCTTGCCGGACTAAAAACAAAAAAGATTAAACAATTAATCTTACATTTAGGCTTTTATGAAAAAAGCTTAATGGTTGTAATTAAACCTATAGACATTTACAAATTTTGGCGCAGTAATAAATCGGTAATGGATTATCTTTAAATGACAAGAATTGTACAACGCAGTTCGCATTCGCAAGCCGAACAGCATTTAATTGCGACTGGCGTAGCACCGCTGATGGCCAGATTGCTGGCGACGCGTGGCGTGACTGAGGCAAGCCAGCTTAGCGCGAATCTAAGTCATTTATTGCCACCAAATACGCTCACAAACAACACTGCAATGGCCAAGTTGTTGGCCGATGCAATCGCCGCTAATAAAAAATTACTAATCATTGGTGATTACGATGCAGACGGCGCCACGGCCACTGCTGTAGCGGTTAAAGGTTTGCGTGCCTTCGATGCAATTGTCGATTTTTTAGTACCCAATCGTTTTGAATATGGCTATGGCTTAACCCCAGAAATTGTTGCGCTGGCCGCTGCACAAAATCCTGATGTAATTATTACGGTAGATAACGGCATTGCCAGTGTTGATGGCGTGGCGGCCGCTAATGCGCTTGGCATACAAGTGTTGGTGACAGATCATCATTTGCCAGGCCAAGAAACGCCACAAGCGGCTTGTATTATTAATCCCAATCAACATGGCTGTACGTTTGCCAGTAAAAATCTAGCCGGCGTCGGTGTCATGTTTTATGGTTTGTTAGCCTTGCGTGCAGAGCTTCGTGAACGTGGCGCTTATCTGAATAAAGCTGAGCCCAATTTGACTGAGTTACTGGATTTAGTTGCGTTAGGTACGGTAGCGGATTTAGTTAAGCTAGATGACAATAATCGTATTTTAGTCGAGCAGGGTTTACGTAGAATTAGAGCTGGCGCTTGTTCGCAAGGTATTTTGGCTTTATTGCGGGTAAGTGGCCGCCAAGCATCAGCAACTAATGCGCAAGATTTGGGTTTTTATGTAGGGCCACGTTTAAATGCAGCCGGCAGGCTAGATGACATGAGGCTAGGCATACAATGTTTATTGGCTGAAACTGAACTTGAGGCCACAAAAATCGCGCAACAATTACATGAGTTAAATGCACAGCGTCGCAATATTGAGGCGGACATGCAAGATAGTGCCAATATCTCGCTGGATGATCTTGATGTCGCTAATCAATTTTCTATCAGTATGTATCAAACTGATTGGCATCAAGGCGTGATTGGTATCTTAGCCTCGCGCATAAAAGAGCGTTACCATAGACCAGTGATCGCATTTGCCGATGCTGGTGCTGGCTTACTAAAAGGCTCAGGACGATCTATTGCTGGTTTACATCTTCGCGATGCGCTGGATTTACTCAGTAAGCATCAACCAGATTTGATTGCTAAGTTTGGTGGTCATGCCATGGCTGCTGGCCTAACGATTAAGCAGGTAGATTTTGAAAGGTTTAATTTAGGTTTTGAGCTTGTGGTTAAAAGCTTGATTACCGAAGCCGATTTAGAATCAATACTTGAGGTGGATGGTAGCTTAAGTAGTGGCGATATGACATTTTCTATCGCACAAACCTTAGAAACCCAAGTGTGGGGGCAAGGTTTTGCGCCGCCTTTATTTTACGATGAATTTGAAGTGGTGAATCAGCGAGTGTTGGCTGAAAAACATTTAAAACTTAGCTTAAAATCCATGTCCAACAAAGATACTAAAGGCGCACCAGGAATGATTGATGCAATCTATTTCAATCATGCAGATTTTTTCGGCAGCCATATTAAAGCCGCCTATCAATTACAAACTAATAGTTATAATGGGTTTCATAAAGTGCAATTAAATGTAAGATATATAGTGCGTTAAATTTAATTTAATTTAATTCAATTTAAGGATGAGCTATTATTAACTCTAAGCAAAATCATCCAAACTTACTTGTTAAAAGTATGTTTCAGCCGGCGCTAGCAGCACGTAAAAATGATGCGCACAAAGGATCATTTGGCAGCGTGGCTATTATTGGCGGCGATGCTGGCATGGTTGGTGCGGCGCTTTTGGCAGGTAGAGCTGCCTTACTTACTGGTACTGGACGTGTTTACCTGGCATTGCTAGCTAAGCAAGCGCCAAGTGTTGATATTTCACAGCCGGAAATTATGTTTCGCTCACCAGAGGCGCTCACGCAATTAGCGCAGCTAAATTGTGTTGTGATAGGCCCGGGCTTAGGCCAATCTGAGCTTGCTGTAGAGCTGCTTGAGTTTTGGCTAGCACAAAATATCCCTATGCTCATTGATGCAGATGCGCTCAATTTAATCGCAGCACATACACATTTGGCGACGATCACTCAACACCGCAAAGCTGACACTGTCATTACGCCGCATCCAGGTGAAGCCTCTAGATTATTAGGCGTGAGCGTTGATGCCGTTCAAAAAAACAGGGCTGAAAATGCAATTAAGCTTGCTAAATCATTGCGTGTAAACTGTGTACTCAAAGGCGCTTCTAGTGTATGTGCTCATTATGATGGGTCTTATTTTATTAATACCAGCGGCAATCCAAGTTTAGCCTCTGGTGGAACGGGTGATGTGCTGAGTGGCATCATCGGTAGCTTAATGGCGCAAGGTTTGACTGGATTGGACGCAGCTAAATTAGGTATTTTTGTACATGGCGCTGCTGCAGATTATTTGGTGGCGCGAGGTGTGGGTCCGGTTGGATTGACTGCCTCTGAGTTGTCAATAGCGGCGCGTAATATTATTAATCAGCTTAATAGTCCCGACTAATAGCGCTATGCAATGGTATTAGTGAGCTTTGCTCGAGGCCGTTTTCGATTATAACTTTTGCTTTTGTACCTCATGGCAAACTTTCTCGTGACGAAGCGATTAATTTTCTAAACCATTAAGTTAGCAACTAATTAAGTTCGTAAGTTAGCAAGCGATTAACTGGTCAAGTGATTAATTTAGCAAGCGAAAATTCACCTCGTCATCCCGACGAAAGTCGGGATCCAGTGACGTTCTGTTCAACATAGCGCTAATACTCATTATGGACACAAACGCGCTGCGTTAGGCTAGATTCCGAATTTCGTCGAAATGACGGGCTTTTAATGTTTTTGAATAGATTTTTTGTGTCGTGCCGAGCACCTGCTTTAAGTCATTTCAATGAATACCTGAACGCGGATAAGCACTACTTAGCCTTCATAATTTTGGTATAAGCGGCGCTTTAAACCAGTTAAGATGACTGAATGAGCTCACAAAAGGGTAAAATTGTGCCTGTAAATATAAAGGTAAGGTTCACATGCGTCAAAAATTGATTGTTGCCAACTGGAAGATGCACGGCAACTTAGCTAGTAATAAACAACTTTTAGCGGCTTATATTGATAAGCTTTCGCCAATCAATAATGTCAAAGTTGTCGTTTGCGTGCCTTATCCATATTTAGCTCAAGCACAATTCATCCTACAAAATACCAACATTGCTTGGGGCGCACAAAACATCAGCAAAGATCCTGTCGGTGCGTTTACTGGCGAAGTCAGTGCGGCAATGTTGAGGGACTTCGGTGCAACGTATGTCGTTATCGGCCACTCGGAACGCGCAACCGCTTATTGTGAATCCGATGAAAATATCGCCATTAAGTTTATGCAAGCGCAGGCACATGGTTTAATTCCTATTTTGTGCGTGGGTGAAACGTTGATTGAACGCGAGGCTGGCGTGATGCAAATGGTCGTAGCCAAACAGTTAGATACGATTATTAACCTATATGGTGCCGCAGTGTTTACCAATGCGGTAATCTCTTATGAGCCAATTTGGGCGATAGGAACCGGCTTGGCGGCAAGTGCAGAGCAAGCGCAAAGCATGCATGAATTTATTCGCAACAAAATCGCTAGCTTTGATAAAGCCGCTGCAACTAGCTTGAAAATCCTCTACGGAGGAAGCGTAAATCCGCAAAATGCGGTACAATTAATGGTTATGCAAGATATAGACGGTGGTCTTATCGGTAAGTGTTCGTTAAACGCGCAAGAATTTGAAGGGATATGCCGCGCAGCAACTTAAAAACAAGCTGTTGAAAATAAGAAATTATATTTTCTTTGTTCAATTAGCTGTGAAATCAAGTTGCCGACAATTGCGGTCTTAAGGTAAATATGGAAAAATTAGTCTTAGTAATTCACGTGTTAGCTGCGTTAGGCGTTATTGGTCTCGTGTTATTGCAACATGGTAAAGGCGCTGATATGGGTGCCTCTTTCGGTAGCGGTGCATCAGGTAGCCTGTTCGGTGTATCTGGTTCAGCAAACTTTATGAGCAAAGCAACCGCAGTGTTTGTCATGATTTTTTTTACTACCAGCTTAACGCTAGCTTATATGTCTAGCCACAGAGTCAGTGGAAGTGTTGTTAAAGCCAATGCAGCCAATATTGTGACTGGTACAAAAGCAACGCCTGCCGATGCCGTTGTGCCCAAAGCGCCTGCAGGTTCAGAAGATATTCCTAGCCAGCCAGCTAAGTAATACAACTACTTCAGACAGTAAGAACGATAGCTGAAATAAATGCCGTCGTGGTGGAATTGGTAGACACGCAACCTTGAGGTGGTTGTGACTTAGGTCGTGAGAGTTCGAGTCTCTCCGTCGGCACCAGTTAATCGTTCTTT
>JBBAOU010000042.1:0-19337 GCA_040401175.1 Methylotenera sp. | reverse complement strand
AACAACAACAAATTGGACATTGAAAAATGTCTGCATTATTGGGGGAAGTCCATATATCCCCCACGTAAAGGAAGGGGGTTTACGCTCTACCTGTTAAGCGGCAACTGGTGAGGCAGTATCTGACACAAATTCAGTTATTTCAAGCCCAAAACCAGCCATACTTGGAATCTTGCGCGGCTCCGCCATCAAACGCATTTTTACCACTCCCAAATCTCGTAGTATCTGCGCACCGATACCATAATCTTTAAGCGTGCGTTGATTGCTAACTGTTTTATCTGCTGATTTAATTGCATGAATAATATCCTCACTTTTTTCATCACGTCTAAGCATCACAATCACGCCAGCATCGCCTTTGCTGATCAGTTGCATGGCATACGGTAAACTCCAGCTGTGACTGGCACAGCTGGCATCGAGTAAATCTAATACGGATAAAGGTTCATGCACGCGAACTAACACGCTTTTATGGCTAGTAATATTACCTTTCACTAAGGCCAGATGTGTTTCATTAGCAGTAGAGTCATGGTAGGCAATTAAATTAAACGCACCATAAGCGGTTTCCACTACGCGTTCAGCCACTCTAGCCACTAAACGTTCGGTTTGACTACGATAATTAATCAGGTCGGCAATCGTGCCAACCTTAAGCTGATGTATGGCTGCAAACTCCAGTAAATCTGGCAAACGCGCCATTTCTCCATTATCTTTAAGAATCTCGCAAATCACTGAAGCTGGTTCTAGGCCAGCAAGTTTGGCAATATCACAACCTGCTTCAGTATGTCCAGCCCTTGCAAGCACTCCGCCTTTTTGGGCAATGAGTGGAAAAACGTGACCAGGACTGACAATATCCACTGGTCGCGCGTTTACATTCACAGCGGCTTTTATGGTCTGCGCTCTATCTGTCGCAGAAATTCCAGTAGTCACGCCCTCAGCCGCTTCGATTGAAACAGTGAAATTGGTGCCCATTTTAGTGCCGTTCTTGCTTACCATAGGCGTTAGATTAAGCTGCTTTCCCCGCGCCTCAGTCAACGTAAGACAAATCAATCCGCGACCATGTTTTGCCATAAAATTAATATCGGCTGGCGAAGCAAACTCAGCTGACATCACCAAATCACCTTCATTTTCACGATCTTCATCATCGAGTAATACCACCATACGACCTAGTCGCATTTCTTCAATAATTTCAACAATAGGACTTATTGATATTGGTGTGATAGGCAGGAAGCTAATTGCTGGAACCACCTTGGGTTGCCTTAAAACCTTCAGACTGACAATGTTATTCATAATTTCTCGCTTGAGATACAGGCATATGCTGAATGGTTATGGATGGACTCAAAATTCTCACATTCCACAATATAATTTTTTATCCGCACCTCATTATTAAATGCAGCAGCAATGTCACGCACCATGTCTTCAACGAATTTTGGATTATCGTAAACACGCTCAGTAACATATTTTTCATCAGGACGCTTGAGTAAGCCATACAACTCTGATGAAGCCTGCGCTTCAACCATCGTAATAATGTCTTCTACCCACATAAATTCATTCAAGGCAACTGTCACGGTCACGTGTGAACGCTGGTTATGCGCGCCATAAGCTGAAATCTTTTTCGAACAGGGACAAAGACTGGTCACTGGAATCAGTACTTTGACTTTAATCTCATATTGACCATTCTTTATTTCTCCGAGAAAAGTGACTTCATAATCTAGTAGACTTTTTACACCAGATACTGGTGCAGATTTATTAATAAAATAAGGGAAAGTCATCTCAATATGGCCAGATTTTGCTTCTAAACGCGCAACCATTTCATGCAAAATAACTTTGAAATTCTCAACGGATATTTCACGCTCATTGGCATTAAGAATCTCAATGAAGCGAGACATATGCGTGCCTTTAAAATGTTGTGGTAAATGCACATACATATTAAACATGGCAACGGTGTGTTGCGCATTGCCAGCTTTATCTTGCACTTTGACTGGGTGGCGTATCGCCTTAATGCCGACCTTATCAATGGCAATCTGACGTACGTCAGGCAGGTTTTGCACATCTTCAATTGAAAAATCTATGGGGCGATTCATTGATTAACTCTCTAGTTATTAAATGCTTAGTAGTCGTTAGAATAATGTTTCTGTATATTTAAGTTGTACTCAAAGCGACTTAAAAAGGTTTAGAAGCGCAAACCTTTGAATAGCACAGAAAAAGAAGGAGGCCGATGTAATAACACGCAATTAAATTAAATGCCTCCTTTAAAGTAACTACTCAACGTCAGCTAGGAGATGACAGAATCGTCAAAAACTTAACGTAATTCATTGTCTACTGTGTAGTAAAGCATGACAATTATCTTAAAGGACTACTCCGTTTAGGTCGGTATTGATGGACGTTTGCCCGTTATTATGATGAGTAGCTTAATGATTGCTTTTAACAAATATTTCCATACGGTATTTCGCCCAATAATAGGCGTCGAGTACAGAAATTGCATAAATAAATATACCCCCGGCAAGCTTGCCGGTCATGGATATCTGCGGCTGGGCAAGATTAAAAGTAATCAGCCCTAAAATAATCATAAAGCAGGCCATATAAAAACCTCGCTTAGGCGCATTATTGAGCACTTGGCCCATGCCTGGTAGCAAAATTGCAATAAGCAACACCCATTTAGGTGATATTGGCCGTTGTAAGATATTGCTGCTTGTTGTCATTTGGTATCCTTTAATAGCTTTATGAAGCATTTTCTATTGTTTGCCGTATGCTTACGGCTTGCTGAAGCAAATCTTCTACAACCACTTTGCTTATGGGTGAATTCTCATAAACGGCATTACGCATGATGAGATATTCACCACGCTCTGCCTGCTTGACCATATAAGTCAGCCTGAGCATATTGGGCGTGACCAGCAATTCTTTCATTTTTGAATCGCTAAATAATGTTGATATATACGGCGTCAGTAAATCCAAATCAAGCGCTTGCTCGTTGAACTTAATAATGGCATGTTGCGGCCAGCTTGGTGGAATAGTTAAATTACCGTCCCATTGCCATGACGGACTATAGAACTCATTATTAGCGGGTCTTGCTATAAAATCTAAACTACCCTGACTAGGCTTATTGGCAGTGACTTTTATGAGTAACCATAAAGGAGGAATCTTGCGCCAACCTATAGTATCCTCAACAATACTGAGAGATATTTGGTATTTGCCATACGTGCCATGCAACAAAGGTAAATGGGCTTTATCCTGACTTAACTGTGGTTGTTGCAGCAATTCGGAGCAATCATCAAAAATTTGGTTCCGCGCTTGTTTTTTATAATCCGCATCGTGCTGATATTTTCTAACCATAAACACGATCATCGCTGCGAGTAAAATCAATACTACTATGTTCATTTGAACCTCGCATTTGGCAACGGCTATTACACCGTTGCCAATTTTGTTTAAAAGCTTATGATTTAAAACTCGAAGTTATCAAACTGTTTACAGTCATTAAACTATTTACAGTCGTTAAACTAAATTCGCCATTAAGCTAATATCCTTTAGGACGCGGCCAAGGCATAGTGAACTGATCTGAACGTTTTACATATTGGTAGCGGCGTACCACAAACCAAATCGAAGCCAAAATATAGAACGCCATAATAGATAACAGTGAAGCACCGTAACCTAAGAATGTTGCAAAATAAGTTGCACAACACAAGGTAAGTAAAGTAATGGCAGGAACAGGATGGAAAGGATGGATATAACCCCGATGAATACTACCTAATGGCCACATTTTTCTAAACTTGATCATATTGAAAGTCATAAAGGTATAGCCGAGCAAACCTGACAAAATCGAAAAGGTAATGACTTGATCTAATAATCCAGTGAATGCAAACGACACGGCAATCGGCACTAAGAACAATACTGAACGATATGGTGTGCGGTATTTTGGATGAATAGCACCAAAAAATACCGGCATATAACGGTCGCGTGCTAATGAGAACCAAGCACGTGAAGCATCATTAATACAACCGTTGGCCGAAGCAATTGCGGCAAAGGCGGTGGCGACGAACAACATTAGTTGCAACTGAGAACTACCAAGCAATGTAGCTGCATCATACATAGGCGTTACTGCTTGACCTAAATATTGCCAAGGCATTAAACCTGTGGCTACAAACCAAGTAATCGTCGCTGCCACTAATAGTGTCATCATGCCGCCCATGGTACCAAGTGGAATTGATCTACCGGCAGAGCGTACTTCTTCAGCCGCCTGACAAGTACCTTCAATCCCCAAGTAATACCACATACCAAACTGTAGCGAAGCAATCACACCAATCCAACCGTAAGGTAGGTCAGTAAGCAAGGCTTGATGCTGTAGCACGACGCCTTGGTGCAGTGGGTCCACAGCAAAGAATAGTACGATTAATGACAGGAATGCCAAGAAGGTAATGACTAAATTAAGTGTCAGTGTTGCAAATACCCCTCGATAATTCAGCCATGCTAGGAAGGCTACGGTCAGCACCACAAAAGGCTTGGTATCAAGGTTGGCATAGCCCATCACCTCAGCACCAGACTTCATTAAATCGCCTACTACCAGCGCATCGGCGGCACAAAGCATGGTGTAAGCCATGACTAGATATAAGCCCACATTAAACGCCATTAATGGCCCAATAATATGTTTTGCCTGCGTGTATTGCCCGCCTGCTGCCGCTACTGTGGAAGTGACTTCAGAATCGATCATCGCCACACAGGTGTAGAGCAAGCCTATGACCCAACAGGCGATTAATGAAGCGTAAGCACCGCCCTTGCCAACTGTGAAATTCCACCCCATAAACTCACCCACTAAGACGATGCCAACACCCAAGGCCCAAATATGAAATGGGTTAAGCACTTTAAGCATGGCGATAGGCTTGCCGCCACTCGTTATTTTTTCGCTAGCCATTATTGGTTCCCCTCTTCAAGATGCACACCATGAACAACATCATCTTCGCCACCTTCGCGTGAGCTCATTAAATATTCTTCGTCGTATTGCGATGAAATCATAAATGAATCTACTACCATCCATACCAACATGATCGCTGATAAGCTCCATGCCACATAAACTATAATGTCCCAAAACCCCATGATCCTTCTCCTTTGTTATAAGCAATTATTTATTAATTGTCGAATTTTTCCGCAATGACTTCGCGGTATTGCTTATCAGATACTTTTAACATGAACATAAAATAGCCAGCGACAACAATAATGGTGATGATTAACATCATAGGATCTATGGTGTAGTCAAAACGGCTATTGATTAAGGTGGCAGCCTTTTCTGGATCGTAGCCTAGCTTGATCCATTGCGCCTGCTGAATTGCATTTTGACCTAAGGATTCCCAAGTCGATTTAACTGCGGCAGCAGCAACGACAGCTGCGTTCTCAGCTTTTTCCGCGGCTTTAAACAACAAAGGCAACATTAAGCTGGCATAAACCAACACCAACACTAACGCTGTGTCAAAAATCTGACCTAACATGCCTTGCTTAGGCGGGTTGTAGTTTTTTTTCATATCGATCTCCTAGTGCTTAATTTTAGCGGCATGGTTAGCATCTAAATGTTTAATATCTAAACCGTAGATGTAATCCTTGTCTTCTTTAAAATGCTTGGTCATCGCCAATACGGAGGCGGTGTTGAACAGCATTAACATAAAACTAGCGATATACAGTACAAGCCTAATATTTGGATCCTGCACAATGCCTAGAATAGCAACTAACACAAAAATAACGGCAGCCCACAACAAGGCAACATCAAACCAAGCCATTAAGCAGTCGCGCTGATACATGTCATTCATTCTTTTATTTAAATCATTTCTCATGACCATCTCCCTATCTTTTAAAATTAAAAAATCAGTGAAGTAGTTTAGATAGTCACCAAAATGGTAGGCGAATTTGATAGCGGCGCGCTTGTGGAACCGAAAATTGAAAAGATTTGTAGAAGATAGTAAATCTGAAAAAAACATAAAAACAGAGCTTATATGCATTTAATATGGACAATACTTTTACCCTATTCCGGTAGTTGGAGGTCGAATCCGCCTTCAAGTAAAAATCATTATTCATTGCACATAAGCTCCTAAAACCCAGATTTCTGGGTGGAGTTAAGCGATTTAGTTAATCTAGAATTTTGAAACTCCAGGTATCCAGCTAGTACCTGCCAAGGGCACTTGTGCCATGGCTGAAGCTTCTATAGTTAGTGCAACTAAATCTTCCGGTTCAAGATTATGCAAGTGCGACTTGCCACAAGCACGTGCTACCACTTGCGCTTCCATTGTCATTACCGCAATGTAATTCGCCAAACGATGGCCAGCTTTAATTGGATCTAAGCGTTTCATCAGTTCAGGATCTTGCGTAGTAATACCAGCTGGATCTTTACCTTCATGCCAGTCATCATAAGCGCCAGCAGTAGTCCCTAATTTTTGGTATTCCGCTTCTAGATGCGGATCGTTGTCACCAAGCGCAATCAGCGCCGCAGTTCCAATCGCGACCGCATCTGCCCCTAAAGCAATTGCTTTAGCAACATCAGCGCCGTTACGAATACCACCAGACACAATCAACTGCACACTATTTTTACCATTGCGATAAACGCCTAAGTCT
Organism: Methylotenera sp.; assembly: GCA_040401175.1. Classification (GTDB taxonomy): domain Bacteria; phylum Pseudomonadota; class Gammaproteobacteria; order Burkholderiales; family Methylophilaceae; genus Methylotenera. Next base: position 12,758 of record JBBAOU010000042.1, on the reverse strand, counting down.
TGCAGAGCTTTTACTGCAGGGCGAATCGCTGCTAAAATCGGCAAGCCTACATGCTCAATAAACACTTCTTGTGTTGCTGCAGTGCCACCTTGCATACCATCTAATACCACGACATCAGCGCCTGCTTTAACAGCAAGCGCGACATCAAAGTAAGGACGTGTAGCACCGATCTTAACATAAATTGGTTTTTCCCAATCTGTAATTTCACGTAGTTCTGCAATCTTAATTTCCAAGTCATCTGGACCGGTCCAATCTGGATGGCGGCAAGATGAACGCTGATCAATGCCTTCTGGTAAGCAACGCATTTTCGCTACACGCGCCGTAATTTTCTGGCCGAGCAACATACCACCACCACCTGGTTTTGCGCCTTGGCCAATCACCAATTCAATCGCATCGGCTTTGCGCAAATCATCTGGGTTCATACCATAACGCGATGGTAAATATTGATAAACTAAAGTTGTTGAATGACCGCGTTCTTCTTGCGTCATTCCCCCATCACCAGTAGTCGTACTAGTGCCTGCTGCAGTCGCACCGCGACCCAAAGCTTCTTTAGCTGGGCCAGATAATGAACCAAAACTCATACCAGCAATTGTCACCGGTGTTTTAAGATGGATAGGTTTTTTGGCAAAACGTGTACCCAAAATCACATCAGTGCCGCATTTTTCACGGTAGCCTTCTAATGGATAACGGCTGACAGATGCGCCTAAAAATAGTAAATCATCAAAGTGCGGCAATTTACGTTTAGAGCCTGCACCTCGGATGTCATAAATACCGGTAGCCGCAGCACGTCTAATTTCAGAATTTGTATATTCATCAAAAGTGGCTGAATAACGTGGCGTCGTTTGTGGCATTTTATGCACTGCGTCTTTTGTTTTATCGTCACTCATTTTAATATGCTCCTGCGTTATCAACATGGAAGTGGTAGAGGGTTCGCGCTGAGCCATACTGCTGGAAGCTGTCAGGATTCACATCGGCATGGCCAGATTTAATCAACAAGTCTGCCAGTATTTTTCGGTCTTCAGCACTGGTGGTTTTCTCTTCACAATCTGCACCCAAACTTTTCACTTTACCGCGTACGAATATTTTCGCTTCATAAATAGAGTCGCCTAGACCTTCACCGGCATCGCCTAGAATCACAAAGTTGCCAGCTTGTGCCATAAACGCGGAGAAGCTGCCGACCGAACCGCCAACCACTACATCAGCGCCTTTTAGCGCAATTGCCGTACGTAAACCAGCATCACCATCAATAATCAGCAAACCACCATTAGCGGTGGCCGCAGCCGCATTAGAAGCGAAGCCTTTGACATGCACTATGCCAGACATCATATTCTCAGCGACGCCACTACCAGCACTGCCTTCTATCGTGACTTTAGCAATTTGATTCATGCCCGCTGCGTAGTAACCAGCATGGCCTTTAATTGTGATATCTAGTTCAGCTTTAAGGCCAACGGCAATGTTATGTGCGCCGTTTGGATTTTCAATCACAACTGATTTTCCATTTAGAGTGCTGGCATCACTGTGAAGAAATTGATTAATCTCACGTAGTGGCATGACATCCAGATCAAATATAGCTGGGTCATATTTTAAAGTTTCCATACATACATCTCCATAGGTGAAGGTTCAAACACCTTTGCATTTTTAATATCGGGCAGATGCGCCAATGAGCGGAATTCTGAAGCGATCGCTACATAGTCATCATGTTCAGCAATAATGGCTGGTTTACAACCAAATGGGTCACGCACCAAGGCTAATTGGTTGCTAGTACCCATTAATAAAGTGTAAAAACCGTCTAACTCTTCAAAGCCATGATGTAGGGCAGTTTCAAGATCATCGCCTTCACGCATACGCCACTGCAGGTAACGGCAAGCCGCCTCAGTGTCATTATCTGTTTCAAACTCAATACCTTGATATTCCAGCTTGCGACGCAGACTATGTGCGTTAGATAAAGAACCGTTATGTACTAAGCACCAATCTTCACCCGCAGTAAAAGGATGAGCATGTGCTGGCGTAATAGCAGATTCGGTAGCCATACGTGTATGACCAACTAAATGCGTGCCTTTTAGGTTTTTAAAGTCATAGCGTTCAGCCACTTGTGCTGGCGTGCCTACGTCCTTGTAAATATCCATCAATTGACCCGCTGAAAGCAAGTGTAATTGTGGGTAATGTTCTTTTAGCCAGATTTTTACTGTAGCTGGCTCTAAACTTGTAATCAGCACAGCATGATTAGCCTTAGTCTCTACTCTAGCTTTAATGCTTAAATGCTTCTCAAAGTCGTGACCCAATTTAGTCCAATTAAAATCGGTGGTACCAGAATACAGACTAAATTTTCTTTCATTTGCGCCAGCTGGTGAGCCAAAGATGGCCAGACCAGCAGAATCAGGTCCACGTTCAGTCATACCAATTAACATGGGCAACATGAGCTCACCAATTGAGTCACGCATTTTTTGGTTTCTAACCAGTAACCCTACAATTCCACACATATCATTCTCCTTACAAATTTTTAAGTTCTATCTCAATTACCAGTTAATTTTATGGCTAGCTTAGCGGCTAGAAAAACTCTACATAACGGTTAATTTCCCAATCTGAAACATGACGCTGATGCTCCATTGCCTCAACGCGTTTAATCTTGATAAACTCTTCAGATAAGGAATCACCTAATGCATCACGAATTACTTTATTGCTTTCTAATTGATCTAAAGCTTCACCTAAGCTTTGCGGCAAGATACCAATGCCTTGCTCACGCATTTGCGCTGGCGATAAATCGTATAAGTTATTGGCATGACCCGCGCCTGGGTGTAACTCACGCTTAACGCCATCTAAGCCAGCAGCAATAACAGCAGCAGTCGTTAAATAAGGATTACAGCTACCATCAGGTAAGCGTAACTCTAGACGACCATAAGGAATCCGCACCATGGTTGAGCGGTTATTATTTCCGTATGAAATATAAGCTGGCGCCCAAGTTGAACCAGTCAGTGATTGACTAACAACCAAGCGTTTATATGAGTTTATGGTTGGGCAAGCCAGTGCCGTAATGGCTGGTGCATGCGCTAAAATACCGCCCATAAAGTGATAGGCTAGCTTAGATAAACCGTGACCTGTTTTATCGCTGTCATCTTCAAATAAACTTTTGTTACCATCACCAATAGACATATGCATATGCATACCATTACCTGGACGGTTGCCGAATGGTTTAGGCATAAATGAACAAATCATGCCAAGTTCATTGGCAATATGACTCGCAGCCATCTTAAACATTAAGTAATCATCGGCACTGCGTAAACAGTCGGCATAGGTATAGTTGATTTCAAACTGACCATTCGCGTCCTCATGATCGATCTGGTAAATATCAAGACCAGCTTCAATCAACGTCTCGGTTAATCGTTCTAAAAATTCAGATTGTTTAGACATGCTCTTGTAGTCATAACAAGGTTTTTGCAAGGTATCTGTTTCATCATAAGGATGAATAGCCCCTTTTTCATCTCTACGCAGTAAAGAGAATTCAGGCTCTAAGCCTGTATAAAGCGTCCAGCCATTTTTAGCTAGGCGGTCGGTTTGCGCTTTTAATACCACACGCGAATCATGATCATAAGGTTTGCCATTAACATTACCATCGCAAATAATACGAGCGTATCCTGGCTGCCAAGGCATGAGTGTTAAGGTTGATAAGTCTCCAACCGCCATGTAATCCGGACCATTTGGTGCAATCCCCATTCCCCAAATAGCACCGCCAGCAAAACCAGCACCACCTTTTAATATGCTGCCAATGTGCGCAGCTGGTACTGATTTAACCTTAGCAACACCGTGTATATCAACAAATTGCGCCAATACATACTTAACGCTATTGTCTTTTAAAAACTTTTTTGCTTCGTCTAATGTTTTCATTTATCTCTCCCTGAAATCTTAGTTATCTGTCACGTTAGCCGTTCTAGTTTTACTGCTGATAACTAGCAAGCCCAACTGCCCCACCGCCTAATTCAACTGCAATTTCTATTAAAGTTTCCCACATATAAGCGCCATAAGTGCCGTCACACCAAATGCGATAAACCGGCTCACCATTGTGCGTTTGACGAATAACGATGGCTGATATCCCAGCTAGTTGCGTCATGATTACATCGTTAGCCAGCAGGGCAGATGGCCGCAAATCAAGCGAGCATAATTCTGCAAACAAATTGAGTGCAGCACTGCCATTTAAGATAAAAGCAGCATCTGCCCGTGGTACTTTGTAAACACCTGCAACTCGTGCGCTAATGCTAGATAGTTTTTCACAAACGATACCGCCGATTTGGTCCTCAAGTAAGAATTCACTACCACCTAACCTTAACACCAAGCTTTTTTGATCGCTCAGTGTCCATGAATTAGGACTTGAAGGAATCGCCAATTCATGATCAGCCGCCCACTGCGCAGCTTGTGGCCCTTTAAACCCATAGCGAGGAAAGCAACTAACATCAGTCACACCCAACACTTTTTGTCTAGCCTGCTCAACCTCGGCACTGGCAAACGCGGTTGCAATCTGCATATCATTCATTACCGCCCACTTTACATTTGCGCCAGATTGCGCTGGTGCGGCGGGTGAAATTTTCGCATCTAGTTTAACGGCTTTATTTGGCGTAAGTGCTTGCATATCAAGCTCCTTTTAATTCTTTAAAAATGGCGTTTTGACTACCGTAGCAGTCACTGATGAGCCGTTATCTGTGCGAATTTGGAACTGCGCACCTATCGCGGTTTTAGCTGGTGTAACAAAAGCCAAACCTATGCAACGATTAATAAACTTGCTATAGCCTATGCTGGTGACCCTTCCAAGAATTTCGCGACCTTCTAGTACTAAATTACAATCCATAGGCATTTCACCTTTGAAATTTTCAGCTAGAACGAAGGCAACCAAGCGTTTTCTAAGTGGTTTCTTTGCCAAAATTTGCAAACTACGCTGTCCGATAAAATAAGCTTTAGTCATTTTCAGCGCCCATTCAGCACCGATTTCAAACGGATTTGTTAAACCGTCGGTATCGACTCCTGGCATCGCATGGCCCATTTCTAAGCGCAATAAACGCTGCGTATCACTGCCGAATGGTCGTACGCCATGTTTTTTACCAGCATCGAGTAACGCTTGCCAAACTTGAGGCACTTGCACCATTGGGATATGAAGTTCATATCCAACATCAGACACAAAAGCAACACGAATCAGCCTAGCTTCAACACCGGCGACGAAACTTTCGCGCACACTGCTAATTGGGAATGACTCATAAGATAAATCTAGATCTGTTAACGTAGCTAGAATTTCACGTGCTGCAGGCCCAGCAATATTAATCGCACCAAAAGCACCTGTAACATTGACTAAACCTAGGTCTAATTGCCACATTTGTTGCGAGCGTTGCATTTCGCGGTAGACCGCTGCTGCATTAGAAGTACCGACTGAAAGATAAAACAAATCATCAGCCAATCGACTAGCAATACCGTCATCAACAATCACACCAGACTCATCTAGCAACATTACATAGCGACAACTTCCCACTTTTTGCGTGGTATAAACACCGGTGAAGAAGCGCTCTAAAAACTCAGCCGCATCTGGTCCGTGCACTTCAATTTTGCCGAACGAACTACCATCAATAATGCCGGCAGTCTGGCGCACAGCCATGGCTTCTGTTTGAATTGCATCTTCTTTCGTTTGGCCAGCTGTTAGGTAATAAGCTGCGCGTTTCCATGCACCAATATCAGTAAATACTGCGCCATGATCTGCATGCCATTGATGCAATGATGTGAGGCGATGTGAATGAAAACCACGACCACCTAAATGACCAATCGGCGTTGGATGGAAGAACGGTCTTGAAGTCGTCGTGCCAATCTTTTCTACTGGCAAATTACGAATCTTGGCCAAGATACGAATCGCGTTCATATTTGAGTGCTTACCTTGGCTAGGTCCCATCCCTACAGTGGTAAAGCGCTTCATTAACTCGATATTATCAAAGCCTTCTTTAGCGGCATTTACAAAGTCTTTAATCTGTATATCTTCATCAAAATCGACAAAGTTTTTGCCCTTGTCATGCGGAACCATCGGGTAAGGATGGCTTGGGCAAGCGCCCACATGTTTCTCTACTACCACTTCAGGCGCAGATAATCCTAGGTAACGCAAAGCCTCATTAGCCGCACGCCTACCATCATTGATGCGTTGCTCCAGCTCAAAAATACCGTTCACTTTTCCTGCAGCAAAAATACCGTCAGGGATACGATTAGGCACGAACTGTTGCACGGCATAATCAAACTGCATTGCAGTACCAGCTTGATACAACAAAGCGCCCGCTGGCGCCCAACCGGCACTCATCGCAATGCCATCGCACTCTAATGTGATTTTTTTAGTCGTAATAGCCACATTTTTTTGTTCATCATAAGCGCAGATAATTGCGCCACGTACGCCAGACTTATCTGAGGAAGCCAAGGCTTCATAAACACAATGTCCTGGGTAAACTTTAACACCACGTTTCGTGAGCTCAGCAGCCATTGAGCTAGCCTCTGCTCGTAAATCTACGACTGCGACTACTTTAGTGCCAGCCACTAATAAATCTAATGCAACACGATAACCATAATCATTAGCAGTCACTACTACACCATTGTTAAACGGTTTAACACCGTAACGATAAATCAAACGCTGAGCTGCAGAACCCAGCATCACACCAGGTAAATCGTTATATCTAAATACTGGTGGTTGCTCAAAAGCACCACTGGCCACAATGACAGTTTTAGCACGAACTTTGGTAATGCCATTAGCCGCAACAATTGGAATTAAATGATCAGGATAATATCCAGCTGCGTAAGCACCAGTAATCATCGTAATGTTGGAGTAACCTGCTACCTTTGCTAGCAAATCGGTCAATTGCGAAGCCGTCGCGACATTGCCACCACGGTTGTAACCTAAGCTACCGCCAGCTTGCTGGTTTTCATCAACAATAGTCACTTCTAGTCCAGCTTCCGCCGCTACAAGAGCTGCCGTCAGGCCGCTTGGTCCAGCACCAATCACTAACACATCACAATGTGTATGCAATTTGCGTTTAAGTATGCGTGGATAATCAAAATTGACAATACCTAAGCCGGAAGCTTTACGTATAACTTTTTCCCAAAACGGGAAAAAGCGACGTGGCGTATGAAAGGCTTTATAGTAGAAACCGACTGGCAATAATGGCGAGATGGAATCGATAAAACTATTTTTATCTTTTTTAACGCCACCGACTGTATTTACTGCATTTAACACCATGCCATCTTTGACGAGTACTATATCCGCACGCATATTTGTATCCATGCCATCGGTCACCAAAATGTTGACATCATGATTGGCTAAACTTAATACACCGCGTGCACGATGGTATTTAAAACTGCGGCCTAATACTTTTTGTCCTGCTGCCCACAAGGCACTAGAGATGGTGTCGCCTTCAAAAGCAATAAAAGCTTCACCTTCAAAAGTAAAATTAATTTTTTTAGTGCGATCTAGCCATTCACCATTTTGTTTAGTTGTGCGCAGACTCATTTGGCTTGCTCCTGCATTTGGTTAGTATTTACGCTAAGCAAATAGGTGCGGGACACTTTATCGCTCAAGGTATTACGTTCTGCAATAAACCATGTGCCGCTAGGTGAGTGATACCACCATTCTTTTTTATCGCCAGGTGCGCCGTTGCGATTATGCACATAGGCCGCCCATTCTGAGTCGCTACAAGTTTTTTGATCTGGCGCATCACGATATTCACCACCGAATATAAACTCACTCAGTGGTCGACTGCCATTCAAAGGACAGGTAAGAAGTTTCATTGCATATTCCTCTAATTAATAAGGGGTCTTCAGCCTTAGTGACCTACTGACGCAGCGCCTTTTTCCCCAGTCAGTTCGTAATCTTCAAAACGTGACAGGCGGAATGAGTGAATTAAATCTGGCGCGCTATCGTTAGCAATAGTCTGTGCCATCGTTTTACCGCTAATTGGCGTCGCTTTAAAACCCCAAGTACCCCAACCAGCATCTAGATAAAAACCTTCGATTGGAGTTTTCCCCATAATCGGCGCAAAGTCTGGCGTCATATCGGCCATACCAGCCCATTGCCGCACAACTTTGACGTTAGCCAAGAACGGAAACATATCCAGCATGTGTGAAGTAAGTCCTTCTACGAAATCTAATGTAGACCTTGTAGAATGTACTTCGTAGGGATCCAGCGAAGAGCCCATTACCAACTCACCGCGCGCAGTCTGACTGACATAAACATGCAGGCTGCCAGAAACCAAAATAGTATCTAACCAAGGCTTCATAGGCTCGGTCACACAAGCTTGCAGAGGATGAATAACAATAGGTGTTTCTAGGTCTACCATTTCAGTGATACGCGGTGTAAAACCAGCCACTGCACATAACACTTGTTTAGTTTCGATATAACCTTTGTTGGTTTTAACGCCACAGACTTTGCCGTTTTTAACATCAATAGAAAGCACTTCAGTGTTTTGATGAATTTCTGCACCTAAACGATCTGCGCCTCGCGCATAACCCCAAGCTACGCCGTCATGGCGCGCAACCGAACCTGGTGCATGAAACAAGGCACCTAGAATCGGCGCTTGTCCACTACAGCTTAAATCCAGTTGTGGGCAGGCTTTAGCGATTTCGTCCGGACCAACTACACGGCTTTCAACACCGACATGCTTATTAACCTCTGCGCGCCAACGCATAGTACGCATGGCTGATTCAGTATGGGCAAGGGTAAAGTGCCCTCGGGTGGAGTAAAACAGATTGAGATCCAACTCTTCAGATAGACCTTCATAGATTTTAAGGCTGGCATCATAGAAATTAACACCTTCTGGGGTTAAGTAATTAGAACGCACAATTGTAGTATTTCGACCAGTGTTACCACCACCAATGTAACCTTTTTCTAGTACGGCAACATTGGTAATACCATGATCTTTTGCTAGGTAATAGGCCGCAGCCAAACCATGTCCGCCACCACCAATAATGACCACGTCATAAGATTTTTTAGGTGCGTCGTGAGATTTAAAAAAGCGTGGTGCTGGGTGCTCTTTATTTATCGCGTATTTTAGTAGTCTTAATGGCATTTATAAACTCCATGAAACCTAATGTCTGATTTGCTAATTTAGCTTTAAATGAAAGTCGCTAAATCCGCGTTAAAAATATGTTTAGTCGTTATAGCGCTGGGTTGCATCAGTTAAATTAATTAACTTTTTTAACCCACGTGAAACTCATAACGTATTTAGCCATACTGGATTACTGACTGTCAACGACTAAATGAAACTTTTTTAATTACAATGAAACTTGTGCTAAAGTTAATAGACTTTTACTCTATATATTAGTAACTTAGCGTTTTTGGATACTAAGTATTACTACCTAAGAGTTATATATCTAAAATAAATTCGGATGAATATTTAATATGTCTAAGCACTATCATTTTAAAAGCGGAAATTCGCCGTTATTAATCTCAATGCCACATGTAGGCACCAACATACCAAAGGAAATTGCTGCGCATATGACACAAGCAGCCTTACAAATGCCTGATGTTGATTGGCATCTACCGCTTTTATATGACATGGCTGAAAAATATGATGCGACCGTTTTATCCGCCGAGTACATGCGCTATGTAATTGATTTGAACAGATCGGCTGAGGATACCAGCCTTTATCCAGGACAGGATGTGACAGGGCTATGTCCAATAGATACATTTGATAAACAGCCAGTTTATTTGGCAGGCAGGCAGCCAGATGAAATAGAAATAAAATATAGAATCGAGCAATACTGGTGCCCTTATCATAATAAGATAGCGTCTGAATTGAAACGCATCCACGCCATACATGGCATCGTTTTATTGTGGGATGCACATTCGATTACATCACATGTACCAAGATTCTTTGAGGGGAAATTACCAGACTTAAATTTTGGGACTGCCGATAGGCAATCATGCGACGAGTCGCTAGAATCTGCCTTAAAAAACATGATGCAAAATTACCAAAATGGCATTGAAAAGAAGTTAAGCTCAGCGAAGAAATATAGCTATGTATTTAATGGGCGCTTCAAAGGCGGATATATCACTAGGCACTATGGTGTGCCCACCTTGAATATACATGCGCTACAACTAGAGATGAATCAATGTATTTATATGCAAGAAAGTCCGCACTACACTTATCAAGAATCACTGGCTCAGGCGGTTAAACCTTTACTCAGTGATTTACTTGCAACATGTTTATATTGGGCGCATAACTTCAAGACGACAGCCGATAAAGATTAGAGTTTTCCATCTAGGCCCATTTGATAATACTTATGCGTGATCTTGTCTTGATTCTCAAGTAGCCAATCAATATCAGGTTTATTGTTCATAGCTTTATGAATCGCCAAAGCAGTGGCTTTGCGATGAATATCAAACAATATTTTATGGTCTAGCTTATCATCTTTACTCACCATAGGATTAAGCCAAACCGAAACAATAATGCCTAAATCATTCGCACGCTCTTTAGGTATATCACCGGCTCGCACGGCATCTAATACACCATTAGCAATGGCTGCTTGCACAGTACCCATTAGAATATTGGTGTATTTGCTATCTTTTACGGTCACTTTACTCACCATCAAAGTGACTGGCCGTACTTGAATATCTGTATTCAATAACGCAAAAACGCGTGTATGGCCGGCGACTTGATCACCAGTTAAGGTAGCAATTGCTGTACCTACAGGTCCATCTAATTCGCCAATAATCACTTCTGGCTCAGCCGCTGTGCCTGGAGGTCCGCCTGCAACTAAAGCTTCACCGGTACGCATTACAATTCTTTCATTCAAAATAATCTCCTAATCATTGAGTTGGGGTAATTCATGCTTATATTTTTCAAAAACAACTTAAATAAAAACAATTATAAATTTTATTTTACATTAACTATTATTCCTTTAGTTAAACTTTACTTGTAAAATTCAGATAATTAATGGCAAAATACATCCGTGTGCTTCAACATTAGTTAATAAAATGAATTTTCTCACAAGTTTTAGCAACTCTCTTGTAATATTCGCTTAAATATCATCTATAGGCATGGTCATGGCATCAAAAAATGAGATTGAAAGTGCAAAGGGAGAAACACCAAACAAGGCGCTGGGACGGCACTTAGGGTCTACCATTCGAAAATTACGGCTGGATCATAACTTGACGATTGCGGCTGTTTCTGAGCGCGCAGGAATTAGTCGCGGTATGTTGAGTAAAATTGAAAACAGCTTAGCCGCCACTAGCCTAGAAACACTGGAGCAACTAGCCAATGCATTGGGCGTTACTTTATCTAAGTTATTTCAAAATTATAATTTGCCTAGAGGCGCTGCCCAATTAGTTAAAAAAGACGAGGGCATGGAGGTCGTTAGGCGTGGTACACGTGTTGGTCACACTTACCAATTACTGGCTTATGACCAAGGTCAACATAAAACATTTGAGCCTTTTTTAATCACCCTAGAAGATTCTGGCGAAGAGTTCCCCGCCTTCGAGCATCCTGGTACTGAATTTCTGCACATGCTAGAAGGCGTACTTGAGTATCGTGTTGGTGAAGAAACTTTTGTGCTTAATAGTGGTGATTCACTTACATTTCAGGGAGAGATACCTCATCGCCCAGAAAAGCTGATTAAAACGCCTATCAAGTTTCTAGCCATTATCCATTACGACGATCCTAGGCAAGAAAACGTCGAAGAATAGCATCATAAAATTACAGGAAATATCATGAAAACAGTCACTTATAGCGAGGCGGTTGAAACTGACGTTCCTGATTTGATCAATTTATTATCATTGCTGTTTGGTATAGAAAAAGATTTTAAGCCAGACTTCAGTAGGCAAGAAAAGGGACTCGTACTCATACTTAAAAATCAAGCTTTAGCTACTATACAAGTAGCTAAAAATTCTGCGGGAAAAGCGGTCGGCATGGTTAGCGCCCAATTAGTAATTTCCACCGCACAAGGCACGGCATCTGCATGGATAGAAGACATGGTAATTGATGCTGAATTTAGAGGCTGTGGTATTGGTAAGCAATTACTGCAGAAAACTTTAGATTGGGCTAAAAGCAAAGGCGCAACGCGCGCGCAGCTTTTGGTTGATATTGAAAACACCGAGGCGCTAGGTTATTACCAGCATTTAAATTGGGAATCTACACAACTACAGGCTCGTAGGGTTTTTTTCTAAGTTAACTTAATTAAGCACTTCACACACAAAAGCAAAGTCATTAAATATTCAGATTAATCAACTCTGTAATGCTCTTTTGAATCATTACAGAGGTGTTTTAAACAAGGCAGCCAATAAGCATAAATCTAATTAAAGCGGCGCACGTTGTCCGCAAAAAAAGCCAACTGCGTAATCTGGTGTGTTAAATGTAATACGGCTACCTGAGGGGAAATAAAGAACATCGCCTACAGTAGCAGTCACTTTTTGACCAGTTTCATCTGAAATAATAAAGGTACCATCTACAATAATTTTCATTTCTTCGTAGTCATAGTCATAGACCAACTCATTGCCTTTTTCTAAGCGAAAAAAACCAGCACAGATGGTTTTTTCTTTATCTGCAGAAACAAAGGTATCACCCAGCCAAGCAGGAACGCCAGGCACATTCATTGACGGTTGAGATTCCTTAATTGCCTGTTTTTTGTATTGAAACGGTTTAGTACTCATTACACTACTCCTTAGGGTTTGGGCTAATCAAATACTATTAAATCGCGACTAGCTCAAACCCACAATTACACCTAAGGTGTACTCACTAAGAAGGATATTTTAGTACCGG
>JBBAOU010000041.1:0-20557 GCA_040401175.1 Methylotenera sp. | reverse complement strand
GAGGTGATTAAAGTCAGCCATTGATAAGCTTTGGAGATGTGATCAATCAATCGTTAATCTTTGAGTTTTTGGTTTTTATTTGCATCCGTAATGATCAATCGCATGGCGTAGCCTTACCATGACCAGTGGGATTATCTGGCTAAGGTAAACGGGTAAACTCGAACTCTGCAGAGCGTTTAATTCAATCTGTACATATGGATGGTGGTGTGCTGGGAGTCAAATTTGTCAGTATTGATGAAGGCATCGAAGATCCTTGGACTAAGCCGCCATCCAGACGATTAGATGACAAGCCAATTGATGGTCCATTTCCTGAGTCGGTAGAAGTCGTGACGGCAAATATGGTTTTCATACCAAAAGAGGATTTGCCAACGGCACTAATGAATCGATTAGTGCGTTTAGCCGCTTTTCAGAATCCAGAATTTTACAAAACCCAAAAGATGCGGCTTTCAACCTTTGATATTCCCAGAGTGATTGGCTGTGCAGAAGACTTTGAAAAATATATTGCTTTGCCGCGAGGCTGCCAAGATGAAGCCATTGGGCTAATGAAATCACTCGGCATTCATGTGAATATGAAACTAAAGCACCCGCGCATCTTGGCAAAATTTCAGATCAAGTGAAGTATGACTTGGATAAAGATATTTTTACAAATGGCCATCTTGATAAAGGTGTTCCACCGTGCATGGCTTGCCATGGGGAAAAGGGGGAAGGCAAGGAATCTACGCCTAGACTCGGCGGTCAACATGAGTTTTACCTAAAAAGGCAACTTAAGGTTTTTTATGGTAATGAACGCCCAGCCGCCGTAACTATGCACGAGGTGGTGAAAGGCTTGTCAGAAACGGATATTGACGCGATTGCTCAATATCTGCAAGCGCAGTAAAAATTCAGCACTTATGTCACATCTCAATTGGCTAGCCCATTAAATTTTGGTTAGCCAATTTTCAATTAAATACCGCCCATATTGCCTAATGCTAGGTTGCTGTATTAAGCAGCAACATCCTCTTGTATACTAGATTTCACTTACTTGAATTAAAAGTATCCAAAAGCCACAAATATGACTACAACACACTCCTTAGCGCACCCAATTTTTATACGCATGATCCTATCGCGACCTAGACTTTTCGGCTCGATTCTTGTCGGGATTTTAGTCGCGCTACTATTGCCAAAAGATTTAGCCTTACATGGAATTACGCGGGCAATTGTTGGCTGGAACGTAGGTACTTGGCTTTACTTGATATTAGCCGCCCGCATGATGTTTTGGACATCGCAGAATAAAATGCGTACTCGCGCCCTCATACAAGATGATGGGAAGTATGTTGTGCTAGGAATGGTGGTTATTGCCGCGATGGTTTCTATAGGAGCAATCGTTGCGGAACTTTCAGTGGTAAAAGATATGCATGGCTTGCTACGTTATGCACATGTCACGCTTGCTGTACTGACAATTTTATCTTCATGGGCGTTTACACAAGTGATGTTTGCCCTACATTATGCACATGACTTTTATGTTGCAAAAGAGCATGGTGAATCAGGTGGATTAGAGTTTCCAGGAACATCCACGTTAGATTATAGTGATTTTCTTTATTTTTCTTGCGTCATTGGCACATCTGGTCAAACGGCTGATGTGAGCTTTACCAGTAGATCCATGCGAAGAACAGGCCTAATACATTGTGTTCTGGCCTTCTTTTTTAATACAACATTAGTAGCACTAACCATCAACATTGCGTCAGGATTGATATGAATTATCAAAAAAATTGTTATTTAAAAATGAGCCCTTAATCATGAAGCCTATGTTAATAGCAACGGTAGCCATGGCTGTAATATTGTTCATTAGCAGATGTGCTAAGCAAGAGCAAGCATTATAAACGAGTAAAAGAGTCAAACTAATCACAGAAATAATCATCGATAACGCAAGCTGTCGCGCAGTGAAAGACAAGCTAACATTACCCTCTATTGATAACGATGGTATTGAGCGGGTTTATTTTGAAGCCTTAAAAGCGGGCTGTATTCATAAGGATGTTTAAACAAATGTTGCGTGGACATTTACGACATATTTTCTTTATTTCATGCACTTGGGCTTGTTCGAAAAGCGCAGTTAATAGATCAGTAGCATAAATTAGTAGCAATGAAATCATGACCGTTTTTATCATGTCAGGTGCGTTAAAAATGTAAAAAGGGACGATTTTCTATCCCTTTTTACACGCTTTCATTTAACCAGAATAATCTGGCGTCTGATTTATTTACCAGTTAAGGCTGCAGCATCAGCATCAGAAGGTGCCGCTTTGACTGCCTTGGCTGCTTTCTTAGCTTTCTTAACATGTTTTTTTACAGGTACTACTTTAGCAGGCTCAGCTACTTTTGCAGCTTCGGCTTTCACAGGCTCGGCGGCTTTAGTCGCAGTCGCTTTAACTGCTTCTACTGATTTAGCCGCATCAGCAGCAACTACAGATGAACCTAATGTTAATGCAAATGCGCCTGCGAATAGGGTTGCTAAAAATTTGTTCATATCAATCTCCAAAAAGTAAGTACTACATTAAGTATTAATGGCTGACATGTGTTTGAAACCTTTATCTGTCACCATGTATTGCATCTTAAAGCGCAAAGCTGACGATATCCTGACAAAAAATTTGTTTATTCATTAAATCAGTGCCAAAATTGCGCCCTTAATTTAACTGCGGAAGATATAACGCCGCTTACTGATAACCAAACGGATTTAGCACATGATTAACTTTATAGAACAGCTGATAGAAGGGATTATTTTTAGAAGCAGATGGGTGCTAGCACCAATGTATCTGGGCTTGGTGGGCGGTCTGGTGATTTTAATGGTGAAATTCGCGCAAGAGTTTATGCATATTGTTGTGCATATATTTAGCGCTGCTGAACAAGAAGTAGTCTTGTCATTGTTAGCTTTGGTTGATATGACTTTAGTTGCCAACTTGTTGATTATGGTGATTTTTAGTGGCTACGAAAACTTTGTCTCTAAAATCAACACGGCCAATAGTGAAGATAGACCAGACTGGATGGGTAAAGTAGATTTCTCTGGGCTTAAACTTAAGTTAATTGGTTCGATTGTTGCAATTTCTGCCATTGATTTGCTCAAGGCGTTCGTGCATCAAAGTACGCCGAATTCAGCGCATATTGCTAACGAACAAATGGGCTGGATGCTAGCGATACACATGGCTTTCATTCTTTCTGGTGTGTTGTTTGCTGTGATGGATTACATTGCAGGTAAAAGCAAGCCTCATTGACTTAACAAGGTGGCTTTTACTCTACGATAAGCATTCCTATCGGCCTCAGCCATCATTTGATTTCAGCTACAGAAAATAATCCACCTATATTCTTACATCAGTCTATGATGAAAGTCGTTTGGGAAACACGTTTTAAAAGACGGCTTAATTTGCCAAATGTAGACCGTGCATATTCGGGTAAAAATGATGTGCGGCAGTTTATTTTAGTAGTGAAAATTTTAGGAGAAATACCATGGCTAAAGGTCAAATTCGCGGTAACAAAGAAACCAAAAAACCTAAGAAAAGCAAAGATATTGTCGTGCCTTCAAGTTCTATTATTCCAACAAAATCTAGCGTACCACCAAAAAAATAAGCCTGAGCAGTGTTAATTTAACGGTAATATCCACCTATAGCTAAACAGTAACGTTTAGCGACTATTCGCTATCGGTATAACGGTCTGCAAACAACAACATAGTCTTTTCCCTACCGTAATTAAGCCCATAAAAAACCCGCCATACACAGATAAATGTATGACGGGCAATGGCTAGCGCTAATAGATCTAGCGCGTTAATTACTCTTTAACGCTAGGCGGGCCTTTAAAGCGTTTACGCTCACCAAATAAGAACCAAAATACCACCATCACCACTAGCATCGCGATGGTGACATAAAGCACTTTTTCGTTCGGTGGTTGCACGCCAACAATGACCAAAAAGCCACCACCGATAACCGCAAGCACACCAATTGGTTTAGATAACTTGCCTAAGTTAAATGGACCTTTATGCTTCCATACTTTACCTTCTGCCAACACATCGGCGGCTACTGGCATAATGTAAGAAATATACAAAAACACCGCACAACCTACCGCTAGCACACTAAATGCTGCTGCGTATAAGGTAGCAAGTACCGCTAAAATTGCAGAAACCCAAATAGCTGCTACTGGTGTTTTCAAAGTTAAACTCACTGTACACAACCAGCCTGAAGCAGGTAAACCACCATCACGGGCAAAGGCGAACATCATGCGTGAGGTAGAAGTTAAGCAAGCTAGTCCACATAGAAAGTTAACTAAGAAAATGCCGATACTTAATACTGATTTTAAGGTCGCTGGCAAGGTGTTTAGCAAAGCATCAAAGAAGCCGAAACCTTGTTTAACGCCAGTGGCGACATCAGGCATGACAAGTACAAAAGTACAAATCATAATATAACCAAAAATAGCCGAATAAATCACAGAGCTCACAATGCCTTTTGGTACTGCTCTTGCGGCATCGCGCGTTTCTTCTGAGGTGTGTGCTGAAGCATCAAAACCAGTGATGGTATAAAGAGCTAACAACAAACCAAGTAAGAATGGAAATACCATGCCTTCGCTTTTCGGCCAAGGGCTACCTTCTGTACCTGTGAAGTTAGTAAAGGTATAAAGTCTTGAGAAGTCTAAACCGCCTTGGTGATAAACCAATAGAGACAAAATTAACACCACGGTAATGACAAAAATTAGATAGCCGGAAATATCGGTAATCTTAGTGGTGAACTTTGGAAAGCGATAAATAAGGATCGCTTGTATGGTGGTAATCACGGCAATAGAAACAATTTGTTCCGTGTAACCTAGCGCGGCAATATCAATGCCTATCATAGGTGCGATGAGCGTTTTGAAGAAGAAGTCATATACCGCAAAATTAACTGAGGCCACCACAAAAATCAGCCCAAGCAAATTAAACCAAGCGGTACACCAACCAAAACCTTTGCCGCCTAACGTAGATCCCCAATGATATAGACCACCGGCCGTAGGATAAGACGAGGAAATTTGCGCCATTGCCAGCGCCACAATAGTGGCAAATAGACCACCAACTAACCAACCAATACCGACAGAAGCGCCGCCTGCCGCCCCCAGTGCTAGCGGAAATGCAGAAATACCACCGGCTAAAATACAGATAATTGAAAAAGAAATCGCAAAGTTAGAAAATCCGCCCATGTGGCGATGTAACTCTTGCTCGTAGCCCATCTTTTTTAGTTCAGCGGCATCCTGCTCTGCTGCCGAGCCTGCATGTTTCATGTTGCTCATTTTTCACCCCTTTTATTGTGCATGCGTAAAGATACTCATTTGGTAACGTTGCTAATGTTGGTAACAATTGAAAACGGATAGAACATAAATATTGCTAATACTGCCTGTTAAGAAAAATCCCCTTCTCTATTATTTTGAAATACAAGTAATTTTAAAATTCAACTACAAGACTCTCAAATAAGTATAAGACCATAGTTAGAAATAATGGCTATAGATTTACGACATAAATACATAATTATTACGACATAAAAGTTTATTTTTAGCCGTGTTTTACACTAAAAAAATTAACATCCCATAATTCAAAAAATGGACTTGCAGTGCAACAACAAATAGTCGCATAATAAAAATTAAGTTTGGATAATTTTGAAAAATGTTGAATAAGTTTTTACGAATAAGCCTAGGTGCCTCATGACATATCGTTATAGCGTAGGGTCGCATACTTACCAGTTTGCAGATTTAAAAACGGTTTTAGCCAAAGCCACGCCAGCCCGTTCTGGCGATTATCTTGCCGGTGTCGCGGCAGAAACCTACGCAGAACGCATGGCCGCTAGAATGTGTCTAGCGGCTATTCCGCTCAAAAAATTCTTAGCAGAACACATCATTCCATATGAAACTGATGAAGTGACGCGGCTGATTGTGGACACCCATGACCAACAGGCTTTTGCGGAAATTAGCCACTTAACGGTGGCGGATTTTAGAGATTGGCTGCTATCTGACTTGGCCGATTCTGCCACTTTAAAACGCGTCGCGCCCGGCATTACGCCAGAAATGGCGGCCGCTGTCAGCAAGCTCATGCGCAACCAAGACTTGATCCTAGTGGCAAAAAAGTGCCATGTGACGACGGCGTTTAGAAACACCATCGGCTTGCCTGGCCATCTTTCTGTGCGCTTACAACCCAACCACCCATCTGACGACGCGCGCGGCATTGCGGCTTCTATGTTAGATGGTTTGCTCTACGGTGCTGGTGATGCCGTGGTAGGCATTAATCCCGCAACAGACAGCCTGCCAGCGTTGATGGATTTGTATTATTTAATTGATGATGTCATCGACCAATACCAAATTCCCACCCAATCTTGCATACTCACGCATGTAACCAACCAAATTCAGCTGATAGAACGTGGCGCACCGGTAGATTTAGTATTTCAATCGATTGCCGGCACAGAAAAAGCTAACAAAAGTTTTGGTATTGATATTGCCTTGCTCAAAGAAGCACAATCTGCCGCTTTGTCCTTGAATCGCGGCACGGTAAAAAATGCAGATGGCGGCCACAATGTGATGTATTTTGAAACTGGCCAAGGTTCGGCTTTATCCGCCAATGCCAATTTTGGTGTAGACCAACAAACTTGCGAAGTCCGCGCTTACGCGGTAGCTCGGCATTTATCACCCTTACTCATTAACACTGTGGTGGGATTTATTGGTCCAGAATATTTATATGATGGTAAACAAATTATTCGTGCTGGCTTAGAAGACCATTTTTGCGGGAAGTTATTAGGCTTGCCGATTGGTTGCGATGTTTGCTACACCAACCATGCCGAAGCCGACCAAGATGACATGGACACGCTGATGACCTTGCTTGCCACCGCCGGGCTCACTTTTATTATGGGCATTCCAGGCGCAGATGACATTATGCTCAATTACCAATCCACGTCGTTTCACGATGCGCTTTATTTACGAAAAGTGTTGGGCTTAAAGGCCGCGCCAGAATTTGAGCGCTGGCTGAAAAGCATGAATATTATGGATGCCGAAGGTCGCGTTCAGCCAGTCACAAGCGCGCACAATATGTTGCAGAATATGCCTAAAAATTTATTAAGTGCGGCTTAATATACCTTTAACTAATCAATAATATGACAAAAAATACTGACGTTCATTGTTCGCTAACACCGTCTACCGCTAAGGCCGCAGATTTGAATCTTACACAATCAAACGTCAGCAGCGACCCTTGGACGCAACTTAAAAAATTTACCCGTGCGCGTATCGCACTGGGGCGGGTTGGCAGTAGCTTGCCGACGCGTGAAGTGCTAGATTTTGGGCTTGCCCACGCCATGGCACGCGATGCCGTACATTTAGCACTAGATGTAGACGCTTTAGAAGCGGCCATACAAGCGCAGGGTTTCAGCACCATTCGTGTTCATAGTCGGGCGACAGATCGGGCTAATTATTTATTAAGGCCAGATTGGGGGCGCAGGCTAGACGACAACAGCTTGATGGATTTAATTGGCATCAGCAGCTTAAAAAAATCCAATGCCAAACCAATCGACCTTTTAATCGTAGTGGCGGATGGTTTATCTTCCTTAGCGGTATCACGCCATGTGTTGCCTATGCTGGCTGAAATTCGTCAGCTTTTGCCGACAGACTGGCAACTTGGTCCGGTAGTCATTGCCAGCCAAGCACGCGTAGCCATTGGCGATGAAATTGGCCAAGCACTGAATGCGCGCATGGTGGCCATGTTAATCGGCGAACGTCCCGGTTTGAGTTCGCCAGATAGCCTTGGTATGTATCTTACTTATCAGCCTACTTTGGACTTGAGCGATGCAGATAGAAACTGCATTTCTAACGTGCGCCCCGAAGGCTTGCAATATGCCGCGGCGGCAAAAAAACTACTGTGGCTAGCGGGTCAAGCTATGCGGCTTAAATTGTCCGGCGTGGCATTAAAAGATGAAAGTGATGTACATGAAATTGCTCAGCCATCGACGGCGGAGATCGAGCAAGCCCTAAAATAGCCTTGGCTAGGCATTTTTAATAGAGGCCTTTCACTAGGCAAAAATCTATTCACAAACGTTCTAATCTTGTCGAGATGACAAGTTTAAAATTGGCAACCATGGCAAAGGGAGTAAAATTATTCATTAATTTCCTATTAATTCGCCTATATGATACTTAAACTTAGCCGAACGATTAGGATAATGTAACAAGATGTTAATTGTGATTATTAACACCATTAGCAATTAGGGTTAAATCGCCAGCTTAGTGCTAATATTATAATTAAAAATAGAAGAAACGCATTAAGGCCACCAAAAAATTGAGCAGTGCCACTACCGTAAAGACGGAGCACGCGGCTAAAAAAGTAGCTAATTAGCCTGCAGAAACAAGCTGAGAAAATACTGCTGGAAGAAAAACAGCGCTTAGAAATAAGGATAGAAAAAACTGCCACTGAATTATCCAGCCTAAGAACTGAATCTGAAAAGGTCAATATTGCGCTAAAAATATTAATTAAGATACGTAATACTGAAAACGTTGTCGTTAAAGGCCTGTTAAACGATGAGCTCAGTTTAGAAGTCTTACCTTTTCTGGAAGAACTTAAACATGGCAATCAAGATATAAAACAATTACGGCTGGTTAATGCACTAGAAGCCAATCTGAATCGTTTATCCAGCACTTATGGCAGTCCTAGCACGATTAGCGCATCGTTTAAAATCTAACCTTCAAAGAAATTCAGGCGGCAACCATGGTGAGAGAATATTTTTCAACCAAAGCCATCGCTTCTACCTTATCCCTTTCGCCTGAAACCATTAGTATTCATCGAAAAAATATCCGCATAAAACTTGGCCTTGACAGTAAAGACAAAAACCTGCGTAGCCATTTAATGGTGTTTGATAACACTTAAATTCCCCAAGCTAAAATTAGCGCTCAAATAAGCACTTAAATAACCATTCACGGTTCAATGATATAACCAATTTATGCTCACTCTTTACAACTGCACCTAATCAGACTTTCAGACTATTATCAAAAAATCAAGCTTGTATTTTCTTATACTTTAGTATAAATTTATATATAATCCGAAAAAATATTTAACGAACCACAAAATCACTGCGCCACGTTAAATATGCGCCCATTATTTTGTACTTAATTGGCGGCCTGTTGTGACGATATTGTCGTTTCAATGTGGGAATGGGAGAGTAAACATGAAACGTAGCTTAGGCATTAAAGGCAAACTGGAGAATGTAATCGCTGAAGTGGAAGATAACATTGGCGACGAGCCACAGTCTATCGATGACGCCAATGCACTAAACGCTAGGCAACGCGGTTTTTTATGTGGCAATGATGTACTTACATCCATTGAATCCGGCGAATCGAACGAAGATTCAATTGAGGCACTGGATAACGAATCGTTTGCAGCAACCAATAATGGTAATGGCGTATGAATTAACGCATTAGCCATTAGTTACAAGATTGTTTTAGCAATACCATATAACAAATTAACACGTATTGACGTGCACAACATTTTAGACAGGCGATTAAGCAAACAACTTGGTAACGAAAAATGGAAAAAAAACCACGCTTATCTAGCATTACACAAATGCGCCATGCTGCTGAAACCTTTTCATCGCAAATAGTAAAGCGCGCGCCTAGCTCGCCATTAACTTCGCTAATTAAAGAACTTCAATCACTGCAAGAACTGAGCGAACATCACGCCGAGCTTGAATTACAGAATCAGGAATTCCAGCAAACACAGATAGCCCTTGAAGAAGCACTAAATCGTTACGTAAGCTTGTATGAATTTTCGCCAGTGGCGTATTTAAGTCTGACCGAAAACGGCACGATAGTAGAGGCTAACTTAGTCAGCGCAGACTTATTAAAAATAGATCGCTCAAGTTTAATTAAACAACGTTTTTCACGCTTTATTGACTCAGAAAGTGCGGACATCTGGCACCAGCACTTTCACACATTAAAAAAGCAAGGCGTCAATAAAAGTTGTGACTTAAAAATCCACCGTACAGACGGTAGCGTTTTTTATGTTCGGCTTCATTGCTTATTACTGAATTTTGTTGCACAAGACGTTAACACTGAAAAAAACCTAGAAAATTTTACAGACAGACATCTGCAGAGCAGTCATATGCATAATAGTCAAGCTGATCTAAGAATTCGCATTACCCTGACCGATATTACTGAATCTAAAATTATTGAGCAGGAATTACGTGTAGCTGCCATGGTCCTTGAATCGCATGAGGCAATTATCATGACGGATTCTAACAATGTGATTCTTAAAGTGAATGATGCCTTCAGCAAAATAAGCGGTTACAGTGCAGAAGATGCTGTGGGCAAAACGCCTAACCTGTATTCTTCGGGTCGTCATGATGCCGCATTTTACGCTAGCATGTGGTCGAAAATTAATAGCGAAGATAAGTGGCAGGGTGAGGTGTGGAATCGCTTCAAAAATGGAGTTGATGTGCCATGCTGGCTTTCTGTGACGGCAGTTCACAGCGAGGATGGAACGGTTACGCATTATTTGGGAAGCTTCCATGACATAACCACGCGAAAAATGGCGGATGAAGAAATGCAGTTACTAGCATTTTATGACGGCTTAACCAACCTACCAAATCGGCGTTTATTTTTAGATAGAATGCAGCGCGCCATGATTAGTAGTAACCGTAACAGAAACTATTGCGCGCTGATGCTGATTGATTTAGATAATTTTAAATGTATTAACGACACCCTTGGGCATGATGTAGGTGACCTCATGCTGCAAACAGTGGCGCAAAGATTACAAGTGTCTGTGCGAGAAGGCGATACTGTCGCACGCTTGGGTGGTGATGAATTTGTGGTGATGTTAGAAAACTTGCACGAAGATGTCACAGCCGCGATCGCAATCGCTAAAAAAATAGGTGAACAGATTATCACGGCCATTAATCAGCCATTTCAACTGGCCGGTAATGAATGTAAATGTAGCGTAAGTATCGGCATTAGCCTGTTCTTGAGAAAGCTCAATACGCCAGCTGAAATTCAGAAACAAGCCGACCTTGCCATGTATGAAGCCAAAGCAACTGGCGGTAACGTACTTAAAATTTTTACAGACTAGTGATAATGGTCAAGCGCTAAAACTTGCAACGCTTAAGGTTAATCGCTCAAAGCTAAAGTCATTAAACGACAAAGTCGTTTAAAAATCCAGCGGATTCACATCAACCGCCCAACGCACCTTGGCCGCTATCGCCTTTCCGCGTAACTGAGCAAGCAAATTCTTCAGTAAATGCTGTAGCACTGGGCGGCTAGTCGCCTGAATTAATATATGACCGCGTTCCATGCCTTTTAAACGCTCCATTTGCGGACGCACTGGATCGTAAACCAACACTTGCTCAGTCAAGCTACGCGCCAAGGCAAATGCGTGCTGCAAAAATTGTTGTACCAGCGCATAATCATTCGCTTCTGCACGCAACAAAGCGGTAAAAACATAGGGCGGAAACTGCACTTGCTCGCGCTCTAGCAACAGAGAATTAGCGTAAGTGACGTAATCTTGCGTGCGCAAAGCGTTAAACAATTCATGCTCAGGAAACTGCGTCTGAATAATCACCTGACCCGCTTTATCCGCGCGACCAGCGCGACCAGCGACTTGCATCAACTGGGCAAACAGGCGCTCACTCGCACGAAAATCTGGGCTATGCAACGCACTGTCGGTATCGACCACGCCCACTAGCGTTAAATTAGGGAAATCATGGCCTTTGGCGAGCATTTGCGTGCCGACCAAAATGTCAATTTCCTGATTGTGTACTTTATCTAAAATTTCTACCAAGGCATCTTTACGGCTGGTGCTATCACGATCTACCCTAGCAATTCTGGCCGCTGGCAATAGTTGCGCCAGCGTTTGTTCTAGCCTTTGCGTGCCGTGGCCAGTCGGGTGTAAATCGGCATTGCCACAACTTGGGCATTGATTAGGAATTTTTTGCTCATGCCCACAATGATGACAACGCAATTTTTGCTGGCCCAAATGCACCACCAGCTTGCTGCTGCATCGCATACAAGGCGCTATCCAATGGCAAGCCGAACATAATAAAACTGGCGAATAACCACGCCGATTAATGAACAATAAACTTTGTTCTTTACGTGCCAAACGTAATTTGAGTGCGGCAATTAACTGTGGCGTTAAGCCCTGCTGCAAGTTAACTTTGGTCGTGTCTATACAATCAATATGCGGCAATTGTGCGGCGCTTACTGCACGCTGGTTCAGGCTAAGTAAATGGTATTTATTGCTCTGTGCTGGATTGGCTGACGATTTAATCGCGGTGGCGTTATGCCAGCTCTCCAGCGCAGGCGTGGCCGAACCTAGCACCACCGGAATGTTCATCCGCTTGGCTCGCACCAAGGCAACATCACGCGCGTGATAACGCATGCTATCTTGCTGCTTGTAAGAGCTGTCATGTTCCTCATCAATAATAATGAGCTTTAAATGCGGCAAAGGCGTAAAAATAGAAAGCCGCGTACCGATGACAATTTTGGCTGCTCCAGATTGCGCCAATTGCCAATGATGTAAGCGCTCGCTCTCGCTAAGGTTACTGTGTAAGCTGACGAGCGGAAAATTAGAAAGGCGACTACGAAAGCGCGCCTCCAACTGTGGTGTTAAATTTATTTCTGGCACCAGCACTAATACTTGCGCGTCATTATTTTGTAAAACGTGCTGCATTAGGCGTATGTAAACTTCAGTTTTACCGCTGCCGGTAATGCCATGTAACAGCCAAGCTTTAAATGATGCTGCCGCTTGAACAATCTGCGTTACTGCAGAAGCTTGCTCTACGTTGAGTTCTGGTTCTTTGGTAGAGGCTGTGGCTAGCCCAACCGCCAAGCTTTTAACACCCGCCTGCACTTGTAAACTGCTCGCCCAACCGTCTACCACCAATTGCTTTGCTACTTTACGTGCGCTGCTAGAAATTTCATCTAGGGCAGCTTCTGTCAGCGATGTACTCGCCTGCAAAGCGGCTAATACGCGGCGCGTGACTAACTGTTTTTTAGGAAGGCTTTCAATCTCTAGCTGCCGACCTAATGCTGTCAGCTGATAGGCATATTGCTTACGAGACACCGCCGGTGCAACTTGCCTTAAGCGCGCTGGCAAGGCCGACAATAAGGCTTGTCCGTAAGGATATTGGTAATAATCCGCACTAAACTTTACTAAATTTAACGTTTCGGCATCTATCGGCAATTCATCGCTAAAGACTTGCGTGACTTGCTTGAGTTTTTCAATGGCAAACTCGCTGGTATCGGCAACACCGACCACCACACCTATTTGGCTGCGCCGGCCAAACGGCACTAATACGCGCTGGCCAATTTTAACCACTTTACCACCGCTCAAGTAATCAAATATGCGATCTAACGGTAGGTCTAAAGCAATTTTTAGGATGGATTTTGGCAATTATTTTAGGGCTTATTAGAAGGTTTATTTAGGCTTAGCCGTTTGATTATCAAACAATAATAGCCGGCAAGCAATGATACACAGCAAACAATCAAAGAAATATAAAACAGCTCGCCAGTTAGGTTAAAATAGCACCCTTAAATATTCAATTAAGCGCTCATTTGTTTTGAAATCACATCTTACCCAATTACTGGCTATTGCCGCAAAAACTATTATTCAAAAAAATAGCGCGCCAGAGAGTACAGAGTTTAACATTTTGCTTGAGCGCCCGAAATCTGCCGAGCATGGTGATTTTGCTACCAATCTAGCGTTGGCATTGGCTAAACCGCTAAAACAAAATCCACGCACGATTGCCACGCAAATAATTGAAGCTTTACCTGCCAGCGAATATATCGCTAAAACTGAAATTGCCGGCGCCGGTTTTATTAATTTCTTTTTAAGCGCCCAATCTCAACAAGTGGTAGTGAAAGACATTTTAACTGCTGGCGCGCAATATGGCCGCAATAACAATGGCCAAGATGAAAATGGCCAACCGCAAAAAATACAAGTGGAATTCGTTTCAGCCAATCCAACTGGCCCGTTGCATGTCGGTCACGGTCGTGGCGCGGCAGTAGGTGATTGTTTAGCGCGTTTGCTTGATGCGAATGGCTGGGATGTCACGCGTGAATTTTATTACAACGATGCCGGTGCGCAGATTGATAATCTCACTATTTCTGTATTGGCTCGCTGCAAAGGTATTGCCGTTGAACATGAGAGTTTTCCTGAAAATGGTTATCGCGGTGAATATATCAATGATATTGCCGCCGCTTATTTAGCCAAACATACCGTGGTGGCAGATGACATTGAAGTCACGGCAAGCGGCGACATTAATAATCTTGAATCGATGCGAAGTTTTGCCGTAGCCTATTTGCGCCATGAGCAAGATTTAGATTTAAAAGCCTTTCAAATTGATTTTGACGTGTTTTCACTAGAAAGCGCGCTGTATGCCAACGGCAAAGTAGAGCAAACCGTACAGGCCTTAATTAACAGCGGCCATACTTACGAGCTGGATAATGCGCTTTGGCTTAAAACGACTGATTTTGGCGATGACAAAGACCGCGTCATGCGTAAGAGTGATGGTGGCTACACTTATTTTGTGCCTGACGTTGCTTACCATGCGGACAAATGGAATCGTGGTTTTGTGCGTGTGATTAACGAGCAGGGCGCGGACCATCACAGCACGATTACTCGCGTACGCGCAGGCTTGCAGGCTTTAGATGTGGGCATTCCAGCCGATTGGCCTGAATATGTGTTGCACCAAATGGTAACGGTAATGCGTGGCGGTGAAGAAGTAAAACTGTCTAAACGTGCTGGCAGTTATGTGACCTTGCGTGATTTAATTGAAGAAGTTGGCTGTGATGCGACACGTTATTTCTTGGCAGCACGTAGATCCGATTCACAATTAGTATTTGATATTGATTTAGCCCGCGCACAAACCAACGATAATCCTGTATTTTATATTCAGTACGCGCATGCGCGTATTTGCAGCGTGCTAGCCCAATGGTTAAATCAGTCCGAACTGTTAAATCAAAATAATGCCGATATTACAAAGCTAAAAGATGTAGATTTAAGCCCGCTGACTAATCCACATGAAACAGCATTAATGCAGCGTTTAAGCACTTATCCTGAAACGGTGGCTAACGCAGCAACAGAGTTAGCGCCACACGTGATTGCTAATTATCTAAAAGAACTCGCCAGCGATTTACATAGTTATTACAATGAATATAAGTTTTTAATCGATGACGAAGCCCTCAAACTTGCACGCTTAAGTTTAATTAGCGCGACACAGCAAGTTCTTAAAAATGGTTTAGATTTACTTGGCGTTGCCGCCAAAGAAAGAATGTAAGGATTAAATTAGTGATGAGTAGAGATTACAAACCAAGCCCAGAACGATCAAAACCAGCAAAAAAAGGCAATCCTTTTTTAACAGGCTTATTGATAGGTTTTTTACTAGGCGTTGCCGCATCACTAAGTGTGGTGATGTATATCAAAGGCGGCGAAAGCCCATTTGCTAGCCAGTCTAACCCTGACACCGGAAAATCTATTTCAGATAAAATCCAAGATAACGCTAAAGCCGATGCTAAAGCGGCGGATGCAGACAGTAGTGCTTTGCCAACTGATGCCAATCCGAATGCAGCTGATGGTAGCACTGCGAATAAAGATGATAAGACGCGCTTTGATTTTTATAATATTTTGCCTGGAAGTGAGAGCGCAGTCAGCAAAGAAGAAGAAAGTAAGCTTAAAGAAAGCGCACAAGAACCTGTCGTTCAAAAAAGTTATTATTTACAGGTAGGCGCTTTTCAAACCAGTGAAGAAGCCGATAATATGAAAGCTAAATTAGCCCTACAAGGCTTTGAAGCTTTAGTACAAACTGCCAGCATTGCAGACAAAGGTGTGATGCACCGCGTGCGTGTTGGTCCGCTAAAAGATTTAGAGCAAATCAACAAAACAAAAAATGATTTATTAAAAAATGGCTTTAAAGCCGATTTAATAAAAGTGAATAACGAAAACCAATAGGATTTGTGACGGTCTATCGATCAATTTCTCGTTATAATTTAACGCATAATTGTCAGCCAAACTAATCGCCATGCGTTTTTTATTGCGTGACAGTCTTAATTAGTACGCTCTAAAACAGAGGCGAAGTTAAAAGAAAAGTTTAAAAAAGTTAAAGGACCATTAAAAATGAAAATGTTGTCAGTGAAAAATTTATTAAGTAGCTTAATGTTATTAGCCTCATTTAGCGTGTTGGCAGACCCGCAAATAGGTAAAGATTACGATAAAACAGCACAGATTATTCCTACCGAGACCCCTAAAAAAATTGAGGTCACTGAAATATTTTGGTACGGCTGCATTCACTGTTATCACATGGATCCTATTCTTGATGCTTGGGTCAAAAAATTACCCGCTGACGTAGTATTTAAACGGATGCCTGGCTTACCTCAACCAGCTTGGGCGCCAATGGCAAAAGCATTTTACGCTATGGAAGATCTAAAATTATCAGCTAAATTACATACACCGTTGTTTGATGCTATTCATAAAGAAAAATCACTTAACCCGACGGATGAAGTAGCCGCGATTGATTGGATGACTAAAAAAAGTGGGTTAGATAGACAAAAAATTGAGGATGCCTTTAAATCATTCTCTATGAATAATAAGTTAAACCGTGCGGCACAAACATTTCGGGCTTCTGGTGCGACTGGCGTACCTAGCTTAATTATTGACGGCCAATACATTACTTCTAGCACCATGGCCGGCAGCAATGAAGAAGCGTTAAAAACAGCTGATTACATTATTGCTAATTTGCGTGCAGATAAAGCAAAAGCAGCTTCTGCAAAAAAGTAAGAGAAGCTAACATCACCAAAAATATGACGGCAAAACATCTGTAGCTGCGTGATTCTTGCAGTCGCTGATTTAATAATTAATCCGCTTTTATCTAAAGGTAAAAGCGGTTTTTTTATACCACATATCTTTTAGATTAATACTTAATACCATCAAGGCTTATGTTATGAAAGTTTTTATTACCGGCGCTTCCAGTGGCATAGGCGAGGCGCTAGCGTTTGAGTATGCAAAACGCCATAGTAACAAAAGAACAATTGTTGGCATAGCCGCCAGACGTAGTGAGCACTTACAAAATATACAATCTACTCTGCAAAATCGCTACAATATTCAATGCGCTATTTACCCGCTAGATGTACGTGATAGCCATGCGCTGGCCAACGCAGCGGCTGATTTTATACAACATTATGGCGCACCAAATGTGCTGGTCGCTTGCGCAGGCGTGAGCTGTGGCACGCTAACCGAACATGCAGAAGATATCACTGCCTTTAAGGCCGTGATGGACATTAATGTGCTGGGCTTGGTGCATACTTTTCAACCATTTATTGCGTCTATGCGTGCTGCAGCTAAACAAGATGAAAATGCTCAATTAGTCGGTATTGCGAGCGTGGCTGGTATTCGCGGCTTACCCGGCGCCGGCGCATACAGTGCCAGCAAAGCCGCTGCCATCAGCTATTTAGAAAGCTTACGCGTAGAAATGGCGGCAGATAATATTGCCGTTACGACCATTGCGCCTGGCTATATTTGCACACCCATGACAGCTATCAACCAGTATAAAATGCCATTTTTGATGGATGCTGATGTGGCTGCTACGAAGTTTATCAATGCTATTGAACATAAGCGCCGCTTCGTGGTGATTCCTTGGCAAATGGGCTGGGTGGCAAGACTCATGCGTTTTATTCCACCATTTTTGTGGGACTTTGCCATGAAAAAAGCGCCTCATAAGAAGCGCTTAGATTGGGATTGGCTATAAATAGGCCTAAAAAATCAAACCAAAACAACCATTCCGTGCCCGACACGGAATGGTGGTTTTTGTATTTATCTTGTAATCGGCTTATAACGAATACGCTTAGGTTTAGCGCCATCTTCACCCAAACGTTTACGTTTATCCGCTTCATATTCCTGATAATTACCATTAAAGAACGTCCATTGCGAATCGCCCTCGGCCGCTAAAATATGTGTGGCGATACGATCCAAGAACCATCTATCATGTGAAATTACCAATACACAACCGGCAAACTCCAACAAGGCATCTTCTAGTGCACGTAAAGTTTCCACGTCTAAGTCATTAGACGGTTCATCTAGCAGCAATACATTACCACCAGAAATCAATGTTTTAGCCAAGTGCAAACGGCCACGTTCACCACCTGAAAGTTGGCCAACAATTTTTTGTTGATCGCCTCCCTTAAAGTTAAAGCGGCCAATGTAGGCGCGTGAAGGCGTTTCATAACGACCGACCGTTAAAATATCCGAACCGCCAGATATTTCTTCAAACACGGTTTTATCGCTGGTCAGCTCGTCACGGCTTTGGTCTACATAGGCTATTTTTACCGTTGAACCAATTTTAACCTCACCGCTATCTGCTTGTTCTTTGCCAGTAATCATTTTAAATAGTGTAGATTTACCTGCACCGTTTGGCCCAATAATGCCGACTATCGCACCTGCTGGTACGCTAAAGCTTAAATTATCCATCAATAAACGGTCTTTAAAGGCTTTGCTCACGCCGTTAAATTCAATGACTTGGTCACCCAAACGCTCGCCCGCAGGAATAAAAATCTCCTGCGTTTCATTGCGTTTTTGGTATTCGGCACTCGCCAATTCTACATAACGCGCAATACGCGATTTACTCTTGGCTTGACGTGCTTTAGGGTTTTGACGCACCCATTCTAACTCTGTGCTCAAGGCTTTACGACGAGACGATTCTTGTGATTCTTCTAAGGCTAAACTTGCTTGCTTTTGCTCTAGCCAACTAGAGTAATTGCCTTTCCACGGAATACCATGACCACGATCTAACTCTAGAATCCATTCAGCAGCATTATCTAAAAAGTATCTATCATGCGTAACCGCCACAACGGTACCTGCAAAGCGCACTAAATATTGCTCTAACCATTCCACAGATTCCGCATCCAAATGGTTGGTCGGTTCATCCAAAAGCAACATATCTGGTTTAGAAAGTAATAATTTACACAAAGCGACACGACGTTTTTCACCGCCAGAAAGCGGACCTATTTTTGCATCCCAAGGCGGTAAGCGTAAGGCATCTGCGGCAATTTCTAGTTGCGTGGTTAAATCAGAACCGCTGGCAGCAATGGTATTTTCGTACTTCGCTTGTAGTTCAGCTAATTGATCAAAGTCGGCATCTGGCTCAGCGTAAGCGGCATAAACAGCCTCCAAATTAGCTTGTGCCTGCATAACTTCACCCATGCCAGACTCAACTTCTTCTCGCACAGTTTTTTCTGGATCCAACTGTGGTTCTTGCGGCAAATAACCGATCGAAAGATTAGGTTGCCACTGTATTTCACCTTCAAATTCTTTATCAACACCGGCCATAATGCGCAGCACGGTAGACTTACCTGAACCATTCAAACCCAGCAAACCAATTTTTGCACCCGGGAAAAAAGATAAGGAAATATCTTTAATAATGGTTTTTTTAGGAGGAACAATTTTGCTCACGCGGAGCATAGACATTACATTTTGAGCCATGATGATATTTTACTAATTTTAAAGATGAAAGCTTAACAGAAAGCCGGCTGGCTTGCTCGCCATCGACTATAAAGTCGCGGCTTTGCCAGCCTGCGCTAGCTTATTATGATGTTCAAATTTACGCACGTAAATAAGCCGTGCCTAATAGTAGGTATAATGCAGCAACTATTAAAATCGAGCTGCAAGCATTATGGCAATAAAATCAACCATTTATAAAATAGATCTGCAAGTTTCAGACTTGGAACGTAATTATTACCAAGCGCACAGCTTAACATTAGCTAAACATCCATCAGAAACTGACGAGCGCGTGATGGTGCGGCTAATCGGCTTTGCGCTTTTCGCTAATGAAGCGCTGATATTTGGCAAGGGCTTAAGCGATGACGAAGAGCCAGACTTGTGGCAAAAAGACTTAACTGGCGCTATCGAACTGTGGATGGACGTGGGATTGCCTACCGAGAAAGATATACGCAAAGCTTGTGGTCGTTCACGTCAGGTCGTCGTAGTGCTTTATGGCGGACGCATTGCTGATATGTGGTGGACAAGTAATAGCAAGGCCTTGCTAAAAACCAACAATCTTACGGTAATTAATTTACCTGAAACCAAAGAGTTAGCCAACATGGCCGCACGCGGCATGAACATCAGCTGCACGATTCAAGATGGCCAAATCATGGTAGGGCATGATGGTGGTAGTTTTGAGATTACGCCGGTGATATTGAAAGAACCTAGTACTTAATAAATCCTATTATCGCTACTTCACGCAATACTGTTAATATTGATTGCGTGAAGTTTTCTTAACCTAAAACCATTACTTCCAACTAACACTAATCGTCACCCATTAAATCATCAAACTTCATTTATTGTCGGTTAATTTAGCTGCAGATAATACCCAGTTCACGGCATTTTCTTCTGAGGCCAAAGCTATGGCCTCATCTAACCTATTGTCTTCGGCATAATACCAAGTGAAAACTTCCGCCGGGTCATCAAAGGCTTGTGCCATCTGCTCAATTTTTGAACGGACTTGATCTTCGCTGGCATGCAGATTGTGTTACGTGCAGTTGAAGAGCCATTGCGTCAAATTGTTGCCAATGCGGG
>JBBAOU010000040.1:0-21064 GCA_040401175.1 Methylotenera sp. | reverse complement strand
CATCATTTATAAAATAGATTTACACCCTATTTAAATAACATACCACACAACTCCTCTCGCATTCTCTCTGTCATGTTAAGCTTATTACAATTCATGTTAGCTTAATTTTGTAATGAATTAATTTTAACGAAAGAATGAATCGAAAAGTGCCATAAAGATTTAAATATTTAATCAGTCGTATCCTTTCATGGAAACCTCAAGAGATTGATTCTGTTAAAATATTAACTTATTCTTTCATTGCATACATAATAAACATATGTCGAGATATTTAACTGCCGCACTTTATAAATTTGTCAGCCTGCCAGACTACAAAACTCTGCAAGCGCCTATTCTTGAAGCTTGCATGCAGCACAAAATCAAAGGCACACTATTGCTAGCTGAAGAAGGCATTAACGGCACCATTGCGGGTTTGCCTGAAAACATTCACGGTCTGCTTAATTATTTACGCGCAAATCCTTTGTTTGAAAATCGCTTTGCAGATTTAGAGCACAAAGAATCATTTGCCAGCGAACATCCGTTTTACCGCATGAAAGTAAAACTCAAAAAAGAAATCGTCACGCTAGGCGTTGCTGGTGTAAGCCCCACCAAACTAGTCGGCACTTATGTAAAACCGGAAGATTGGAATGCATTAATTTCCAACCCTGAAGTACTTTTAATTGATACTCGCAACGATTACGAAGTAGACATCGGCACATTTAAAGGTGCGATCGACCCGAAAACCACCACATTCCGTGAATTTCCAGCCTATATTGCCAAGCATTTTGATAAGACCAAACACAAAAAGGTCGCGATGTTTTGCACCGGCGGCATACGCTGTGAAAAAGCCTCGTCATATATGATGGATCAAGGTTTTGAAGAAGTATTTCACTTGCAAGGCGGCATTTTAAAATATCTAGAAACCGTGCCAGAAGCCCAAAGCATGTGGGAAGGCGAATGCTTTGTATTTGACCAGCGTGTAGCGGTAAAACACAATTTAGAAGTGGGCGAATTTGACCAATGCTACGCCTGTCGTCACCCACTATCATCAGTAGAAATGCAAAGCACACAATATACGCCTGGCATTTCTTGCCCTTATTGCTACGATAAAATCTCTGAAGAAAAGCGCGCCAGCCTCACAGAAAGGCAAAGACAAGTGATTTTAGCCAAACAACGCGGCGAAATACATATAGGTGAAAAACAAAGAAAATAGAAAAAATTAACTTCAATGTTTTGGACAATAAAAAGGGAGCTATGCGCTCCCTTTTTATTGAACAGAACCCAATTCAGGTTCTTTTTTGATTTCTTTACTGCCTGTTTTTCAAATTAGCCGCAATGCGCAATCTTAGTGCATTAAGTTTAATAAATCCGCCTGCATCTTTTTGGTCGTAAGCGCCTTTATCATCTTCAAAAGTAGCAATCGTTGAGTCAAAAAGCGAGTTAGTTTTACTATCGCGGCCAGTGACAATCACATTACCTTTGTACAATTTAACCCGCACCCAACCATTAACCACAGTTTGTGTGTGATCGATTAGCGTTTGAATAGCTACGCGCTCTGGACTCCACCAATAGCCGTTATAAATCATACTGGCATAGCGCGGCATTAGGTCATCTTTCAAATGCGCTACTTCACGGTCTAGCGTAATTGATTCTATAGCGCGGTGTGCTTTTAGCATAATAGTACCGCCTGGCGTTTCGTAACAACCACGAGACTTCATACCCACGTAACGATTTTCAACTAAATCTAAGCGGCCAATACCATGTTTGCCACCAATTTTATTTAAGTGTGCCAATAATTCGTGCGGCTTCATCACTTCGCCGTTTAAGCTTACAGGGTCACCATTCACATATTCAATATCTAAATATTCAGCAGCATCTGGGGCTTTTTCTGGGCTAACACTCCAACGCCACATTGATTCTTCAGCTTCAGCCGCTGGGTTTTCTAGGTGACGGCCTTCGTAAGAAATATGTAACAAGTTAGCGTCCATGCTGTATGGACTGCCGCCTTGTTTGTGCTTCATTTCTACAGAAATACCATGAGTTTCAGCATAAGCCATCAATTTTTCACGGCTTAATAAATCCCACTCGCGCCATGGGGCGATGATTTGAATATTTGGATTTAGGGCATATGCGCCCAACTCAAAGCGCACTTGGTCATTACCTTTACCAGTCGCACCATGTGAGATTGCATCGGCATTGGTTTCAGCGGCAATCTCAATTAAACGTTTGGCAATTAGTGGGCGAGCAATTGAAGTGCCTAATAAATATTCGCCTTCATAAACGGTGTTCGCACGAAACATTGGGAACACAAAATCACGTACAAATTCTTCGCGCACATCATCAATATAAATGTCGCTTTCTTTAACGCCAGCCGCTCTTGCTTTTGCACGCGCTGGCTCTAGTTCTTCGCCTTGACCTAAGTCTGCAGTAAATGTCACAACTTCACATTTGTATTCATCTTGTAACCACTTCAAAATGACTGAAGTATCTAAGCCGCCAGAATAGGCTAGGACTACTTTTTTAACGTCTTTTTTTGCTTCTTTATTTTCTGCACTCATTACAAACATTCCTAATTTACTTAATTCAACACATTTAAAAACAAATCAAAAGCCTGCTAATTTACGGACAAAAACGATTTTATTTAAAGCTCTTTATTAAAGTCTGCCTAGTAGCAAATACTCCATTAAGGCTTTTTGCACATGCAAGCGATTTTCAGCTTCATCCCACACGACTGAGTGAGCGCCATCGATCACCTCGGCAGCCACTTCTTCGCCGCGATGAGCTGGCAAACAATGCATAAATAATGCATCTTTAGCCGCAACGCGCATCATGTCTGCATCAACTTGCCAGTCGGCAAAATCACGTAAGCGCTCTTCATTTTCAGCTTCAAAACCCATACTTGTCCACACATCAGTCGTGACCAAATGGGCATTTTTAGCCGCTTCCATCGGATCAGAAAATTCTTCGTAGTGATCATTGCCGTATAAATTAGCACGTTCTGGTTCTACTTCATACCCCGGTGGTGTAGAAACGTGTACGTTAAAATCCAGCACTTCAGCAGCTTGCAACCAAGTGTTGCAGACGTTATTACTATCGCCAATCCAAGCCACCGTTTTGCCTTGAATCGGGCCTCGGTGTTCAATAAAAGTAAAAATATCGGCCAGAATCTGGCAAGGATGATATTCGTTAGTTAAGCCATTGACGACAGGCACACGCGAGTTAGCAGCAAATCGCTCGATGATTTCCTGCTCGAAGGTGCGTATCATCACAATATCACTCATACGTGAAATCACTTGCGCAGCGTCTTCAACTGGCTCGCCGCGGCCTAATTGCGAATCACGGGTATTTAAATAGATCGCCGAACCACCCAGTTGCTGCATACCAGCTTCGAATGACAAGCGCGTACGAGTGCTAGCTTTTTCAAAAATCATCACCAGTGTGCGATCTTGTAGCGGCCAATATTGCTGATAAGCTTTAAACTGGCTTTTAATCCAGCGCGCACGTTCAAATACGTACTCAAGCTCATCGCGATTTAAGTCATTAAATTGTAAAAAATGTTTTATTGCCATAATGTTTACCGCAGTGGTTTCTGTTCTTTTGGGTTTTAACGACTAGTTGAAAGTCTAACTTTAGTTACTAGTATAAATGTTTTTATTTGATTAACAACTTTACTCAAAGTAATACTAAGGAAATACCGAGCAAATGGTCACTTAAATTCAACTGAAGACTAGCTCTGTAAAAATAGTTTAATCACCGCCGCCAAGCGTTGCACTAATTCCCGCGCCTCGGCTTCGTTCATGACTAATGGTGGCAATAGACGTACTACGTTATCGGCGGTAACGTTAATTAATAAGTGTTCAGCTAAAGCCATTTTAACCAACTCTGCACACGGCTTATCCAATTCAATACCTATCATCAAGCCGGCATTCCGAATGGCAGTGATACCTTTAATCTCTTTAAATTCAGTTTCAAAACCATGATGAATTAAAGCGCCAATTTTTACAGAATTTTCACGCAAGCCTTCCTCTTCAATGGCATTAAGCGTTGCTAAACCAGCAATACAGGCCAGTGGATTACCACCGAAAGTTGAACCATGCTTGCCATAAGTAAATACCTCCGCAGCTTTGCCTCGTGCAACACAAGCGCCTATCGGCACACCTGAAGCCAAACCTTTGGCTAAACTCATCACATCTGGCTTAATTGCAGTATGCTGAAAAGCAAACCAAGTACCAGTACGGCCTATGCCGGTTTGCACTTCATCTATCATCAATAAACAATCATATTCATCACAAATTTGGCGTAACGCTTCCAAATAAGCACTAGCGTCTTTTGGAATATTTATTCCGCCTTCGCCCTGTACAGGCTCAACCAATATAGCCACAACGCTAGTGTTATTTTCCAACACTTGTTTAACCGCTTTAATATCATCGTAAGGCACATGAATAAATCCGCTAACCAGCGGCTGAAACCCAGTTTGCACTTTAGCATTACCCGTGGCTGAAAGTGTTGCCATAGTGCGCCCATGAAACGATTGGTTCATGACGATGATGGTAGGGTTTTGAATGCCTTTTCCGTAGCCATATAGACGCGCTAACTTAATACTGGCCTCATTGGCTTCACAGCCTGAGTTGCAGAAAAAAACTTTATCCATACCAGAGATTTCACAGAGCTTGTCGGCTAGCGCTGCTTGCTCGGCGATGTGATAGATGTTGGAGACATGAATCAGTTTTGACGCTTGCTCACTAATAGCTCGCACCAACTTAGGATGCGCGTGACCTAAGCCATTAACCGCAACGCCAGCTAGCGCATCTAAATACTTCTCGCCTTTATCGTCCCACAGCCAAACGCCCTCACCCTTAACAAAAGTGATCGGTTGGCGCATGTAAGTATTCATTAAATGGTTTGTCATTGATTGCTTTATATAAATTAACTTCTCAACAAGCTGAGGCGAAAAATGCCAATACTTGTAATACAAACGGCGACCAATGCCGCCGTGGGATATTTGTTTAGTGCTGTGTATTTTCAGTCCAATATGACTGAACTACTTTATATTTATTTAAGTGTGAGATTATCTGAAACCCCATTGATTGGCAAGCCTGCGTATACTACTTACTTTTAAATAACAACCGCCTGTAAATCAAATATATGTTAGAAAAAGTCCAACTTAGGCTTAAAAAGCCATCCTTACCTAACTTAGGTAGCCTTTGGATGCTAGTTGCCGCGCTTGGATTTGCCATTATGGGTACATTAGTCAAAGTGGGCGCAGAAAAATTCAGCAGTGGTGAACTAGTATTTTACCGCTCAGCATTTGGCTTAATTATCATTTGGCTATACATCTACACAAAGAAGCTACCGCTAGCAACGCCGGTTATTTTCAAACAAATGTCTCGTGCGCTGGTTGGCTTCGCCTCGCTGGTACTATTTTTCTACGCAATCGCGCACTTACCTTTAGCCACCGCCATTACACTTAATTACACTTCGCCACTATTTTTAGCGATGATTACCAGCTTTATATTGCGTGAAAAACCTAAAAAATCATTGTATATTTGCCTAGCCATTGGCTTTATTGGCGTTAGCTTGTTACTAAAACCCAGTTTAACAGGCGCAGATTTGCTGGCGGGTAGTTTGGGTCTACTTTCCGGCATCGGCGCGGCGTTTGCTTACATGCACGTAAAACTCTTAGGGAAAGCCAATGAGCCAGATTGGCGCACGGTTTTTTATTTCACACTTATCTCCACCATAGGTGCAGGTCTATGGATGTTCTTTGATAGTTTCCACAGCATTGAATGGCAAGATTTACCGGTGTTACTCGGCTTAGGCGTCTCCGCTACCATCGCGCAATTAGCCATGACGCGCGCTTATAGAATAGGTGACACGCTAGTGGTGGCTAGCCTTGCGTACGTCACGGTGGTGTTGGCAACTTTATTGGGCGTGGTCTGGTGGCATGAACATTTGAGCTTAGATGCCTATCTAGCAATAGGTTTAATTATTTTAAGCGGCGTGATTAGCGTGCGCAGCACACGCTAGAAGGTTTCATTAATCAAGGATCTATCAAACCACTACGCATCGCAATCAGCGCGATTTCTGCAGAATTATTAGCATTGAGTTTTTGTTTAATATTGTAAAGATGCGTACCAACAGTGCGCGGACTTAAAAACAGTGTTTCTGCAATATCGTTAGTTGTTTTGCCTTTCGCCAACGCCATGAATACTTCAAATTCCCTAGGCGACAATACATCTACTGGATTTTGATCGCCAGACAATTGTTGAATAGCCATTTGTTGAGCCACACTAGCTTCAAGGTATTTTTTTCCGCTTGCTACAGTGCGAATAGCCTTAATCATTTCTTCAGCCGCGCTCCGTTTTGTTAAATAACCCATCGCGCCGGCATTGAGTACGCGTTTAGGATGCACGGAATCTTCATGCGCTGATAAAACCAAAATTTTGGCAGAACTGTCTTTGGCTAGAATGCGCTCTATCGCTTCTAAACCGCCTATGCCTGGCATGGTAATATCCATTACCACTACCGTTGGCTTAAATTCCATATAGCGCTGAATACTCTGCTCGCCGCTTTCTGCCTCAGCAACGACTTTAATATCAGCATCTAATTCCAGCAACATCTTAAATCCCATGCGAACTACTGCGTGATCATCAACTAGCATGACATTAATTTGACTCATGTTACTTACCTTCCCCCATGTTTGGGTGGATTAAAATTATTCATTTAGTAAAGTGTCGTTCGGTAAAGCTTCGTGGCATTTCCATACCATTCGCTCTAAATATGATTTACTGTATGGCTTGGAATATTGATATAAATTGCAGTACCTTGGTTGCTTGCCGCATTTACGCTAAAAATGCCGTGCAAAGCTTGTACTCGCTCACGCATCCCTAGCAAACCAAAATGCTTAGTCTGGTCAACGGCTTCAAAATCCATTCCAATACCATTATCCTTGATATTTAACTGCAAATCACCTGCTGTGGATTTACTTAAAAAAATGTCAATTGTTGTTGCATTTGCATATTTAAGCGCGTTATTGAGCGACTCTTGCACTATCCGATACAAATTAATGCTGACAGTTTCACCTAAACCTTGCAGATCGCCTTTTAATTGCAAATGAATGCCGATATTAGGATTGTGTGTTTGAAAATCACTAACCACATCTTTCAATGTTTCCGCCAGTCCTAAGTTATCTAAAGAACCAGGCCTAAGCTTACGCACAATATTATGCATACCATCATAAATTTGATTAGCTGCAGAAACAATTACCCGTGCATTTGCTTCAATATCAGGTAAGCCAGGATTATCTTGGCTGGGTTTAGTTTTATTAGCGATACCTACCGCAAACGTTTTAATCGCTGTCACATATTGACCTAATTCGTCATGCAGCTCTCTTGCCAGACTTCTGCGCTCGTCTTCAATATGCTGTTGAATTAAATGTGTGAGCTGTCGATTTTCCTCTAGCTGACGTTCAGCTATCAGCGATTCAGCCATGCGATTTAAGCTATGGCCAATTCGCTCAAATTCGGGCAGACTAAATTCTGGCAAACGCGTAGTTAAATCGCCCTGCTCCATACGGTTAATAGAAGCAAGAATGTGCTTAATCGGCCTTAAAGAATAACGTAATAGAATATAAACCATGACATTTAGCATGACAAAAAACACCAAACCAGCCCACATCAACTGACTAAAACCAGACCAAGCCTCGCGCAAAGAGCCTGCCGCGCTAGATGAAACCACCAGTGTTCCATAACGAATTTTACGTTCAACTGTTTCTACTTTTGGTGCCACTAATTTTACGAACCATGCCGGTGGATGAACATTGGTTCTAAAGGTAGATTCTGGAGAGTGGTAAAGTAAATTACCGCGCGCATCATAAAGCATAATTTGACTACTACGTACATAACCGAGAGATCGCAAGAAGCTTTCTAGCACCATGTGCGTGGGACCATATTCAGGATTAAGTGCAGAGCTAATAATCACCGTATCAAGCAACTGCACAGTGACTCGACTTGCTGCCTCTACGCGTTCGCGAATTGAGGTGCGCGTATCGTTGACCAATATTGTGCCAACCACAAAGATAAACGCCAAAGACAGCAGCGTTATTAATAAATTTAATCGGAATTTTAAGCTCATAGTTAATGATTGTTTGATTTATATGGTTTTATTTATATGTCGCTAAATTGGTAGTAACTATATATAAAGTCGCCTTGTAGGCAATGGCCAAATCTCTAGGACCATCAAATATATTAAGAGTTTAACAACATTATTCAAATCTAAATATAGTGTTAATCATGAGATAAAAATAGTTAATAATGGCATGGATACAGAATGAAACATAGACTGAGCCATAGCCATTGAGTACGCCATCTTAGTCGTTGGGTTTATTTCAACCAGGTAAATGCGCATCTATACAAAATCGATTGTGTAGCGACTCTAAATTAAGCTCGTGCAAAATAGACTCTAACCTTTCTTGTGCATTTTTACGTGCTTGTCCGGTATATTTGGCAATTATCAGCTCATTTTTCATGGAATGCTCCCAACCAACCAACTCAGTGACGGTCACTTGATAACCAGCTGCTTCCAATTGCAAACAACGCAACACATTGGTAATTTGGCTGCCAAACTCACGCGTATGTATCGGGTGTCTCCAAATCTCGCTTAAAGGCGTTTTGGCAAAACTTTCATTTTTATGTTGGCGCAAGACTTCTGCTACTTCAGCTTGGCAACAAGGTACAAGTACCATGTATTTTGCTTGTTTTTTGAGCCCAAACTGAATCGCATCATCGGTTGCAGTATTGCAAGCATGAAGTGCGGTCACAATATCCACCTTGATTGGCAGTGCTGCCGAAGTAATGGATTCTTCTACGCTTAAGTGCAGGAAATCCATGCGCGAAAAGTTTAAATCTGCCGCCAATTGTTTAGATTTTTCGACTAATTCTAACCGTGTTTCTATACCAACTACTCGCCCAGAGGCCTGTTGTTTGGTAAAGAGATCATACAAAATAAAGCCTAAATAGGATTTACCAGCGCCATGATCGACCAGAGTAGGATTAGGATTTTGTAACATCACATCGTTAAGCAAAGGCTCGATAAATTGGTAAAAATGATAAACCTGCTTGAGCTTGCGGCGACTATCTTGGTTAAGTTTGCCGTCACGCGTCAGTATGTGTAGCGCTTTTAAAAGCTCGATAGATTGATTGGGGCGAATTTCTGGAATAGAGGTCATGGCGCTATTTTAAGGCAAAAACAAAATATTCGACTAGGTTTGCTTATAGGCTGGTACATTTATAATAACGAATAATGTTCAAAAAGGATAAATGAAGATAAAAGTTAGAATTGATGCGCAAAATGTTAAAATGCGTGCTTAACTAGCATCGTTTAATGCCTCGAAAAATATAAATGTTTAAGTAAGACGAGGCGCGAAATGATTTTGGGCACGAAGCATATGTTTTATAAGTGAGCAATCAAAATCATTGAGTAACGAAGTATTGCGACAACATTTTTGATTTTTAAAGGTATTAAATGGCAATTCAATGGTATCCGGGTCATATGACCCAAGCACGCAAAAAAGCCGAAGAAACAATGGAATTTATGGACATTGTGATTGAAGTGCTTGACGCGCGCGTGCCAGAAGCCAGCCACAATCCCGTCATCAATGAAATGCGTTTATTTCGCCAACGACCAAATCTTAAAATATTAAATAAAGCTGACTTAGCTGACCCTGTCGCCACACAAGCTTGGCTCAATTACTTTAATCGTCAGCCTAATACCAAAGCCGTAGCGCTTTCGTGTAAAAAACCGGGAGAAGCTAACAAGATTCCTAAACTATGTTTAGCGTTAGCCTCACACCGTGGCACACATTTAAAACCGTTACGTATGTTGATTATGGGCATTCCTAACGTGGGCAAATCAACATTGATGAACGCGTTATTGAATCGCCGCGTGGCTAAAGTGGGGGATGAACCCGCTGTGACTAAAAGCCAGCAACGCTTTGACATTTCTGAAACCATGAGCATTACCGATACACCAGGCATGATGTGGCCAAAAATTCAGTATGAATCTGACGGCTATATGCTGGCCGCCAGTCATGCGATTGGTCGCAACGCGGTAATTGATGAAGATGTAGCACTATTTTTAGCCAACAATTTACTGAAAAATTATCCAGCACTACTCAATGCGCGCTATAAACTCGACACCATGAAAACTGAAACACATAAAGTAGATGGCACGTTTTTAGATGTTAGCAAAATGGATGGTGTGGATTTACTAGAAGCGATTGCTAAACGCCGCTCTTACAAACGTCATGATGGCGTGTGGGATACCGAAAAAACAGCGGTGGCATTTTTAACTGATTACCGAAGTGGTTTGATTGGTCGAATTAGTTTAGAAACGCCGAGTAGCCGTTTGTTGATGACACAGGCTGAATTGCCAGTAGTGGCTGAATCGCAAGCAGATATTGTTGAAGAAGAAAAATTAGACGAGTGAGTTTAATTAACGCAGATTTTTTAAAGCTTGCTATACCAGTACTCTTTAAAAAATTAAACCTCTTTTTTTGCATTCGCCTTAGCTAACTGCTTACTAAACTCAACTTCCAGCTTACTCACGCGTTTTGGCGTTTGTGGGCCGTAGCCATTCACAAAAACGACAAACTCATCCAGCATCATGGCTTCGCATAAGCGTTCAGATTCACCTGAGCCTAAGGCTAGCACCAAGCTAAATAGACCA
Source organism: Methylotenera sp. (assembly GCA_040401175.1). GTDB lineage: Bacteria > Pseudomonadota > Gammaproteobacteria > Burkholderiales > Methylophilaceae > Methylotenera. The sequence continues at coordinate 10,363 of JBBAOU010000040.1, read as the reverse complement.
TTGCTACTTAAAGTCATTGAATATTGCTCATTGCCGCTACGGCGCTTTAATCTATCAATGGCGGAACTGGCCTTGGTGGATCTGGGGCTAGATCTCATGCGGTTTCCTTAATTCGATAATTGCCTGCTTAAAAGTAATATTTTTCATAATGTGATTATGGCACGGTTTAATCAATAGCATTTATATAGACAAGATTAGATAGATGCAAGATTAGATAGCTAGTTATGGTCTTAAACGCTAAAATCTGACGCTTAAGTTTTACCGCAACAGCAGTCATTATTATCGATACCAATCAATACAAGTCAGTATGCTAAACACCCTAAACACACCACAGCGCGAGGCGGTTAAATATCTAGACGGTCCTTTGCTAGTTTTGGCAGGCGCCGGTAGCGGAAAAACGCGCGTGATTACCCAAAAAATCAGTTATTTAATTGATGAGGCCGGCTATTCGCCAAAAGAGATTGCGGCAATTACCTTTACCAATAAAGCCGCCCGTGAGATGCAAGAGCGTGTAAGCAAGCTGATGCAGGGCAAAAACATCAAAGGTTTGACCATTGCTACGTTTCACTCATTAGGCTTGCAAATGTTGCGTGCTGAAGCAGTGCTACTAGGTTATAAACCGCAATTCTCAATATTAGATTCATCAGATACGTTTAAAATCGTGGCAGATATATTAGTCACCACCGATAAGCAATTATTGCGTAAAACACAAACACAAATTTCCGCTTGGAAAAATGCCTTTATTAACCCAGATCAAGCAAAAGCGCAAGCCGATGAAGAACTTACACACGCTGCGGCCAAAGTTTATCAGCTTTACCAGCAAACGCTTAAAGCCTATCACGCGGTAGATTTTGATGATTTAATTAAGTTGCCGGTGGAGTTATTTGAGCAGCACGAAGTAGCGCTGAATAAATGGCAACGTAAACTGCAGTATTTATTAGTAGATGAGTATCAAGACACCAATGCTTGCCAATACAAATTAATTAAAATGCTCACCGGTGTGCGTGGTCAATTTACCGCAGTGGGCGACGATGACCAAGCTATTTATGGCTGGCGCGGTGCAGATGTAAAAAATCTGCATCAACTTACCGAAGACTTTATCAAACTAAAAGTGATTAAACTCGAGCAAAATTATCGCTCAACGATTCGTATTTTGCGTGCTGCTAATTCTGTGATTAGTAATAATCCTAAGTTATTCGACAAGAAATTGTGGAGCGATTTAGGCATGGGCGATTTGATTCAAGTCACGGCAGCGCTGAGCGAAGAAGCTGAAGCTGAATCGGTGATTATGAAGCTGCAAGCGCATAAATTTGAGAACCGTACAAAGTTTTTGGATTACGCAATTTTGTATCGCGGTAACCACCAAGCGCGTATTTTTGAACAATATTTACGTAATCATAAAATCCCTTACACGGTCTCCGGCGGCCAATCATTTTTTGATAAAACTGAGATTAAAGATTTAATCAGCTATTTACGCTTAATCGCTAATGAAGATGACGATCCAGCATTTATACGTGCCGCCACTACGCCGAAAAAAGGCATCGGCAACACTACCCTAGAACGGCTGGGTGAATTTGCCAGTGCGCATAAAATTTCATTATTTTCCGCGGCCTTTGAACAAGATTTCCAAAGTGGTGTTGGCAATAAACAGTTAGAAGATTTATTAAATTTTTGCCAATATATTAACAAGCTGCAATTTCGTGCAGTACGTGACCCAGCAGGCGATGTGCTGAATGATTTGCTCAACACCATACAATATGAAGCATTTTTGTATGATGGTGAAGAAGCGCGTGCCGCTGAAAGTAAATGGGCTAACGTGCTGGATTTTATTGGCTGGCTAACCAAAAAAGGTGAGGCGAATACCGAGTTTGGTAATGAATCAGCCGGTAAAAACCTGCTTGAACTGACGCAAATGGTTTCGCTGATGAGCATGCTAGAAAGTCGCGAAGATGTCGAACCAGATGCGGTGAAGCTGTCTACCTTACACGCGGCAAAAGGCTTGGAATTTGGCCATGTGTTTTTAATTGGTTGCGAAGAAGGCATATTACCGCACCGTGAAAGCATAGAACTTGGGTTGCTTGACCCGACAAAAATTCAAGAAGAACGTCGCTTAATGTATGTGGGTATTACCCGTGCGCAAAAAACGCTGAATATTTCTTGGTGCAAAAAACGTAAACGTGCGGGTGAAATGCAAATGTGCGACCCTAGCCGCTTTATTGCAGAGCTACCAAAAGATGATGTCCGACATTTCGGCAATCCGTTTAATAAAGATGCGGAAGTGAGTAAAGATTATGGGAAATCAAAAATGGCGAGTATTAAAGCGATGCTCAATAAAAATGCAGCCATGCTTAAATAATCCATTAAATACAAAAATAAACTAAACCAGTTAAATATACTAAATTAAAAATTAATAGAGAGTAACAACCATGCCATTTATTACCTTAGACAACGCCAGCTTGGCTTTTGGGCATCACGCCCTACTTGACCATGCCTCTTTCCAATTAGATGCTGGCGAACGCGTGGGCTTGATTGGTCGTAATGGCGCAGGTAAATCTAGCTTGCTAAAAGCCATTGCCGGCACCATTAAATTAGACGAAGGTACCGTTTGGCGAGCGCCTAACGCACGTGTGGTTTATGTGCCGCAAGAGCCCGAATTAGACACCAAACATACCGTTTTTGAAGCGGTTGCCGAAGGTTTAGGTTCGCTACAACAAACCATTATTGATTACCACCAAGTTACGCACGATATGGGCATGCCAGACGCTGACATTGAGGCGCTAATGGCCAAAATGCAGAATTTGCAACATGAGCTAGATTCACAAAACGGCTGGGCTGCACAATCGCGCGTAGAAAATGTATTAACACGGCTAAAGCTAGATGCTGACGCCTTAGTATCTACACTTTCTGGTGGATGGCGAAAACGCGTGGCTTTAGGCCGTGCGTTAGTCGCAGAACCTGAGGTTTTATTACTAGATGAGCCAACTAACCATTTGGATTTGGAAGCGATTGAATGGCTAGAAGACTTATTATTAGGCTTTTATGGCAGCGTATTATTTATCACGCATGACAGACGCTTTTTAGATAAATTAGCCACACGCATTACCGAATTAGACCGCGGCATCCTTACAGACTTTGTTGGCAACTTTTCAGAATATCAAATTAAAAAAGAAGAACTGGCCGCGGTAGAAGAGGTACACGCAGCCAAATTTGATAAATTTTTAGCCCAAGAAGAAGTATGGATACGCCAAGGCATTAAAGCCCGTCGTACGCGTAATGAAGGCCGTGTACGCAGACTTGAAGCTTTACGTTTAGACCGTGCCGCACGTCTCGAACGTCAAGGTAGCGTTAAACTTAATTTAGACAGCGGCGAGCGTAGCGGTAAATTGGTAGCAGAGCTAGAAAACGTAGTAAAAGCCTACGGAGATAGAACGCTAATCAACGGCTTTAGCACGCGTATTTTACGTGGCGATAAAATTGGATTGTTAGGGCCAAATGGTATTGGTAAAACCACCCTACTCAAACTTATTTTAGGCGATATTGAAGCAGATAGCGGTGATATTCAGCGTGGCACTAAAATCAACGTGGCTTACTTTGACCAAATGCGCGAACAATTAGACGAAGAAGCGACTTTGGTCGATACCATTAGTCCGGGTTCAGATTTCGTAGAAATCGGCAACGAGCGCAAGCATGTGATTAGCTATTTGGAAGACTTTTTGTTTCCGCCACAACGTTCACGCTCACCGGTTAAATCACTTTCTGGTGGCGAACGTAACCGTCTATTACTAGCGCGCTTATTTGCCCGCCCAGCAAATGTATTAGTGCTAGATGAGCCAACCAATGACTTAGATATTGACACACTGGAGCTCTTAGAAAGTTTGCTACAAGAATTTGCTGGCACACTATTTTTAGTCAGCCATGACAGAGCTTTCTTAGAAAATACCGTCACGCAAGTGATTGCGTTTGAAGGCAATAGCGTGATTACTGAATTTGGTGGCGGCTATGATGACTGGCAACGTTTCACCCAACAACGCTTGCAAGAAGGCCGCGCTGAAGACAAGCGTATTGCCGATTTAGCACTATCAAACAAGGCTAAACAAGCACCAGCAACACCCGCTAAAGTTAGCACTAAACTTAGTTTTAAAGAGCAAAAAGAGCTAGACGAAATTCCAGCACAAATTGATAAACTAGAGGCTGAGCAAAATGCTATCAACACACAGTTAGCTGATAATGATATCTACAAAGCGCAGGCTGATAAAGTCAAAACCTTACAAGCAAGACTAACCACCATAGAAACCTTTCTGGAAAACTTGCTGGCAAGATGGGAAATATTGGATGCTAAAAAGGTTTAATGTCATTACCTTCAAAGGTATAACGTAAAATCATTGTATATTGAGAAAAAATTCTGAAAATCCTTGCAAAGATTAATTGCTAGGGTCAGCTCAATAGAGTTAAATAATAAAATTTGGCAACAAATACGATCAATTGAGGTCCTAACAAATAGAAAATTTAACTAGATGGTCACACTCAATGAAAATAGCCAAACTTGCCCTGCTGTTATGCATCATTTCCAACGGTGTTTACGCAGATGCCTTAGCCGAACCTACAGATGAACTTTTATACACACTTAAAGACTCTTTAGTTAAAGTCATTACTGCTACCAAATCCGGCGGTCAAGGCTATGGTACTGGCGTGTCAATTTCTAAAGATCATGTAGTGACTAACTGCCATGTGCTGAGTAATGCAAGTGGCATTGCCATTATACGCTGGGGTGTGGAATATACGCCAGTATCATTGCAGGCAGATTGGCGCCACGATATATGCATTTTAAAGTTTGAGTGGGCCGACCTTAAGCCTGTAAAAATGTCAGATTCAGATGTATTGCAATATGAACAAGCTATCATTTCCATCTCCATGCCCAGCGACTCTCCCGCACCTTATGTAGCGTTAAGTTCAGTTAAAGCACTATACCCAATGGATGATGGCGAAGTTATTCGCACACAAGCAGCCTTTGCGATCGGTGCCAGCGGTAGTCCAATATTCAATTATGCTGGTAGATTAGTCGGCATCAGTACGTTCAAAAGTCCAGGCGGTAACGCCTATTATTACAATATGCCAGTTAAATGGGTAAAAGAACTGCTGCTGACCCAGCCCTCTCAATTAAATAATGAACACGCCCTACCGTTTTGGGATGCGCCCGATAATTTACGCCCATTTTTCATGCAAATTGTGCTGCCTTATCAAAATAATAATGGTGAAGATATGCATAAAATCGCTTTGAGCTGGACAGCGCAAGAACCTAGCAATGCCGAGGCTTGGTATTACTTAGGCGCGGCAGAAAAACTAATCGGCGACAACGTCAGTGCGCATGCACATTTGCAAAAGGCACTTACTTTGCAGCACAACCATCCTTCCAGCCTGCAAATACTCGCCTTAATGGCACATAGTGAAGGTAATAATATTGAGTTTGAACAAATGCGACTAGCGCTTAAAACAATCAGCCCTGAAACATTAGAGAACTTGGAATTGACATTAGCAACACCACATTAACCTGGATATCACCTCATATATGAAAAAAAAATACTTCAAAATTGTGACTATTTTAGCTTTATGCATCGCAGCAATCACGTATTATGTGAAGACTAACGACAGCCAAAATAGCTTTGCTTCATCAGTTGGTGTGCAGGAGAAATCAAAAAATAGCCGTTTGGCCTTGACGATTGATACCTGCACCGGAATTGCCGACAAATCCGTTGCTAACTTATCAGCCATTATTGAGTTTCAGAAACTAGAAATTGCTGGCAGAATAATTCTTGTGATGCAAAACTGCATGAATGACAAAGGTTTTAAAGAAAATCCTGCTTGGGTATTATTTAGCGAATCTCTACTGCATAAAAATGTTAAATCCGCAGATATTTCGGCCAATGAATCATATGAAAACGAGAGACGAAAAGATATGTTTAGTTATATTGCGACTAAAAATAAGCCCTTATATTGGATAGTTACCAATCAATAATAAACTGCTTTTTCATTAATGACTTACGATTTAACTAAGTCGCTAATGCCGCTCTGCGATTGCCCGGCTTTGCCAGCAACAAATGTACATCACCTAGGGCGCGCTCTTTAAAACCACCTTCACAATAACTAAAATAGAAATCCCACATTTTGATAAACTCTTCCGAATATCCAAGTTTACGAATCTGCTGAATATTAGTAAAAAAGTTTTCGCGCCATAGACACAAAGTCGTTGCGTAATGCGGACCTATATCCTCTAAATCGAACAAGCGCAAATCACTGTTATTCGTCACACTAGTTAACATTGCCGTGTTTGAGGGGATACATGATCCGGGGAATATGTAGCGCTGTATAAAATCTACCGAGTTTTTCGCGTTTTCATAACGTTGATCTGCGATAGTAATGGCTTGTATGAGTGCCATTCCATCCGGTTTTAATAGTGTGGCGACTTTTGCAAAATAGGTGTCATAAAATTTGTGTCCGACCGCTTCTACCATTTCGATAGAAACTAGCTTATCAAATTGTCCCTCCAAATGACGATAATCTTCTAGCAACAGCGTTACCTCACCCACCAAACCAGCGTTCGATACTCTCTCTATAGCCAGTTCATATTGCTGTTTGGAAATAGTAGTGGTCGTTACTTTACAGCCATAATGTTTAGCCGCGTAAATAGCAAAACCGCCCCAACCAGTACCAATTTCCACCACATGATCGCTGGGCTTTAAATGCAACTTATCACAAATAGTTTTAAGTTTAAGTTCAGAAGCTGACTGCAAATTATGCGTATCAGCATTAAACATCGCACTTGAATACATCATGGTTGGGTCTAAAAATAAGGCGAACATCTCGTTGCCCAAGTCATAATGCGCGGCAATATTTTTACGGCTGCCTTCGGTAGTATTGCTATTTAGCCAATGCAGCATTTTCATAAATGGTTTTGTCAGCCACTGATAACCACCTTCCAGTGTATCCATCACAGTTTGGTTAAGGCACATTATTCTAATCACGTCAGTCAAGTTGTCGGCCGTCCAATAACCGAGCATATAAGCCTCACCTGCACCTATGCTGCCACCAAAGGCAATCTCGCCATAAAACCTAGCGTCATGTACGTAAATAGTCGCGCTTATTTCATCATTGCCATTGCCAGCAAAGCGATAAACTTCATTGCCATCTACAATTTTTAATTGGCCAAGCTTAAGTTGTCGTAAATTTTTAAGTATTTGTGATTTCGCAAAATTAGCCACCCACTTGGCACGGCTTTTTTGTTTGAGGCTTGCAGTGAGTGTTTCTTGCAGTAAGCTATTATTGGTCATATTTATTTGGCACAAGATTGAGGTCGTGAATAGAATGGCGTGCGCTTAAACCATAGTATTAAGGCATTCCAGTAAATAGCCGCTATCACTTTTATAGTCATGAACGGATAACTAATGAGTAGCCAATTGAGCGTTTTTTCATTGATTTCATGGCGCTCCAATGCTAACACTGCGTTAAAAATTTCCGTGCCATGCTGTAGGCTTTTCATGTCAATTAATAGTCGATTTTCTTCAAACTGAAAAGCCCAGCGGTAGTCAATATTCATCGGCATAAATGGCGACACATGGAATCTTTTTTCTATCTTAAAAACAGTTAACTCGCCATTATTAGTTTTTTTAACGGCTTTATTATTAGTAAAATCATGTACATAAGCATAATCATCACCCCACGGAGTATTGGTAATGTGACTAACCATTGCTTGCAGACTAAGGCCATCAGCTTCAAAGCAATAATAAAAACTCACCGGGTTAAAGCAATGTCCAAAATAACGCATATTCGTCAGCAGTCTTATTGGGCCTCGCGGGGTGAAGCCTGTCGCCTGATTAACTAAGCTAGCAATTTCTTGCTTGAGTGGCTGTTGCGGATCACCGTAATAATCTTCGCGCTTAAAATATGCCAAGTTTTTAATTTGATAAGACCAGCGCTTATAACCCTGAAATAAATCGGGCAATTCATCTAGGTCTAAATACATCATAAACATGCGATAACTAAAGCCGTGAGGCTTGGGCAGATGTCGCTGATGGTTAACGACACCTTGATATATTGCACTATTTAACATTTAGTCTAGAATTGATTTAGTTTATGTTGAATGGGTGTTATGCCACGTTTGCGTGACGTTGCTCAAAATGCTTTAGCGCTTCTAAAGCGCTCACTACCCCATCCTCATGAAAGCCATTACGCCAATAAGCACCTGCAAAACCAGTGTTATTTTTTCCGCAAATTTCTGCATGCCTTGCTTGTGCAACCACACCGGCAACTGTGTAAATCGGGTGCATATATTTAAGACGCATGATCACTTTGGCTGGATTAATCAAATGAGTGTGATTAAGCGTGACCAGCAAAGGCTCTTTACTTTGTAAATTCTGTAAGATATTCATGTTGTAAGTCACTGATACTCGGTTTGCACTAGGCTCAGTCACATGGTAATTCCAGGCTGCCCAGGCTAATTTACGTTTAGGCATAAGCGAAACGTCGTGATGCAAGAAAATAGTATTTTCCTGATATGGAATGGCACTTAAAATTTCATTCTCTATAGTGCTAATATCACGGAGCATTTTGATTACCTGATCGCTGTGACAGGCAAAAAATACATAATCAAATTCTTCTTCATCAGCGAATTTAGGTTTAATACGCACTGATTTTTCTAATCTACGTACACTTTCCACGGGCGTGTTAAGACGAATTTTATGCTTAAAACTCTCAGTTAAAGCACTAACATAACTAGCAGAACCGCCTACAATTGTCCGCCATTGCGGCCTATCATGCACTGTAAGCATGCCGTGATTATGGAAAAAGCGCACAAAGAATCTGGCCGGAAAGTCTAGCATTTTTTGCGCTTCTGTCGACCAAATAGCTGAACCCATTGGAATAATGTAATGGTTGATAAATTGTTGACTGTATTGACCCAGCTTTAAATAATCACCCAACTTAATTTCATTACCGTCATTGAGCAATTCAAGCGCACTATTATTGAAACGTAAAATATCCCGTATCATTTTGTGAAAAGATGGCTTAAACAAATTGCTACGCTGTGCAAACAAACTATTCAAATTGGTACCGCTGTATTCCAACGCAGTTTTTTCGCAGCGCACACTAAAGCTCATTTCACTGGGCTGCCAAGCGACTTTTAGCCTATCTAACAGCGCAATAAAATTAGGATAGGTACGGTCGTTAAACACAATAAAGCCAGTATCAACGTTATAGCGCCGGCCTTCATGGCTCACGTTATGGGTATGCGTATGACCGCCGACATGGCTTTCAGATTCAAATACGGTAATGTCATGCTGTTTGTGTAAATGATAGGCAATGGTGTTGCCGGCAATACCGCTTCCTATAATTGCAATCTTCAAACAATCACCTTCCTGGTTGCTAGTTAATTTTTTTAGTTAATTATTTTTTTGGATTCACGGATGCTTAATGGCACGGTCCTTATGTCCCATATTAAACCGCAGGCTGCGAGTAATTTTAAACCGTAATACGTGAGGTCAATTTCCCACCAATAAAATCCTTGGCGTGCAGATCCGGGATAATGATGATGATTATTATGCCAACCTTCTCCTAATGTGAATATTGCAATCCATGCGTTATTCCGGCTGCGATCGCTGGTTGCGTAGCGACGATTTCCCCAAATATGTGCGATTGAGTTTACAGTAAAGGTAGCGTGGTACAAAACTACGGTTGATATGACAAAACCCCAAATTAACAATTGTGGTCCATTGGTATTAAGAACAGGAAAGTTAGACTCAAGCCAAGCGCCCAAACAGTAAATACCAAAAGCCAACAATATCGGCACAATGACATCAAAACGGTCTAACCAGCGCAGCTCGATAAATTTAGTTAAATCTTTGACCCGTTGCGTATTAGTTACAAAATTTTTATTCGATAAAAACCAGCCTAAATGACTCCATAAAAAGCCATGCTGCGAAGGAGAATGCGCATCGCCAATTTGGTCAGAATTGACATGATGATCTCTGTGGTGTGATGCCCACCATAAGGGACCGCGTTGCACTGCTGTTGCACCTAACAGCGCTAAGATAAACTGGAAAAAACGTGTAGTTCGGAATGCTTTGTGAGAAAAATAACGATGATAAAATCCAGTGACAGCAAACATACGTAAACCATATAAAACGACGGCAAAAACCAGTGCAAACCAACTAAAACCAACCCAAAATACGCCGAAACAAGCTAAATGTAATAATACAAAAGGCACCACACGCCACACATCTATCTGCCGCCAATCAGCATCTAATGCACTGCTATCAACTTTAATATTGACTGCGTTATTATCAAACCATTTAATAATTTTTTTCAACATAAT
>JBBAOU010000039.1:0-21358 GCA_040401175.1 Methylotenera sp. | reverse complement strand
AGTACCGGCTTAGCACTAGCTTTTACCTAAGATTCAACATGCGATTTTAGGCTTTAGCCAGCGCCCGATCTATGATATTTAAGGCTTCATCAAACACCTCATCTTGAATAGTCAGTGGGTATAAAAAACGAATGGCATTGCCATACACACCACAACTCAACAGAATCAAACCTTCGGCTAAGGCGGCTTGCTGTACACGTTTCACCGCATCAATAGCAGGCTTATCTGTCGCCGGGTCAAAAAACTCGACCGCGACCATAGAGCCTAAACCACGCACATCTTTAATAGATGGCGCACTGGCTTGCGACTTTATTAGCCTAGCCTTTAACTTCTCGCCCAAATAATTAGCGCGTGACACTAATTGTTCTTCTTCAATAATATCGATTACCGCATGAGCTGCCGCAATAGCTAAAGGATTGCCGGCGTAAGTGCCACCTAAACCACCCGGGGCTGGACCATCCATCACCTCAGCTTTACCACAAACAGCTGATAACGTCATGCCACCCGCCAAGCTTTTTGCCATCACCATGACATCAGGAATCACATCATAATATTCAGCCGCAAAGAGCTTACCTGTTCGACCAAAACCGGTCTGCACTTCATCAAACACTAGCAAAATCCCATGCTCATCACACTCTTTACGCAGCGCGGTCATTAACGATGGCGGCGCGGCATAAAAGCCACCCTCACCTTGCACGGGCTCTATCATAATAGCGGCAACGCGCTTGGGATCGATATCCGTTTTAAACAGTGTGTGTAGTGCATTGATTGAATCCTCTACTGTCACACCATGTAAATCTATTGGAAACGGTATATGGTAGACATCCGATGGAAACGGTCCAAAACCAACCTTGTATGGCACAACTTTGCCAGTCAAGGCGCTAGCCATCATAGTGCGGCCATGAAAAGCGCCAGAAAAAGCGATAATACCCGGGCGACCAGTGCTAGCCCTAGCGATTTTTACTGCATTCTCTGCAGCCTCTGCACCACTAGAAAAAAACGCGGTCTTCTTCGCATGCTTGCCAGGAGTCAGCTGATTAATACGCTCAGCTAAGGTTACATAACTTTCATACGGCAACACCTGATAACAAGTATGCGTAAAGCGCTTTAGTTGAGCCTCAATCGCCTCTATCATTTTAGGGTGTCTGTGCCCAGTGTTTAGCACGGCAATGCCTCCAGCAAAATCTATATACCGATTACCTTCTACATCCCATACTTCTGAATTTAGGGCGCGATCTATAAAGAAATTAGCCATTACCCCTATGCCACGTGGCGTGGCGGCTAGGCGCCTGTCATGTAAATCTTGGTTGCTTGCTTGGGTAGTCATGTCACTTACATCCTTCATTTAATTCGATTTAAAGCCAGCAAATTTAAGTTTATTCGGGTTTAATTGAAGTTGGAATAAGCTTAATCCAACTTGATCCAAGTCGTTTTCAATTCAGTATATTTTTCCAGAGCATGCAACGATTTATCGCGGCCATTACCCGATTGCTTATAACCACCAAACGGGACAGTAATATCATCTTCGTCGTAACTATTCACATGTACAGTGCCTGCACGTAAAGCCTTGGCCACCTTATGCGCACGGCTAATATCTTGCGTCCACACGGCAGCTGCCAAACCATATTCACTGTCGTTTGCAATACGCACAGCTTCTTCTTCTGACTCAAAAGTGATGATGGAAAGTACTGGACCAAAAATCTCTTCACTAGCAATGGTCATATTATTCGTCACTTCATCGAATACTGTCGGGCTGATATAAAAGCCGCCGCTGTCCAGCAACACCTGCTCCCCACCTGCACGTAAATTTGCGCCCTGCTGTTTTCCGCCAGCAATATAATTAAGTACATTCGCCATCTGCCCACAATCAACTATAGCGCCCATTGTGGTATTAACGTCTAGCGGATCAGCTGGCTGATATTCAGGTAAATGCGCCAGTATTTTTTTAACCAATAGCTCTTTGATAGAGCGCTCTACCAACAAACGTGAAGGCGCATTACAACTTTCACCCTGGTTATAAAAAATTGCGCCCGCAGAGGCTGCCGCCACTTTATCCATGTCTTTGCAATCAGCAAATACAATATTGGCAGACTTACCGCCTAGTTCACACCAAGCACGTTTTAGATTGCTTTGTCCGGCCATGATTTGTATTTTTTTGCCCACGCCGGTTGAGCCGGTAAACGCAATACAATCGACATCCATGTGCATTGCCAGCGGTGTGCCGGCTTCCGCGCCAAAGCCAGGTACGATATTTAATACGCCCGCAGGAATACCCGCTTCTTTAGCTAAATCACCTAAACGCAAAGCAGTAAGTGGCGATTTTTCTGAAGGTTTCAACACAACACTATTACCTGAAGCTAATGCTGGTGCAATTTTCCAGCAAGCCATTAATATGGGGTAATTCCAAGGCACGATAGCCGCTACTATGCCGATAGGTTCACGGGTAATCAAGGCTAAAGTGTTGTCAGCGGTAGGCGCCACTTCACCATATACTTTATCTATCGCCTCGCCAAACCAACGCAAACTATTAGCTGCAGAATTCACATCCACATTAAGACTAGCCGTAATAGGTTTGCCCATATCCAGCGTTTCTAATAAAGCCAACTCTTCTTTATTGGCCAATAATAAATCGGCAAAACGAATCATGGTTTGCTTGCGCTCGCGCGGTGAAATTCCTGCCCAGCGCCTATCGTTAAAAGCAGCACGCGCTGCAGCAACGGCAAGATCGATATCTGCAGACTGGCAACTAGCAACATCGGCCAGTTTACGGTTGTCAATCGGTGAAAAGCATTCAAAGGTTTGCTTATCGACCGCTTCAACACGCACACCGTTGATGAATGCGCGACCATCAATTATTAACGTTTTAGCGCGTTGATGCCAATCTATCGCTTGTTTTGCTTCAGTCATGAGTTAAATGCCCGCCATACAAACATATTTAATTTCGAGATATTCGTCTAAACCATGATGTGAGCCTTCGCGGCCTAGGCCGGATTGCTTTATGCCACCAAAAGGCGCTACTTCATTAGAAATAATGCCTGTGTTCACGCCAACCATGCCATATTCCAAGGCCTCTGCAACGCGCCAAATGCGACCAATATCACGGCTGTAAAAGTAGGAAGCCAGGCCAAATTCAGTGTCATTTGCCAACGCAATAACCTCTTCATCGGTTTTAAATCTAAACAATGGCGCGACTGGGCCAAAAGTTTCTTCACTAAAAATCAAAGCATCTTTGCTGACATTAGCTAACACCGTCGGCTCAAAAAACGTACCGCCTAGCCCATGGCGTTTACCGCCTTCAATTAAGCTCGCACCTTTACTGATTGCATCTGCCACATGGCTTTCAATTTTTGCGATGGCGGCTTCATCTATCAAGGGTCCTTGCATTACGCCATCTTCTGTACCATGCCCTACTTTTAACTGACCGACACGTGCGGCTAATTTTTCAGCAAATTCATCAAACACGCCATCTTGTACAAACAAGCGGTTAGAGCACACGCAGGTTTGTCCAGCATTACGGAATTTACTCAGCATCGCACCTTCAACTGCTGCGTCTAAATCTGCATCATTAAACACAATAAACGGCGCATTACCGCCCAATTCTAGCGATAATTTTTTAATACTATCGGCACATTGGCGCATTAAAATACGGCCAACTTCAGTGGAGCCAGTAAAGGATAGTTTAGTTACTGCGATGCTTTCACACATGGCTGCGCCTATCTGTTTTGCGTCTCCGGTCACCACTTGCAATACACCGGCCGGAATACCTGCTTCTTCGGCTAATACTGCCAGCGCAATCGCACATAATGGCGTTTGTTCTGCGGGTTTAATGATCATACTGCAACCAGCCGCCAATGCTGGCCCGGCTTTGCGGGTAATCATCGCTATCGGGAAATTCCACGGTGTAATGGCTGCCGTCACACCAATCGGCTGTTTAAGTACTAATAATCGACGGTCAGTCAGCGGCGCAGGAATCACTTCACCATAAACGCGCTTGGCTTCTTCTGCAAACCACTCGATAAAACTGGCGCCGTAAGCGACTTCTCCGCGAGATTCCGCCAAAGGTTTGCCCTGCTCGGCGGTGAGTAATTGCGCCAAATCTTCTTTGTGCTCAATAATAAGTGCAAACCAGCGTTTTAAAATAGTTGAACGCGCCGCTGCAGTGAGCATTTTCCATGACTTTTGTGCCACTGCCGAGGCACTAATGGCTCGCTCTGTTTCTGCACGGCTCATTAGTGGCACCTCAGCCACAAGCTCACCATTGGCTGGATTTGTGACTTTAATAGTTGCGCCGGAATCAGCCGCCACCCATTGCCCAGCGAGTAAAGTAAGATTGTTTTTAAGTAAATGGGTATGTGATAATTTGAGAGGCATTAAACTTCCTTATTGATTGGGTTATGCATATGTGACACATGAATAACGAAGTTGGCTATCACTTATTGAATATCACTTATTCATATCGCTATAAGCTTGTGCGACTTCACGCTTACGATTGCGTTCTTGACGTGAGGTATAAAAGCTAGAGGCCAACACCGCAATGGTTACCACAGTAATGGTTACAGTTGCGACGGCATTTATGGTCGGGTTTAAGCCTAATCTAGCGCGAGAAAATATCACCATAGGCATCGTAGAATAGCCAGGGCCAGATAAGAAAGACGACAACACCACATCATCAAAAGATAAGGTGAAAGTCAGCAAGAATGCTGACACCAGCGCAGGCACAAGTAATGGTAGCGTAACCAGTCTGAATACTTGAAAAGGCTGACAACCTAAATCCATTGCAGCTTCGTCTAATTTGCTATCCATTTCACGCAACCTAGAAGTCACGACGACCGTGGCATATGCGGTACCAAGCAAAGCATGTCCAAGTAATATGGTGAATAAGCCACGTTCCGGATAGCCTAGCCAATGTTGCAAGGAAACCAGCATCAATAGTAATGACAAACCTACAATCACATCTGGCATCACTAGCGGCGTGCTAGCCATTGAAGATAACAGTGTGCGGCCGTAAAAACGCTTGTAGCGATTTAAGGCGAAGGCCGTGAATGTGCCAAAAAAAACCGAAATCAACGCGGACAGAAAAGCAATTTTAAGAGATAACAGCACGGCAGAAATCAAGTCACCATCTTTCATCAAGGCAGCATACCACCTTAAACTAGCGTGACTCCAAACGGCAGCCAATTGAGAATCATTGAAGGAAAATATCACTAGCGTAACGATAGGCAAATACAAAAACACATAGACCACCAGCATCCAGCTTTGACTAAACCACTTAATCATTTTAGGGCTAACAGCCAGTGTTACTGATGATTTTGTAGCATGCTTCTCGCTAAGTCGTAGGCTAGATTTCAAGGGAGTTTTCATACTTTAGACTCAGCTTGATATTTATTGTAAATAGCCATAGGTAACATAATCAGTAATATCATCACTACTGCTACGGCAGAAGCCATAGGCCAATCATTATTACTAAAAAACTCATCCCACAATACGCGGCCTATCATCAATGTATCTGAGCCACCCAATAATTCTGGAATCACATATTCGCCAACCGCAGGAATAAACACCAGCATGGAACCGGCGATAATACCGGCTTTAGACAATGGCACGGTGATCAACCAAAATGCTTTAAACGGACTGGTTCCTAGATCAGCTGCAGCTTCTAAATAGCGCATATCTAATTTAGATAAATTGGCATACAGCGGCAATATCATGAAGGGTAAATAGGAATACACCATGCCCACCATTAATGAAAATGGTGTATTCATCATGGCAATTGGGTCTTGAATTAAGCCTAAACTCATCAGAATATTGTTAATCACGCCGTTGTTCACCAATAAGGTTTTCCAAGCATAAATACGCAATAAAAACGAGGTCCAAAACGGCAACATAATCAACATTAACAAAGTTGGTTGAATATGCTTGGGTGTACGCGCCATAAAGTAGGCAAACGGATAAGCGATGATTAAACAGATTACTGTCGTCATTAATGCATATCTAAGTGAAGATAAGTAGGTTTGATAATAAAGTGCGTCGGTGGCAATAAACATATAGCTAGCGAAGTTTAGCTTCACTGTAGGCCAGCCATTCGCCCATTCTATCAAGCTCGACACCTCGGTCGACTCCATCTCCGACAAGCTTATTTTAAGTACAATCAGCAACGGTACTAATGCCAATATCAAAAACCATAAATAAGGCACGCCTATAACAAAATTTCGCCCATCAATCAGCTTCCGCAGAGCGATAGATATTTTATTACTACTGGATAAATTTTTCATCGTGGTCGCCTATTGCGTTAGTACAACCATCGCGTGTTCGTTCCAGTGCGCATAAGCAGTATCGCCCCAAGTTAAGCCATAACTTAAGTCACGGGTATTATTGAGTTCTTGCGCTTTAATCACCTTGCCGCTGGCAAGCTTTAAATGATAGGTCGTGTGTGCACCAAAGTAGACCATCTCAACTACTTCGCCTACGCACCAGTTATAATCATCGGTGGGCTTTTCTTTACTGAGTAAGATTTTTTCTGGGCGTAAGGCCACGCCTACGCTCATGCCAGAATGACCACTGATACCATGGCCTACATAATGCATACACTCTTCGCAACGTATGGTCACATGATCAGCTTCATCTTCTTCAATGATGCCATCAAATATATTCACGTTACCAATAAAGTCAGCCACCTGACGGCTGTTTGGCATTTCATAAACCTCATCTGGCGCACCGACCTGCATAAAATAGCCTTCATGCATCACCGCAATGCGTGAGGCCATGGTCATTGCCTCTTCTTGGTCATGCGTTACTAACACGCAAGTCACGCCTACCTCTTCAATAATATTAACGAGTTCTAGCTGTGTAGTTTCGCGTAATTTTTTATCCAGCGCTCCTAAAGGTTCATCCAGCAATAATAATTTAGGCCGTTTAGCTAAGCTACGCGCCAACGCAACACGCTGTTGCTGACCTCCAGAAAGCTGATGTGGTTTACGTTGAGAAAATTTAGTCAGTTGCACCAAAGCCAACATTTTTTCAACCCGCTCGGCAATTTGCTCCTTAGGCATGCCATCACGCTTTAAACCAAAGGCTATGTTCTCCCAAACAGTTAAATGCGGAAAAAGCGCATAAGACTGAAACATCATATTAATTGGGCGTTTATAAGGAGGTAGATCAGTAATATCTTCACCAGCTAGAAAAATTCGACCTTTGGTCGGTGTTTCAAAGCCTGCTAGCATGCGTAGCAAGGTTGATTTACCACAACCAGAACCACCAAGTAACGCAAAAATCTCGCCAGTTGCAACCGTAAGCGAAACATTATCAACCGCTTTGACTGCACCATCAAAAATTTTGGTGACGCCTTCAACGCGCAATAAATCTTCACGTATGATATTTGCTTTAGGTGCTGTTGCCATAATTAACCTTACTTCAAACAAACGTGTTTCGATATTTGTAACGAGATACTTTATTTAAAAAAATTACAGCAGTTTCACGCAAACCTCACAAGCTAATTTAGGTGAAACGCTGTCTATTTTTCCTGCTTACATATTTACAAGCCAGTTTTAAAACGTGTATATAAGCGCGTTGTAACACGGCGGATATTGCTATCGACGGCTTCTGGCGCTATCAAATTTGCAATATCAGCATCTGATAAGAAAATTGATTTATTGTTTTTAATCTCAGCATCCACAAATGGCGTTGCCGCTTTATTTGGATTGGCATAAGTAACCGTGTTACTAATGGCTGCTACCACCTGAGGTTTTAGGATGTAATTGATAAATTTATGTGCATTGCCTGGATGAGGCGCATCAGCAGGAATGGCCATTGCATCCATAAACGTAATGCCGCCAGTTTTAGGCACTAATGCCACAATATTTTGTGCCGACTTATTCTCAATAGAGCGCTTACGCGCCATGTTGAAATCACCAGCCCAGCCAAAGGCCACGCAAACATTACCACTAGCTAAGTCATCAATTTGTCCGCCTGAGTTAAACTTCTTAATATCGGGACGTACTTTTTTCAACATTTCAAAAGCGGTTTTATAATCCTCTGCGTTGCTGCTATAAGCTGGCTTGCCAATATAATGCAAAGCCGCTGAGAACACGTCAGTTGGTGTATCTAAATAAGTGATTCCACAAGACTTTAGTTTATTCGTGTATTTTGGATTAAACACTAGCTCCCATGCATTATCTGGCATAGGCGTAGTACCAAGCGCTTTTTTCACTTTATCGACGTTAATGCCAACTGTGTTATAACTCCACATCCAATCGACCAAGTAAGCATTACCTGGATCAACTTTAGCCATTTGCGTTAAGATTCCAGTGTCTAAATTACCCCAATTTGTCAGCTGCTTTCTATCTAATTTTTGGAATAAGCCACCATCTATTTGCAGTTTTGCCCAATTTGAAGATGGCACAACAATATCGTAACCAGTTTTTCTGGCCACTAATTTGGCATGTAAAATTTCGTTAGAATCGAATACGTCATAACGCACTTTAATGCCGGTCTCTTTCTCAAAATTGGCAATCGTATCTGGTGCAATGTAATCTGACCAATTATAGATATTTAACACTTTTTCTTCTGTAGCAGCATAACTTGTAGCGACACTTGCGACACCAACGGTGAAGCCGACTAATACACTGACAAGCCGTTTATTAAACATTAAATTCATTAATATTCTCCCCAAATAAAATCTAAATCAAAATAAAAGTTAAGCGCTAAACATAACAAAAGAACAGTAGCAAATTAATGCCATTATGTAAAAATTTATTTATCATCCCATTCAGTTTACAGCCACTAATACTGTCATTAATTACTTAGAAATCCGCCAATTTTCAGCTCTTCAAGCGTCGCATCTAAACATTTACGAATCAGCACCATCATGTTGTCTATTTGCGCTTTAGTAATCACTAAGGGCGGTGCAATAATCATTCTATCGCCTACGGCACGCATAATTAAACCGTTCGCAAAACAATGATTGCGACAGCGCATGCCAGCGCCTACCGATTCATCAAAGGTAATATGCTGTTGCGGATCTTTCATCAGCGCAAAACCCGCCACCAAACCACAAGTTTCCGCACCACCCACTAATGGATGGTCAGCTAATTCAGCAAACTTTTGCGCGAGATAGGGCCCGGTTTCGTTGCGTACACGGTCGACCAAACCTTCTTTTTCAAGGATATCAATATTAGCTAAAGCAACAGCGCAGGCCACGGGATGACCAGAATAAGTATAGCCGTGATTAAATTCACCGCCCTGCTCTGTCAACACTTTAGCCACACGCTTGCCTATCACCACACCACCAAGTGGAATATAGCCAGAAGTTACACCCTTAGCGAAAGTCATTAAGTCAGGTTTAGCGCCCATGAGTTCAGAGCCAAACCAGTAGCCTAATCGACCAAAACCACAAATCACCTCATCGCAAATCAATAAAATACCGTATTTATCACAGATACGTTGAATTTCTGGCCAGTAAGTTTTAGGCGGAATAATTACACCGCCGGCGCCCTGTACTGGCTCACCAATAAACGCAGCAACTTTGTCCGCGCCGACTTCTAGAATTTTGGCTTCTAGCCATCCTGCGGCCTCAATACCAAACGCATCTTTATTTTTATCATGTGCTAAGCCATAAAAATAAGGCTGCTCAATATGGATAATATCCGGAATCGGCAAGCCGCCTTGCTCATGCATATAACTCATGCCGCCTAAAGAAGCACCGGCCATGGTTGAGCCGTGATAAGCATTTTTACGGCTAATAATGATTTTACGTTCAGGCTGTCCTAACGTTGCCCAATAATGCCGCACCATGCGAATATTAGTATCGTTAGATTCTGATCCTGAGCTACTAAAAAATACGTGCGAGAAATTATCACCCGCCAACTTAACAATGCGCTCAGCGAGTTTGACGGCGGGTACGTTAGTGGTTGAAAAAAAACTATTGTAATACGGCAAAACTTGCATCTGTTTGGCGGCAGCATCTACCAATTCTTGGCGGCCATACCCCACATTCACACACCACAAACCAGACATAGCATCTAGGATTTTTTCACCTTTGGAGTCCCATATATAAATGCCATCCGCTTTTTCTATAATGCGCGAGCCTTTAGCTGCTAAAGCTTGGTGATCAGTAAAGGGATGAAAGTAATGCGCTGAATCTACTGCTTGAATTTTGCTAGTATTGCCGTACATAATATTCTCAGTTCACTATGCTTAATAAATGATGGCTTGAAATCTAAATTTTCTAAACATGCATCAACAAATGTTCACGTTCCCACGGACTAATCACGCGCATAAATTCATCGTGCTCAGTTTCTTTTACCGCAAGGTATACATTAACGAAATTTTCACCCAATACTTTATGCAAAGCTTTGGCATGCTCTAATTCTCGAAGCGCTTCAGAAAGCCCGCGTGGTAACTGATAATCAGAGGCATAGGCACTGCCAGTGGTGACTGCGGTTGGTTGTAATTTCTCTACGATACCTAAATAACCACAAGCTAACGTCACCGCCATGGCCAAATAGGGATTAGCATCAGCTCCTACCACACGATTTTCAATCCTACGCCCAGCAGGCTCAGAAACAGGTACGCGAATGCCAACAGTACGATTATCATAACCCCACTCAATATTAATTGGCGCGGCACCATCACGCACAATGCGGCGATAGGAGTTTACATAAGGCGCCAAAATAGACATGGCGGCTGGTAGATATTTTTGCAAACCGGCAATATAATTAAAAAATATTGGTGAAGCCGAACCATCTGGCAGGCTAAATATGTTGTGGCCAGTTTTACTATCAATCACACTTTGGTGAATATGCATCGCAGAGCCAGGCTCGTTTTGCATGGGCTTAGCCATAAAAGTGGCATACATATCATGACGCATGGCCGCTTCACGCAAGACTCGTTTAAAGAAAAAAGACTTATCTGCCAGAATCATCGGCTCATCATGCAAAAAGTTGATTTCCATTTGGCCCGCGCCAAACTCATGAATCAACGTATCAAGCTCTAAGCCCATCACTTCGCAGTAATCGTAAATATCTTCAAACAACGGATCAAACTCATTCACCGCATCTATGCTGTATAACTGGCGACTGGTTTCTCTGCGACCACTGCGACCAATCGGTGGCGTGAGCGGCAAATCCGGGTCAATATTTCTAGCCAATAAATAAAATTCTAATTCAGGCGCAACAATCGGCGTCCAACCTAAATCTTTAAATAAGCCGGTAACGCGGCGCAATACATTACGTGGTGCAAAATCAATCGGCTTGCCGTCATGCCCAACACAATCCATAATCACCTGCGCGGTCGGGTCCGCTGCCCATGGCACTAATCTTAACGTGGTTGGGTCTGGCAGCAACACCATGTCTTTATCGGTAAAACCCATTACGCTGTCATAGCCAGCATGGCCTCGAGGAGATTCGCCGGTTACCGTTACACCAAGCACAGCCTCTGGCAGACGCATGGCGCGATCTGTTGAAAACTTTTCACGGGGCAATATTTTCCCGCGTGCAACACCGGTTAAATCTGGCACTAAACATTCAATTTCAGTGACGTTATTATCAGTTAACCAGCGATCCATATCAGCTAACTTAAAATCTCTTGGGCTAATCATTGTTATTCTCCAGCGTACTTTTTAAGATCTAAAGTTTATTAATTACCTTGCAGTTCTTATCAGTTGAGTACGTCTATTCGGGCCCAGCCACTATTTGCATACTCAGTTGACGCGCTTTAGCTCTTTCGCGGCAAGCGTCACCAAAGGCTTGAAAAATAGCTATTGAGTTAGGAGATTCCATCACTTTCCACTCCGGGTGCCATTGCACACCTAGTGCAAATGCAACAGCACCCTCAACACTTACAGACTCAATTAAGCCATCTGGCGCATGTGCTTCCGCGACCAAGCCTAAACCTAAGCGGTCTAAACCTTGTCCATGCAAAGAGTTAACCAGTATTTCAACACTGCCAACGATTTTGGCTAACTTGCCGTTAGCCACTAATTTTATTGTATGGGCCGGGGCGTATTGTATTTCAAGAGGCAAATCTTTATCTTCACGATGATCGTTTAAGCCAACTGCTTCGTGTACCGCCTGGTGCAAGCTGCCACCAAAGGCCACGTTCATTTCTTGAAAGCCGCGGCAAATTGCTAACAGTGGCACTTTTGCTGCAATAGCCGCACGAATTAAAGCCAAAGTCAGCGCATCTCGGGCTGGGTCTAGCGGCAATGATGGATTGTGTATTTCTTGTCCAAAATGTGAAGGATGCACGTTAGAAACTGCGCCTGTTAGCAAAATTCCATCCGCAATAGTCAGCAGCGATTCTATGTCAAGTTGATCTGCAATCGCAGGCACAACCAAAGGCAAGGCCCCAGCAGCTTGAGCTACCGCCATAATGTACTTCTGTCCTGCCATGTGAACAGGATGCTCGCCTAGATGTTTAACATCGGCTGGAATTAATACTACTGGTTTTATTTTTATTGCTTTCATCACAGAATATTAGCCATCTCTATTGAAAAAATACTTTTACATGCTTAGTGTAGTAATCCTGACTAATGCGTATTAGTAAACTGTATCGGTTAATAACTACTGCATTTGTGATGCTTATGTTTGTTTATCACTTTTAAGTATATTATTCCTAAAATTGGTAATGCCACAAGTACCATTTTAATTATATGAATAGAACCACTTAATATTGAGTAGCAAAGTGAAACTAATATTTTAGTACGTAAGGAATACGCAACAATGAAACAACTGATAATTTCTGAATGGCTATTAACTGAACTTACTAGAGATAACTTTCCGCTAAACATGCCTAATCATCGACGTGTGTATGAGGCGATTCGTCGCGCCATTACTCAGCAAATAATGCCTGCCGGCGCACGTCTACCTTCTACACGAAGTTTAGCGCAAGACTTATCCGTTTCACGGAATACCATACTGGCAGCTTTTGAACAATTGTTAGATGAAGGCTATGTTGCCGCCAAAAGCGGCAGTGGCACATACGTGAGCTATGAGCAGCCAGATGAATTTACAAAAAGAAGTGCGGTAGCAAAAGCGCAAGCAACAAAGCTTGAAGATTTAGCTAAAACAACACTTAGCAATCATTATTCAGCACTTTCCAAACGAGGCATAGCTGCCTGCATTTCAACTAGCACACAAAACCATCCCAATAAAAAAAGCCAAGAAATCCAACCATTCACCCCTGGTGAAGACGACTATTCTGGCTTTCCCTATACGCTTTGGCGTCGCTTACTTAATCGCCAATGGCGTACTCCGAACACTAACATGCCTCAGCCCAGCATGCTCAACTCCAGCCATGAAGGAGGTTATTTACCTTTACGCAAAGCCATTGCTGATTATCTACGAGTATCACGTGCGGTTAATTTGACCTTCGAACAAGTCCTTATCACCTCTGGCACACAACAATCGATTGATTTGTGTGCTCGTTTACTAACAGACCATGGTGACCAAGTATGGGTAGAAAATCCAGGTTATTGGGCGGCACGGCGCCTGCTAGAAGTAAACGGTCTGAAACTGCATCCGGTTAATGTTGATAAAGAAGGCATGGCGCCAAGCACAGAAGATTTCAGAGTGGTGCCGCGCATGATTTACACTACACCTTCGCACCAGTATCCCAAAGGCATGGTAATGAGTTACGGTCGGCGACGCTTATTATTAGATTACGCACAGAATATAGGCGCATGGATTATTGAGGATGATTACGACAGCGAGTTTAGGTTTGAAGGTCGCCCTATTTCATCGTTACAAGGCATGGATCAAAACGGCAGAGTCCTTTATTTAGGAACTTTTTCAAAAGTGATTTACCCTGGCATTAGATTGGGTTATTTAGTAGTACCAGAAAATTTGGTCGAATGTTTCAAAAGTGGCTTATATGAATTACAGCGGCCTGGCCAAATACTTATTCAGGCAACTTTGGCAGACTTTATTGAGGAAGGTCATTTCTCGAGCAACATTAGACGCCTACGGCTAATTTATGGTGAGCGTCGCCGCTTACTACAAGCCGCATTAGCACCCATCACCAGCGTAGGTGCTCGTTTATCTACACTAGATTCAGGCCTACATTTAGTGGTTGAATTTGATCAAAGCTGTGATGATGTCAGCATCGCCGAATTAGCCGCGGAACAAGGCCTTAGGGTATACCCTCTGTCACATTACGGGTTGGGTGAAAATCGCGATAAAGGGCTAATTATTGGTTATGCTTACGCATCTACTGAACACATCACGCATTATGGAAATTTACTGGCTGAGCTGATTCAATCTGCGCTAAAATGATGCCTAATGATTTTTTGCACGCCAGGATTCAAGCGCTAAAAATTAGCGTAATATTTAAATTTCCACCAAACGTTTAATAACATGAGTTTCAATAAAAAAAGGTATTTCATATGCACGTAATCCAAACTTCTAATGCACCTGCTGCCATCGGCCCATATTCACAAGCGATTGTTGTTGGCGATTTATTATTCACTTCTGGCCAAATCCCACTTCGTGCAGATGGCTCGCTGAACGATGGCGATATTGTTGTGCAAACAACGCAAGTGTTAGCTAACCTAAAAGCAGTCATAGAAGCGGCTGGGGCAGATTTATCTAAAGTGGTTAAAACCACAGTTTTTTTGAAAAATTTGGATGATTTTGTGGCAATGAACGGTGTTTATGGCGAAGTTTTTGCAGGTCACGCACCAGCACGTTCTACCGTGCAAGTCGCTAAACTACCTCGTGATGTATTAGTCGAAATCGAAGCAATTGTTTCACTAGCATAATGACACAACTATGTTTAATGTCGAAATAGTCCAACGTTAATTAAGTTATCCAAAACTAATCATTTAAACATTCCCACTAGCATGGAATGGATGTTCAGAAGAGCTTCATATTACACAAGCACCCAAGCTTACATTTTCTGGTTTTACGTAAATTATTAAACCTTAATTAAACGACCATGGTTAATAATTTACGTATAAGTATCATGTAATTAAAGCTACTTTTTCAACTTAGCCGATTTACTTGGACTAACATGCCAAATATGTTTGGCGTATTCACCAATAGCTCGATCACTTGAAAACTTAGCCATATTAGCCACATTCAAAATAGCTAAGCGCGTCCATTCATCCTGATTTTTGTAAACGCTAGCGACCCTATCCTGCGTTTCAATGTAACTGGCGTAATCAGCAAGCAACAAATATTGGTCCCCTTGATAAAGTAAGTTATCAACAATGGGTTGATAGCGGGTTGGCTCATCCACCGAGAAAAATCCACTGGAGATCATATCCAGCACTATTTTTAATGTCTCGTTATTATCGTAATAATCACAAGGATTATAGCCATTGGCTTTTACTTCAGCCACCTGTGGCGTGGTTAAACCAAATATGAATATATTTTCATCGCCTACTTCTTCTTTAATCTCAACATTGGCACCATCTAAAGTACCGATAGTTAGCGCACCGTTAAGCGCCATCTTCATATTACCGGTGCCACTTGCCTCGGTACCTGCCGTTGAAATTTGTTCAGATAAATCACTGCCCGGGAACAAAATTTCCGCCGCTGAAACCTCATAGTTTGGGTAATACACCACTTTCAATTGATCGCCTACCGCAGGGTCGTTATTCACAATCTCCGCGACATCGTTAATCAAACGAATAATCTGTTTTGCCATCCAATAACCAGGCGCTGCCTTACCACCAAAAATTACTGTACGTGGTGTAACGCCTTGTTCGCCGTGACGAATGCGATTATATAAAGTAATGACATGCAATACATTAAGTAACTGACGCTTATATTCGTGAATACGCTTAATTTGCACATCAAACAAGCTATTAGTGTTGAGCTTAATGCCAGTTAAATATTCTATCTTTTCGGCCAATCTTATCTTATTGCCCAATTTTACTGCGGCAAATTCTTTTCTAAAATCAGCATCATCAGCCAGTGGTGTAATTTTTTTGATTTGCGTAAGATCTTTTTTAAAACCTACACCGATGGCTTTTTCTAGCAAACTAGTCAGCGCTGGATTAGCCTGATTCAGCCAACGACGCGGAGTAATGCCGTTAGTTACGTTAGTTAATTTTCCAGGATAAATACGATTAAAATCAGCAAATAATGTTTGCTTCAATAACTCACTATGTAAGGCTGCCACACCATTAACGGTATGGCTTCCAACGACCGCTAAATGCGCCATACGCACGCGACGACCATGTGTTTCATCAATAATAGAAACACGGGTTAATAAATCAGTTTCGCCCGGGAACTGATGATTTACCATATTTAAAAACTCTTTATTAATCTGATAAATAATTTCCAAATGGCGCGGAAGCAATTTCTCAAATAATGCAATAGACCAAGTTTCTAAAGCTTCTGGCATTAAGGTATGGTTGGTATAAGCAAATATCTTGATGACTAAAGACCAAGCCTTTGCCCAAGGCAATTGATGATTATCGACTAATTGATACAACATTTCAGCCACGCCTATTGCAGGATGCGTATCATTCAGTTGAATAGCAATTTTGTCTGGCAAAATATCCCAGTCTGATTGTTTGGTGATAGTGTGCGAGCTTAGAAAGCGGCGCAATATATCTTGAATAGAAGCAGAAACAAAGAAATATTGCTGTTTTAAGCGTAGTTCTTTACCCAATACAGAACTATCATTTGGGTATAACACTTTAGAGATATTCTCAGTTTCATTACGTTCTTCAACCGCACGCTCATAATTACCATCATTAAAGTGGCGCAAATCAAACTCACGTGCGGCTTTGGCTGACCATAAACGCAATGTATTGACTGTTTCCGTGCCGTAACCTGGCACAGGTACATCGTAAGCCATCGCCACCACATTTTCAGCGTCTACCCAATGCTGGAACTCGCCATCCTCAGTTAGAAATTTCACTACATGCCCATGAAACTTAATATTGTAGGTCGACTCTGGGCGCTGGAACTCCCAAATATTGCCGTAGCGTAACCAATTGTCAGGGTTTTCAACTTGCTGACCATTTTCTATCGTTTGCTTGAACATGCCGTATTCATAACGGATGCCATAACCTGCTGCAGGAATATCCATGGTAGCCATTGAATCTAAAAAGCATGCAGCAAGTCGGCCCAAGCCACCGTTGCCTAAAGCGGCATCAGTTTCCATCTCAACCACATTTTCTAAATCTCGGCCCAATGAAGCTAGTCCATCTTTCAATTCAACTTTAATGCCCAAGTTTAGTGCAGCATTACTCAGCATGCGCCCTATTAAGAACTCGAGTGATAAATAGTAAACTCTTTTTGGATCATCACGATAATAGGCATCTGCGGTTGCAATCCAACGCTCAACTACATGATCGCGCACCGTGTGACTTGCTGTATGGTACCAATCTATTGGTGTTGCACTCTCGCTAGTTTTAAAGCTAGAAAACATCAAGTGATTATTAAGTGACTGATTAATTTTACTTATATTTTTAGCTTCAGCTGCTTTTGCTTTAATCTCTGGCTTAGGCTTTACTGTTTTCACACTCGCTACTTTGATTTTTTCAACGCTCTTAGTTGTTTTTGTTGTTGATGTGGCAGCGCTTTTTTTTACAGGAGTTTTTATAGTCATCTTTTTTGCATACTTTAATTAATTATCACTTTAGACATTCTAGCAAAAATTATACCTACTTACGAATGAAGGATTTATTGCAATAATAAAGCTAGATTAAGCGGGCAGAATATTGACAATGATGTACCGAGAATAATGACTTTAATGATCCATTAGCCATGCTTTTGTTAGGCTTAATAAAAATATATAAACCAAATCTTATTTTTTACTAACCAAACTATTCAATAATTTGGCTGGGCTTGTAAATACGCGTCAGGATGTTTAAAAAAGAGGTCACATTTCTAGTTAAGTATTTTTAATATACTGCTCAAACTGTTCAGCTGTTACTGGTTTGCTATAGAAATAACCCTGAACTTCATTACAGCCCTGTTCTCGTAAATAGCTAATTTGCTCTTTTGTCTCCACACCCTCCGCGATAGTCTGCAGGCCAAGGCTTCGCGCCATACTAATGACAGCACTGACAATCGCCCTATCCTCTGGGTCGGTATTAATATCACGAACAAATGACTGATCAATTTTAAGTTTATAAACTTTGAATTTCTTGAGGTAGCTCAGTGATGAGTATCCTGTTCCAAAGTCATCTATCGACATCCTAATACCAAGCGCATGTAAACGATCCATCATAGCGATAGCATCTTGTGGATCATTCATCGCGACACCTTCAGTCAGTTCTAATTCAAGAAACTCTGCTGCTAGACCTACTTCATCAAGAATGCGCGTCACCATATCAGGCAGATCAGGATGGCGAAATTGCGTTGCAGAAAGATTAACCGCCATGATTAGCGGAAGCTGTCCTGCATCCATCCATTTTTTTGCTTGCTGCACAGCTTCACGCAAAACCCATTCACCTATAGATATAATTAGGCCAGAGTCCTCAGCAAGTGGAATAAATTCTGCGGGGGATATGTCACCTAACTCCGGATGCTGCCAGCGCAATAGAGCCTCCGCACCCAAGATCCGGCCATCATGCATAGATAACTGTGGCTGGTAATGCAAGCTTAATTGCTGATGCTGTAAAGCATAGCGTAGTGCCGTCATTAATTGCAGATCGCGCACCGACTTCGCCTGCATTTGAGCAGTATAGAAGCGGTAATCGTTGCGTCCTTCTCGCTTTGCGCGATACATGGCGGTATCAGCTTTTCGCGAAAGTATTTCCAAATCCGCACCATCATCAGGATAGAGAGCAACGCCAATGGAACCGGTCACACTTAGTTCGTAAGGTGAAATATAATAAGACTCTGACATTACCTTGAGTAGTTTTTTTGACACATTCGCAGCGCCTAGAGCATCTGTACCAGGCAAAATTAGAATGAATTCGTCTCCGCCTAGTCGAGATAACGTATCTTCATCACGTAACAAAGATTTTAATCGAACTGCTAGTTCTTTCAGCAACACATCACCAACACTGTGACCTAGCGTATCGTTAATATCCTTAAAATGATCGAGATCTAGGAATATGACGGCTAACTTACCGTTGTCACGTTTTAATAAAGTTAGCGCATATTCAAAATGGTCGTGTAACAGGCTTCTATTTGGCAAACCAGTCAGCGTGTCAAAGTGCGCAAGCCTCTGAATTTTAGTTTCAGATTCTCTACGCTCAGTTATGTCACGAATAAACGCACTAAAAAAAACATTGGATCCACGCTGAATTTGTACAACAGACATTTCAACAGGAAACTCTGAGCCATCACTTCTTAAAGCATCCATTTCAATACGTCGGCCAACTATGTTAGATTTATTGTTTTCTAACAGGCGCTGCATGCTACGATTATTCGCTTCTCTGTTTCTGATAGGAATTACTAGTTCAGACCAGACTTGTCCTAACGCGTATTCGCGACTATAGCCAAATATGTCGGATGCCGCAGTGTTCCAAGCAATGACTGAACCATTGCTATCAATATTAATAATTGCGTCTATAGAGTTTTCAAGCACTAACTTGATACATGCTTCGCTTTCCAGAAGATCATCTTTAAACTGCATGCGTTGACTATCAATTTGGAACTTGTCTAGTGCAAAATCAATATCAGCAGACATCTCCAGCAATAAACTTTTACCAGCTTGATCAAAAATACTATCATCACATGAATAAATGTTAAAAGTACCGATTACCTTACCACCGCAATTTAATGGCAAGGCGGCCAATGCACCCCATCCAAATTTAGCGCTAAACTCCTGCAATATCATAGTCTCTGGGTAATTCGAAAAATCCGAACACCAAGAAGCCTCATTGAGACGGAAAGCAGTCGCGCTAGGACCACGCCCATCTTTATCATTCCCATCCACTGAGATTCTAACTTGATCCAGACATTCAGCACCTTCACCATAGGCAGTTACTGGTTTAATTAACTGAGTTTCTTCGTTAAACAATCCTACCCAGGCCATCTTCATGCCACCAAAACTCACTGCATCATGGCAGATTTGAGAGAAAAGCTGCTCGGCGCTCGTGCAACGTACAATAGCTTGATTGCATTGAGTTAAAGCCTCATAAAGTTGTGTTTGCCGTAGATTTCTAGTGCCCATTGCCTGATTATCTATGTTGATCTGAGTAAGATTAGCCTGCATTTCTGACAGCCAAGCCATCACACTATTTTCCATGCCGCGAGCAACCGGAATCATGCAAGATAAATTACCACTCCCTATTTTTACAAAATGAGCATTAATTTCATCAAGTGAGGCACCTAATGTTTTAACTAACGCCTGATGTGCCTGCCATAACATATAAGCAAGTAGTAAGGCTAATAAAGCGACGATGATACGCAAAATCAAGGCTACGTTTTTGGCGTGATTGACGGCGTCTAATGTGCGATGTCCGATTATCTGGTAAAACTCGCTGAGTGGTTGCATTACCTTGGCCTTGGCCTGATGGTAGGCTGCATCACTTAGCATCAAGCTTGCTTTAATCTGATTTTTATGTTCAATTTGAACGGTTGAGTCCACCAACTTAACTGCCGCTAACTCAATATGAATTAAAGAGTCAGAATTTGTCCTAACTTCAGATAATTTTAGAAATTCCGGCTTTGTAAATTCTGTTTGGCTTATCAGGCTGATCAAAGAAATATTTTGTTCAGGAGCTCGCATCTTAGCATTGTCTCCAAGGAATAAATCCCAATATATATAATTGCTTAGCAATTGCCGAGACTGCTTGCCATCACGTATATCCATAATCTGTTGATAGCGTTTTTTATACTGAGCGTCGCCAGTCACAATATAAGTTTGAATCATCCGAGTTAAATCTTCAGAACTTTTTCGCAGCTCATCTGCAACTAAGTATGATTGAACTCTTAGCACCCAGGCTTTGTGTATCTGCTTTTCTGCTTGGATATAGACTAAAAAAGTTACACAAAAAACAACCAATATTACTAGCGTTAGCCAAAAGTTTTTCGTAATAGCCGATAATTTGAGATTGTTAATCATTGTTGTTATACATACCTTAAATTTCCCCTCTACGAAGCCAAGACATTTTATTAATTAATCTGGCATACGAACGATCACAAATTCAACTCAATTATTTACCAAGCTTAAGTTCAAATTACAAGTACATCTTAAATACAAGTAAATCTTAAATTCCATGCTTACTACTCACTGATGTTAATTACTTGCGAATAATAATATAATTATACAAAAGTATATATAAGTATATTAAATTAAATCGTGGTTTCAAAGTTAATCGTGATTATGAGCACAAAAAAGCGCCACTGCAGTTGCAAGTGGCGCTTATAGAATAAATTAATAATGCTGTTATTTTTATATATGGCGGTTTCAAGGTTGAAGTGCAAAAAGTGCAGCATGATGCTGCCTA
>JBBAOU010000038.1:5155-22844 GCA_040401175.1 Methylotenera sp. | reverse complement strand
TACAGATAGAGGTTTATCGACTAGACGCATGCCCAATACGCGCTCCATAATCAGTGCAGACAATTTCACATCTATGCGTAACCCAGCTAAATCGACAAAGTGAGAGCGTATCATTTTGAGTGAAAAATCAAGCGCTATCGTCAGCAATACGCCAGCCGAAAGCATCCACAGAGTTTCTTCAGCACGGCTTGGAATAACGCGGTCATACACATTCATGGTAAACATGGGGATAGCTAAAGCGAACAGATTAACCAAAAATGCGGCCACTAGCACATCCTTATATAGAGGCATTTGTTCTAGAAACGCCGACCAAAACCAGTGGCGACCCGCCACTTTAGAGACTTCAGGTGTGCGTTGATCGAAGCGAAACCGTGGCCTAGCGAAAATTGCACGCTGCGTATACTGGGCTTCGATATTGGCGATACTGACGGTTACTGCGCCTTGGCCAGTTTCAGGAAACAAAACAACGACCGTTTGCGTCGCCTGATCGACACTTAACATTACACAGGCATGATTTTCATTCAAAATTAAAATAGCCGGCAATAGCTTTTCTTTAATTTCACTAAGGCTTATTTTAACTATTTTGGTCGCCAGACCAGCCCGCGATGCAGCACGATGAAATAGTGATGGCGTCAACCCCTTTATACCTACAGGCAACCCTGCAATCAGTGCTGAGCGTGTGTTTGGACGTGCATAGATTCTGGTTAATTCAACCAGACAATCCAATAATGGGTCTATATGTTCCAAGTTAAATTTCCTAAATTAAATATTAATTCTTAACTAAAATATTGACATCATCTACAGATTATTATTCCGTTACAGCTTTCTAAACTTGACCATCAAAGCCAATAAATTGTAAGGGCAGATATCAATGTTATCGGTGAATTAAACAAATACTTAAGTTTTATTACAAATTGTGTAGGGGTAAATCTAGTTTATTTATTTATAGTATTTGTAAATATTGTATAGAGATAATTATCTAGTTAAACTTAGCAGTATTTTTGTAGAAACTTTGCATAATATGAAATGGCTAAAGTTGAAACTAAACATTAACTGTTGCGGTTGGTTTTGAATCCGCCCTGTTAATTGCCTTTTAGGCAAGATCAGCATCAATCGGCCACATGTTCATAGCGAGAAAGCGAGCAGGTGCTGGTCTTGTAAATCGAATAATTTATTCAAAATTTCACCAACTGGCGTATTTTTCGCCATTTCAGATTAGTACAATTTACTGTGTCCTTGTCGATAGCGAGTTTATTCTCGGTTGAAGTACGCCATACTGTCATCTGTAACAGGTTCGCCGCTAGAGTAGCGAATAATGCCATATCCTCCAAGTTCAGTTCCGCTAATATCAAGTGTACCACCAACACCACCGCTATTAGTATTATCTGCATAAGCCATATCATGCGCGAGCTTAGCTGTATCAGGAGATTGACGAAGAACCATCGCGCGCATACTTTTTAGCCCTCCTAATGTATCAGCCATCGATTCTGCATACCATGAGCGGCGCATTGTATCCGATGAAATTGTGGCTGGGCTCGTATTTACTATAGATTTCGTTGCAGTGGCAGTAACCGTTTGCGGAGAGCTATATTTCTCTCCCGAGATAAATACTGAAGCAAGAGGCAGTTGCACCTGCCGAAACTTGGTCTATATTAGACATAGTATGGCTCCATGTTGTTATAAATATGGCTTACAGAATAAAAGAGAATAATACTTTAGAAAAATATTATTCTCTTGATTGTCCGATTGAATTGTTAATACTATATTGCTGAATATAACGTCAAAATCCTGTCTATTTTTTTATCTTAACTTTTGGATAACAAGCTGATGCTATAGTCTTTAATATAAAAAATTAATAAGAGAACTTTGCACGAGCACACTTAAACCCTAAAAACCATGAAAACCGTCATTCGTGCTATCGCGAGTTCACGTTTCAGGTCATTTTTGATTGTGTCTTTCATTGCAACCTGATTAACCAATTCATTATTGATTATTTTTGCCTCATTAGTGATTGCGTAATTTTTGGCTTTATTGGAATCGGAGAAAGATTTGCTGATTGGTTTTGAGCCAGCTCGTCTTATTTGAACTTGCCAAAAAGCCTTGCCTGTTGAGCTGATTCATTTTGTAATGGTTGCCATTGCTGTGCCTTTTAAGAGGGTGCTTTCACTATGTTATAATGAGTCTATCAAATTGCTGTGTAGCAATTGTGTAAAAACAATAATTATTTAGATTAAAATTCATACAGAACCTTATAAATAAAGGCTAGGAGCAGTATTTATGGCAGGTCATAGTAAATGGGCAAACATCCAACACCGCAAAGGTCGTCAAGACGCAAAACGCGGCAAAATTTTCACCAAAATCATTAAAGAAATCACCGTTGCAGCTCGCATGAGTGGTGGCGATGTGACCATGAATCCTCGCCTACGCGCTGCAGTGGCTGAAGCTAAAGAAGAAAACATGCCTGCGGACAATATTATCCGTGCCATTAAAAAAGGCACCGGTGAACTTGAAGGTGTGAACTACGAAGAAATTCGCTATGAAGGCTATGGTATTAATGGCGCAGCTATTATTATTGACTGCTTAACTGACAATAAACAACGCGCAGTGGCCGATGTCCGTCATGCGCTCACTAAGTTTGGCGGAAATTTAGGCACCGACGGTTCTGTGGCTTTTATGTTCAAACATTGCGGCAGCTTAATTTATGAGCCAGGCACAGATGAAGATAAAGTGATGGAAATCGCACTTGATGCGGGTGCAGAAGATGTGGTGACGGATGAAGACGGCAGCATTGAAGTGATTACACCGCCAAATGAGTTTTTAACAATAAAAGAAGCGATGGAAGCGGCTGGTTTAAAAGCAGTTTTGGCCGAAGTGACCATGAAGCCAAACATTGAAACAGTGTTTACTGGTGACGATGCAGTAAAAATGCAAAAAATCCTAGATGCATTAGAAGATTTAGACGACGTGCAAGATGTCTACACCACGGCGGTTATTGAAGAGTAATGACAAGATAAGTGGCCATTACTGCAATCATCACGCCGGCGATTAGAATCCTAGGCATCGATCCCGGCCTGCGCATCACAGGTTTTGGTGTTATTGAAAAAATAGGTGAAAAAATCACCTATATTGCTAGTGGTACGATTAAAACGGCGAGTGCTAAAAAAAATGTAATTGAAGGCGAAGATGGCAGGGAAGAATTACCCGCGCGCTTAAAAATTATATTGGATGGGCTATTTGAAGTGATTGACACTTATCAGCCCAACCAAGTGGCGATTGAAAAAGTATTTGTCAATGTGAATCCGCAGTCGACACTTTTGTTAGGCCAAGCCCGTGGTGCGGCAATTAGTGCTGCGGTTATTCGCAATTTAAGTGTGTCAGAATATACGGCATTACAGGTCAAGCAGGCGGTGGTTGGCAACGGTCATGCGCAAAAAGAGCAAGTACAAGAAATGGTCAAGCGCTTACTTAAATTGCCAGCGGTACCTAAGCCGGATTCTGCTGATGCTTTAGCCTGTGCGATTTGTCATGCTCACGGTGGACAAGGTTTGGGTCGGCTAGCAACTGCAGGCTTTCGCGTAAAAGGTGGTCGGCTAATATGATAACAACGCAATGATAGGAATAAAATGATCGCTCAGTTAACCGGTGTACTCATTGAAAAGAATCCGCCGCAGATTGTGCTGGATGTGCACGGCGTCGGCTATGAAGTTGAAGTGCCTATGAGCACGTTTTATAACTTGCCGGAGCTAGGCCAATCGATTAAGTTGCTCACTCAGTTTGTGGTGAGAGAAGATGCACAGTTACTGTATGGCTTTGGTTCAAACCATGAGCGTATGGCATTTAGGCAGCTAGTTAAAGTGAGTGGCATCGGTGCAAAATCTGCGTTGGTGATATTGTCCGGGCTTTCAGTCGATGAGCTTGGTCATGCTATTCAGTCACAAGATACGGCGTTGCTCACCAGAATTCCTGGCATAGGCAAAAAAACTGCTGAGCGCATGTTGCTAGAGTTGCGTGATAAATTTAACTTTACCAGCTCAGCCTCTTCAACGGCAGGTGCGACTCAGGCGGGCCACACTAGTGATATTTTAAATGCCTTAGTCGCTTTAGGCTATAACGAGCGCGAGGCTGGCTTGGCGGTAAAGGGCTTAGCTAAAGACATCAGCGTTTCTGAGGGAATTAAGTTGGCTTTGAAGAGTTTCTCTAAAAACTAACGTCATTCAATATAGCCATGATTAACACCAACCAAATCGCCCGTATCACCCTCATAGCCTTGCTTATTATTGGCTGTGCGACGGTGTTAATGCCATTTATGGCGGCTATTTTATTTGCCACTATTATTTGTTTGTTCACTTGGCCGCTCTATCATCGTATCTGGCTTCGTTTGGGTAAGCGCGACACCTTAGCGGCCATGGTAATGACCATACTCTTGTTAGTATCGCTCATTCTACCTATGGCTTATTTGGTGATTAATTTGGCTGATTCTGCGGCAAAAATGTTTGATGAGCTAAGCTATACATTGCAAAATATTCAGCCGCATGCGCCAGCTTGGATGCGTAATTTCCCGCTAATTGGTGGTCAAGTAAGTGATTCTTGGGAGCGTGTGGCCGTCAGTCATGAAGAGTTAATGAGATTATTAAGTCAGTATTACGAGCCTATGCAAAAGTTAAGTTTAGCTGCAGCACAATTGGTACTGAGCGGCTTTTTACAGTTGTCATTAGTGGTGTTTGCTGCCTTCTTTTTTTATCGTGATGGCGTGCGCTTGTCTAAAAGTCTCATTGCAATCGTCCGTAGACTGGGTGGTGAATTGGGTGAAGAAATGCTTAATTTATCTTGCAACACGGTCAAAGGTGTCATGCTCGGCATTTTTGGCACAGCGCTGGCGCAAGCTGCGGTCGCCTTGGCAGGCTTTTTAATCGCTGGTGCGCCCATGCCATTTATTCTTGCGTTTCTGACATTTTTCTTGTCTATCATTCCAGTCGGACCGCCCTTAGTATGGAGTGGTGCGGCAGTGTGGTTATATAATCATGGCGATCATGGCTGGGCAATATTTATCGCACTATATGGTTTTCTGGTGATTAGTATGGTTGATAATGTCGTCAAACCTATCCTTATCAGCCATTCCTCACATTTGCCCTTACTACTGGTGTTATTAGGCGTACTTGGTGGTGCGCTGACTTTTGGTTTTGTCGGCATTTTTTTAGGCCCGACCTTACTGGCGGTAGGATTAACCCTAGTTAGCCATTGGATTGCTTTGCAAAAAAGGAAAGTGCATGAAACGCTATGATAGAAACTGATCGCCTCATTGCACCTGATGCTGAAAGCCCACGTGAGGAAGCGTTAGAACGCGCACTGCGTCCTAAACTGCTAGACGAATATGTCGGCCAAGAAAAAGCACGTAGCCAGTTAGAGATTTTTATTAACGCCGCGCGTGGTCGTAGTGAGCCGCTAGATCATGTGTTGTTATTCGGCCCGCCAGGTTTAGGAAAAACTACTTTAGCGCATATTATTGCCAAAGAAATGGGCGTCAATATGCGGCAAACGTCAGGCCCAGTGCTAGAACGGGCCGGCGATTTAGCTGCACTGCTGACTAATCTTGAGCCTAATGATGTGCTGTTTATTGATGAAATCCACAGGCTTTCACCCGTGGTTGAAGAAATTTTATATCCTGCAATGGAAGATTACCGGCTGGATATTATGATAGGTGAAGGTCCTGCCGCTAGGTCTGTGCGTTTAGATCTGCCGCCGTTTACCTTAATCGGCGCAACCACGCGTGCCGGTATGCTGACTAATCCTCTGCGTGATCGCTTCGGTATTGTGTCGCGTTTGGAATTTTATACGTCTGAAGAATTAGCGCGTATCGTGCAACGCAGTGCCGGTTTATTGGAAGTGGAAATGGTCGATACTGGTGCTTTTGAAATTGCCAAACGCTCGCGTGGTACGCCGCGTATCGCTAATAGATTATTACGCCGTGTACGCGATTATGCGCAAGTGAAAGGCGATGGTACTGTGTCTGCCGGCGTAGCCGATGCTGCCCTGAAAATGCTGGATGTTGACCGACTTGGCTTTGATGTGATGGATAGAAAATTGCTTTTAGCGGTGATGGAGAAGTTTAATGGTGGTCCCGTTGGCTTAGATAATTTAGCCGCGGCTATCGGTGAAGAGCGCGAAACCATAGAAGATGTGCTGGAGCCTTATTTGATTCAGCAAGGTTATTTAATGCGTACACCACGCGGTCGGGTCGCCACCAGCTTATCGTACCAACATTTTGATATGGCGATGCCGAAACATTTAAGTGGTGAGGATTACTAGGTTTGCATAAGACTGGCTTGAGTAAGTCTGACTTGAATAAGACTGCCTTGAATCGCAGCCTGTTTGTTTGGTCAATTCGGGTCTATTACGAGGATACCGATAGCGGCGGTGTGGTTTATCACGCTAATTATTTGAATTTTATGGAGCGTGCCAGAACAGAATGGCTGCGTGCGCTTGGTTTTGAGCAAACTGAACTTAAAACAGCGTTAGGCATTATATTTGTGGTGCATAGTATGACGCTTAGCTTTAAAAGCCCAGCCCACTTTAATGACATGCTGGCTGTTAAAAGCCAGTGTATTAAAATGGGGTATGGCAGTATGGAGTTTTTGCAAACGATCACGCGTAATGAGCAAGTATTGCTAGAGGCAACAGTTAAGCTGGCTTGTGTGGAGACGGTTAATTTTAGGCCAACAGGCATACCGAATGCCGTTAAGCAGGCAATCAGTACAACCATTAATGAATAAACTGTTCATTAAATAAAAGAATGAATACCCAATAAAACAAAACGTGGAGCAATTATGGCTGTAGCCGTCGACAATGATATGTCAATTTTCTCGCTAGTAGCGGGCGCTAGTCTGCCAGTGCAATTGGTACTGCTGGTTTTAATCATCACATCACTATTTTCTTGGTGGTATATTTTTATAAAATTAGCCACGATTAAACGTGCAGAAGCCAGCGCTGACGATTTCGAAAATTCGTTTTGGACAGGTGGCGACTTAAATAAACTATTTGAAGGCCTCACCGCTGGTCGTAGAAAAGCACAGGGCATGGCGAGTATATTTGAAGCCGGTTTTAAAGAATATGCGCGACATAAGCAACAACCACGTATGGAAATATCCGACGTGATGGAAGGTTCGCGGCGCGCCATGCGTGCCGCCTATAATCGTGAGTTAGATGATCTTGATGCACACCTACCATTCTTAGCTTCAGTCGGTTCTGTCAGCCCATATATCGGCTTATTTGGCACGGTGTGGGGCATCATGAATGCTTTTAGAGGCTTGTCTAATGTTGCGCAAGCCACGCTTAGCCAAGTGGCGCCTGGCATTGCTGAAGCGCTGGTGGCAACTGCCATTGGTTTGTTTGCCGCCATTCCGGCGGTCATTGCCTACAATCGTTTTGCCTCAAGCGTAGACCGACTTTCAGTACGTTACGAAAGTTTTATGGAAGAGTTTACCAACATCTTGCAGCGTAAATCATAAAGGGTAAACACGATGTCACGCACACGTAAACGCCGTTTAATGAACCAAATCAATGTCGTACCTTATATTGATGTCACACTAGTATTGCTGGTCATTTTTATGGTGACCGCGCCTATGACTAACCCTGGGGTAGTTGATTTGCCTAAGGTTGGACAAGCGCTAAAACAACCACAGTTACCACCAGTGGTGTTGACGGTAAAGTTAAATCATAAAATTGAGCTAGACAACAAGCCCATGCAGCGCGATGAATTATTGTTGGCGGTACGTAACGCGTTGGCTAAATCACCAAAACGTTCAGTGGTGATTGCTGCAGATAAAAATGTGAAGTACGACGATGTGATCGGTGTAATGGATTTGCTTAAGCAAAATAAAGTAGACAAAGTAGGACTTTTGTTGGCGCCTGCCTCATAGCTTCCATTAAAAAATGATTAGAAAGTACGAAAAAGAAATCTCTTGGAAAGCCGGCGCTTATGCGATTGGCGTGCATTTGGCTTTGCTGGTGGCGCTATTGATTTCATTTAATTGGAAAGCTGCCCACCCGGTACTTAATATTGCTGAAGTAGAATTGTGGGATAGTTTGCCTACCGTTGTGCAAAAACCAATGCCAGCGCCAGTGGTCGAAGAGCAAGTAAAACCAGCGCCCATCGTAAATGAAACGCCAAAACCAGCGCCTGTTGTTGAAGAAAAACCAGTTGAGCCTAAGATTGATATTGCGCTGGAAAAAAAGAAAAAAGAGCTTGTTCAAAAAGAACTTGTTAAAAAAGAACTAGATAAAAAAGAGTTGGCTAAAAAAGAGCTTGAGCAAAAAAAACTTGATGAGCAAGCTAAAAAAGATAAAGTGCTAGAGCAAAAAAAGCAACTTGATGCACTGAAAGCAGAAGTCAGTAAAGATAAACCGATCAAGAACAACACCGCTGATGCCTTGAAAAAATTGCAACAAGAAGCGCTAGCTGATGATAAATCTGAAGGTGATAAGCAGGCCGTTTCAGCTAAAGCCTCAGCTAATGCAGTCGTTGTTGGCGATGCTATTAATAAAATTCAAGCCAAAATTCGTGGCAACGTGAATAAAGCTTTGTGTAGAGAAGGTAATCCGGAGTTGAGATTTGACATTGCTTTACTGCCAACAGGTCAATTAAGTGGCAGTCCTAAGTTGGTTAAAAGTAGTGGCAGTACTGCTTGCGACGAGGCGGTAGAGCGTGCCATCATGGCTTCAGACCCGTTGCCATTACCTGCTGACAGCTCACTTTTCTCTCAATTTCGAAATCTTAAATTAAAGTTTCGTCCGAATGATTAATTCTAGCCATTAAATGAAATATGATTGGCTAGATTAATGATGATTTTGTAACAAAGTGTAAATCGAGTGCTATCAATAAGCGGATGCAGTAAAATCAAATATAAGATTGACCAGTTAACGCTCATTAAAGACATTTGATCGCTTATGAATATGCCCATTTTTACAAAAACAATCAGTTCCGTCATGTTGTTACTCGGTTTTTGCCTCGCTTCAATTGCGAATGCCGCCTTGGAAATTGAAATTAGCGGCGGCAGTGCTCAACAGGTGCCAGTGGCCATTGTGCCGTTTGCTCAGAGTGGCACGGCCAATCAAGAAAATATCAGCGCAATTATTAGCGCAGATTTACGCCGTAGTGGTTTGTTTCGTGTGCTGGAAACTGGTGGTGTGGTGAGTCGCCCCAGCGATATAGCGCAAATTAAATATTCCGAATGGGCCGCTTTACAGGCGCAAGCAATGGCGGTTGGCGTTGTAGAAGCGCTGCCAGCGAATCGCCTCAAAGTGTCTTTTCAGCT
Organism: Methylotenera sp.; assembly: GCA_040401175.1. Classification (GTDB taxonomy): domain Bacteria; phylum Pseudomonadota; class Gammaproteobacteria; order Burkholderiales; family Methylophilaceae; genus Methylotenera. The sequence continues at coordinate 13,533 of JBBAOU010000038.1, read as the reverse complement.
GGCCGATGTGCTTAAGCAAACGCAATTAACTGGCATGCAATATAACATTGCACCTAACCAGCTTAGAGCCACAGCCCATAAAATTGCCGATGTCATTTATCAAAAACTCACTGGTGAAACAGGTATCTTTGCTAGCCGCATTGCTTATATTAATAAATCTAATGGACGCTATGCTTTGCGCATAGCCGATGCTGATGGCGCTAACCCGCTCACAATGGTGTCATCAAAAGAGCCTATTATTTCACCGTCATGGTCGCCAGATGGTAGCAAAATCGCGTATGTGTCTTTTGAAAAGAAAAAGCCGATTATATTTGTGCAAAGCTTAAGTGGTAAGCGTACAGTGCTCGCCAATTTTAAAGGTAATAACAGCGCACCAGCATGGGCGCCAGATGGTAATAAGCTGGCGATAGTACTCACTTATGGCGCTAACTCTCAGGTTTACACCATTAATGCCGATGGTTCTGGCTTGCAGCAGATCACTAAAAGTAGTGCGATTGATACTGAACCCACTTGGTCAAATGATGGGCAATGGATTTATTTTAGTTCGGACCGTGGTGGAAAGCCGCAAATTTATAAAGTATCATCCAGCGGAGGTGATCCGCAGCGTGTGACATTTGAAGGGGCTTATAATGTGAGCCCACGTTTCTCACCAGATGGTAAATCACTCGCGATGATACGCAATGATGGTGGTAAATTTCGCGTGGCATTGCAAGATTTAGCCAGTGGCCAAGTGCAAATATTAAGTGAAGGTTCACAGGATGAATCACCAAGTTTTGCGCCAAATGGACGTGTATTGCTTTATGCAACAAGGACTAGTGGTAATGGTGCTCTAGCCGCTGTGTCGGCAGATGGACGAGTAAAGCAAACTTTGAGCGAATCAGGTGGTGATATACGCGAGCCAGCTTGGGGACCTTTACAACATTAGTTTAATTAAGTATAAAACCTAGACTTAAATTTTAGGCATTAACTGTTAACGTATTATTTTGAAATAAATTTTTAGTGTTATTTTTTACATTATTTTACTGGAGAGCAATATGAACAAAACGAAATTAAATACAAAGCTACTTAGCGGATTAGCCTTAGCAGTATTATTAAGTGCTTGTAAAAGTACACCTATGGTTGAGAAGCCAGCTTCAGTTGTGGACAAGAGCCCAGTTGCAGTAACTAAACCAGCAGATGCTTCTGCAGACACTTCTGCAGTTAAAGAATTGCCTGTTGATGGCAATGCCACTGGTGGCAACAATCCATTAAAAGACCCAAGCAATATTTTATCAAAACGTAATATCTATTTTGATTTTGATAGTGATGCGGTTAAAGCTGAATTCCGCCCGATGATAGAAGCGCATGCAAAATATTTAATTGCAAATACTGCAGCTAAAGTTGTCCTTCAAGGCAATACAGACGAGCGTGGCACACGTGAGTACAACTTGTCACTAGGTCAACGTCGTTCAGTATCAGTTAAAAAAGCGTTGAATTTACTTGGCGTACAAGATAAGCAAATTGAAACAGTCAGCTTTGGTGAAGAGAAAGCGACAGAAGCTTGTGCTGATGAAGCTTGCTCAAAAACTAATCGTCGTGTTGATATCGCTTACGAAAACGAGTAATACCTAGCAATGTTTAATAAAGACAGACTTTAATAATGATGAAAAAACTGATTCTGGCTAATCTATTGTTAGTATTACAACTTGTTTCTATCAATAGCCATGCGGCTTTGTTTGATGATAAAGAAGCGCGAAAAAAAATTCTTGAAGTAGAATCGACTATGAATAGTCAGAATCAGCTTACCCAAGGTGATATCACCGCCTTGAAAAAAACACAGCAAGCGCTAGAGCAACGAATGTTAGATGCCGAAGCTATTACCAAAGGCCAAGGCCTGATGGATATGCAAAATCAACTGGAAACGCTTAAGCAAGAAGTCGCAAGACTTAAAGGTGAGCTGGAAGTTGCTAGTCATAATGTTGAAGCGACTGCGAAGCGCCAAAAAGATTTGTATGGCGATACTGATAGTCGTCTGCGTAAATTAGAAACTAGTACACCGCCAGAAGAAGTGGCGCCAGGTAAGGTTGCTGAAGTGGTTCCGGCTCCGACTGGTTCAGCCTTACCGGCTAATAATAGCCAAGAATACCAATTGCTAGAACTAGCCAATGGTTTATCAAAAGAATCTAAGCATAAAGACGCGTACAACGCCTACGATAAATTCATTAAAGATTATCCAAATAGTGCTTTGTCGGCAGACGCCTTGTATGGCTTAGGCATCTCACAATATGCCTTAAAAAATTACAAATCAGCCATCGCCACTCAAGAAAAGTTAGTGGGGCTATACCCAAAAAGTACAAAAGTTGCCGATGCAATGATGAGTATGGCTAATAGCCAAATTCAACTTGGACTAGTGCCAAATGCAAAAAAAACCTTACGCGATCTAATCAGCAACTTTCCTAACAGCGACGTTACGCCTACCGCACAAAAACGCCTAAAAGCGCTTGAGGCGATTAAGTAAAATTTCTGCATGCTTTAAATTTATGCAGAAATGCGTTTTAAGTTAAAATGGCGCCAATCACCAGTTGGCGCTATTTTTAATTAAGCATTTCAGCTAGTTAAGTCGCTTAACCATTTAAGTTATTGAACCATTTAGGTCTCTAGTAATAAGCCGTTAATGAAACTAAAAATTCACGAAATTTTCTATTCACTGCAAGGCGAATCTTCGCGCATAGGTCTGCCTACTGTGTTTGTTCGCCTGACTGGTTGTCCGATGCGTTGCGTATATTGCGATACTGCTTATGCGTTTAGTGGTGGTAGCAATATTGAGATTTCGGATATCTTAGCCAAGGTGGCCGAGTTCGGCACCCGCTATGTCACGGTGACTGGCGGTGAGCCGTTGGCGCAAAAAGATTGTCATGTGTTGCTTAAAGATTTATGTGATGCCGGCTACAACGTGTCTCTAGAAACCGGCGGTGCGATTGATATTGGCCCGGTAGATAAGCGCGTTTCGGTGATTCTGGATATTAAAACGCCGGGTTCTGGTGAAGTTGAAAATAATCTGTGGACTAATCTAACGCACCTAAAACCTCAAGATGAAGTGAAATTTGTGCTGTGCAGCCGTGAAGATTACGACTGGGCAAAAACCCTACTAAGCACGCATAAAATCAATGAAAAATGCCCGGTATTATTTTCACCAGTATACGGTCAAGTGAATCCAACTGAGCTTGCAGAATGGGTGCTGGCTGATCGTTTGCCGGTGCGCATGCAAGTTCAATTACATAAAATTTTGTGGGGCGAAAAGCCCGGTGTTTAGATTAAATATTCTAAATTAACGATAATTTAAAAGATGGAATTAAGTTTGGATTTGAGTGTGGAACATAAAGTTAAAAAAAATGCCGTGGTACTTCTTTCCGGTGGGCTAGATTCTGCCACTTGCCTTGCTATTGCTAATTCGCAGGGTTTTGATTGCTATTGCCTTAGTTTAGATTATCATCAGCGTCATATTGCGGAATTAGTTGCCGCTAAAAACGTGGCTAATGTAATGGGCGCAGCCGCGCATAAAACCGCTAATTTAGATTTATCCTTATTTGGCGGTTCAGCACTTACTGATAATGCGATAGCGGTGCCAGAAATCGAGTCTGTCGGCATTCCCGTTACTTATGTGCCAGCGCGCAACACCATTATGTTGGCCTTGGCCCTGGCTTGGGCTGAAGTGTTAGAAGCGCAGGATATTTTTATCGGCGTTAATGCTTTGGATTATTCGGGCTACCCAGATTGTCGCGGCGAATATGTGCAAGCGTTTCAGGCCATGGCAAATTTAGCGACTAAAAGTGCCGTTGAAGGCCACACAATAACCATACATGCGCCGCTGATAGACATGACTAAAGCAGAAATCGTACAGCTAGGCACCAAACTAGGCGTAGATTACGCCATGACGGTATCCTGTTATCAGGCTGACAGTAAAGGTGAGGCCTGCGGTTTGTGTGATTCTTGTCGCTTACGCCGTGAAGGATTTGCTGCGGCTGGTTTAAAAGATCCAACGCGTTATAAAAGTCATTAAATCGAGTAAATTTAAATCAATTTGATTTTAAATACCCTGAATTTAGTAAAATCTAGCGCGTAAAAATACTAGGCTTATCAATCGATTAGATAAATATCTGGCTAAGTACATAAAGCGCTTGCTAAAAGCACATTAAGTAGCGTAAAATCCGCGTTTTTCTGCGATAAATTTTCAATAAAGAGAACAAGATTATGGTTATTATTCGTTTAGCTCGTGGTGGCGCGAAAAAAACTCCTTTCTACAACCTAGTAGTAGCTGATTCACGCAATCGTCGTGATGGCCGCTTTATTGAGCGTGTTGGTTTTTACAACCCATCCGCCAAAGCAGGCGCTGAAGCGCTACGTGTAGATCAAGAACGCGTTACATTTTGGCAAGGCCAAGGTGCTCAATTATCAGATACAGTGGCACGCCTAGTGAAGTTTCACGCTAAAGGCCCTGAGCATGCTATTGCTGCTAAAGCAAAAGATGCTACTAAAGCAGATGCTGCTAAAGCTAAAATTGCTGCAGTAGAAGCGGCAAAAGCTAAAGAGATTGCTGATGCTGCAAAAGCTGAAGCAGATGCTAAAGCCGCTGCGGACGCAGCTCAAGCCGCAGAAGATGCAGCCGCAGCTAAAGCTGCTGAGGCGGAAGCCGCTGCTGCAGTTGAAGCTGTTGCTGAAGAAGCGCCTGCTGAAACACCAGCAGAAGCTACTGAAACACCAGCTGCTGAAGCTTAAATTTCATATTACTCAACACATATCTTTGCCGGTATGAATCGTTTGAGTAATATGTTTTTTAACGTTTTGATTAAGCTGTGAGCGATATGGTAGTCATGGGGCGCATTGTTGCGCCCTACGGCGTTTTTGGTTGGCTCAAAATTGTGCCGGATACAGAAGCGTTTGATGGCTTGTTTGACTATGATAATTGGTGGCTGGGCAAAGGTGATGACTGGCGTGAAATGGTCGTTGAAACTGCCAAAGTACACAATGACGTTATCGTAGTTAAACTAAAAGGCATCGATGATAGGGACGCTGCGCTAGCCTGCAAAGGTAAGCAGATTGCCATCCCTAGAACGCAATTGCCAGAAGCAGAAGAAAACGAATATTACTGGTCAGATTTGATCGGTTTACGCGTTAAAAATCTGCAAGCTATCGATTTTGGTTTAATTGTAGATGTGTTTGAAACGGGTGCAAACGATGTAATTGTTGTTAAGCCCGATATTGTCAAATCCTCTGCAGATGAAACCATGGTTGCTGATAAAGTGCAAGCAAGCAAAACAAAAGCAGATGTAAAAGAAAAACTACAAGAAAGATTGTTGCCATTTACCGCAGCAGTTGTGCTTGAAGTGGATATAAAAGCAAAAACAATGATGGTCGATTGGGATGCGGATTTTTAGGCATGTTAGCTAATTTTTAACTTGTATAAATTTACGCTTAGTTTAAATCATGGCCTTTAGATTTGATGTTGTGACGCTGTTCCCTGAAATTTTTGATGCCATTAGCCAATATGGCATTACCAGCAGGGCGCTACAAAACAATATTTATGATTTGCAGTTTTGGAATCCACGTGATTTCACCACGGATAATCATAAAACAGTTGATGATAGACCTTATGGAGGCGGCCCTGGCATGGTAATGCTGGCTGAGCCCTTAGAAAAGTCTATTCATGCCGCAAAAGCAGCGCAAGCAGTAAAGAATATTGAAAGCTGGGTCATCCATCTTTCACCAGCGGGTAAACCGCTGACGCATGAAAAAGTAATGCAGTTAAGTAAAAAGCCAGGGTTAGTGTTGTTAACCAGTCGTTATGAAGGGGTTGATCAGCGACTGATAGATGCAGAAGTAGATGAAGAATTGTCCATAGGTGATTACGTACTAAGTGGTGGTGAGTTACCCGCTATGGCGTTAATAGACGCAATAGTAAGACAGTTGCCAGGCAGTTTGGGTGATAGTGATTCTGCCATTGAAGATTCATTTGTCGATGGCTTATTAGATTGCCCGCATTACACTAGACCAGAAGAATATAATGGTGTGAAAGTGCCTGAGGTGTTAACGTCAGGCAATCATGCAAAGATTAAACAGTGGCGTTTGAAAATGTCATTGCACAGAACTCGGGATCAACGTCCCGATTTATTGGCCGCAAGGCCGTTGACGAAAGAGGAAGCACGGCTGCTACAGCTTGATTAAGTAGCAGGAACAAGCTCTTCATAATTAAAAGGAACCCGTTGCGGTTAGATTGCTTGAATTACATCTAAAAGATTAAATTCAAAAGATTAAAACCAAGGCGATATAAAGGATAACAAGATGGCAGATATTATTAAAATGCTAGAAGAGGAAGAAATTGCCCGTTTAGGCAAATCTATTCCTACTTTTGCACCAGGCGATACCGTTGTAGTCGGCGTGAACGTAGTTGAAGGTACACGTAAACGTGTGCAGTCATACGAAGGCGTTGTTATTGCTAAACGTAACCGTGGCTTGAATTCATCATTCATTGTACGTAAAATTTCATCTGGTGAAGGTGTAGAGCGTACGTTCCAAACTTACTCTCCGCTAATCGCTAGCATTGAAGTAAAACGTCGCGGTGATGTTCGCCGTGCAAAACTTTACTACTTACGTGAACGTTCAGGTAAATCTGCACGTATTAAAGAAAAATTATTCACACGTGAAAAAGAAGTAATGGCACCAGCAGCAAAAGACTAAATTTGTTGGTACTGAAAAGTGCTGATAACTTAAGCAAAACCCCAGCAGACGCAAGTTTCTTGGGGTTTTTTAACGCCTATTGATTTTACTAAACCGCGCACTAATTTAGATGTGAATCAACAAGATATATGTGTATCTTTCTATAAAATCGTGACGGGGAAATTGAATGATTTCGGATCTCCAGATAACGGACACATAAAAGCAACGGACACATAAAAGCTTGGCTTTCGACCCATTGCATACCGTCAAGCTTAGAGTGATCTGGTGACTTATGAGTCTAAGATTATGTAGAAGTTATGTGACTCAAAAATTTTTCTAAAGGTTGAGGTCTTGCGAATAAGTAACCCTGACCATAATCGCAAGAAAAGTCTTTTAGCAATTCTTTTTGATCATTAGTTTCTATTCCTTCAGCTATCACTTTCATGCCTAGCCTATTAGCCATATTGATGATGGCCTCACAGAGAACAGCATCATGATTATCAGATCTAAGGTTATGAATAAATGATTTATCAATTTTAACATAATCAATATCAAACTTTCTCAGATATGCGAGTGCTGAGTAACCCGTACCAAAGTCGTCAATTGAAAACTCCACTCCCGTTTTCTTTAGCGCAGATATAACCTTAATCACTTTATGTGATGGATCAAGAAGTATGCCCTCAGTTATCTCTAAAGCAATACAGCGACCGGGAATATCAAGTTTCTTCATTGTTTCGACCCACTTTAATAAGTGTTCTGGTTGATTAAACTGATTTGGAGAAACATTGATACTTAGCTGAAATTCAGACCCTAGCTTTTCTCGAATAATATGTAAATCATTTAAGGCTTGATTAAAAACCCAATCACCTAGTTCATTAATCAGCCCAGACTCCTCAGCGATGGAAATGAAATCTATAGGGTTAATCATTCCTTTAATCGGATGAATCCATCTAATTAATGCTTCTGCTTTTAATATCTTTGAATTTTCAAGGCAGATAATAGATTGGTAATATAGAACAAATTGCTTTTCTATAAGAGCTTTTCTAATATCACTTGTGATCGATAACCTTGTTAGTGAGCTCGCTTGTATAGATTTAGTAGAAAACTGAAATCCATTACGGCCAAGTTTCTTGGCTTCGTACATCGCTTGGTCAGCATAACTTAACAAGTCTTCCTGGTTTTGACAATCATTTGGATAGGTAGAAACACCAATGCTAGCGGAAATGTAAAACAGATTTCCATCAATTGAGAATGGCTTCTCGATTTCACTTAATATCTTTTGGCATGTTTTTTCTAAGCTAAATATATCTTTTAAATCTGGAATGATCACTACAAATTCATCCCCACCAAATCGTGCCGTGGTATCACTAGAACGAACGCACAAGCTGATACGCGTTGCGGCTTCAAAGAGTAGTTTGTCACCCAATGAATGTCCTGAACGATCATTCACTTTTTTAAAGTTATCCAGATCGATAAACAATATACCGATTGACCATTTTGATCTATCAGCCCTTTCTATCTCATGCTCTAAACGATTTTGGAGGAAATGTCGGTTTGGTAAATTTGTTAAGTGATCAAAATTTGCCTGATGCCAAATTTTTTGCTCAGTCTCAACATTTTGTTTTTTTATATTTTTCTTTAATCGATAAAGTTTCAGTAAAAGAAATAAAACTATTATTAATATA
>JBBAOU010000038.1:0-5055 GCA_040401175.1 Methylotenera sp. | reverse complement strand
ATTTTTCTTTAATCGATAAAGTTTCAGTAAAAGAAATAAAACTATTATTAATATAGTGGCAAATATAATGTTAAGAACCGGGTTATATTTATTGTCTGAAATTTCCCAGTTATCCAACAATTCTACATTATTTTCGCCAACAGCCAATATTCCTTTTTGCATGATTGAAGCAAGTTCAGGCTGGTTATTATTAACAGCCATCGATATCGTTGATGTAAATGGCGTAAGACCTACCTTCTCTACAAATTTTAAGTGATTGGCAGCACGCTTGTAATCAACAATTATTTCATTGCCAATGTAGGCATCAATAGTTCCAGACTGTAAATCATCAAATGCCTCCTCAATGATATCCACAAGAACTAATTTAATATTTGGATAATTTTGATTTATTTGTTGGCTTAATATGCCATTTTTAAAAACTGCTACCTTCAGACCATTAAGATCGCTTAAAGCTACATTTTTTTTATTATGATGAATATTCTTATTTAAATAGATCGCAAATGGAAAAGATACATAAGGTTGGTTTAAGATATTGAAGTTCGGGTTTTTAATTCTATTCCCACCAACTGCAGAAATTATATCGACTTGTTCTTGGTCATTATTTTCTGTGTAGTCAACTATAGTAAAGTCCACCTTTAGTAGATTTGCTATCTTAGTTAAGTAGTCAATTGATAATCCTCGATGCTTATAATTTTCTAATTTAAACTCGATAGGCATCCAACCACTTTTAACAGCAACGCGAATGGTATGATTTTTCTTGAGCCACGCTTTTTCAATGGGCGTAAGCTCCAAATTTAAAGGCTTAATATCTGTTTTTTTATCTGATTTAATAATCTCTTGAGCAGCAAAAGCATGCTCAGAAATTGAGAGTAAAAACAATATGGTCAGTATTGTAAATATAAATGGCTTCTGATTTTGTCTGTAATTTAATTCAAAGGTCTTCATTGCAATACCATATAATTGAGACCTTTGCATTAAGCAGTTTAACATCCGCAGTTTGGTTAATTTCCATTTTCAAATTTTACAAGCATTTTGTGAAGTTAGCTCTTAAATTCGCCAGACTTCAAGAGTTGTCACCCTGAATATCCAAAATAGACGATCTGAAATTTATTCAGAATGATTCATTACAAAACGGTGCTATAAAGCAATAACTTCAACCAAACAATCATGTGAGGTTGGCGAATGTCCCATGTCACCAAAAGCGTTCGAACTCACCGAATTTACTACCCCATTATTAAGCTGTCGCCAATAACCGAGGGTCGTTACCACAATGCCCTTGTTTACATCGGTTGTTACCCTAGCTACAGCCTCGAAAGACCCGCGGTCATTAAGTACCTTTGCGCGCGCTCCGTCAACAAGTCCTCTATCCATCGCGTCCGCAGGATGTATCATCACAAACTGTTCGCCTTGACCCTTAAGCTTGCTCTCAAAGTTAGCGTAAGATGAATTGATAAAGCCATGACTCTTTGGGGCGAGAATGTTTAAAGGGTATTTCTTGGCTAGTTCAGGGTTAGCTGATGCAGTCTCCTTTGATGGAACGTAGTCTGGGAGCTCAGGAATATCCTCACCAGGTTGAAAATCTTCATACATTTGTCTAAATGGCCCAGCTACAAAATTTTTCGCACCGACCACCCTAAACTCACATTTTCCGGAAGGAGTTGGGAAGTTTCCCTCCTTATGAGGTGCACGGTTATCTTTTGTGCCGACATTCAACCTAAAGTAGCCATGTTTTTTTAGGTAATTTAAATCAATGCCATCACAAGCAGGGGAGTTCCAATCCACATAATGCTCAAGACATTCAGTGTCGCTCCATTTAAAATTATCTTCCTCAAAACCTAATCTCTTAGCTAGTCTTCTAAAAATTTCATTGTTCGGTATAGCTTCACCTGGGGATTCTATGCATTTAGTATTGTATGTTAGGTACAGATGGCCCCATGACAAAATCATATCTTCTTGCTCTGCCCCCATTGATGCTGGTAGCAATATATCTGCGTAAGCGGCAGTATCAGAAATAAAATGTTCAGCCGAGACGAGGAATAAATCTTCACGGCTAAGGCCCTGTATTATCTTTTCTGATTCGGTAGCCTGAGTCACTGGGTTGGTGTTCCAACACATCATAGATTTAATGGGGACCTTCAACTCCTGCTCCCCTGTTAAAACTCGACCTAGTTGCAGGTTATTTACGACCTGAGTTCCTTTAGGGATTAAATCGGGACGGCAAATCACATCAAATCTGTAAGGGTGCTCCCAAACCGGAAACTGAAGAATGCCTCCACCCACATGACGCCATGCCCCAGTTAATGCTGGCAGGGATGTTACGGCACGAATAGCTTGGCCTCCTCCCCAACTTTTCTCTAAGGCGACACCGATTCTAATTGCTGATGGTTGGGTCGTTGCATATTCTCTTGCTAATTTCCGAATGTCGTCCGCGGGGATTCCTGTAATGGCTTCTGCCCACTCGGGCGTTCTTTCATTAGCCTTTTCTGCTAGCTCAGGTAAACCAATGGTATATTTATTCACATAGTCTTGGTCAACTAAACCTTCGCCGATAATAACGTTCATCATCGCCATGGCTAATGCTCCGTCAGTTCCTGGCTTAGGGCAGATATGCCAATCGGCTTCTTTCGCTGTTTTGGAGGCATAAGCATCAATCACAACGACCTTAGAGCCATGCTTTTGTGCTTCTTTAATGATGTGCCAATGATGGAGATTGGTACTCACAGAGTTACAGGCCCAGATAATAATAAATTTAGAGTGGATAAAACTTTCTGGATCAACACCGGCAGTTGGACCAACAGTAAGAAGCCATGCTGTGCATGAACCCTCACCACAAAAGGTCCTTTCTGTCACGGTCGCCCCTAGCTTGGCAAAAAAGGCATCGCCTCCATTTAAGCCGTGCACCAAGCCCTGGTTGCCTAGATAACTATTAGGCATAATCGCTTGAGCCCCATGCTCCTGAATAATCGACTGCCATTTATCAACGATGGTATCGAGTGCTTCATCCCATGAAATACGCTCGAATTGTTTCGTTCCTTTAGGCCCGACTCGCTTCATCGGATATAGAAGTCGATCTGGATGATAATGTCTTTTTTCGTAGTCATTCAATTTAACGCAAAGCCCTCCGCGCGTCATTGGATGATCAGCGTTGCCTTTAACAGCGATGAGTTTATTATCTTTTACGTGATAAACCATGGAGCAGGTGTCTGGGCAGTCATGTGGACAGCCTCCATGATAAGTTTTAGTTGAGCTATCTTTTATGTCATCCATAATGAACTCCAAAAATTCCAACAGTGCCAGAAGAAAAACTAGTCTCAAAATAGCATAAATGTAATTTTATTGTAATACTAAATTATATCTGACTGCTTTATAGCAAACTATTTTGCAGGTAAAGGGATGTATGAGTTGGATCTGCCTCAAAGCAGTCGTTGAGTTTAGGTGATTCCGACCCACAGCGGACGTTCAGTGTAAATTTGGTGAAGAATACTTTATTAACAAGCCTTTGATTTTGAGTCCTTAATCGGTGCGCTATTATTTATGAAATAAAGTTTGTCATTGCTCTCGGATAGCTTAGTTCAGATATCCCAGCAAATCAGTTTGATGTGCGATAACTTTCCAGGTACCGTTCCTTCTGGAAAATACCGTAGATGACCGTATAGAAACGGTTTCCGCCTTTCCATCTACTTTATTCTCGCCAATTTCAACGCAGTTAATCAAAGCCATATCAATGCCAATGACAGTATGCAGTTGATGTGGATTCACTCGTCCTCCAAGTTTAAGCGCTGCAACTGAATTCCACATCTGCTCTATATTGCCCCAGCCGATTAAATAAAGACCATCAACCCATATAAGTGACGTCATCGGCATGAGACCAAGTGTCCTTCATTGGTTGGCCATTGCCCGTAAATAAGATATTAAGGGCGCTATAAAAATTATCGGTTGCCGTTGATATGGCTTGGTCATTGCTCATTGTCATAAACTCCTAAATATGTAGCGGGTGGACGGTAATTTACTCTACAGGATAAGCAGATGACAATCTTATTTAATTCAAATTAATAGCACCCGGTTATGCACTATGCCTCAAAGTCTGATGGTTGATTTAAAACAGTCTTTATAATTATCAAACCAACTCAAAGCAGAGTTTAAGAAATGTTACTTTCAACCCATATCAGATGGTTACACCAACGCAAAAAAGTCCAAAGGCACATTAAATAGTTTTTATTTTCAATAATTTCTATTATTTGTCGGGGTTGAGGATTCTTCACTAAAAAATTATTTAATTAAGCTCATCATCTTTCCAGTATTTAGTACCTTTAACAGTTGCTTGAAGCGCTAATCCACTTTTTGTTATTTGATAAATTTTGATGCCGTCAATTAAAACCTCCCCGCCAACAGCCAATCCTTTATCGGCAGCCTTCGCTGCGGCATCAGCATGTCCACCAAACTCCCAGCCACTTCTGATAAATTTATCTAATGTAAATCTATCATTAAAAATAAATACTGCGCGAAAATCTTTAACTCCAAGGCCTAATCCAACGCCTACCTCTCCCATTTTCATGTAGGTGTTTTTTTCTATACTTTTATCCTTAACTACTCCATATCCACCACCAAGACTGATGAAAATTATATTTACATTAGCGTTGCTAAAAACAGCATAGCCAATGGCAGATTCAACCTCTACTTTTGCTTGTGGGTGAATTTTGTACAGCTCTGACAAGACGTCATTCTTCATAGAAAGTACGGCTTGGCGCTTTTCTTGAACGCTGGTTCCGGTAGTTGTTGCACATCCAGATAAAGTAAAAGCAATCAGCAACCCAGTCAGACACATTATTTTTTTCATTATTGGATATCCAGAGAATTTTTTGTCTATGTTCAGTATTATTGTACTGTAGATAGCTTATCTAGGCTATTTAGATAATAATTGGCTTTTATGGCAATAACAAACCATCAGGCTAGAAGGTTATTTCCCCTAAAGCTGATTGTGACAAACAATAAAACTCACCATATTTAAAGCAGTCGTTGAATAATGTCACATCCAACCCTATGCAGCCATACATA
>JBBAOU010000037.1:1410-23277 GCA_040401175.1 Methylotenera sp. | reverse complement strand
TGGTGCCGGGAGGGGGAATCGAACCCCCACGCTGTTGCCAGCGCGGGATTTTGAGTCCCGTGCGTCTACCAATTCCGCCATCCCGGCCTTTTTGAAAATACATTACTGTATAATTGCAACAACCGTCATTATAGCAAGCTCTTGGAATTATGCGAACAGAAGATTTCGATTTTTATTTACCCGACCAATTAATTGCCCAACATCCAACCCCTGACAGAACGGCTAGCCGCATGTTGCACGTCAACGGAATAGATGGCTCTTTACACGATGGAGCCTTTAGTGACTTAGCTAATTTCTTAAATGTCGGCGATTTGGTGGTGTTTAACGACACCCGCGTGATTAAGGCACGTTTGTTTGGCCAAAAACTGACAGGCGGAAATGTTGAAGTACTTATTGAGCGTGTAATTGACCAGCATACCGCTTACGCGCATGTTAGAGCGTCACGTGCGCCTAAGATTGGTAGCCAGTTAACATTGTCAGATGCGTTTAATGTTGAAGTGACGGCTAGACATGATGATTTATTTGAACTTCGCTTTTTAAGTGATATTTCTGTTTTAGATTTACTTGAGCAGCACGGCGCTTTACCTTTGCCACCTTATATTACACGCGAGGCCACGCATGAAGATGAAGAGCGTTATCAAACCGTGTTTAGTAAACATTTGGGTGCGGTGGCCGCGCCTACCGCAGGCTTACACTTTAATGAGGCTATGCTAACGCAACTCAAACAAAAAGGCATTGATATTGCTTACGTCACTTTGCATGTTGGCGCAGGTACTTTTCAGCCGGTGCGTGTAGACAATATTAATGAACATATCATGCACAGTGAACTCTATAATATTTCACAAGATTCTATAGAGATGATTAGCCAGACTAAAAAGCGCGGTGGTAAAGTAACCGCAATTGGTACCACTGCCTTACGTGCTTTAGAAAGTGCGGCGCGGCTTAGTGCAACGAATATGACGGGCGATTTACAAGCTGGCAGTGGCGAAACAGATATATTTATTACGCCAGGTTATCGCTTTAAGGTGGTCGACCGTTTGTTTACCAACTTCCATTTACCCAAAAGTACTTTGCTCATGTTAGTGTCAGCATTTGCTGGTATGGATAATATTAAAAAAGCTTACGCGCACGCAATTTCTGCGCAATATCGTTTTTTTAGTTATGGTGATGCAATGTTAATAGAGCAACAATCGATTAATTAACATTTCGACCACTAAATTTTAGTAATTATTGAACGAATCCAGTCTACTTTCTGACTAAATCAAAACATTAATAATTAAAAATATCGTTAGTGAACTTCATTAAGAAAGAGTAATTATGCACCTATCAAATGTTTTATTTTCTTTAGTTTTACTGACGGCATTACAACCAGCCCATGCTGAAATTTTGGCGGATGCCCAAGTTGGCATTAAGATTCCACTGGTAAAAAAACCCAGCACCAGACCGATGACAGTAGCGCATATTCCTGGCTTAAAGCGCTATTACATTGCTGATGGCGGCTTAGCACCGATGGCGAGTGAGTATGAATCGGCCACATCAAAATCACAAATTCATGTTTATGATGATGAAGGTAAATTTGTCAGCTCCGCGCATCCGGGTTATGACAACCGTTCCATTTACTATAATAAGAATAGTGATAAGTTAGAAACGATTACTTACAATGTTTCTAGTGATGCTGGCCAATCTCCCAATACAGGCATCTATTCTTTAGACTTAACTGAAACTGGCGACCTTAAAGACACCTCGAATGAAGTGATTCAGTTTAATCCGGCATTTGGCGATGCTGCTACCATGCCAAGCTACAACCCAGACACTAATCAATATTATGCAAAACAAGAACGTGGCAATAAAGTATGGGTGGTGGATTTAAAATCCCGTGAAAAAATCAGTGAAATTGCCTTAGACTTTATTAAAGCGGGAGTTGTCCATGATGAAATTAGTGCACACTTTATTGCCTATAGCGGTATTAAGGGCGAAGAATTAGTGCTGATAGATGTCGATCACAAGTCGGCATTAATCTTTGACTTGACCGGCAAGTATGTTGGCAAAAGTGAATTACCTAAAGACTTAAAACTACGTTCTCAAAACCATTTTAATGGCACAGGTTATGCCAATGATATGCTGTTTGTCTACCATGAGCCTGAAGGTGAATTTGGTACTTATTATGGCTTCAAGGTCGTAAAAACCAATTAATCTTGTAACTTTTTATCATTAAATTTACAAATAAAAAAACCGCCAGCTGGCGGTTTTTTTATTGCTTACTTAATCATTCAAATTAGCAAATAAGATTATTTACCTAACATGCCGGCTAATTTACCTGAAACCATGCCGAACAATGCACCAATAACCACTGAAACAATGACTAGTAACGCTGGATTTGTAAGGTTCATCGCTGTTGCATTAGCTGCTGATCCGGCCGTTAAAGCTAGACCAGCCGTTGCTGCATAACCGTACACATTAGCTGGAACCACTGATAACAAGTTAATACTAGCTACGATCACTAAAAAGAATACTGTCACAGCAATAATGACTGGTGCAGCTAAACTTCCTAAGCTGGCCAACGCGCCTGAACTAACTAAAGTTAATGCAATGGCAGCGATAACAGCACCATAAGACATGCCTGCAATTGTTTTTTGCAACGCAGCATCATCACCGCCAGTATGGAAATAACAACCCCAAGCAATAAAACCAACCCAAACTAAAGCGATGGGAGCCGCTCCTCCCAATGGACCGAATGCTAAAAATGCCCAGACACCACCTAAAACAGCAATACTTAGTGCTAACGCAGTTAATTTCGACATACTTAATTCTCCTGATTTTTATAATGAGTAGTAAGAAACGCGAACAGAAACGCTATTTATGCAACAGACTTAATAAATGTAATTTTACTGTTACATATTTAACGCCAAGGCAATACTGAAGCATTTTTATAAAAATGTAAACTTTTTTGAACTTATATTTGCACCATTTAAGTGCAAAACAGCATTAAAAATGAAAATAAATAGCCTTAAATAGCTTTTTGCGGATAATCCCATTTCTTTTGCCACGTAGCCAATACTAAATTTAGTTAATTATACTGACCTAAACTGCCATTATATCGACCTAGCGCACGATATAAATCACCATGTTCAATATTGATATAATGTCTTAAAATTGTGCATCCATAGCGTAGATTGGTCCGTAACTGAAATAAATTATCATCACTTGCGCCAATATTACGCAGCCAAAATAGCATAACTTGCATAAAACCATGGGCGCCAACTGACGACAAGGCATATTTATGAAAACTGCTTTCTACATCAATCAAACCGAGCACCATCTGAGGATCAAGCCCTGAGCGAGTCGCTTAATAATGTATGGTGCGTAATAAATCTTCACGATTGGTGTTATTGGGGATACGGCTCTTAAGCAGCTGAGACATTTCCTTGAGCCATGCATCACCTTCTTCTGGTATTATAAATGCAAGCTTAGGCGCAGCTTTATCACTAATGTTGCGCTGCATCATGGCTTTAACGCTTTTTGACAACGGCTCTTCAAGCTGAGAACCAGCAAAACTAATATTTGAAACCAACGCTCCAAATCATATTAGCCCACTGATTTTCAGATTTTTAAGCATCATGAACGCTCAAACTTTTTTGATTTTAAGAGACCATTCTCAAACATAAACTATAAAAGCTCAAGCACCGCCGCGGCTAAATTAACTAATGGTAACGATTGTGCTTCAGCAGAAGTTCTCGCTTTGTATTCAACCAAACCCTCAGCTAAACCACGCTCACCAATGACTAGTCGATGTGGAATACCCATTAAATCAGCCTCGGCAAACATTACGCCTGGACGCTCGCCCCTGTCGTCTAGCAATACATCAATTCCAGCGGCAAGTAAGTCGGCATACAATTGATTAGCAGCTAATTTAACAGCGTCTGACTTATCAAAACCAATCGGGCAGATCACTACACTAAATGGCGCCATGCTGGCTGGGAATATAATACCTCTTTCATCATTACCTTGTTCAATAGCTGCGCCAACAATGCGTGACACGCCAATACCGTAACAACCCATTTCCATCAATTGCGTTTGGCCATTTACATCAAGAAAAGTCGCATTCATCGCCTCTGAATACTTACTACGTAATTGAAAAATATGACCGACTTCAATGCCCCGACAAAGCGACAATGTGCCTTTTCCGTCAGGACTAGCGTCCCCTTCAACTACGTTGCGAATATCTGCAACTAGACTTGGCTCAGGTAAATCACGGCCAAAATTCACACCGCTTAAATGATATTTTGGTTTATTGGCACCGCAGACAAAATCACTCATAGCAGCCACGGTTCTATCCGCAATGACACGCACATGTGCGCCTACACCAACCGGGCCGATAAAACCTGGTGGACATTTTAAATTCTCACGCACTTCTTCTTCAGTAGCAAATCTAAAATCATGCAGACCGGCTAATTTATTCACTTTAATTTCATTCATACGATGATCGCCGCGAATAAGCAACAAGTTAAATTTCATGCTGCCATCTTCAAGTGTTGCAATTAAAGCCATCGCCTTAATCGTGCGGTCTAAACCAATATTCAATAACTTTGCCACTTCTTCGCAAGATGTTTGCTTAGGTGTATCCACTTCTTGCATCAACTCATTTGCGACATTTCTGGTATGCGGCGCAACAGCCTCAGCTAACTCAACATTGGCTGCGTAGTCTGAAGTATTACAATACGCCAAGCCATCTTCGCCTGAATCAGCCAACACATGAAACTCATGAGAACCGTCACCACCTATTGCGCCAGTATCAGCCTTAACTGCTCGAAACTTGAGGCCTAATCGATTGAATACCTTGCCATAAGCTTGAAACATAGTTTGATAAGTCGCATCTAGCGAAGCAAAATCTGTATGAAAGGAATAAGCATCTTTCATCATAAATTCACGAGCCCGCATCACGCCAAAACGAGGACGAATTTCATCTCTAAACTTGGTTTGAATTTGATAAAAGTTAAGCGGCAATTGCTTATAGCTGCGAATTTCAGCGCGGGCAATGTCAGTAATCACTTCTTCATGCGTTGGACCGAAGCAAAATTCACGCTCGTGGCGATCGGTAATTTTAAGCATCTGCGGTCCAAAAACTGCCCAACGGCCAGTTTCTTCCCACAGTTCTTTTGGCTGTACAGCCGGCATAAGCAACTCAAGCGCACCGACTTTGTTCATTTCATCACGTACGATTGCTTCCACCTTGCGTAATATGCGCAAGCCCAACGGCATCCAAGTATATAAGCCTGAACCTAGGCGTTTAATCAACCCGGCTCGCACCATTAAAATATGACTAGGTAGTTCAGCGTCGTTTGGTGCTTCTTTTTGAGTATTGAAGAAAAATTGTGAGGAGCGCATGGTGTAATCGAGTCTTGGCAAATATCAAGATGCGAATTTTACATAGAATCAGTCATTTAGTCAGTAAGAGTTATTGAATGTTTATAAGCTTTAGCTGCGATGAGTGCTTATATAATAATAGGCGAATTTTTCAATTCGTTAGAATTTTTTCCTTGTGATGGATAGTGCTGCTCAAGTTGTTCGCTAATTTTTTGTATGCCTTCAAGTATGCCAGCCTCAAACTGACCTTGCCGAAAGCGCGCTTCCATCCCTTTGCAAATAACTTCCCAGCCTGTCGCACCGACACGCGAATGAATACCCCGATCAGCTAGAATCTCAAAATCATGATCGGCTAACAGCAAGTAAATTAGCACGCCATTATTGTGCTCTGTGTCCCACACTTTCAAATTGGAAAATGTTTCTATGGCACGCGTTCTAGCCAATTTTCCGCCCAAAATATCCAGCACATGCAAATTAGCTTCAACTACAAAACAAATTTCACCCAGATACAAGCTTTCACTTTTAGCAATGGCTGCTTCTATATTGCGCATAGCCTGAACTGGCAATTGCTTTTGCACCATCCCTGGCCGAACAAATAAGTGCCTAAATAAACGCTTGATAAACTTAACTGACATTATTTGATTGCGCCAAATATAAATTTTTGAGCATTTTTATAATCGTATCCATTACCAATTTCCCGAGGCACCGCCGCCACCAAAACCACCGCCACCGCCTGAAAAAGTGCCTCCGCCAGACCTTCCGCCACCGAATCCACCAGCACCCATTTGGCTCAATCCAACCGGACCGATGAGCGTGAACACAAAAGCAATCACACCGAATAAAATTGCCGCCAGTACACCGCCACCCAACATCCATGCAAGCACAGCAATCGCACCGCCATTTAGTACACCGCCAAAGAAGTGACCAAATATAGTACGTAATATTCCACCCAACACCAAACCACCAAATAACAAAATAGGCAGAATATTTTCAAAACCACTATTGCCAGCGGCCTGTTTATTGGGTGCCGGCAACTGTTCACTAGAGATTAACGCAATCAGTTTATCTGTAGCATTATTAATACCACCATAAAAATCACCTTGTTTAAAATTTGGCGCTATCACTTCAGTAATGACACGTTTTGCAGTTAAATCTGGAATCGCGCCCTCCAAACCATAACCCACCTCAATCCGCATTTTATGGTCATCTTTGGCGACTAAAATAAGTAGGCCATCATCTGGTTTTTCTCGGCCTAACTTCCAAGCATCCGCCACGCGAATACCGTATTGGGCTATATCTTCAGGCTGCGTACTGGCAACCATTAGCACCGCAATTTGGCTACCAGATTGCTGCTCAAAAACGCTGAGTTTTGCTTCCAACTGGCTTTGTTGCGTTGGCGTGAGCGTTTGCGTTAAATCGGTAACATGCGTTTTTAATGCTGGAATCGCTACAAGCTCAGCACGCACATTAAATGATGCAAAAATAAACATTGCAATCAGTGCTGCTAAACTCGTCTTTAGATTAGCGAACATTTATTGAATCAAATAATAATAATCAATGGCTAGCTTATTTTTTATCAGCAAAATCCACTGTTGGTGGCGCAGAGATCGCTTTCTCATTTTCAACGGTAAATGATGGTTTTGTTTTATAGCCAAAAATCATCGCCGTGAGATTTTGTGGAAATGAACGCACCGCCACGTTGTAAACTTTAATCGTTTCAATATAGCGATTACGTGCAACCGTAATACGGTTTTCAGTACCTTCTAGTTGCGCCTGCAAATCTCTAAAACCTTGATCGGCTTTTAAATTAGGATAATTTTCTGAAACCGCCATTAAGCGTGACAAAGCAGAACTTAACTGGCCTTGTGCTGCCTGAAATTTAGAAAAAGCTTCTGGGTCATTTAACACATCCGCAGTCACTTGCATGCCACCCACTTTTGATCGCGCGTTAGCTACCTGGGTCAGCACGTCTTTTTCATGGGCGGCATAGCCTTTAACCACATTCACCAAATTAGGAATTAAATCTGCACGGCGCTGATATTGATTTAGCACCTCAGACCAACTGGCTTTTGCTTCTTCGTCTAGCGATTGAAAATTGTTGTAGCCGCAACCGCTTAAATTTAACAACAATAATACCGTAAGTAATTTTAAGTAGATTTTTTGCATTTTAATTCCTAATAAAGCAGACCATTTACAAATCTAGTGATTGGTAAATCTAGTGATTGGTTAATCTAGTCATTGATAAATCGAACTGTAAATAAATCTAATAGTAGATAGATCATGATGGCAAAGTGTGATTTTAAGATTGTGCCTGTGCGACAGATTACAATAGTTTAGCCTGAGGATAAGTCAGGATTATTAAATTTTTATAGCTTATTAGGTTTCTGCAAAGTATGCATGGCTAAACATAAATCATCCCATGCTTGCGCTTTGTCTGCAGACACTTGCAATAGGTGCGCTAAATCATAAGTTGCCACTAGTGGAAGGTTTTGAAATTGGTGCAATTTTCCGCGTAAATTAAGCAAACTTTCGCTTGATTGCAAGATGGCCTGCGCAGTAGATTCACCCATAGTAATCAGTAGCTTGGGTTGATGAGTAGTCATTAGCACCACAATATTTGACGAGGTCTCAGCCGCATGCACTTTTATGCGCATCGCCATAAAAATATTTTTCAATAAGTGTTGCTCATCGGCTTGTAACGGTGCGCTCGGCAACACAAATAAGTAATCCGCACTATCGTTAAAAATAACGGTAAAAAATACTGGCGAAGCTTTTGATACAGTAGCCGGTGATGTTGTTGGTGAAAGAATTTCTGGTTCTAGCGCGTCGGCGACGATTTCCTCAGTTTCAATTATCAGATTTTCTGCGATAGGTAATGCAGCAGACTGGGCTTCAACTTCCGATACTACTTCGGCATCTAAGAATGATGGCAAAGGTGCTCGTAGTTGCCATACCGGCAGCAATTCTAACTCTCGTAACATATCTTCACGCGTCATTAAACTCATAGGACTAAGCCCATTAAAACCGCATCTTCACGGCCATTGGCGGTTGGATAATAAGCGCAGCGAATCGCCATTTCATTAAAACCAATATTTTCATACAATGCGATGGCGGAAAGATTGCTCTGACGAACCTCTAAAAACATATTAGCCGCTTGATGGTCCTTAGCAATTTGTAACATGTGCTCTAATAAGAAACGGCCTAAACCTTGTTTCTGGTACGATTTCGCTACGCTCAAATTAAGCAAGTGCGCTTCATCTAACACCATCATTAATAAGGCATAGGCAATAATTTTGTCTTGCTCAACCAAAACGCAGGCTTGATAGCCTGAATTTAATGAATCACTAAAATTGCCACGCGTCCAAGGATAAGGATAAATCTGCGGCTCAATCACCATAATTTCGTCTAAATCATCCAAGCTCATCGAACGAAATTTCGCTTGAATTTTTGGCACCGCACTCATAAACGCAAACCCTGCTCGCGCTCCGCTGTTTTGAGCGCGACGCGATTTCGAATGTAAATTGGCATCGCTTCACTTGCTGGTTTTCCCTCGCCTCTTGCAAAGATCGGCTGCGCTAGACTAAGTATGGCGCTAGCGCTAGGTAATAATTGTGCTTGAACATCGTACAATTGCCCCACATAAACCGCGCCCAACTGCCCAGCATAAGTCTGCCAGCCACTACCTGCGCCAGTCCAATTATCACCTTCTATGGCTGGTACCGCTTCAGGTTTATATAGCCCTAGTGCGATGATTATTTGCCACTCGCCGCCAACCCTTGCATAGGCGGCGTGATACACCTCGCCCATACGAGCATCTAGGCAGGCAATGACTTTTTCTGCGCCACTCGCTTCAGCTAAAGCTAACAAAGTACAAATGCTCACTACAGGCAATTGAGCACCAAAACCCAAACCCTGTGCCACGCCAGCGGCAATTCGCACACCAGTAAATGAGCCGGGGCCAGCGCCAAAAGCAATACCTTGCAAGGCGTTTAGTTGCAAATCGGCTTCATTCAGTAGGGTTTGCAATTGCGGCAAAATAATTTGTGAATGCGTTTGCCCTGCGTTAAGGTCAAAGGTGAAAGTTTTATCGCCTTTCAACAATGCCAGTGATAAATATTCAGTAGAGGTGTCGAGTGCAAGTAAATTCACGTTAGGTTTAATGCTTATTTTTGTCAGACGCTATTTTGCCACGCATCTGCTTAATTTGCCCGCGTTGTGTTTTACTTTCTAAGCGCCGTTGCTTAGAACCATAACTGGGTCTGGTCGCATAACGCATAGGTTTCACTTGGTTTGCCGCATTCACAATCTCATGCAAGCGCTTAATCGCATCTTTTTTATTGGCCTCTTGAGTACGATATTGCTGGGCTTTTAAAATCAAAACGCCTTCATAGGTAATGCGGCTATCTTTCAAATGCATCAAGCGCTCTTTTAACCAATCGCTTAATGAAGAAGTCTGAATATCAAAACGCAAATGAATCGCGCTTGAGACTTTATTCACATTCTGTCCGCCCGCGCCTTGTGCGCGAATGGCGCTAAGTTCATAGTCGCTTTCGGGGATGATAATTAATGTCATGTTAAGAAAAAATCCTGCACATCTTTAATTTCTCTAGTCCGCTTAAACGGCGGTAGGCTTTGCCAGATTCTTTTTCCGTAAGACTTCGTAATCAAGCGTGGGTCGCAAATCATCAGCACGCCCCTATCATTTTCATCACGAATCAAGCGCCCTGCGCCTTGCTTTAAAGTGATGACTGAATAAGGCAGTTGATATTCCATAAAGGCGTTTTTGCCTTCTTCGTTCAATTTATCGACGCGTGCAGACAATACCGGATCATCTGGCGGGGCGAATGGGAGCTTGTCGATAATCACAACACTTAGCGCTTCGCCGCGTACGTCTACACCTTCCCAAAAACTTTGCGAACCAACTAATACAGCGTTGCCTAATTGTCGAAAGCGGTCTAATAACTCGGTGCGTGAGCATTCGCCTTGTAATAATAACGGGCTTTCGATGCCGTTTTCAGAAAAAGCTTCTTGGAGTAAAGCGTGAATCTCGCGCATGGCACGTAAGCTGGTAGAAAGCATAAAAGCTCTGCCACCGCTAGCTTGCAACACTGGCAATGCTGCGGCCACTACACAAGCGGTATAACTTGGACTGTTAGGATCTGGCATGTCCAGCGGTACGTATAAAAGCGCCTGCTCTTGGTAATTAAACGGGCTTTCCCAAAAGCCAGTTTTGGCATTTTGCAAACCCATTTGCTGAATATAGTGGCTAAAATCACTCTTAACCGCTAGTGTGGCTGAGGTGAATATCCAAGCTCTGGGTTGCGCATTCAGTTGTTTGCCGAAACCTTCAGCAACACTTAAAGGCGTGGCGTGCAGTTGTACTGAATGAGTGAATACTTCTACCCAGCGCACTAGATTATTATTCTCTGCGGTTTGCCAGCGATTGAATAAATCATACAAAGCTTCGCTACGTTGCCAGCATTTTTCTAGCAATGGGTCACGTGCGGCTTGAGTTTCAAGCACTTTTGCCAAGGCTTTCAGTTCGCTTTGCATGTGTTGATAAGCTTCGTCAAAACCTTTTAAAGCCAAGGCTTTTTGCACAGTTAAGCGCGAGCCTTCGTAAGCAAAAATCAGCCGGAAATCTTTGGCTGCTTTCTCTAAGGTTGGAATCGCTTTGCTCAGCGCAATACAATCTTTAGCCAACGTTAAATAGGCGGCAGTGCAATCTTGTGCCAACTCATGTAACTGGCTGGTGGAAACATCTTCGCCAAAAAATAACCCCGCGACTTCGGGCAATTGATGCGCTTCATCGAATATTACAGTATTAGCGGTAGGTAAAAGTTCAGCAATCCCTTCGTCACGTAGCATCACATCAGCAAAGAATAGATGGTGATTCACTACTACCACGTCGGCCGCCAAGGCCTTTTTGCGCGCTTCCATGACAAAGCACTCTTTGTGAAAACTGCAATCTGAACCTAAACAATTATCACGGGTGGATGTAACGCTGGCCCAAACCATGGCATTTTCTGGCACAGAATTAAGCTCGCTTTTATCACCCGTTTTAGTGTTTTCAGCAAAAGTTTTAATCAAGTGTACATATTTAGCATCTTCACGTGAGCCAAAGCGTCCTTCTTGCTCGGCCCGATTAAGATGATAATGACATACGTAATTAGCGCGGCCTTTTAACATGGCCACCGTCACCGGTACTTTTAAGGCATCGCGCACATTAGGTAAATCGCGGCTATACAACTGGTCTTGTAAGTTTTTAGTGCCCGTAGAAATAATCACTTTTCCGCCAGTGAGCAAGGCTGGCACCAAATAAGCAAAAGTTTTACCTGTACCAGTCCCGGCTTCAGCCACTAGCTGCGTATTGTTTTCTATGGCATCAGCAATCGCCAAAGCCATTTCTAACTGTTGCGTGCGTGCGCTATAACCTTCAATTTGCTCGGCTAAAATGCCACTTTTTTCAAAAACTTGGCGTATGGTAAGTGTGCTCATAAGGATAATGATTATCCCATGAGTTAGCCGCTTTCACAAAAATAGAAGCTAATATGACAAAATGTAAATTCCTCATTAGTGTTTTGTGTTTTTCGCTTAAGTTCTTATAATCTCACTGTGATTAAAACCTTCATTAATATTAACGAAAGCTATGCCTTGTGCTTGCTGCTGACTTTCTTCAGCGTATCTTGTTCGGCTATTGAGCCTATGCCCATGCCTACGGCTGATGCGAACGTATCACTAGAACAAATTAGTAAGGAACAAAACACTTATAATTGGTCTGGTCGCGCGGGTGAAGTGTTGGTGAACGCGCTCAGCCTTACCGGCATAAAATACGCAAGAGGTGGAAATACACCTGAAGCGGGCTTTGATTGTAGTGGTTTTGTACGCTATGTATTTAAGCAAGCCGCAAGCCTAACCTTACCGCATAGTGCGCTAGCTATTAGTCAGATAGGCAAAACTGTGCCTAAAAATGACTTACAACCTGGTGACTTGGTGTTTTTTAATACTATGAGAAATACTTTTTCCCATGTCGGCATTTACCTGGGCAACAATCGCTTTATACATTCACCAAGCGCTGGCGGAAAAGTCCGTGTAGAAAGTATGCAAGATGGCTACTGGTCAACGCGCTTTAGTGGTGCGCAGCGTATAGATGCAGACAAAAACCTCCTAAAAGAAGCGGTGCTAGTACAATAAATCTAGCGCAACAAAACTAGCACAGCAGAATAAGCAGTCCAGTCAAACATCTGGCGTGACAACAGGCTTATCGCTATGCCCCAAATCGCGGTTAGGATCAATAATATTGCGTACTAACTGTTTTACTTCTTTAGCTTCAGGAAAACGCCCCGCGTCTTTTCGCGAAAAAATGAGTTGCTGGTTCAGGCTAATTTCAAAAATGCCATTACTGCCGGGCTTCAATGCGACACTAGTTAGGTCATGCTCAAAAGTTGTGAGTAGCTCCTGCGCCAACCAAGCAGCTCGCAAAAGCCAGCGGCACTGTGTGCAATAAGTAATTTCAATGTTGTGCTTAATCAATTTTTATCCCTTAACTGTTATACTTAAATTTGTTCTTCAGAATATAATTTACGATCATTTGAAACTATTAAAACTAAGTTTGTCTTATCAGCCTAGTTACCATCGTTTGGGAATAATACATGCAAGCTAATAATAAATATCAGCGTTTTACTAAAATCGGTCTAGTTGGCTCTGGTCTGGTGCTCGGCCTAATGTTGAGTTTAACCTATTCTGCCGTAGCTGAAAAAATGGTTAAACCACAGTTACCACTTGATGACCTTCGCACTTTTGCTGAAGTGTTCGGTAAGATTAAAAGTGATTACGTAGAGCCAGTTGCAGACAAAAAATTAATTTCTGAAGCCATTAGTGGCATGTTAACTGGATTAGATCCACATTCAACCTATATGGATGTAGATGCGTTTAAAGATATGCAAGCCGCTACACAAGGAGAGTTTGGTGGCTTAGGTATTGAAGTGGGCATGGAAGATGGACTGGTAAAGGTAATTTCACCGATTGAAGACTCGCCTGCCTACAAAGCGGGAATTAAATCTGGCGATTTAATTATGAAACTAGATGAGACTCCGGTAAAAGGCTTAAATTTAAACGATGCAGTAAAGCGCATGCGTGGCAAACCTGACACACCACTTACATTGACGGTAATACGCAAGAATGAGCTTAAACCACTCACCTTCACCTTGCTTAGAGCCATCATTAAAAACAAAAGTGTTAAGTATAAAATGACTGAGCCTGGCTATGCCTATGCAAGAGTCACACAGTTTCAAGAGCGTACTGGTGAAGATTTGGCTAAAGCTATTAAGGCCATGTACGATGAAAACAAAGGTCCCTTCAAAGGCTTTGTATTAGATCTGCGTAACGACCCCGGTGGTTTGCTGAATGGCGCGGTAGGCGTCGCCGCCGCGTTTCTGCCTAAAGATACCTTAGTGGTATATACAGAAGGTCGTGCTGCTGATTCTAAAATGAAGCTCACGGTTAGCCCGGAAAATTATGCCCGCGGTGGTTCATCGAATGACTATATTCGTGATATTCCTGCAGATTTAAAAACGGTGCCTATGGTAGTGTTAATTAATGCAGGTTCAGCTTCCGCATCAGAAATTGTTGCCGGCGCTTTGCAAGACCATAAGCGCGCAACATTAGTTGGTATTAGAACTTTTGGTAAAGGTTCTGTACAAACCATTATGCCGATGAATAATGGTGCCGCCATTAAACTCACCACTGCACGTTATTTCACACCGAATGGCCGATCAATTCAAGCCAAAGGTATTGACCCTGACTTTATTGTTGAAGATGGTACCGACCAATCAAACAACATTCATGAGGCGGATCTATCTGGCCATTTATCTAATCCTAAAGATGCACAGGCTGGCATTGCGGTAAAACCAGAAATTGCAACTGCGGCTAAAGCCAAGTTAAATGAGAAAAAATTTGCCGAACCTACAGGCCCAATTGAGCCGGCTAGCGCTGAAGATATTCAGTTCACGCAAGCCATGAATTTTTTAAAAGGCAAGCCAGTGATTCATACTGAACCAGCCAAAGTTGAGCCAACAAAAAGCTAACCTTTAGTTAAGCGTTATCGCACAGGCTAACGCTTTTTAGTTGGCTTAAAAAATCCTCCCTTAAATAAGGCGGATTTTTTATGTGAGCCGACTTAATATTCCATGCATGAAAAAACCATCAGATAAATTTGTAAACATTCACTTTCATATCCCTTAGCCAATAACGCAAGGTTTATAATAACGGCATGGCATTCAACGTAAAAGAATTAATTATAGAAGCGGATCGCTGCGTGGCTTGCGGCCTCTGCTTGCCGCATTGTCCCACTTACCGAAAAACTGGCTCAGAAGCAGATTCTCCGCGCGGTAGAATTCAGCTTATGCGGGCAGTAGCTCAAGATATTTTGCCGAATAATGACCGATTCAAAGAACATATTGATTTGTGTTTAAACTGCCGCAGTTGTGAAACCGCCTGCCCTAATAACGTCAATTACGGCGCCTTGATTGACTCCGCGCGTGCGCTATTCATTCCTAAAAAAAGCCATTTTTTATCACTAGCGAAACCCCTTATTCGTCATCGCCGTTTAACTTACAGCTTAAGCTGGCTAGTTTGGTTGGCGCAAAAATTAAAACTTAGTCGCTTGATACAAAGCCTAATACCTGCCGCCAAGCTATTACCAACAATTGCGAAGCCAGTATCATGGAAACCTCTTTATTTGGCTACTTTAGATGCCGCCATGCCCAACCAAAAAGGCGCAGTTAGCTTATTTTTAGGCTGCACTAGCAGTGCGCTAGATAGCCAAACGCTATTAGCCAGCATTTATGTATTAAATAAACTAGGCTTTGATGTGCATGTACCGATGCAGCAAACCTGTTGTGGCAGCATAGCCAGACAAATGGGTGACGCCAAAGAGGCCTCACAGTTGGTCGCTTTAAATGCCGCTAGTTTTGATCCGTCCATCCCACTATTAACTAGTGCAAGTGGTTGTGGTTCTGGCTTAAGCGACTATTTACCAAAACACAAAATTCAAGATATTAGTGCGTTTTTAATGGCTTGTGATT
Source organism: Methylotenera sp. (assembly GCA_040401175.1). Lineage (GTDB taxonomy): Bacteria > Pseudomonadota > Gammaproteobacteria > Burkholderiales > Methylophilaceae > Methylotenera. The sequence goes on along the minus strand of JBBAOU010000037.1, from coordinate 7,828 downwards.
GGACTAATATTCAAATAAAGCCGCTGCCTGAACGCATTTATGTACAAGATCCTTGCTCACTGCGTAATGGGCAAAATAGCCATCAAGCGGTTTATAGCTTACTTAAAAAAATCCCGCAGGCGGATATTCAATCATTAGCTGGAAACAGCCAGTGCTGTGGCGGCGCAGGTGCCTATATGCTGACGCAAAATGACATGGCCAATCAATTGCTTGAAGACAAACTGACCATTATTAAAGCTAAAAATGTGGCTACCCTGGCAACCTCGAACATTGGCTGTAGCTTACACATTGCAAGTGGGCTACGAGAAAAAGGATTAAAGGTTTCGGTGATGCATCCAATAAAAATAATTGCCCAACAAATGGGTTTGGTTTAACCAAGTAATTTGAGCGTAAAATAAATCGTGTTTAATAATTTTGTATTAAAAAAACAACATTGAATACAGCACGATTAAATAAAACTATATTCAATAAAGCACTGTCTACCAAATCAATCTCTACTGGACTAATATCAAGCGAAGTGAATTCATAAAAACTATGATAAATAAAACTAGATTAAATAAATTAGATACATTCATTGTTGAGCTTGATACTGGCCTACGCACCCTACTGGCTAAACCACGTAGCGAGAGAGCGCATCCAGCTGCTAATATCGCCGAAGCTGATTTAACAGTAGCAGAAAAAGCGCACGCCAGCGCCCTAATGCGGGTAAATCATACGGGGGAAGTGTGTGCTCAAGCTTTATATAGCGGACAAGCGCTGACTGCACATAGCGCTGAAACAACACTGGCGCTTAAACAGGCTGCGCAAGAAGAAATAGATCATTTGGCCTGGTGCGAAACGCGGATTGCTCAGCTTGGCGGTCGCACTAGCGTGCTTAATCCCTTATTTTATGCAGGCTCGTTCACGATGGGTGTTATTGCTGGGGCGCTAGGTGATCAATGGAATTTAGGTTTTGTAGCAGAAACTGAAAAACAGGTCGAAGCGCATTTGGCTAGTCACTTAAATAAACTACCAGAATCTGACTTAAAGACTAGGAATATTATTGAAATAATGCAGAAGGACGAAGCTAAGCATGCGCAAGAAGCCAAGCAACTTGGTGCAGCAGAACTACCAGCACCCGCCAAGTTCTTAATGAAACAAGTTTCAACGTTGATGACAACATCAACTTATTATTTATAAAAGGTCAGTCCAAAATGCAAAAATTCAGCGACGTATTACAAACTTTAGACGATGCTTCGCATGTGCAACGTATTGAGTTATTCAATGGCGATGGCAGTTCGGCGGGCGTTATTGAGAACAAACCAGGCAGCCACGGTTCGGTAAAAGTGTATTACCACCTGTTTCGTATGTATGGAGAGATTTCTTTAGATGCAGCAGTAGAAGGTTTAAGCCTATTTGCAGAGCATACTGGTGATGCTGAAAACTGCCCTGGCAAACACCCGAATGTAGATAGGTTGCTGGACTTGCTAGAAGATGAGCAGGCACTATCCATGAAAGTCACAGAGACTACTGTTTAAATTTTAGGTCATATTTTTTGTAAGCGCGATATTGGTGGGTGATAAATTAACTCTAGCAAATGCCCAACCGCATCTAAACAGTAAAAACCACGCGCGCCGTCACGGTGCGTTTTAGGTGCTTCAGTAATTCTCACCCCATTTTTTACAAAATAATCATACCAACGATCGACGTCATCGGCTGTATTCAACACAAAGCCAATGTGATCTAGTCTTTGCTGTGCCTGTGGGGTGTAATCAACACGATGTAGCGCAAACACATCACCCTGATTAGTCAAATATACATTATCTGCGTCAGGTTGCCACTCAACCTGCATGCCCATAATATCCACATAAAACTTCACACAGATTTCCAGCTCTTTCACAAATAAAGCCACATGGCGTATGCCTAGCATGCCAGTTGGTTGATTCTGTTTAATATCAGACATTGCTAATTACAACCATGCTAGGTTTAATCTCGAAATCATGCGTAATCTCTACGCTTTTGCTCAACATAATTGAAGCTGAACAATATTTTTCTGCCGACAATTTAACCGCACGCTCAACTTGTGCTTGGTTTAAATTATCACCAGTCACCACAAAATGTACATGAATTTTAGTGAACACTTTTGGAATCTCGTCGGCACGTGTCGCATCGATTTCTGCAACACAAGCCATAATTGGCTGGCGCGCTTTTTTAAGTATGGCAACCACATCAAATGATGTACAACCACCCATACCAATCAGCAACATCTCCATTGGCCGCATGCCAATATTGCGACCGCCGTTTTCTGGTGCACCATCTAATACGACCGCATGACCAGATTCTGATTCGCCCACAAAGCTAACACCATCAATCCATTTTACTTTAACGTGCATATTAATATCTTTCTAATATGGGAGCGCAATAAACACCCCCGCAAAAAATTATTTAACGTCTAACAGCTCAACATCAAAAATCAGCGCTGCATTAGGTGGAATCGCACCGCCTGCACCACGAGCACCATAGCCCATTTCTGAAGGAATAACCAAGGTGCGTTTGCCGCCAATTTTCATACCTGCAAAGCCTTCATCCCAACCTTGAATCACTTGGCCACCGCCTAAGAAGAAATTGAACGGTTGATTACGGTCTAAGCTACTATCAAATTTTTTGCCTTTATGGCCTTCAGCAGCCGCTTCATAAAGCCAACCTGTGTAATGCACGGTCACATTAAAGCCAGCTTCAGCCTCACGTCCTGTACCCACTTGTGTGTCAGTTTTTTGTAATTCGGTAACGGTATTGGTCATTGCGGTGTTTTCCTTGGTTGATGTTGCCTGTGTTGATGTATTAGGCGTTTTTGACGCAGTTGATTCGGCTTTGCAAGCATTAAGCGTAAAAGCGCACGCGCAGGCTAACAAAAGACTAAAAAATTTCATGTTAACGACCCTAAGTAATAAAAGTGGCAAATATGTTTAAACACAATGTTTTTGCGAAATTAAATTTCATTCAATATGATACCCCAAACTCAGACAAGTTCGTTGCGCGAGACGCTGACTATTATTAAATTATGGGTGAGAATAAACCCACTCAATTAAAGCATTTTGAGCAGCTTTGCTGGCGCCAGCTTTTGCATCATTAACTATCATCACCAGCACTTGTCGTTTATTTTGCTTATCCAGCACATAGCCAGCAACTGAACTTACGCCATCTAAAGAACCCGTTTTTAGATGTGCGCGTGCGCTTACCGGACTATCTTTAAGGCGTTTTTTCATCGTGCCATCTAGCGATAATATCGGCAGCGAACTCATGAATTCTGGCATCACTGGGCTATTGTAGGCACTCACTAACATTTGCGATAAATGTTCTGCGCTGATGCGTTCTTTACGCGATAATCCTGAGCCGTTTTCAATGACTAAGTCATCAAAGTTTAAACTTTTTCCATCAAAGGATTTACCCGCAAGCCACGCTTTAATCGCCATAGCGCCATTTATTTCAGTGGCAGGCAGTGATGTTTTCTCAGCGGCAATCGTCAACAGCAACTGCCGCGCCATTAGATTATTACTCCACTTATTAATATCACGCACCACGTAAGCTAATGGCTCGGATAATTGCTCAAGCACTTTCACTGCGCGATCAGGTTTTTCTTGTATTTTTAGCTGACCAGAAAACTTGCCGCCTAATTCAAGCCAAAGCTTTTTAAACGTATAAAACGCATATTGCTCATCATCGAACACACTTAACTCTAAATATCGCTCACCACAATCCAACGAAAAACTACCGTTAAATGTGGCGACGGCGCTACTCATTTTTTCAGAAATTTGTGCCCCGCCTTCTTTAACCACGCGCTCATTCAAACCAGCTTCTGGGGCCTTAATGCTATAAGTCAAAAGGTTACGCCAATCACCACATGCGCCCGGCATCAATTTAAGATTATTAATGATTTGCAATTCTGGCAACGCAAAGTCTGGTTCGATGCGCACGCGATTATTAGCCACATCGCCTGCATCCGCTATAAACTTAAAACTGGTATTTCTGCCATTCACCAAAAAGGCACTCGGCATAGCGTTATAGGCACGCCAAGGCGCGTTGTCAAAGGTGTTTTTATTCGCAATATAATTTACCATATCATAGGCAAAGTAACTTTTATCTATCAATAAATTACCATTAATTTCTCTAATGCCGGCTTGCTGTAAAGTCATCAACAAACGCCAAAATTCCTGTGCTTTAAAACTTGGATCACCATAGGCTTTAATAATTAAATCACCAGTTAACACGCCATTATTTACAACGCCATTTTGGTAAATCTCAGTTTTCCAACGATAGGCCGGCGTGAGTAAATCTAGCGCGGCATTGGTAGTAAGCAACTTCATTACTGAGGCTGGGTTCAGGCTACTCGCGGCATTATGTGTAAGGCTTGTGTGCGCACCATCTGCAGAACGCACAACCACAGCCACGCTCTCTTGCGGAATACCGGCTTTTTTAAGCGCATCTACCACCGTGCTTGGTAGTTCAGCATAAGCAGATAAACTGACTAAAATAAAAACTAAGGCAGTGAATATCTTTTTCATAAAGAATCTTGAATGGCTAACAGCGTTGCCTGCATCATTAAATCCATTTCCGGCTCAGTAATCGTGTACGGCGGCATAAAATAAACCGTGTTACCAATTGGCCGTAACAGCAAGCCCTGCTTCAGCGCCGCGGAGTAACAATCTCGAGAAAATTTAGCATTTTTGCTTTTTACATCAAACGCTAAAATCATGCCTTGCTGACGTATATGCTCAACAGGCAAGTTAGCGAGCACTCGCATCTGGCTGCCTAAATAGGCGGATTTCGCTTGATTGCTCTCAATCACATTGTCTGCCTCAAATATTGCCAAGGTCGCCAATGCCGCACTGCAAGCCAACGGATTGCCCGTGTAACTATGGCTATGCAAAAAGCCTTTTAGTGTGCTGTCATCATAAAAAGCTTGGTACACTTTATCGGTAGTCAGCACGGCAGATAAAGGCAAATAGCCACCAGTAATGCCTTTCGATAAACAAATAAAATCAGGTGTGATACCAGCCTGCTCACAAGCAAACATACTGCCGGTTCTACCAAAGCCAACGGCGATTTCATCGGCAATTAAATGCACATAATATTGACTGCAAATTTCACGTACACGGCGCAAATATGTAGTGTGATACATGCCCATACCGGCTGCACATTGTATTAACGGTTCAATAATAAAAGCTGCCAATGTTGCATGATGCTCACTCACATACAGTGCTAACGCATCGGCACAGCGGAGGGCAAACGCCTCTGCGCCCTCACCAACTTCGCTTAACCTAAAATCCGGGCTAGGCATTTGAGCAGATTGCATTAATAGTGGTGCATAAGTATCTTTAAAAATAGCTACATCGGTAACGCCCAAAGCGCCAAATGTTTCCCCGTGATAACTGTTTTGCAAGCTGATAAATTTGGTTTTATGCGGTTTACCGCTATTACGCCAATAATGAAAGCTCATCTTCAAGGCAATTTCAGTCGCGCTGGCACCGTCACTGGCGTAAAAAGCATGGCCTAAACCAGTGAGCTTACTTAGCTTTTCGGATAATTCGACCACAGGCTCATGGGTAAAGCCCGCCAGCATCACATGCTCTAAAGTATCGAGTTGCAACTTAATCGCATCTTTAATGCGCGGATTATTATGCCCAAATAAATTCACCCACCAAGAACTTACCGCGTCTAAATAACGCGTGCCTTCGGTGTCGTAGAGCCAAACGCCATCAGCGCGTTTAATGGGAATAAGCGGATAAGTTTCATGCTGCTTCATCTGTGTGCATGGGTGCCAAACAGATTTTAAACTGCGATTAAGTAGGGTTTGATTAAGATTCATATGTGCTTTTAAATTCGCTTAAAATTCTATTGATTATTAATGAAACGCATCTTCACGCTGGTGCTTAATGGCTAATACAACAACAATATTGCGCAATTTATCTAACGCATAAACGGCAACATAACCAGTATTGCCTCGCGAAATCACTAATTCGCGGCTACCATCAGCATTAACTAACCTCCCCACTGCTGGGTGACGTTTTAAAAGCTGAAGTCCATCATCAATAATATCAAAGGTATTGAGTGCTGCGGCTAAATCCACGTCCATTAAAAAATCAACCAAACGCTCAATATCGCTCATTGCCGCGCTTGAATACTCTAATTTTATCATTGCTTAACTACGTTTTATTGGCTGAGGTTTCGGCAATACCTTGCCTTGAATCTTAGCGCGTAAATAGGCATGCACTTCGTCGACATCGTAAGCAATATCTGTTTCTTGATAATGTTTTAACGATGCCACCGCACGCGCCATAAAAGCACGATCTTGTTCAATACGCTCAATTTGCTCGACTATCGCCTCCACCATAAATGCATGCGCTGTTTTACCTGTGTCACCCGCTAATTTTGCAATACG
>JBBAOU010000037.1:0-1310 GCA_040401175.1 Methylotenera sp. | reverse complement strand
ACGTTAGAAGACATAGCTCGTTTGGTAAAACATGCGCACCGTTATCATGCAGAAGTGTTTGTAGCGCTGAATACTATTTTTCATGATAACGAGCTAGAAGGCGCACGCAAGCTGGTGCATCAGCTTTACGAAGCTGAAGTAGACGCGCTGATTGTGCAAGACATGGGCTTGCTACAAATAGATTTACCGCCGATACAACTACATGCCAGCACGCAAACGGATATTCGTACCGTAGAAAAAGCCGTGTTTTTAGACCAAGTAGGCTTTACGCAAATGGTATTGGCGCGTGAGTTAGATTTACACACCATACAAAAAATAGCCGCCGCAACTGAAAGTAACTTAGAGTTTTTTGTACACGGCGCCTTATGCGTGGCGTTTAGCGGGCAATGTTTCATTAGCCATGCACATACTGGTCGCAGTGCAAATCGCGGTGAATGTTCACAAGAATGTCGCTTGCCATTTACGCTGGAAGATTCCAAAGGCCGCATCATCGGCAAAGATAAACACTTTTTATCCATGAAAGATAACGACCAAAGCGCCAACCTTCGCGCAATTATTGCTGCGGGCGTGAGCTCATTTAAGATTGAAGGCCGTTACAAAGATTTACCTTACGTCAAAAATGCCACCGCGCATTATCGCCAATTGTTAGATGAAATCCTGCACGAATCGCCAGAACTGGCAAAGTCGTCTTCTGGCATTAGCACTTATACCTTTAACCCTCAGCCTGAAAAAACCTTTAACCGCAGCGCCACAGATTATTTTGTTAATGGCCGCCAAGGCGATATTGGCGCATTCGATACGCCTAAGTTTTCTGGCGAAGCATTGGGCTTAGTAACAAAAGTAGGCGAAGACTTTTTTGAAGTTGAGTCAGACGTGCAACTACACAATGGCGACGGCGTGTGCTTTTTTGATGTACATAAAGAATTAGTCGGCTTGCGCATCAATACCGTTGACGGCAAAAAGCTATTCCCCAATGAAATGCCAGTCGATATTAGAAATAATATGCAAGTGTATCGCAACCGTGACCACGTGTTTATGCGTTTGTTGGAAAAAGATTCCGCACAACGCAACATTCAATTACAAATGTTTTTTGCTGAAACTAGCGATGGTTTTGCGCTAAGTGTGACTGACGATGTTGGCTTTAGCGCAACGGTAAACTGTGTAGCAGAAAAGCAATTAGCGGACAATATTGCAAAAGCTGAAGCCATCTTGCGTGAAAATTTAAGCAAGCTAGGTAATACTAACTTTGCGGCAAATGAAATTTATTTGCAGACTACGCAAGTTTGGTTTGTGCCGGCTTCTGTGATCAA
>JBBAOU010000036.1:0-23960 GCA_040401175.1 Methylotenera sp. | reverse complement strand
CGCCCCCGCCTCAGTCACCACAGATGCAAAGGGCAACATTCTTTACGTACATGGCGATATTAGCCATTTTATAAGCACCCCATCTGGCCCAGTGACTACCAATGTGGTCGACATGGTACACAACGGATTGCAAATGGCATTGCGTGCCGCACTACAAGCTGCAACGCAAGGTGAACCCACCTCTAACCGTGAAGTGACCATCAGCACCGGAGCTGGCGTGCTTAGAGCGAACTTCAGTGTGCGTTTGCTACCCTTGCCCATGAATGAATCCAGCGCCGATGAACGATTGCTCTTGATCAGCTTTCAAGAGGTGTTTAGCCAGCCTGCGGCCAAGCGTGGGCGTAGCAAGTCTGTTTCAATCTCAGTAGAGCAGCACCGTTATGAACAACTGGAGCGTGATCTGGCTTACGCCCACGAGAACCAGCAAGCCACTATCGAAGAACAACAGGCAACCAACGAAGAGCTCAAGTCGGCGAATGAGGAATTGCAATCCACTAACGAAGAGCTGCAATCCAGCAATGAGGAGTTGGAGACGTCCAAAGAAGAGCTGCAATCACTGAATGAAGAAACTATTACGGTCAATAGTGAACTAAATACCAGTATCGAGAACTTGAGCGTTTCGCAAAACGACTTAAAAAATCTGATGGATAACGTCAACACGGGCATCGTGTTTTTGGATTACCAGCTGAATATTCGCAGTTACACGCGCGAGGCGCTGAAAGCTTACCGCCTGATCCCCACCGATGTGGGACGGCCACTGGGCGACATTACCTCCAACCTGCAAGGCGAAAGTCTATTGCAAAAGCTTCGCACCGTGCTGGAAACGCTGATCCCACACGAACGCGAAGTACAAACCAACGATGGCGTTTGGTATTTGGCGCGTGTGCAGCCTTACCGCACCTTGGATAACATGATTGATGGCGTGGTGTTATCTTTCACTGACATCAACGAGTTGCGTAAAACGACCATCAAACTGGCTGCGCTTGGATTAGTGCAAGAGTTAAGTGCAGGCATCGTCAATACCGTGGTCGAGCCACTCATTGTGTTGAATAGTGACTTACAGGTAGTTTCGGCCAATCGTGCGTTCTTTCAGCACTTCAAGGTTATGCCAGAGGAAGCCGTGGGCCAAAAAATATACGAACTGGGTAATGACCAGTGGAACATCCCAATATTACGCCAATTGCTGGAAGACATTCTGCCGCAGCGGCAGACGATAGAAGGCTTTGTCGTGGAGCATGATTTCCCTGATTTAGGCATACGCCGCATGGTGCTTAACGCGCGCCGCATCAAAACGGCAGTGGGCGATACCGAGTTGATTTTATTGGCAATGGTGAGTACTGATAAGGAGGCATTGCCATGAACAGAGATCAGTACGATAAGAAGCCAAAAGAGCAACTGAGGGTTTCGGCCGAAGCACAGTTAGCCAATAGTCAGCCACCAGAAATCACGGCTTATACTGCCAAAGAAATGCAACATGAGTTATGCGTACATCAGATTGAGTTGGAGATGCAGAACGAAACCTTACAGCAAAGCCAGCAGGCACTGGAAGAATCGCGCGATCGCTATATTGATCTGTATGAGTTTGCACCGGTCGGCTACCTCACCCTTAACGTGGTTGGCATGATTAGCGAGATTAACCTCACCGGCGTCACCCTGCTGGGGCGGGAGCGCAAAAAGCTCATCCATAAAAGCTTGCGGACCTTGGTAGCTGCCGAAGATCAGGATAAATGGGTGCGGCATTTTATGTCCACAAAGAATCAGGTAAAAAAAAGCAGCATCGAACTATCACTACAGCGTGGCGATGGCACGCTGTTTCAGGCGCAGCTTGATTGCGTGAGCAAAGTATCAGTATTGCGCATCACACTAAGCGACATTACTCAAAAAAAAGAAGCTGAGCTTGAGATGCGCCGTTTGGCCTACTACGATCACCTGACCAAACTACCTAATCGCCGCCTGCTGCGAGACCTTTTGGATCAGGCCATCGCTGCCACGATGCGCAATAATATGCATGGGGCGATATTTTTCATCGACATTGACCGCTTCAAGGCGCTCAATGACTCACGCGGCCATGATGTGGGTGATTTGCTACTGATGGATATGTCACTGCGCTTGCTAGAGACTGTGCGAGAATGTGATACGGTAGCACGCCAAGGCGGTGACGAGTTTGTGGTGCTGATAGAGGGGCTGGGGACAACGGCGAATGAGGCAGTGATATTGGCCATGCAATTGGGAAGTAAGTTGCTTGAGGCCTTGAGGGCTCCTTTCAATCTGCATGGCTATGAATATCATTGCAAGATCAGTGTCGGAGTGGAGTTATTCCATGCGCACGACACAGCGGAAAACTTGTTTAAACACGCCGACCTCGCGCTGTATCAAGCCAAGAATTCAGGAGGGAATAAATTGCGCTTTTTCGACCCCGCGATGCAGACTGTTATTGATCAACGTTGCGCGATGGAAGTCTCACTGCGCAAGGCGATGTCATTAGATCAGTTGCGCCTTTACTTTCAACCGCAGGTGGATGCAGCGGAACGGGTAGTTGGAGTCGAAGTACTACTGCGCTGGCAACATCCGCTATTTGGGCTAGTGCAGCCGGATGAGTTTATCACACTGGCGGAAGACACGGGGTTGATTCTGCCTATTGGACGATGGGTGTTGGAGGCAGCGTGCGCCCAGATTAAAGTGTGGGAGAACGACGCCCTGACGAGTGAAATAAAGGTGGCGGTGAATGTGAGTCCACGGCAATTTCTCCAGCCGGATTTTGTGGCGCAAGTGCAGCACGTGTTGACGACTAGCGCCATCAATCCAGCACGCTTGATGCTGGAGTTGACGGAAAGCATGTTGCTGGAAGACGCGCCGGACATCATCGCCAAGATGCAAGAAATCAAGTTGTTGGGCGTGTGTTTTTCTTTAGATGATTTTGGCACTGGATATTCTTCTTTATCTTACCTGGCACAATTACCGCTGGATGAGATCAAGATTGATAAATCCTTCGTGCGCAACCTGCCCGGTGTCAATAAAGACGAGACCATCGCCCGCGCAATTATCACCATGGGGCTGGGGTTGAACCTGAACGTGATCGCTGAGGGCGTGGAGACCGAGCGCCAGCGCCAATTCCTCGAAGCGCACGGCTGCAAAAAGTATCAAGGCTTTTTGTTTAGTCGGGCGCTACCCCTACCGGAGCTTGAGGCTTACTTGAAGCGGGCTTAAATCACTGTAGCGGCAGATTGTGGAATTAGCAGTGCGGTCAATGTTAGATGGTGAATGACACTTTCGGGTTGAAGGTTGTCGGTGGCACATTGATGCTGACAGGCCGCTTAGGGGATATTTCTGCTGCTCATTCTTAGTTGGCAAGTGGTCTATTTGGGCTATTCAGCTTATTAGTAGGTACTCAATCCAGCGCCCACTTTCATCATTTCGGGCGCACCAAAAAATTAAATTTAATTGACTAAAATGGACAATCAAATTAATCAAGCTTCTAAAAATGATTTAAAAATAAATCACTTAATAAAAATATTCAAATCATTAGCCGTGCCAAAATAAGTTAATTAATCTTTATATTTCTCTGCAATCGCTTTAAAACAATCAATTTCAGCAAGAAACGCATCCACAATCACTGGGTCAAAGTGCGTGCCGCTTCTGCTAGTAATTTCTTCCACTGCTTGCTCGTGAGTCCATTGCGCTTTGTAGACCCGCTCAATTAATAAGGCATCATACATATCCGCAATAGCCATAATTCTAGCTTCAACAGGAATTTCTATACCAGACAGTCCGTATGGATAACCGCTTCCATCCCATTTCTCATGATGTCCGATAGCAATATTCTTCGCAACCGCAATAACATCATCTTCTTCATGAAGGATAGATTCAACGGAATTCAGAACATTTCCTCCAATAATAGTATGCGTTTTCATTACCAACCATTCTTCATCACTTAGCGGCCCTGGTTTTAGAAGAATTGCATCAGGAATACCTACCTTACCCAAATCATGCAAAGGAGCCGCATTAAATAAGAATTCAATTCTTCTAGGCGTGAGTAGATTAGAAAATTCTTTGAGTTTCATTAAGTGCTCGGCAATAATTTTCACGTAGTGCTGAGTACGTAAAATATGATTGCCAGTTTCATTGTCTCTAGCAAGCGACAATGCATTTAAAGTAGTTAGTAACTGAAATTCTCTGTGATTAGCCCTGATAGCACTTAGCTGAGAATTTTTTTGATCTGTGACGCGCTTTTGCTCAAGCTCAATGAAAAGTGTGCAGATAAATTGCGCGCTAAAAAAATATACGAAGATGAATATATTAAGTAAGGTATAGGCATCATCTCCATAAGCTACAAAGGGACCTAATCCTTGTCCGGTAGCATGCGTTGCAATAGCAACACATATTGAAAAAGTAAAACTAATGAGCATTAATTTTTTGCTATATGCGCACCAGATTAACAGTAGCACTGAAGCAATCAAGCCATAAGGAAACACAATAAAGTTGTACTCAAATTTAAATACAATCAACGCAATAAAAAGTATCGATGGTAATAATTCATTAATCTTAAGTTTTGCTAGTGGCTCAGCATTTGTCATTAATATCATCAAAAATGGCGCGAATAACAACTGCCCAATACAATTAGCCAACCACCATGACATCGCAGAAGATATGAAGGATCCGCTTCCACCGAGTAAACCTCCACTAGTCATCAACACTAAATTACTAAAAATGGCACTAAATGGTTGTAAAACGAACAAAACCAGTACTAATAAATAAAGATAATCTTTAACTTGCCTGATTGAAGGATCAAATTTTAATTGGCGTAAAATAAAAAATGCAATTACTGTTTCAAGGCTATTAACAGTAGCAATGCCAAAGGCCACAAGCCATGATGGATTGAGAGTTAACGCAAAAATAAATTGCCCGACAAAGACACCGACCACCATTCTTGGCCCAAAAACAAGCGTAAAGGCCAAGGCTACACCTTCAGAAGCGAAGAAAACTGGTACGACCAATGACTCTTTGGGTTCTGCTAAAAAAGCTAATTTACCGAATAAAAAATAGAGTGTTGCGAGTGCAATAATTCTGAACAGGTCTTTTGAAGACCAATTGTCTGAGGCATGATAATTATTAGATTTAAATATATTTATCATGGAGTCGTGTCTATTTGGTTTAGAGTACTAATCATAATGTGCATTAATGTATCATTGAGTGTCATAATTTGCTATTAAATAACCTTAATAGCCATAAGCAACTGCGTCAAACAATTAGTTTGAAGCATTTAATGATCAGTGCATCTATTTAAAAGCTAATCCACGCCAAGAACAGTAAGCCAAAAGAAATTTATTTAATCGCTAAACATATTAGCTGTAAATGTTGATACGTATTAATGCCAGTATTTTCAACTGGCAAAAGATTATTGCAGTTGCCACCTATCGCACAAATAAGCACGCAAGCAATCTCCAGTCTTGGGTCGACGCTTAGCTTGCCTGAGCCATTGGCAAGCAACGCTAGATGAGAAGCTATATTGCTCTCTTTAGGAAGTTTAATCATGAAGAAATTGAATATCACCATCACATTGGGCATGGAAGTACCAGACCATTGGGAGCTCATTAAAGATGAGGATGGTATTGATGTTATCGACCTTGGTGATGGTCGATATTTGGATTTAACCTTTACGTCTATGATGACAGACGACTACTCCGAGAACGCAAAGTGGATTAATGGTTATTTGTACGGCTGTAGGTTTGCCGATTCCATAGTGGGCATGCTGACCGAATAACAAGCTGTGATTAAAATGTTAACGGCGCATTATTCGCTATATATTGTATATAGTTGCTGTAGGTTATTTCGGCATTTAAATGCGCCAAGCGCTTAAATTATCTGTGCAAAAGTTAACATTTATTGATGATGGTTTTGCCTATGGGCGCAATGGCAATGCCGGCTAACTTAAGATGTTGAATGCCAAACGGAATACCAACAATGGTAATAAAACAAACTAAGGCTGAAGCAAGATGCCCGACTGTAAGCCAAAATCCAGCAAAAACAAACCAAAGCACATTACCTAAAACGCCTAAAAAACCAGTGCCAATATCGGATTTATCGCTAATGTATTTTCGGCTAACCGCCTGCTTGCCGAATGGCATAAAGGCAAATTGACCAATCACAAAACAGGCTTTACCCCAAGGAATGCCGATAATCGAAATATACGCAAGCACACCGGCAATCCACCAACCGAGGCCCATCAACGCGCCACCTAAAATAAACCATAGAATATTGCCGATGATGCTCATCATTCACCTTTAAAATATTTACCTGCAAAACTGCAAATGCACGATATTAGTTTAGCGCTAATGCAGGCTTCGTGTATAAAATTTACAGTGCATTAAATCTAGCCTGAGGCTTAATTTTTATTGTTAGCATGCTGGGTATGCAAAATTTAAATCAAAGTAGATACTGCATTAAAACACATTCAGACTGCTCGCAATCGCCTATGCTAATAAGCTTTAGTTTAAAATAGACCCTTAGCTAACCGCTAGTATACTTGTCTTCAAGTATATTTAACCATATTAGAACAAACAACCATGTTAATAGACTGGAATAACTTCTCACCTTGGACCGGACTTGCCGGCGGTGCAATTATAGGTGTTGCCTCTGCAATATTTGTGCTTTTTAATGGCCGTATTGCCGGCATTTGCGGCATATTGGGCGGCTTATTCAGACCCCAAAAAAATGATATTTACTGGAGACTGGCGTTTATCGTCGGCCTAATGATAGCGCCGTTAATCTGGCAACTATTCTTGCCTTTGCCTATCATATATATTGAAGCGAGCAATGGATTGTTGGCAATCACTGGCTTTGTGGTTGGCATTAGCACTCGCTACGGTTCTGGCTGCACCAGCGGCCATGGTGTATGTGGGATCTCGCGCTTATCTCCACGTTCTTTTATTGCTACTTTAGCTTTCATGTTTGCCGGCTTTGTTACCGTCTTTATCGTCCGCCACGTGTTTGACTATGAGCTTGGTTTTAAATTGGATTTGTAGTTTAAGCCATGCAAAAACATTTCAGTAATATCATCGCATTATTATTTTCCTTGCTATCTGGCACGATTTTCGGACTAGGCCTTATCATCGCAGGCATGGCGAACCCAGCAAAAGTACTGGCATTTCTGGATTTAGCCGGCTTATGGGACCCATCTTTGGCATTAGTCATGTCTGGCGCTATTGGCGTAGGCTTAGTAGCATTTGCACTGGCAAAGAAACGTAGCACCAGCTTTTTAGGCTTAAAAATGCACTTACCAAGCCTGCGTATCATCGACAAACGCCTAGTCATCGGCGGCCTAACCTTTGGTATAGGCTGGGGATTATCTGGCATTTGCCCTGCCCCAGCCTTTGTGTTGCTTGGCACTGGGGCTACAAAAGCTATAATTTTTGTCGTTTTCATGCTGATAGGTATGGAAATTTTTGAAAAGATTGAAAGCTACCGAAAAAAAGTCAGCGCTTATTAAGCTGTTTAAACTGAATATTCGACGTATAACTAGCGCTTAAAAGCATCAGTTAAAGTGGGTGATTAAGCATTTCAGGGATACTCGACTTTTGACTTATGGGCTGGCATGTGCCATTATTCAAAGGCTTCTAGCCACATTTAAATAGCGGCCTGACTTGCAGTATCATTAAGAACCATAAAGGTAATTGTTATTAAAATTGTGAAGCCAGAACATTTCAGCATCATCATTATCGGCGCCGGGCCTAGCGGGCTATCTGCAGCTGTGCGCGCCGCTAAGCAGAACATTTCCTATTTATTATTAGAAGCTGCAGCAGAGCCTGCTAGCACTATTCGCAGTTATCTTCGCGGCAAACTTGTAATGTCAGAACCGCGCGCATTGCCGTTGCGCAGCCCATTACCATTTACCGCCTCACTGCGCGAAAACGTACTTCAAACTTGGGAAAAAACGATCGTCGAGCACGATATAAATGTGCGTTATGGTGCGAAAGTAATTGATATTAAGCGCGGTAAACAGTGGTTAGAAATTGAACTGGCAGATGGCACTAAGCTTGCGGCGGATGACGTAGTATTAGCCATTGGCGTGCAAGGAAATCTACGTAAACTTGACATTCCTGGCGGCGATTTACCGCAAGTTCAGTACCAATTAGATGACCCACTTGCATATCAAGATGAAACTATTGTTGTGATTGGTGGTGGCGACAGTGGTGTAGAAAATGCGCTGGCGCTAATTGGTCGCAACCAACTGATGATCCTTAACCGTGCGGAAGACTTCAGCAATTGCAAGGAAGGCAATCTTAATCAATTAACCGATGCCAGAAAAAGAGGCGCGTTAGACTGGTTACTAGAAACCAAGCCGCAAGCCATTGAAATAAACACCAGCGGCGAGTTTCCAATTACTATTTTCGCAAAGACGCCTAAAGGAGTAGAGCGCATTCCATGCCACCGTGTGATCGCTAGGCTAGGTGCGTTACCTTCACGCCCCCTTTTAGAAAGCTTCGGCGTGTCTTTTCCAACAACCGATCTTGCTGCCCTACCCTTACTTTCCACGCATTACGAATCGAATGTGCCTGGCCTGTATATTATTGGCGCCCTAGCTGGTTACCCACTCATTAAACAAGGTATCAATCAGGGCTACGAAGTCATTGAGTATATCTTGGGCAACCAAGTTGAACCGGCCGATACTGCATTGCTGCGCGATAAATTCGCCAACTTCTGTAATGATCGTGGGGTAGATGACGTATTAGAAAAAATTCGTAAAAGTGTGCCCCTGCTAAAAATGCTAAGCGCCTTACAATTACGTGAATTAGTGTTGGAAAGCAATATATTGCAACCAGAACCTGGCGAAGTAATATTTAATCGGAACGATTACAGCACCACTTTCTTCTTTATTGTAGAAGGTGAATTAGATGTTTTAATAGACGAAGACAATATTCCGGATGCCACGCTTAAGTCAGGTGAATTTTTTGGCGAGATGGCACTTATTTCTGGCCGTAGGCGCTCTGGCACGGTGCGCGCTAAAACGCGCTGTGTACTCATAGAAACGCCGCGACGCGTCATGCAAAAGCTTATTGGCTCAGTACAATCCATACGTCGCATGCTAGATGAAGTGGCGATTAAAACTGCCGTGCATATTGGTATTGGCCTTTCGCTTAGCGAAAAAGATCTTAATGATATTGCCAGTAATGCCACGCTTAAAAACTACGCTGCCGGCGAAGAATTGTTTCACGAAGGCGATGAGGCTGATGGGCTTTACCTGATTCAACGTGGCTCTGTAACCGTGTCACACATGATAGGCGGCCGTGAAGTCGTGCTGTACTATTTGGCAGCAGGCCATTATGTAGGAGAAATGTCCTTAGTTTCTGGTGAGCCTCGTTATGCAACAGTTCGCGCTGCGATAGAAACGCAAGCAGTACTAATTGAAGCGAGTCGCATGCGTGACATTATTGCGCATAATCCTAAAATTCGTAGCGAACTTGATGCGCGATATCTGCAGCATTTGCAAGAGCAGGAAAATCGGCAGCAAATGGAGGTTTCGCAAGAAAGTGGTAGCACTTTGAGTCAGCAGCTATCACCAACCAGCCTAATCTCTTTTCTGATTCAACAAGGCGTGGGCGAAGCCACCGATGTTTTACTCATAGATGAATCACTCTGTATACGCTGCAACCACTGCGAGCAAGCCTGTGCTGATACGCATGGCGGTGCAACCCGACTAGACAGAGATACTGGACCAATTTTCGCTAACATTAGAGTGCCGACGTCATGTCGACATTGTGAGCATCCGCACTGCATGAAAGATTGTCCGCCAGATGCGATTCACCGCGCGCCGCATGGCGAAGTTTATATTGATGACAGTTGCATAGGTTGTGGTAATTGTCAGGTTAATTGTCCTTATGATGTGATTCAGATGGCGGTTGTGCATGAGCAACCTGAGCGTAGCTTATGGCAAGTAATGTTAGGCATTCAACCTAAAACTGCAACAAAAATAGATGGCCCCAAAGTGGCCGTTAAATGTGATATGTGCAAAGATATTGCCGATGGTCCTGTGTGCGTGCGCGCCTGTCCAGTGGGCGCAGCGTTGCGAGTCAATCCAGAGGTGCTTCTGAACTACGCCAGCCATGCCACGGGTGAAGCGATCTTGATGGGTTCAGACGAAGTTTAATGAGAGAAATTTAATGCAACGCAGCAATATCTTTGACTACAAACATTACTTCTTTTTCAAGATAGCGGTGGCTGTGATTTTGATCGCCTTTATCGCATATATCGCATTTGAACCACCCATAGGTCACTACGGTGGAAGTTGGCTCGGTTATATTTTAGGAATAATATCAGCCCTGTTAGTCTTTTGGATGACTTGGTATGGCATTCGAAAGCGCCGCTATCGTGGCTCTGGCGCTACCCAAGGCTGGCTATCGGCACATATATATTTAGGCACAGCGCTTACCGTGTTAGTGACGCTACATAGCGGATTTAACTTCGGAATCAACATTCATACCCTCGCTTACGGCTTGTTGATAATGGTGGTGATTAGTGGATTTTTTGGCAATTACACCTACATGATCTACCCACGCCAAATGACTGAAAATATGGGTGAAGATAATTTGGATGGCTTATTGCTTCGTATCGCCGATGCCGATAAATTAGCCCGCCAAATTGCCTTAATAATGCCAGATGACATCAACAATACGGTATCGCGCGCATGCAGTGAAACAGCTATCGGCAATGGCTTGTTAGAGCAACTACGCGGTTATCAGCCGACTTGCCCGACCGCCATTGCCGTTACGCAACTGACATTAATGGGTAAAGACCTACCCAGTGAACAGCGAAAACCTTATCGCGAACTCTATTCAATTATGGTACGTCGTTTATCGTTAGTTAAACGTGTACGGCAAGATCTTATGTATCGGGCACGGCTCGGCTTTTGGCTGTACATTCATGTGCCTTTTACTATTGCCCTGCTGGTTGCAATGATGGCACATATTATTGCCGTATTTTTTTATTGGTAAGTCATGATTCATTGTCTTTTAATCCAAATTTCGAATAATAAGCGCGGTCTGCCGGTACGCAGTTATCGCACCATAACGGCAAGCGAAGTCTCGATTGGGCGCTACGTAGAATGCACGGTTCAGCTAGCTGACCCACGGATTTCTATGCACCATGCGGTAATCAAAAGATTAGCCGATGGCCAACCACATTTACTCTCCATCAATGGCGAATTAGAAGTTGATGGCGTAAAAATGCAGAGTATCGCACTTACGCATGGTAAAAAAATAGTTGTAGGTCCATATATACTTAAAGTAGAGCCAGCCCCACCTGACGTTAGCCTGGCGCTATCGCTAGAACTGGCAAACCCTTTGCCGGATGATTTTCAAAACATCAAAGCACTCACTCAGGAACCGCTCGAGGGCGCCGCAGCATTTAAACGGAAGTTATCTCTATGGTTAGCAGGTGTGATTGCGCTGATATTTTTAGGGCTACCGCTCGCACAAAACTTCATTCCTCAACTACAGGCAACCATGGCGCAATTGCCACTAGGCTTTGATCGAGTTTGGAGCCCGGGGCATATTTCAAATGCTCATTTACAATTTGGCTCACAGTGTTCTAATTGCCACCAGAAACTAACACAAAAGGTCACGGATAAGGCTTGCATGACTTGCCACAGCGATATTGCGCCGCATATTGCCGACACTGATTTACAAAAACATGCTTTCAATAAGTCCCATCAACTTTCAGATGGCGTTCGCTGTGCAGAATGCCACCGTGAACACAAAGCGCCTCATCCGCTAGCACGTCAAGATAATACTAACTGCGTCAAATGTCATGGCAATATCAAAGCGATAGACTCGAAGACCAAGTTAAGCAATATTCACGATTTCGACCTTGACCATCCCGGTTTTAAACTTACCTTCAGCAATGGCACAGACACAAAAGGGGTGGAGCGCATTTCACAGACGGACACTGCGCGTCTAGTAGAAAAATCCGGCTTAAAGTTTCCGCACTCACAACATTTTGGTAAAGTGCAAGGCCCTGATGGCGTATGGGATGTCCGCGAACTTTCTTGCACAAATTGTCACCGTCCTGAAGGTAAGGAAATGCGTTTCCAAGCAGTGACTTATGCACGAGACTGCCAGACTTGCCACGCCAACCAACTAGATGTGGGGCCAGCAAAAGCCACCATACATATTCCTCATGGCACAGAACAAAGTGTAATGAATACGCTAAAAGTACAAGCACCAAAGCAGGCCAGCCAATACGCGGCGGTACTAAAATCAGATGGCTGTAGCTACTGCCACGAGATTAGCGAAACAAAAAAAGGCGACGCCTTGCCATGGAAGATTGCACCAGTAAATATCAACCAAGATTGGTTTAGCAAGGCGCACTTTAATCATGCTTCACATCGTAGTCAAAAGTGTGAATCTTGCCACCAAGTTGAGCATTCAGAAAGTAGTGCAGATGTGGCAATGCCAGATAGAAAATCTTGCCTTCGTTGCCATTCTGGTAACAACCCAAAACCCAAGCGTATCGCCAGCGGCTGTATGTCTTGTCATGACTTTCATAGCTCGCATGCGGCTAAAGATAAGAATTAAGCTAAAGAGACCAAATAAGTCAGCGCTCCTAACAAACAACTCCCGCAAACAACTAAATACTGTTGGCTAGACTGTGTCTTGAAGCTCACACTTAAGCAAATATAGCGGATTAAATTACCGAAACACTTTGTATGGATGTCTTGCTATGAAAAAAATAGCGCAATTTTAATTGCGCTATTTATTAGAAACTTTATTTACTTAGAACATCCAGTAATGATCCACTATCAGCGCCGCAAAGAGCAAGGTTAAATAGAGTATGGAATATTTAAATGTGCGCTTGGCTAAGTCGTCAGAATATTGTCTATACAAGCCAATAACATAGGCCATGAATACAGCATTTAAAATAATAGCCGATACCAGATAGATTAATCCGCTCATCGCCATACCATAGGGCATCAAGGACACCGCAACCAGGATAATAGTGTATAGCAAAATATGTAACAGCGTAAAAGCTTCACCATGGGTGACAGGCAACATCGGCATACCAACTTTGGCATATTCCTCACGTCTATATAGCGCTAATGCCCAAAAATGCGGTGGCGTCCATACAAAAATAATAAGAAACATAATGAGCGCTTCTGGCCCAACCGCATTAGTAACCGCCGCCCAGCCTAGTATTGGCGGCATAGCTCCTGATGCACCACCAATCACAATATTCATCGGTGTGGCTGGTTTTAAAAATACCGTGTAAACGACGGCATAACCAACAAAGGTTGCGAATGTTAGCCACATTGTTAGCGGATTTACATAAAAATACAAAACAGCTAAGCCAGTGCCACCAAGAATAGTCGCAAAAATTGTAGTTTGGGTGGATGAAACCTTACCAGTTGGAATTGCGCGGCCGCGAGTTCTGGCCATAATCGCATCAATCTTATGTTCGATCAGACAATTAAAAGCTGCTGCGGCACCCGAGGCAAATGCAACACCTATGGTCGTTGCAATTAATAGTGATATTGGCATCGCCACCATCGCGGGTTTAGCCATGTACATACCGATAATGGCAGTAAATACAATAAGTGAAGTTACTCTTGGTTTGCACAGAGAAAAAAAACTTTTAAAGCTTAGGCCTACATTTTTTAGAATCGTTACACTGGTACTCATTTAAAGCTCACGTTATTTATCATTATATTTATTCGAATTAATTTAGGAGATAGACTCATTTTTTTGTTTTGCCTTATGGTTTTTTAGCTGATATTTTTGAGTTCAGCATGACCAAAACGATTACAAGTAATCCAGCGGTAAAGTTATGTGCAACGGCTAATACTAAAGGAAGATGCAGAATTAAATTAGCAATGCCCAAGCTGATTTGCGTGAAAAGTACAATGAGCAACATAGCACCCAAAGTCTTTAATTGCCAATATTTCATAATATTTAAGGCTAGCGTCAATAAATAGATAAAGGTAATCAGCGCGCCTAATCTGTGCGTCCACTGAATGGCGGTAAGAGAAGCGAGCGTTAATTGGCCGCCATTAGCACTTTGGCCAAGTTCTCGCACTAAATGGAAAGCATCTTTAAAGTCCATTTCAGGTATCCATAAACCGTGGCAGGTAGGAAAGTCGGTACAGGCTAGCGCAGCATAATTGGTACTTGTCCAACCACCTAAAAATATCTGCATAAACAAAATGACTAGCGCTAGACGAATCATAAATCGCAATGGATTCGATTGCACTATATTTGCTGAACTGTGTCCCCAATGTCTATGCGCCAACCACACAAGTATGGCTAAAGTCGACATTCCGCCCAACAAATGTGCACTTACAATAGCCGGTTTAAGCAACATAGTCACTGTCCACATGCCTAACATCGCCTGAAAACCTATCAAGACCACTAAAAAAGTAGGCAGCCATGCCGACGCTTTAATCTCACGCTTGGCACTCCATCCAAAAATACAGATGGCCAACACGATTAAGCCGAGGCTACCGGCTAAATAGCGGTGCGCCATTTCTCGCCAAGCTTTGCCTACTAAGACAGTGCTGTGTGGGTAAGCCGCCTGTGCATTTTGAATGGCGGCTTCGCTTTGCGGCACAGTAAGCGCACCATAACAACCAGGCCAATCAGGACAACCCAAGCCAGCATCAGTTAATCTAACATAGGCGCCGAGCACAACCACACATAAGGCTAAGATTGCACCCATTAAGACTAAGCTTCGAAATAGCTTAAAGCTGCTTGAATTCTTGTACATATCAACCTGCCCACGAATATCTAAGTAATCTTGCGAGATCTTTACGAATGTCAGCTAGCGAGACAGCCGCTTTATAGCTCATCATTAAATGTCCGAGCGGATCAACCAAATACAATCTATTGCTGGCGCTAACATTTTCAGCACCAACCTGAAACTGCGTTGAGAAATCGCTGACATTTGCTTCTGGCTGATTGATGATAATTAAATCAGGAAAGTCATGCTTAATATTTGTAACGTCTTGTGTCGTCGTGATTAAAATCCGCTGGGCACGATCAATGTCTTTGTACAAAGAAACATGTAAACGACGCATATCATGAAGCTTATCTAAACAGACTTGCTCGCAATTAGCGGCCACATAGACAACACTCCATTTTTCTTTCCAAAATTGTGCGGGCAACATAGCGCCGTCATCGCGCTTAAGCTCAGCAGATGTTGTTAATAGGCGAGGTGGGTTATACAACTCACCTAAGCTTTCGCCACTAGGCTTCCAATTCAACTTATACATCATCACAACCACGATGATAGGTACGATAAAAAAGATCAGCATTAACAAAAATACCTTGCGGCCTTTGTGTTGCATTTCTTGCTCGGTTAGTGCTGTATCGTTTTGCATGAAACTCTACTTAAATAAGGTCAATATCATTAAAAATACTTCTGAATAAATTAAATGTTTACCGCTTATTGCTTTTGTTTAGCTAAAGCAGCCACTTTACTCACACTCATATAAATGTAAATCAATAGCGTCGCTAATGCAAAGCCAAACCACTGATAAGCGTAACCAATATTCGTTGCAATTCTCTCTACTGGGACTTGCCAGTTTCTTACAAAGCCGCCAGCATCACTAGCCTGATCTAATTTGATTGCAAGGTCAGAAACAACAAATGGCACACGATGCTGATAACTAGTCATATTCATGTTCTGCCAAACTGGCTGCCAAACGGGAGTAATTTGGCTCATTGTAACTGTTGATGTATCTGCCTTCGCCTCTAAGGTAAAAATCTTTTTACTAGGCACCCAAATTTGTCCTACAACCGTTTGCTTGCCGGTTGGCGTGTCAAATTTCGGCAGTTCTGTGTGGATATCTTTACCTAAAATCCAGCCTCTATTAATCAACACGTATTGTTCAGACTGATCAATCTTTAAAGGTGTAATCACATGGTAACCAACGCGATTACCTTCCACTTGATTATCTAATAAAAACTGAAATTTTGGTGCATATACACCGATGACTTTTACTTTCTTATAATTCCAATCTGCAACATTCAATACATGAATATTACTAGCACCTATTTTACTAATATCCAGCGGAAATATAATCGCGTCATCTGTTTTAGCTAAATTATAAGCTGCCTGAATAGCCATTTTTTGCTGTGCTTTGTGATACTGCCACAAGCCAAATTTAATAAATAACGGTATACATATCATGGTTACGATTGTGCCAATCAGCGAAGGGCTGAAAATATAACCAAGCTTTTTAAATTGAATTTGTTTCATAATTGCATTTGTTAGAAAGCGGTCTCATAATGCTTATTCAAGTTTTAATTGGATACATTCTATGTTAATAAAAGTCATCATCGTTTTAGCTTTAGTCGCCATTGTTGGCAGTTTATTTTCTGCGCTATTCTTTTTATCTAAAGACAAAACGGGTAGTGAAAGAACCGTCAAAGCCCTAACCGTTCGTATCGGGCTATCAATCACTCTATTTATTCTTTTGATGATTGCCTATTATTTTGGCCTGATTGGTCAACCACACGCATAACGCAGTGCCAGCTTGTTAATATCATTAGCAATTACTGATTCATTCTAAAATAAAAAGGGCGATGCATTTGTGCATCGCCCTTTTTATTTAATTAACTTACAGCCAATAGACAAATATAAATAGACCTAACCATACCACGTCCACAAAGTGCCAATACCAAGCCACGCCTTCGAAACCAAAGTGATGTTCAGGCGTAAAATGACCTTTCATGCAGCGAATCAAAATTACAATCAGCATAACGGTACCGAGCGTCACGTGGAAACCGTGAAAGCCTGTAAGCATAAAGAACGTTGCACCATAAGCACCGCTATGTAAGGTTAAACCCATTTCGGTATATGCGTGGTGATATTCCATCGCTTGGCAAATCAAGAAAGCAATACCTAATGCAACTGTAAGTGCCATGCCAGCAATAAGTTGTGTACGATTATTTTTAATCAATGCCCAATGCGCCCAAGTAATGGTTGCGCCAGAAGTAAGCAATAATGCAGTATTAATTGCTGGCAATCCCCAAGCACCCATTGCATTTAATGTTCCCGGCTTATATTCAACACCAAGCACAGTTCCGCCAGGACCTGATGATGGCCATGTACTTAAGAAGTCTTTATAAGGTGTAATGTCAAGATCGTAACCTGCTAGATCTGGCACCGATAAAATACGCATATAAAACAAAGCACCAAAGAATGCGGCAAAGAATGCCACTTCTGAACAGATAAAAACAATCATACCAACGCGGAATGATTTATCTTCCCACTTAGAGTACTTGCCCGTAAGACTTTCATTAATCACAGAACCCATCCACTTAAATACCATGAATGAAATAATGAGCGCGCCAATAATCATCATCCATTTGCCTGGAGCTTGTAAATAAGCGAGATCTTTGCTTTTATCAGTTGCTACATTAAATATAAAACCTGAGGCAAGCGCTAGCAGACCTACAGATATTATTGATGGATAAATACTACCGTGCGGAACATAGTATTGATTCGTTGAATGTGTCGCCATGCAATCACTCCCGTGCTTTTTTATAAATATATTGAATTATTAATGGCTAAATATGCCATTACCTCACCTAAACTAACACCCTAATTTCAATAACTTTTAGTGCCAAATCTTTTTATTATTTAACTAACTATTTAACTGCCGGGAAAAAAGCATAAGACAAGGTCATGTCAGATACATCTCTTGGTAATTCTGGACTTACAAAAAAACGTAACGGCATTTCTTTTTCTTCACCAGGCTTAAGTGACTGATTTACGAAGCAAAAACACTCTATTTTCTTTAGGTTAGCTGCGGCTATTCCAGGAGTAATACTAGGAACAGCCCTTCCTACAACCACTTCGTTTGTGGTGTTTTTTGCAATAAATATAACGGTTTCAATCTTACCTGGATGCAATTTTATGCTGGCTTGCTTTGGATAGAAATTCCAGCCTAAACCCGGCATTACATTAGTGGTGAACTGAACATTTACCCAGCGAGTTTCGTCCACCTTAGCCTTAGATAAAACGGCGGCCGTATTGTTTGTTTTACCATTCAAGCCGGTTAGCGTGCATAAAACGTCATACAAAGGTACTAGCGCGAAGGCAAACAGCAGCGAACCCACCACCATCCATATTAGTTTTCGTACTAATTTTTTATTTTTTAAGTCTATCTGTTGCTTGGCAGTTAAGGCATCTGTTTCGTTTAGTGATGCCATATTGTAAACATTGACGCTACATACCAAACAAATGCAATGCCTCCTAAAATATATGCAATTTTCTTACTACTGCGCTTAGTGGCTAATTCTTTATTGTCCATGTTTTTCCAAACAAAACCCAGCTTAAACATTCACGTTTAAACTGGAATTTTGTATTATTTAATAATCGGTTGCTCAGTAAAGCTATGGTATGGGGGTGGAGAAGGTAATGTCCACTCCAAACCTTTTGCACCTTCCCAAACTTGATCGGTCGCTTTTTTGCCGCCTCTTGCGCAACTTACAATGTTATAAACAAATAACAATTGTGAGAAACCAAGCACGAATGCGGCAATTGATGAAATCATATTGAATTCAGCAAACTGTAATGCATAGTCAGGAATACGACGTGGCATACCAGCCAAACCTAAGAAGAACTGTGGAATAAAGGTTAAGTTAAACGAAATAGCCGTTAACCAAAAATGTAATTTACCTAATTTTTCACTATACATATGTCCAGTCATTTTTGGTAACCAGTAATATGTACCAGCCATAATACCCATAATGCCACCAGCAAATAATGTGTAGTGAAAGTGAGCAACCACAAAGTAGCTGTTGTGATATTGTGCATCGGCAGCAACGTCAGCAAGTACTAAACCAGTTAAACCACCGATACCGAATAAAATAATCCAGCCCACTGCAAACAACATAGGTGTTTCAAAGCTCATTGAGCCTTTCCACATCGTTTTAATCCAGCAAAAGAACAGCACTGCTAGCGGTAGTGAAATTGCCATTGTGCTATACATAAAATAAAGCAACGCTGGCACAGGCATACCGGCTGTAAAGAAGTGATGCGCCCAAACAACCACGGCTAAAGCACCAATCGCCCACAATGAATAAACTTGTGCTTTGTAGCCATACATTGGTTTACGTGAGAATGTTTCTAGAATTTGTGGGATAAAACCCCAAACTGGTAATAACAAAATATACACTTCAGGGTGACCAAAGAACCAAAATAAATGTTGGAACATAATTGGATCGCCGCCGCCAGCTGCATCAAAAAAGTGTGTACCGAAATGGCGATCAGTTAGTAACATTGTAACTGCACCCGCCAACACCGGAATAGTCGCAACTAATAGGAATGCTGTAATTAACCAGCCCCAAGCAAACATTGGCATTTTCATTAAGGTCATGCCTGGTGCGCGCATGTTAAATAAGGTAACAATAATATTGATCGAACCTAATACAGATGAAATTCCGAGCAAGTGGACCGCAAAAATCGCAAAATCCACCCCAATACCACCTTGTACAGATAGTGGTGGGTAGAAAGTCCAACCTGTTGCTAGCGCGCCATCGCCGATACCGAACAACGCTAGTGTAAACGGTAAGGTTAAAAGGATAGCTGAAGGTGGTAACAACCAAAATCCCCAGTTATTCAAACGTGGTAGAGCCATATCTGGCGCACCGATTTGCAGAGGAATCATCCAGTTTGCAAAACCTGTTGCTGCCGGCATTAAAGCAGCAAAAATCATAATCAACGCATGTACGCCTATGAGTTGATTAAAAAATTCAGGGTTTAACAATTGAAGTCCCGGTTGAAATAATTCAGCGCGGATTGCCAAAATCATACTACCGCCAACTAAAAACATAATTAGCGAGAAGGTAAGGTACATCGTGCCGATGTCCTTATGATTGGTGGTGGTCAGCCAACGCATAATCCCAGACGGGTGTTCAGCATGCTCTTCATGATGTGCTACCGTGGTTGTACTCATTACTTTCTCCTAATTACTCAAACTAAATAATTACAGTTCATTCAAAAACAAACTTATTACTTATTGACGGGCAGCTTTTACTTGCGCAGGTTGCAATACATCACCGACCGCATTACCTAAACCATTACGCTCATAGGTAATTACTGAAGCAATCTCTGTATCATTCAGCACCGCTTTCCAAGAAGGCATTACACGTACGCCATTAAGAACGCGATCTAAATGACTATCCTTTAGATATTTACCATCTGCACCAAAAATTGGACCATTTGCGACTTTACTACCTGTCAAAGCTGGGAATGCTGGAGGCAAGCCTGCACCGGTCACTTGGTGACAAACCGCACAGTTTTTCTCGTATACTGCCTTGCCATTGGCAATAAGATCTTCTTTTGTCCAAAATTTATCAGCGCCTGCCGCAGCTTTTGCCAAATCTTCTTTCTTAGCCGCAACCCAATCCTTGTATTCTGCCATTGGCAATGCATCCACAACGATAGGCATATAACCATGACCTTTACCACACAACTCTTTACACTGTCCGCGATAGGTTCCAGGTGTTTCAACTTGCACCCAAGTTTCGCGAATAAAACCAGGCACAGCGACGCGTGAAGAACCAAATTGCGGCACCCACCAATTATGTAATACATCAGTGGCAGTCATTAAAACCCGTACTTTTTCACCGACAGGAAGTACCAAGTGATTATCAACTTCAAGTAAATAGTGCTCATCTTTGACACCTTTAAAACCTTTATCGGTTTGTTCCTTAGGCGTAGATAAATTACTCACAAATTTAATACCCTGCGCATCACCATCCATATATTCGTACTGCCAGCGCCACTGCGAACCAGTGATCTTAATCACCATATTCGCTTTTTCACGCGTATTCTCCATCATTACTACGCTGTGATAAGCAGGAATACCCATAATGACAAAGTCAATGAGCAAAAGAATAGCGAACGGAATCAATGTCCAAAAAATTTCAACGGCTGTTGATGGAACCTTATCTGTGACAGGTTTGAAGTTTTTACTTTTACGGTGAGCAAATATCGCGTAAATCATGATCGCCAATACTACAATAAATATAATACCAGTAATGGTCATGAATTTATTATGTACATGCAATGTGTCTGCTGCCATTGGTGTTGCAGGCAAAGGGAAATTCCAAGAATAATCCGCAAACGCATTGAGTGAAGAAAGCATTACAGCAATACCTAACCCAATTTTCTTTAAACCTTGCATAAAACTTGCTCCAAAACTAAATTAATGAATATCATTTATTTTTTGTCTGAGCTCACGTGCCAGTAAAGCACGTTGCTCGTCGTTTATAAAATTTCTACCGAATTCAACTTCTTTACCGTGCGAACTAATAAATAATCCGCTTTTACCATTTACACCTTTTTTACCCTCAACATCACGTACACTCACCTGAACCCAGTAACGCTGAAAAATTATCGTTGTGTTTTCCTTATAATTTCTTTTTTCTACAACAACTTTCTCATCTTCAATCGTAATGCTTTCAAAATCAGATGAGTGCAAATAAATATAATTAAAAGCATATGCAAAAGCTGCTATCTCTAAGCCGGCAAATGGCAACACCAACCAGGCACCGATATTTGCAAAAGCCAGCGCAATCATTAGCACAACAACCACAAGACTTCCAAGCAAGCTTAAGCTCATTTTTGGCGTAAGTGAATTGTTCGGTCTTGCAATGATTTTATACCCTAAATCAGATCCCGCCATACGCGTCCTTTTTGTAAAAAAACCCCTTAAATCAGGCTCTCATACAGTTTTTTTACAAGCGTCATTTTAACGCACGTCAAAATTTAACACAAAAAAGTTCCCTGCTCAAGGATGTTGTTACACTTTTGTAACAATTAAGCAACCAAAAAACATTAATTGGGGTGTTCTTTTAATCAATTTATGAATAATTAAGCGCGGAATTTGATGCTGGCCAACCATGAAAAATAGTTGAACAGCGGATGAATAAGCCCCTCAAAAAACTATAGTAAAGCACGTTTTATTGGAATATTTAGACAAAAAACACTCACAAAATCGTCATAAAAGTCTTTGGCAATTAGTGTAGCGAAGGACTTGCCTGCGTCTTCGTAATTATTTTGACATGTTATTTGGACAGTATATAAACCAAGATGTGGTGTAA
Source organism: Methylotenera sp. (assembly GCA_040401175.1). GTDB lineage: Bacteria > Pseudomonadota > Gammaproteobacteria > Burkholderiales > Methylophilaceae > Methylotenera. The sequence continues at coordinate 1,857 of JBBAOU010000036.1, read as the reverse complement.
GGGGCTATGGGAAAAATGCATGGAAATGAGTATTTTGAATACACTGATGAATACTTCTTAATTTAGACTACAAATGAAAAAAGGCTCCCATCGCTGGAAGCCTCTTAGATATTGGTAGGGCGTGCGGGTATCTTACTTCGCCTTACACCCAATGTAATCAAAACCTTACCAACCTCTATTCCATCTATTACCTCGTACTATACCCCTACTTTACGAGATCAATCAAACTCTTAATTATCAAATATCGATAAATTGCGCTAGAACGTCTTTAGTATTTTGTTCTAATTCAGGAATGTCGCGTTGAATGGTTTTAAGAATATGTGCAAGGAAGTCAGGTACACAAAACTCTGCTTTTTTTCAAACCAGTACCGCCTCTGCAAGCACTTTGGCACGGAAACAATCTGGCAATGCTTTAGGTGTGAGAACGTCAACTGAAATTCCTAATAACTTCTGAAGACGATTCTGAATCTTGGCAATATCAAGCAAACTTGTTTCGGGAGTAGTGTCAACCAGCAAATCAAGGTCACTTTCGTCGGTATCGTCGCCACGCAACACTGAGCCAAACACACGAGCGTTAAGCACACGATGTGATTTAACCACATTGCGGATTGCTTCTCGGTGTAAATTTAGGACATGGGATGGCTTCATCTCTAGATTATATACCAAAAAAATCACACTATAAGATCTAGCTGGCTTCAAGTAACCTACTCTAAATGTAGGGTTAACACTAAGCAATCCTCCAGCGAGACTGAAGTTTTTTAGTATTAGATCTGATGTGATCATTTAATCTTTCAAGCAATATCGATTCATTTTTTTCATTGGCTACTTTTGATAAATTATCTGCAACCTTATCAAGATTTTCAAGGATTTTTTCGGCAATTTTAGCGCTATGATTGATTACGTAATTTGGCTTGAAACCTAATTCATTCGACATTCTTACAATAGCTTCTAAATCTATCTTTGCTGGTAAATTTTCACCACCTATCTTTAAAGCGAAGTTTGGAGACAAGCCAGGATAGATCGTTGTCGACAACAAATCATAAAAAGTCGTCAACCTTACCCCCCTCATTTGGCGGGAAATATATGGAAAGGTTTTTTGCGTGGCTATCGTTATTACCCACAAAAAGATTAAAAAATACCCATTGAATTAATCTAACCAAATCGTTTGGGGGAACTCCATTTTCTTGCAATAGATTACGGCATCTTTGTAAAGTTGTGCCACTATCAACTTCATACTTAATTTGTGATGGCTTGCCATCTAATTGGCATAAATCTAATTGATGAAGACGAATAAGGTTGTTTTGTTTATCGCTAATTCGATCATATCTTTTGATTAAGCAAGCTTTTACTATTGGTTGGTACTGAGTTTCAGCGACATCCATTTTCAATGCGCTGGCAAGCTGCATGACAAATGTCTCATTTAATGCTGAACACCAAATTTTGTTTCCCAAGGCTCCAATGTTTGGTTTTAGTATATGTGACGTTGGCGCCATATCATTTGCAGGAATTGCAGGCGACCCATCCGGCAAAACTAGAATGCTACTTTTACTCTGTGCTCCAGCCAAAGAAAGGCGACGTTCAATTCCACGTGCTGGATTCTGAATCTCGTTACCTAACCCTTCAATAGACTGTCTAATTTCATCCCATGTAGTAACTTTGTATTCTGGATCCTTTAATGATTCCCCTGAACGTACCAAAACTAAAGCGCCGGCGGTATCACCAGCAATCACACCCAGCAAACCAAATGTTGTAGTGACTTGATACCTTATCTTCAGCAAATCTCTTATTGCTGCTTCTGGAATCAAGTTCTCAAAATAGGCCTCCACAGTATCGCCCGAGTGAGATACTCTATCTAAT
>JBBAOU010000035.1:0-24742 GCA_040401175.1 Methylotenera sp. | reverse complement strand
AGACTTCAGGGACTATAGAGAAAGTACAAAAGCAAAAGCCCCGCTACTGGCGGGGCTTTTGCAGGAAAGTTGTTATAAATCAACAACTTACGTCTTTATGGCGGAGCGGACGGGACTCGAACCCGCGACCTCCTGCGTGACAGGCAGGCATTCTAACCAACTGAACTACCACTCCGTAAATCTTACGTAGTTATTCATTAATTACGTATTTAAAAGCAGCGCTCTAATTTTTACTTAAAAATTAAGTTTGCTGATTTTCCAGCATTTCTTATTTTAAACTAGAAGCGACTTTAGTCACATTGTTGCTAACTATTTTGGTGGGTGCTAACGGGGTCGAACCGCTGACATTCGCCTTGTAAGGGCGACGCTCTACCAACTGAGCTAAGCACCCTGCATAGCCAACAAGGACGGCATTGTACAACAACTTATAGAGATTTCCAACCGATTAAATGCAAAGTTTATATTTACTTGGGTTTGATGTTGAATAGATAACTTTTTAGCCGCGATGATGAGCGAAATTACCTGATATTACTTAGCGAATAAGCAGTGTGATAGCTTTAAAAGCATCGCTATCGGCTTTGCCCAGCCATTCAAAAACGATCGATTCTGTATTGCTGATGATGCAACCTGCTTCGCGCATTCTCGCCAGTGCATTGGCTTTGTTGGCTGGGTTACGCGAGATAATGGCATCTTCTGCGACAAATACTTGTTTGCTATTTTGTAAATCAAGCGATGTTTGCAATACGCAAATATGCGCTTCCATGCCAGCAATCACCACTTGAGAATGATCGCGGGTTAATTGACGGCTAAATTTAGGCTCTGCCATGCATGAAAAAGTCAGTTTTTCTACAGGCTTGATATTCGGCAAAAAAGCCAATAATTCTGGTGCGGTATTGCCTAAACCTTTTGGATATTGCTCACTGATAACCACAGGTACTTCTAGCATTGCCGCCGCTTGTGCCAAAATCCCGCAATTGCGCATCACTGCTTGCATAGCCTCTTGCGGCATGGCACTTAGCAGGCGTGTTTGCAGGTCTATGAAAATAAGTTGGCTTAAGCCCGCTCGTGAAGTTTGATTGCCGGCCATTTAACTACCTATCACTTTATTATTAGACATTATTTAACGATTAGTTGCTGATTAATATCTGCTAAATCCAGCTCAGCAACCACACCAGAAGCGGCTTTTAAGCGAATGATATTGACTAGATAATTATAGCGAGATTGCAATAAGTCGCGCTTGGCGCTAAAAAATTGCTGTTGTGCATTTAATACATCAACGCTGGTACGTACACCAACTTCATAGCCTAGTTTGGTGGAGTCGACTTGGCTTTGGCTACTGATTAAAGCTTGTTCGTATGCTTTAACCTGCGCGATGCTGGTGTTTAAATTTAAATAAGCGCGTTGTGTTTCCAGCTCAGCTTGGCGACGTGCAAATTCAACGTCATTTAGCGCTTTTTGTTTATTGAGCACGGCTTGCCTAACGCGTGAAGTAGTGGCGCCGCCTTGGTATAAAGGTATTTGCAGTTGCAAACCAATGCTGCTAGTTTTTAGCTCGTTACCCGCGCCAAAAACAGAAACGCTGCCACTTGCATAATTATCACTATAGCTTGCTACCGCATCTAAAGTCGGCAAATGTCCAGCCTTAGCGCGTTCAATTTCTTGTTCGGAATACTTAAGGGTGTCTTGCTGAATTTGAATATTCAAATTATTTTGTGCGGCAACTTCTAGCCATTTATCCATGCTTTGCATGATGGCATTGGTTTTAATATCGGCTTTTACTGGTGCCAATGTTTGCGGTATATCGCCAGTAATTGCCTGTACCGAACGTTTAGCAATTTCATACTCATTCACCGCCGCATTTTCTTGTGCCAGTATTAAATCATAGCGTGCTTGCGCTTCATTGACATCGGTAATGGTGGCTGTGCCAACTTCAAACGTAGCTTTAGCTTGATCCAGTTGACTTAAAATAGCCGCTTTTTGCGCAATGATTAAATCAATTTTATCTTGTGCAATCAGCACTTCAAAATACACTTGTGTGGTGCGTAAAATAAGCGATTGCTGACTTAAATATAACTGCTTATCGGCTTGACTAACCTGCGTTGCCGCTTGATCCATTTGCACTAGATTTTGCTTGCGATAAATAGGCTGGCGGGCATCTACGCCATATTTGTAAGTGTGAAAATTTGAGTTGCCTGGAGGTGTATTATTTAGATAACTAATATCAGAACCAATTTGATTCGCTTCGGCATTAAAATTTACCGTAGGCCGATACAAGGCTTTACCTTGCTCAATTAGCTCTTGCGCCGCCTGGTTAGCGCTTAGGGCTGAGGCTAGTGTTGGGTCATGTGATATGGCTTGCTGATAAATATCCACCAGTGATTGCGTTTTATATTCACTGGCAGTGATATCCACAGCATAGGCATTAGCCGTAAATAATACGGCTGTATAAAAACAAGTAAAAATCAGTTTTTTAGGCATATTCAACGTCAGTTAAAATGCAAACTTAGTCGCTTGCGGGGCGTTTATTAATGCGGGCAAGCATGTTTCAAAAAACACATCATGTCTGAAACTATCTTCGTTAACGCGGATGGTAAGTGTGGCTTGCATCACTGGCACTTCACCAATTACGGCAAATAGGCGACCACCATTTTTAAGCATTTTTTCTGCGGTAGTTGGACGTAACGGCATTGAGCCGCTGAATACAATGACATCATAGGGTGCGGCCTGTGCAAAGCCATTTATCGCATCAGCCACATGCAGACTTACGTTGTGGATATTTTGTTTTTGTAAACGCGCTTTGGCAAGATCTGATAATTCCTGATGAATTTCTACCGCATCAACATGATCTGCCAAGGTCGCTAGCAGTGCTGTTAAATAGCCGCTGCCGGTTCCTAATAATAATACTTTGTCAGTTTTTTTAACGTTAAGCGCCTGTAAGATTCGACCTTCTAATTTAGGTGAAAGCATGCTTTGACCTTGACCAATCGGCAGTTCAACATCAGCAAACGCTAAACCTTGCTGTGCTTCTGCGACAAACGCCTCGCGCGGCACTTGGTTAAAAAGCTCAAGTACGACTGGGTCTAATACTTCCCAAGTGCGAATTTGCTGTTCTATCATATTGAACCTAGCTTCGCGGTTGCTAAAACCAGCGGCATCGCCGCTAATATTGAATCTTGCTTCGTTAGAGAAGTCACTTTGGGTTTGTGCAGTTTGTATCATGGCAAATTTCATTCCTATCAATTTCAATTATTATAGCGCATGCACTTGATCTGCAAGCTGAATTTAAACAGCAATAAGCGGTTTAAATGATATGTTTAGCTGGCATTTTTACCTTAAACCAAGCGGCATATAAGGCGGGTAAAAACAGGACTGTGAGCAAAGTTGCTACCGCCAATCCACCCATAATCGCCACCGCCATTGGACCAAAAAACACACTTCTGGTCAGCGGTATCATGGCTAATATCGCAGCGGCAGCGGTTAATACTATCGGCCTGAAGCGTCGAATAGTCGATTCTATGATGGATTGCCATTCCGCTAAACCAGATGCTTTGTCTTGGTCAATTTGATCAACCAAGATGACGGAATTTCGCATGATCATACCGGACAGCGCAATAGTGCCTAGCATGGCGACAAAACCGAAAGGTTTGTCAAATAGCAATAAAGAAACTGTGACACCGATTAAGCCCAAAGGTGCGGTTAACAGCACTAAAAATACCCGCGAAAAACTTTGCAACTGAATCATTAATAATGTCAGTACCGCGATGAGAAATAATGGGAAGCCAGCCGCGACTGAAGCCGCACCTTTAGCGGATGCTTCAACCGCGCCACCTGTTTCTATCGATACTCCTAAGGGTAAATGGGCTTTAATTTGCGTCAGTTGATCCTCGATTTTCTGCGAAACTACAGGTGCTTGCACATTGCCTTGTAAATTAGCGCGCACGGTTACCGATGGCTCACGATTGCGTCGCCAAATCACGCCTTCTTCAAAATCTGAAGTAATGGTTGCTAATTGCGATAAAGGCACTGTTGCACCGCTAGGCAGATTAATCATCAAATCTGGCAGACGTGATAGCTGAGTTCTGTCTGTTTGCGAGCCACGTACAACTAAGTCTATGCGTTCATTGCCTTCTCTAAATTCAGTAATATAAAGCTCCTGCATCGCGCCGTTAAGCAGATTGGAAATGTCTACCGAACTTACACCTAGCAAGCGCGCCTTGGCTTGGTCAATTTTCAGATGTACTACTTTGCTTGGTTCTTCCCAGCTTAATTGCACATTCACCAAATTGTGATTAGCACGCATAATGCCGGCAATTTGCTGTGCAATATCACGTATTTGTACAATGTTGTTGCCCGATACCCTAAATTGCACAGGGAATCCCACTGGTGGGCCGTTTTCTAAACGCAATACCGAGCCGCGTAAGGCAGGAAAATCATTTTCAAAAAGCTTCAGTAAATCTTTACGCAGTGCTTCACGTGAGGCTAAGTTTTTGCTTAACACCACAAATTGCCCAAAGCCACGATGCGGCATTTGAATATCTAGCGGCAGGTAAAAACGCGGCCCACCATTGCCGATATAAGCCACAAAATTTTCTATGCCTTCTGTTTGTTGCTGTGAACCGTGCGAAGACGTATTGTGTTTAAGTTGATATTTTGCATCCCAATCATGCAGCCAATGTTCCAATTTTTGCACCTGATAATTGGTAGCGGCATAAGATGCACCTTCAGTCATGCGTAAATCTATGATTAACTCTAGTCGCGTTGAATCAGGAAAGAACTGTTGTTGTACCTGAGAAAAACCAAGCACAGCCAAAACAAATAGGCCTAAGGTACTCAATATCACAGTTTTGCGATAACGCACACAGGCGGTCACCAGCGCGCGAAAGGTTTGATAAAAGGGGGTGTTATAAATGTCGTGATGATGGGTATCGATTAATTTATTAGGCTGAATTGTACTTTTTAAGCGAAGTTTATTTTTGAGCCAAGTTTTAAATTTAGATTGTTTGGGCGCCTCAGCGTAGCTAGGTAATAAATGAAAGCCCAAATACGGCACAAATATCACTGCGGCAAACCATGAGATGATTAAGGCAATGGCCGACACCTGAAAAATAGACCGTGTATATTCGCCGGTGGATGACGCCGCCGTTGCGATTGGCAAAAAGCCCGCCACAGTCACCAAGGTACCCGTCAACATCGGCATGGCGGTGGAATTGTAGGCAAATGCTGCCGCTTTAGCTCTATCCCAGCCTTGCTCCATTTTGGATGACATCATTTCAACGGCAATAATTGCATCGTCTACCAATAAGCCCAATGCTAAGATTAGGGCGCCTAGGGATATTTTGTGTAAACCGATATTGAGCAGAAACATCACCAAAAAAGTGCTGGCTAACACTACCGGAATGGTAATGGCGACAATAATGCCGCTACGCAAACCCAATGAAATAAGGCTGACGCCCAGCACAATTATTAAAGCTTCGATTAAAGAGTGGACAAAATCATTGACTGAATTTGCGACTATTTTTGGTTGCGACGTGACAGTTTCTAGCGCTAAACCTACGGTTAATTGCTGCTTGACGCGGGCGGTGATTTTATCCAGCGCATGGCCTAAAGCAATAACATCACCGCCTTCTTTCATACTAACGCCTAGTAGTAGCGCATCTTTGCCTTGAAAACGCACGCGGTCATGCGGCGGATCTTCGTAGCCACGATAAACCTTTGCCACATCGCCTAAGCGGAAATCTTGATTGTTGGCACGTAAACGCAAGTCGCGTAAATCGTCTAAATTTGCATAGCGGCCAGATACCGCAATGCGAATACGCTCGGCGGCGGAATCAAAAGTGCCACTACGTATCACGGCATTTTGCGCCTGCAAAATATTCACTAAGTTACTGGTGTTAATGCCTAAACTGACTAATTTTGCGTTGGTCAGCTCAATAAAAACACGTTGTTTTTGTTCGCCAAAAAATTCTACTTTGGCGACATCCTTCACTTTTAATAACTCGCTTCTAATCAACTCAGCTTGTTTTTTTAGTGCGGCAAAATTAAAGCCATCACCAGTTAAGGCATACATGGTGCCGTAGACATCACTAAATTCATCATTAAAAGTCAGGCTTTCAACACCTTGCGGCAAAGTATTTCGAATATCGCCAATTTTTTTACGTACCTGATACCAAACTTCAGGGATATCTTTTGAAAACGTATCATCTTTGGCGATGATAAAAATCATTGATTCACCAGGTCTTGAATAGCTATTGGAATAATCCAAGTGTGGTACTTCTTGAATTTTCTTTTCTAGCTTATCGGTCACTTGCTGTTCAACTTCTTGCGCACTAGCGCCCGGCCAAGAGGTGCGTACCAACATTACTTTAAAGGTAAAAGGTGGGTCTTCAGATTGCCCAAGTTTAGTGTAGGCAATCAATCCGGCGATAGTAAGTACCAACATAAAGTACAGCACTAAAGCTTGATGTGTTAATGCCCAGTCAGATAAATTAAATCCTGAATTAACAGGCGGTGCTAGGTTTTTTGACGCAGATTGCTGCTCATGCTCTAGCTCAATCATAGTTTATTTTCAGTCACAGGTTTTGCCTCAGTGACAGGATGCACCAGCTGATTTTTAATCAAAGTATGTACACCGGCAATAGCAATCTTTTCACCAGCTTGCAAACCACTAGTAATTAATACGCCATCTTCTCTAAATACACCGGCGACCACTTCACGCGGTTCTGCTTTATTATTCGCATCTATTACCCATACTATTTTTTTACCATTTATTGCAGTAAGAGCACTGCTGGGAATAAGCAACATGGTATTTTTTTGACCTGATAGCGCCTGAAAACTTACCCCAGCAGTCATCCCAAAACGTACCGCTTCATCAGTATTTTTAATGCTGACACGGACGTTAAACGTCCGCGTTGCAGAATCAGCAGCAGGTGAAATTTCCCGCACAACGCCGGCGTAGGGCTTTTGCATATCAGCCCACATTCTCACTTCAACCGCGGCATTTAATCTCACCTCTGTCATACGTGATTCAGGCACTGCGACCAATACTTCAAACTCTTTGGTATCGGCAATTTTGGCCACTGTTTCGCCAGCTTTGACTACCTGTCCCGGCTCGGCGTGTATCATGGTTACCACGCCATCGCGGTCTGCGCTTAAGTGACTATATTGCGCTTGATTGCCGGTAACGCTGGCTTGCGCTTTTACCTGCGCTAGACGTGCGCCGGCAGTTTTAAGTTCGGCTTCACACATGTCTAAGGCTGACGCTGAAATGAATTTTTTAGTGAATAATTGACGTTGGCGTTCAACTTCTGCCGCTGCTAGTGAGTAAGTCGCTTCCGCTGCACTTATATTCGCCGCTGCGGCTGTGGTATTTAGCTGTGCATCAGTCGCATCTATGTTGGCGAGAATTTGACCTTTTTTAACTTGCGCTCCGTTTTCTACCTTACGCGCTATGATTTTTCCATCGACTCTAAAAGCTTGGTTAGATTCATATCTAGGGCGTACTTCGCCAACTAATACCATGCTATTGTTTGCTCCCGTTGCGCCAACCACCATGACTAATGCCGGACGCGTCGGTGCTAGTGGCGGCTGTGGCTTATTGCAAGCGGTAAGCAAGGTAAACATTAGCAACGCTATAATTTTCATATTTCAATATCCATCTATCTTAGAATTCATCAGTTAATTAATAAGAGTATTGATCTTATTTGGTGATTGCGCCCATAGAATTGGCATCAATATTGCGCGTTACAAATAAATCGCTAGCCAGTTATCCGTGAGATTCTCTTTGCCAAATTTGCGTTCTACCCAATAAGCTGAAGCCTATAAATCCACGCACTTCTAGTTGCTTGCCGGCATCTTTTAACTTCAACTTGACACGATAAGTATTGCCTGAAAAGGGATCTAGAATTTCATCGCCCTCATAGCTCTCGCCGTGTGCTTTTACGTTTTTAATGATGGTCATACCAATTAATTTTTGATCTTTTCTATCATCTCTACAGGCGGTGCAGTATTCTTCTTTACTAGTCGGCACGGCATTTTCAATCACGCCAGTATAAATATCATGGTCTTTAATAATTCGAACGTAGCCGCTAATTTGGCCATCATCGTCAAAGGTTTTCCATAAGCCTTCAGGTGAAGCCGACTCTAAGGCAGAAGCCGTTCCAGCGAGTAGCATCAATAAAACAAAAATCATTAAACGGTTACGATTCATTGCTAATACCTTGGTAAAGGTTATCTGAACAATATTAAGTGATTAACAGTAGCCGTAATGATTAGCTAATGTTTTACTAAAAAAATTAACAAAAATTATACTTGAAATATTCAAATCAACTTAACGCGGTTAAATTCAAATGTAAAGTTACATCGTCATTTTTTAGCAATGATGATTAAGCCAAAAACAATAAACGCTGCGCCTACAGCCATGCGGATATTAATCACTTCTTTGAGTAAGATCCAAGCAAGTAATATCGCAATCACCACGCTGCCTTTATCTATCAGCGCAACCGTTGCCACATCACCCATTTTTAAGGCTTTGTAATAAAAAATCCAAGAACCCGCTGTAGTAATAGCGGACAGTCCTAGCCAAATGTAATTAACTTTTTGCAGCGATTTTATTTCAATTGGATCCACCGCAAACATAGCAAATATCAGCACGAATATACAGACAAAAATTGTGCGAACAGTGAGTCCTAATTCCGCTGAAATGCCGGCTAGACCTTGTTTAGCAACCACGGAAGTGAAGCCGGCAAAGCACATCGAGAAAAAAGCGTACAACACCCAACGTTCCATTTTTAAGCCTTCAAAAGTGAATGTGACTAATTAATGTGTAGTATCAGCAGCGCGCTGCAGTAAAATCAGGATGCACACTATAATTACTAAAAGCAGTGTCGCTGATGCGCCGTAGCGACTTAAAGCAAGGCCGCCATCGGCGATTGGCTTGTCGAGAAAGTCGCCAACCACTGCGCCAAGTGGGCGCGTAATAATAAATGCGGCCCAAAAGAGTAAGGTTTTAGAAATGTTGCTCCATAAATAGCCAGCCAAAACCACCGCCAACAATGCGCTGAAAATAATGGCGCCACCGCCATAGCCAAGCCTTGAGGTATCTGCCGTCCAATCACCCAAAGCTGTACCTAATGTTTGTGAAAACATGATGGTGACCCAATAAAAAACTTCTACTTTAGGTGTGCTCACAGATGCCACCGAAACCGAGCCTAGTGTTTTGTACCATATTGCTAAAGATGCAATGAGTAAAGAGAAAAATAAGGCAGAATCGCCAGCATAACCAATGCCTAGCGAACGGTCGGCAAAGTCAGCCAATGTGCTGCCTACAGTGGTGGTTGCGATGATGGTTGTCCAATATAAAAGTGGCTGAAACTGCTTGGCTTTAATTTGCGCAGCCACGGCAAGTAAGAAAATAGCTGCAAACATAATTGTGCTAATCAAGTAACCTAAGTGCATAGACATAGAAACGGCGTCGCCGCCAGTTTCACCCAATGTGGTTGCAAGAATTTTGATGATCCAGAATCCCAGCGTCAACTCGGGCACTTTAGTCAGTGCAATTTGTGTTGTTTTGTTCATAAGTTTTAATGGTTAGTTAAATGCCAGAAGGCGCCTGTATGGGAATACTTTTTAATTTGCTGGAATAAGCTTTAACGCACCTGTTTTGTAGTCACGGCTAGCTGTTTGATAGTAGGCAATTGCTTCATTAGCTAATTTTTCATTGATGCTAGTGGGCGTTGCCTCAAAACTTAGCGGGTCAATTTTGTAAGCCTCAACCTTCTGCTTAGGTGATAGCACGATTAAAATGTTGTCGCTGTAATAACCTAGTGCTTGGTAATTGCTCACAAATGCGCGTGCGGGTAATTTTTTAGTTTCAGCCACAAAAAGTGATTGCCCATAAAAATGCTCAGCGCCTTTTTTGCCGAGCACATCTAACAGCGTAGGTACTATATCAATTTGGCTAGCTACCCGCTTATAATGGCTTGCGGGCAACATGTCTGGTGCGTACAAAAATAATGGAATGTGGTATTTATCCACTGGTAATTTGCTCTTGCCTGCTACCGATGCGCAGTGATCTGCCACAATGACAAATAGCGTATCTTTAAACCACGGTTTATTTTTGGAGTTTTCAATAAACTTACCTATGGCGTAGTCAGTATATTTCACCGCGCCTTCACGGCTACCCTGCGGCAAGTCAATTTTACCTGCAGGAAACGTATATGGCCTATGGTTGCTAGTGGTCATAATATGTGCAAAAAATGGTTTTTTAGATTTTGCATTTTCGTCAAAAATGGCGATAGAGTTCTTGAATAAACTTTCGTCATCGACGCCCCAAACATTTTCACTCTGAATAGTTTTAGCATCAAAGTCGGTGCGATCTATCACTTGGTAATTATTGTTTCTAAAGTAGGTATTCATGCTGTCAAACACGCCATAGCCACCATAGATAAATAAGGTTTCGTAGTTTTGTTGGCGTAACAATTCACCAATGCCTGCTAAATGATCCGCATTTGGCCTATGCACAATGGCTTGTCCAGGAATCGGTGGCGTGGCAATAGAAAGGGCATCTAAACCACGCACTGTACGCGTACCTGTGGCAAAAAATTGATCAAAAACTACACTTTCATCAGCTAATTTATCTAGGTAAGGTGTTAAGTTTTGTTTATTGCCATAACTACCCATATATTCGGCAGATAAACTTTCTACAGAAATAAGCACCACGTTTTTTGGACTACGGGTAAATGGCCCAAGTGCTGCTGGGCTATTAGTTTTAGTTGCGATATTAGCCGAAGTTGGCTGTCTGTTTGAGCCAACAGATTGCAATGTGCTTAATGCTAGTGCCGGTGGAATCGTTTTATAAAATTTATCATAATCTAGCTCGTTACGGCGAGCAGCAGCAGAAAAACTAAACAGGCCATTACCGCTTAGCTCATTAGCATAAGCATTCTTGCTGAAGTCCATTTGGTCAACATTGGCCAGTTGAAAGCTGATTACGGGTAATACCACGATGGCAATTATCAGTTTGATTTTTTGCTTCATAGGCTTAAGCGTTTTATTAAACTTAACGAAATTACTTAAGCTATATAACAGACCGATTGCGATAAGTGCAATGGCTAATAAAATGAGCGGTACTGGGTAAGATTCACGAATATTACCAATGACTTCTTTGGTGTAAATTAAATAATCGACTGCAATAAAGTTGAAGCGGGTGGTGAATTCTTGCCAAAAAATATACTCAGAAACTATGCCAAAAATGAGGCCAAAGGTCACTACAAAGGCCAGTATCCAACGTGCTTTGACTACCCAGTTTTTAGCTCTCCAGCTGTTTGGTAACAATAGTGAGCCCAACAAAAACGGCACTGCTAAATAACACAAGGCGTTTAAATCAAACCAAAAGCCAACCGCAAATGCTTTTAGCGCTAGGCCGAACGACATTTGGCTAATGCCGACATCTAGCCATAAGACTAAGCGTAAAGTAAACCAGATGAGCAAAGCCATCGCCGAAATGAAGCCGATAAAAGGTATTTTATAGAGAGTTTTTGAGCTGTCTTTTTGAGTGATTGTCATCGTACTGTTAACCTAAATGTATTCCCAATATATGATTTAAAGCAAATCCTAACATGCAAAGCTTACCGTTTTCTTACACTTTAGCTGCGTAAGCTTTGGGCGACCACAATAGGTACTGTACGAATATAATCATCCAAACAATCCAAGCGGTCCATAAGTTATGTGACATAAAATGTGCACCACGCATCATTTGTGACCAGCCCATCATAAAACCGAATAGCAGCCCTAAAATGAGCCCCATTTTTGCTAGTTTCGGTAGCGTATCTCTAAAGCCAAAATAAAATGCCATTAATGCGAAGCCACCACTGGCATGGCCACCTGGAAAACAGTGTCCAGCGCTCGCGCTGGTGGGTAGGCTACCAAACAATGCGATTAACGGTTGTGTTCCACCATATAAAACCAAATCCCAAGGGCAGGCATGCTCACTAAAATGTTTTAATACGGAAATCACGCTGGTGGAAACAACCATGGCGACAAACAGCCATATAAATTGGCGATGATAGCTTTGCAGCCAAGATGATTTACGCTGAAACGTTTTGCCAGATGTCCAAAAATTCAAACCTAGCAACCATAAACCTAACATCAAGAAGCCAATACCTACCATCAAATACTTAAGGTAGAGATGCATCACATTTGCTAGAAACCAATCATTTTTTAGCGGAAAAATTAAAGTCTGTGTGTCGTAATATTGCGCTATTAACAAGCTATCTAAGCCTGTTAGCGGGTAGGCGATGACTAATAATAAGGCCAATACCAGTGGTAATGCAAAGTGAAGCAACCAAAACTGTGGCGGGTGTAAGCGCATGAAAATCAAATGGGCTACCTAGCTAAAACATTTATTATAAGAAGTCTATTATAGGGCACTTCTCAACATTCTATAATGGCATTATGAATACTTGCTTAGGTCCAGTGATGGTATTTATATGCTGGCATATTTAGCATTAAATCAAATTTCAAGTGAGTAAAACAGACTAAAGATTCATAAAAAGTAATTTAGGCACTTCACCTTTAAACTCTAACTGCGTCACGCTTGCATGGTCTATGGTAATTCTAAATAAGCGTTTTAAAGGCATTTGCAATACTTCGGCTATTAGTGCGCGAATAAAGCCGCCGTGTGTTACCACTAAGATGTTTTTGCCGTACGAATGACTAACTATCTCTTCAACAAAGTTTTTAGAGCGTGCGTGTAATTGCGAAAAAGTTTCGCCATTAGGCGGTGCTAAATTAGCGTAATCATCCGCCCAAACATCAAACACATCACGCGGAATTGTATCCCATGGCTGCATTTCCCAATCGCCAAAATGTAGCTCTTTTAAACGCTCATCCAATTGAATGTCATGGTTAGAAAATCCTAAGCTGGCATCCGCACATAAGGCTTGTGCCAGTTGATGGCAGCGCTGTAAGGGGCTGGCATAAATCGCATCAAAATTTGAGTTTGCTAGTTTCAGTTGTAATTTTTGCCGCTCAAGCTCAAAGTTTTCGGATACCTGAACATCGCTTTGGCCATAGCAAAGGCTGGGTGCAATGGCTAAAGAAGTGTGGCGAACGAGTGTTAGTTTCATAGTTAAGATGCTAGGTATGAAATTTACAGCTTAGCAAACAGCGCTGCGCTGGCAAGCAAGCCTACATAAAAGGCTACTTCTGTGAGTTGCTGCATTGCGCCCAAACAATCACCCGTGTAACCACCAATTCGCGTTTTAATTTTGGCGCTAAACCACAGCCAAACAACAGCAACAGGCAGCAACGCGGCTAAAAATTTAGTCTCTAAAAATACTAAAGGTAACAAACCAAAAAATGTCGCAATCATCAGTTCAGCCACATTTAGTTGCGTGGCAAGTGGCTTGGATTTGCCTTCAGCTTTGATATAACTTTGTGTAAACATCACCAACACCGCACATAAGCGACTGAGGGCATGGCCAGCAATCATAGCGACAGGGACGAATATTGCCATTTGGTAGCTAAGCGCTTGATATTTAGTTAGCAGTGTTAATAATAACCCAACTGCACCATAACTGCCTATGCGAGAATCGACCATGATAGTGAGTACCTGCTCACGCGTCCATCCACCGCCTAAACCATCTATCGCATCGGCTAGGCCATCTTCGTGGAAGGCGCCGGTCAGTAAAATAGTCGCTGCCATGCTTAATAGCACAGCCACTTCTAAGGGCAATAAGCGATTGCTTAACCAAAATACTAAAGTGCCAACAGCACCCACCAAGATGCCAACCAGTGGGAAAAAACGTGTAGATTTATTCAAATCATCCTCATCAAATTGTTCAAAGTGAACCGGAATGCGGGTGAAAAACATAATCGCCGTTAAAAAGTAACGCCATTGATTGCTTGCTAATATTTTCATAATTTCTGTGAAACGCTGGCAGATTCAAACGATGCCATTGTGTTTAAAAAATTAACCGCCGCCAGCACCAAAGGATAAGCGAGCGCTGCACCTGTGCCTTCGCCTAGGCGTAGATCTATACTCAGCAGCGGTTTTACCTGTAAAAAATCCAACATTTTTTTATGCCCAGATTCATCCGAGCAATGCGTAAATACGCAATAATGCAGAATATTAGGCTGTAATTTTGCCGCTACTAATAAAGCCGCCGTGGTAATAAAGCCATCAATCAATAAAGTACATTGTTTGCTAGCGGCTTGTAACATAGCGCCAACCATCATGGCAATTTCAAAACCACCAAAGGTTACTAGTGTTTGCATGGTATCGTCAGCACTTAACGCATGGTGAGCTAAAGCCTGCGCCAAAATATTAGACTTTTTAGTCAGTCCTGCATCATCTAAACCAGTGCCACGACCAACGCATTGCTCAATTGGCAGGCTACACAAAACACTCATCAAAGAACTTGCAGATGAAGTGTTACCGATGCCCATTTCACCAAAACCAAACACATTACAACCTTGTGTAATCTGTGCATCCACTATTTGTGCGGCACGTTCAAGCGCCGTTGCACATTGAGCAGCCGTCATCGCCGATTCATTTAAAAAATTACGTGTGCCAAAAGCAATCTTGCCATCTATTAAATCTTGGTTAGCTGCAAAGGTATGGTTCACACCACTATCTACCACGCGTAAACGCATATTATTTTGCTTGGTAAAAACATTAATCGCCGCGCCACCTTGCAGAAAATTCAACACCATTTGTGCCGTTACTGCCTGAGGAAACGGGCTGACGCCAGACTCAACAATACCGTGATCGCCAGCAAACACTAGCATGGTTGGCTCGCGGAGTTGTGGTGTAAGTGTTTGCTGAATCAAACCAATTTGCAAAGCCACCGTTTCTAGCATGCCTAACGCACCTATCGGCTTGGTTTTGTTATTGATTTTATCGACAAGTGCGCTTTTGAGCGATTGATTAGGTAGAGATATATTGAATGTTGACACGATGATTTTGGTTTTCTAAATGTAGATTTGTAGTTTATATTTTACATGAGTGGCCAGGCTTTTGCGTAAGCCTATATTTTCACTCTCAACATTAAAATTAGACCATTAACTTGCCAAGTAAAAATAATCACATTTGGTGTGAATAATATTTGGTAGTTCTTTTGTAAGTTTGCTATAATGCTCGGCTTGCAACAATTACAGCAGTTGCAAGGGTAGTAATACTTAAAATGTTAAGTACGGCCGAGTAGCTCAGTCGGTAGAGCAGCGGATTGAAAATCCGCGTGTCACTGGTTCAATTCCAGTCTCGGCCACCAAAACTTTTAAAATAAATCAACGACTTATGTTTACTCTAAGTCGTTTTTTTACGTCTAAAATCCGTTGCACACTCGTTGCACACTTCACAGTTTGAGTGCACACTGTATTCATTGTTATTAAACAGTGCAAATACTACATGGCGCTTTTATCTATCGATTCGGTACAAATACTTGATGGCGCAGTTACGTTAACACAGCGTAAGCGCAGTTCTGCTTGGCAAGCACGTTATAGAATTGGGCATAAGTCGATACGAGTAACAACTAAAGAAAAAGAAATTGAACGTGCAAAAAAAGTTGCACAAGACTTTTACTTACGTGCACGCTTTAGAGAAGATGAAGGTTTGCCGATTGTTACTAAGAAATTTGAGGTTATTGCACTTACAGTAAAACAAAATCTAAAAGCTGCTTTAGCTGCTGGTGAAGGCAAAAAAGTATATGAAGATTACATTACAGCAATAGACAAATACTTAATTCCATTTTTCGGTAGCTATAACATCACAAGTATTGACTACCCATTAATCAAGCAATTTGCTGACTGGCGCGACTTGAAGCTAGGAAGACTTACAAGAGCAAGTACGATTAATACACATAACAGTACATTAAATAAAATATTTGAAGAAGCTGTAATGCGTAATTTTTTAAGCAAATGGCAGATACCTTTGCTTATAAACAAAGGCGTGAAAAGTAAAAGACGACCGCACTTTACTCTAGTCGAGTATAGAACTTTAGTTAAGCATATGCGCAAATGGATTAATGAGGGCAAGCCAGGCAAAAGTACAGACATGCGTTACTTGCTACGTGACTACATATTGGTATTAGCAAATACTGGCATGCGACACGGCACAGAGAGTTACGATTTAAAGTGGAAGCATTTGAACTGGTACGATGATGATGGCAGACGAGTTTTAATGATTTCTGTTACTGGTAAAACTGGACAAAGAGAACTGGCTGCAAGAGATAACACGATTAAATATTTAAAACGTATTTATGATCGTTCTTCGGACCTTAAAACAGTTACTTTCGAAGAGCTAATTGAACATGGTTCTGAAGATTATGTATTTAGGTTAGCAGATGGAACAAGAACTTTAAATTTGTCGCAAACTTTTACAGTATTAATGAAAGACTCTGGTTTGTTGGTAGATAGAGAAACGGGGTTTAATAGAACGCTTTACAGTTGGCGACATACATATGCAACATTTGCATTGCTGTATCACAAAATACCGTTACATGATTTAGAACTGCAAATGGGTACTTCGGCAGGAATGATAAAAAAACATTACTCTCATTTAACAACACGCAGCATTGCAAAACAACTTGCAGGTATTAATTATAAAAAATGAGTGAAAATCAAAGCACAACATATATTGAACCAACGCGAGAGCAGATAGAAGCGCTCTATAAGTTTTACGAACTAATCTACAGTAGCCATTTTGCACTAGCCAAAAAAAGAACGCTCATGACAACTGTGCTTGGGCATGAAGTTTGGAGTTGGCGCGTGGTAGCAATAACTGAGGATGCAATTAGAGCTATTGCAAAAAACAAGTTTAACAAACCTAGCAGAATGCTTGCGCGTGACCATAATCAGGCTCGCGTAGAAACATACAATAAAATATTTAATGAGAAAATGGATTTAGAAACTTGGTGGGATTGGATATGGATAAATGACGAAACTATACTAATGACAAATGACGAGCATCATAAAAAGCATAATGAACCGATTAGCAAGATATATGGGCTAAATCCAAAATTAGGATTTTTTACTAATGCAGGTCTTGTTGGCTGGCAACATGCAAAAGGTAGAGAAGGTAAATTTATTAAACAGCTTTGTGAGGAGCATGATATTAAGTTGAGATTGGTTAGTGCAGACAATAGTTAAGCACGCTGTAACTGCATAACGTATTAATCGAATATCGTTGCATACCCAAACATATTTAAACAGCTTGTATGGCTCTTAGTGTTAAGCTTTGACGCACATGCACTAACTAAACAAGTACAAAATGCCAAAACTAGACGTAACGCATATTGCTGAAAGACTACAAGAGCGACTTGCTGACTTAAAAGCAGGTAAGGAAATAGCGGCACGAGAAATTAGAGCTTTGCTAAATAATGAGCAATTAACGGCAATGGATGCTGCTTGGGCTGAACAGCAGGAATTACGCAAAAAGAAAAAAGCTAGAACGAAAGAAGCAGAGCTAGCACTTGGTTGGAAAACAAAACGAGAAATTCACATTGAAGCGTATGAAAAAGCTTTGAATGAAGCTGGTGACTTGCAAGTAGATGCTTGGCAAAAGAAACTGCGTGATGCTGATATACGCCAAGTAAAGATTTACTTTGAAAGCTACAACAAAGCAATAGGCGAAGATAAAACGCCAAATGTTGCTAAAAATATCGCTAACAATGATTTAACTCGCGCAGGTTTAAAAAGGTTAGATGGTGAAGAAACTGCATATCGGCTTAGCAAGCGTGATAAGGAAGTGAATGACATGGAAGACGCACTACGGGAAACGTTGAAAAAAAATTGAATGTAGTTTATTAAAAAGCACGTTTTTTGCTTTGACGGTAATATGTAAAAAAGCATGCATTTTAATAAACGTAGCTAACTTAACAAGCAAATAACGATTAGTAGATATACGTTTTTTGTACCCAACTTAACCACCAAGTACACCAAATTACCAAGTCACCAACCTAACTTTTAGTTGCCATCTTACTCAAACATTTCATTAAAAGTAGATTTCATAATCTCAAAGTTTGTTTCGCCATACACCGACGTAAACACACCTGTATCATTATCTTTCAGCTTAATACTTTTATGGCATTTGCTGCATTTCCCCGTATAAATTCTCTTCTTTTCGTCATCAAGTGTTAATACGTGCTCACCAATAGTAAAAGTAAAGTGTTTTCCACAATCAGTGTGTATGCACCCCACCTTTTTCTTTATATTTTCTTGCTTTTTTAGATATTGACTATTCATCATTAATTACTTTAATTATTTGCAGTAGGTTGAGATGATGGTAAATTTGTAATTTCCATTTGCAAAGGTTTTTCGTTGTTTAGTATCTTTGCCCATCCATTAAGTACAGCAAGTTGTGCATTTTCTAAGTCTACGTGTGCCATTGGTTTGTATGCATCACTTTTAAGCTGAACTTTGTCAAAATCATACCCTAGCGATTTAGACATGTTAAAAAGCAATTCCGTAAATAATTCATCTCCTCGTTTAGACCATGCTTCATTTGATACGTAGGTTTTGTCGTTTAAATGTGCGTTATAAATTTTCCATGCATCAGTAACAATCACTTCGTCATTACTTTGCCATTTAAAGCCAAAAAATTTACTCCCATAAAACTCAATATAAATCATATTCAAAGCTTGCACATGTTCACGTGACAACCGTTCTGCTCTCGTTGACATAAGTGCTTTAAATATCTGCAAACGACGACCTTGTTTTTCTTTGATTTTTTCAATAACTTTTTGAACTTGAATAGCGAAGATAGGACCTATAACAACAGCAGCACACGTTACCCAATCTTTAACCTCAAGTCCCCAATATGTATCAACCATAGTTACCTCCAAACATCATTGAAATTAAGATTATCGTACACTTTATTTGCTAGTTTTAACTCTAGTTTTTTTAGTTGGTTGTGATGGCAATAAGCTAGTTAGTTGCTCGTATAGCTTAAATAAAAATGCCACTCTGCTTGCGTCATCGTCATTACCTTTGTAGCCATAAGCTTTATCTACTGCTTTATTATTAGCTTCATGTGCTTTAACAAGTTCGACAGGCATTGTTAACGGGTCATATAAAGCAGCTAGTGAAGATGTTGGGTGTAAAGCACGTGCATCTAGTATTGCTTGTGCAGTTTTATCTACTTCAATAATTTGTTCATTTGTAGCTTTAATAGCCCATATAAAATTGTTATATACAATTCCAGCCGAATATTGGTAATCACTTTTTAGCCGACCGCATACAGTTCTCATCCACGCCATGTGCATAGTGCTGGTCAGTATTCCAAAATCATAAAGTGTGGCATCTGAAATTGTATAAATTTTATTGCTAGCAATTACGTCAGGCGTTATAAAAGCAATTGGTATGTATGTTCTGCGCTCGCTAGACACTTCAGGTACAGCTAAGTAATTTGTAACTGGTTGTCGAATTTCACCAAACAAACTTGGAGTGCTAGATAATTTTTGTGTAGTAGGGCGTGTGCTATTAATTCTAGTTTCTTTTACTTTTAATAATCGCTCATATACATCTGGCACTAAGCTCAATTCATCTGGCTTAGCATCAACAAGCCATAAGCACCATCTATTAATGTTATTAATAAACTCTTCGCCGCCAATAAATTTTCTTATCCATTGTTTTGTAGCAGGGTACTTATTAATTAACGTATTTTTTTCTACATCATTAAGCAACAAGTAGCCACCATCGTTAGGCATACTACCAAATACTATATTTTTAACATTACATATAGGTTGTCTTTTCCCTTCTATAACTACAAAGTTAGCTTCGACTAGATAGGGATTTATGGTTTTAACATGATTTTCTAGCGGTTCGTTATTTATCCCATTTGTATATTCATAAATCACTTTTTTTGCGGAGTTAAAAAGTGAAAATCCGACAATAACGCAATGCACAGCAGCAACACCTTTACCTTCGTTACTCCACTTAAATGTTCTATGTGCGAAGTTTATTACCATATTTTTTTGAAGTAGATACGGCCATAAAACTGCTACTTGCTGACCTTGTGTAATACTATTTGTTGAAACGAACGCAACAGAAATTGATGAATTGTTAATATATTCGGCAGCTTTAATGTACCAGCCACATACATAATCTAAAACACCGTAGTTATTTACTTTGTTCGCAACCAACTCCATATCAAGTTTTTGTTCTTTAGTTTGCCATTGTTTGCCATAAAACGGCGGATTGCCCATTACATAACTGCATTGTTCGGCTGGTAATACGTCATTCCAGTTAATGCGCAATGCATTACCACAAGCAATATGCGGGCTGCTGATTAGCGGAACGGTAGCGCGAGTTGTGCCGAATCGAACTGCTGCTTCAATATTTAACTGATGATCCGTAATCCACATTGCAACACGTGCAATATGTGCAGAAGCTTCATCAATTTCAATGCCATAAAACTGCCCAACGTTAACTTGGCAAAGTGTACTTACATCTAGCAAGCCCCTTTGTACATCGCCAAACAAACTACCAATTACATCATTTTCAAGTCTGCGCAGTTCTCTAAATGCAATCACTAAGAAGTTGCCGCAACCGCAAGCAGGGTCAAAAAACTTTAGCGTTGGTAACTTGTTGTATAGCAGTTGCAGCTTAGTTTTATTCTTTTTAACTGTTTCGTATTCTTCTCTAAGCGCGTTTAAAAATAGGGGATTAACGACACGTAAAATATTGCGTTCGCTTGTATAGTGCGCACCTAGCTCTCGTCTAGTTTCTGTCCGTGTAGCTGCATCTGGTGTATGTGCTTCTAGCACGCCTTGAAACATCGCCCCAAAAATTGCAGGTGATATGTCGCTCCAGTCGAGCAAGTTACATTCGATTAATTGTTTACGTAGTTCAAAATTAAATGAGGGGATGCGTGTCTGTTCTGCAAACAAACTGCCGTTAATGTATTCAAATGCTGCTAGTGCTTCATCTAATGTAGTTTGGCGTTCTGCGTGTGGTTGGTTAAGCACTTGAAACAGCTCGGCAAGTATAGCGCCCGTGTCTCTTCCATCTTCTCTTGTGCTTTCAAGCAATCGCTTAAATTGCCCATTTTCACCAAATATCGCCGTGTCATCTGCAAAAAAGCAAAACAGTAAGCGTGTCAAAAATACTTCTAAATCTCTGCCGCCAAACTTTGCTTGTAGCAATGCTTCGTGTAAAAGCGAAACTTGATATGCCGCTTTACGATTGATGGGGCTTTCTTCTGTTATTGTTTCTAGCTTCTTGTCTGCCAAAAACATAAACCAGTCTGCTCGTTTATGCAGTTCATCCAACTTACATGTAAACGCCTCTTTCTGCGTGTCATGTAAATCGTACAGATTAAACGTTTGAAAGTCGCACGTAACAATGTAACGAGGTTTTTCGCTTTCCTCTTTAATTGCGTGAAAGTAGCTTTGTGCTTGTTCGTATGCTGCTTGTAAATCTTTGCCTAAACTCTTTTGTTCAACTAACAACAAACTCGGTATAAAACTATCAATATAACCGCGCTCCCCACCAAGCTTTACAACACGCGCCTCAAACATTGATGCTGAGCTTTTGCTAAGTCCGAAACACATATAAAAATCACGCCAAAATTGCTGTGCGTGTTGTTTCTCATCACTGTCGTTAGCATGCTCTTTTGCAAACACCTGCAAGCGTCTGCGCACTTCGTTAACTGTTATGTTTGCCATTGTTTAGCTTATTGGGTTTATTGTTGTAGATAGCGCATGTGCTGTTATAGCTTGAGCATTGTGTAATTAGTGCCTAAGTAAGAACATAGTTTTATCTTCTTCACTTTGCCATGTAAAAGTAAAGCTTTCTATATCGTCACCTTTAGCGTTCATATTTGTAGTAATTTCATACTCAATTCCAATATATTCACTGTATAGCTTAATGTAGTTGCCAGCACCTGCTGGAAGCGGCTTAGGTGCGTGTTCTTTGTGCCATTTCCTAAATATAAAAAAATAATTATTTACCCAAGATTTTGTATCGTTTGCATCAATAGTTACACTTACCATTCTTAACCCCGTTTTTTTTATATTTAAAGCTATACTAACCCAATAGCAGCGCGTTTCATATCTGTAGTAATATCAATAAAACTAATTTATTTAGGATAGCAATGCCGTTACTTGAGTTTTATAAAAATAATAAAGATGCTGTGTTGGGTCAGACAATTATTCAAATTGTTAACAATGCTGGTGATGGTAATTTACGTGACAATTCAGTGTGTAGTAATGAGTTACGTGAATTTTTATCGCTTGTTCAACATGAGCAGTTAAAGAAATACTCAGACACTTGCTTGGAAAACGCATTTAGTATTAGTGGCGTTGCAATAAATGGATTTGTTTTACAAGATTTGGTAAATGAAATTGGCAGAAGGTTAGGATATACAGTTAAAAATGGATTGTATAGAGGAGTGAGAAATCAGGTTGGTTTTGACGGAATATGGAAAGCAGAAAAAAGTGCTGATTTAATCGTAGAGGTAAAAACTACTGAAGCTTATACGATTGATTTGGACAAGTTGTTTGAGTACAAAAGGAAACTTGAGCAAGATGGTAGTGTTAATAGCGATTCGAAAATACTTATAGTTGTAGGTAGAAAAGATACGAATGCATTAGAGGCACAAGTTAGAGGTTCGCGTTATGCATGGGATACAAGAATTATTAGCGTTGAAAGCTTATACAAGCTTGTAAGTATTGCTTTAAGTACGGGTGACATTTTAACAGTTAGCAAAATTAGACAACTGCTACAGCCTTTTGAATACACGCGGCTAGATAGCATGATAAATGTTATTTTCGACACGATTGAAGATGTTAAAGAGGCTGATGAAAAAGAAGTAAAAGAGTTAGCACAAGACGACAATGAGTTAGAAGAAAAAGATGAGGGCGGGGTTGGCGGACAGATTAAAACAGCAAAAGAAGTGATTGATGAAACAAGAAAAAATGCTATTGAGGCACTAGCTAATAAATTAGGTAAAACACTAACCCAAACAACAAAAACTTTATTTACAAGTTCTGACGATGTTCGCGCTTGCTGCCCTGTATCAAAAAGATACGCACGTAACTTTACATACTGGTATGCATACCATCCAAATTGGCGTAAATTTTTGACTGAGGGTAAAGAAGGTTTTTTTGTTTTAGGTTGTGTGGGATTGAAAAAAACTTACGCAATACCAAGTAGTGTAATGGAAGCGAATTTGGACAATTTAGGCATTACAGAAAGTGATAATGGAAAAATGTATTGGCATATTTTGATAAACGATGATTTGGATGAAATGATTTTAAAACAAGGCAATAGATTAAGCTTGGCTAGTTATGTTGTAAATTTTAATTAAACCAACTCAACCGCCACAAACTTATATAGCATCAATTTAGTATTTTTAATGACAATTATTTCTAAAGACAAGTTTTGGCAATGGGCATTTTCTGACTTGTTATCGAATGCATTACGCGGCTCACTTGCTGAATATATTGTTGGTAATGAATTAAGTTGCTTAAATGCACAACGGCTTGAATGGGATGCATACGATTTATTGTTGCCGAGTGGCAAGTATATCGAAGTTAAATCTGCTGCATATTTGCAAACATGGCAACAGAAGAAGAACAGCATAATACGATTTGATATTGCAGAAAAAACAAGTTGGTATGCTGCAAGTAATTCAAACTCTGATAAACCTCAACGCGCTGCACATATTTACGTTTTTTGTGTGTTTGCTGAAACTGACAGACAAAAAGCTAACCCACTTAATTTACAGCAATGGTTTTTTATTGTTATGTCATCTGCCGACATTGCCAAGCACTTCGGCAAGAATAAAACAGTTGGATTATCGACTTTAGAAAATGCAGGTGCAAAGCGCATACAGCATTTTGAGCTTTGTGAAGCTATTTCACTTGCTGAAAAACAGTTAAACCATTTAGACAGTTAAATTAAATTTGCGGCTGCCCTTTTCATGTCAGTTGTAACATCAATATACCTAGCAGTACATTGTATGCTGCGATGTGAAGCTAGTTCTTGTAGCACTTTAATTGGCACACCTTTAGCACTTAATTTCGTTAAAAAACTGCGTCTGCCTGAATGACTGCTAACGCCGATTAGGCCGAATTCTTTATAAAGCATGTGAAAGTGGTAACAAGCTGTATTTGCATTAAACCCCTCACGTTTCTGTGTTGCAAACAATGGCTTTTTCATATTGTCTGTGTAAGTAACAGCAATTAAGTGTTTTGTATCAAATCTTATTTGTAAGTATGTAAGCAGTTCTTTGCGCAGTTTATCTGCTAATACAATTGTACGTGCATGTTTCCCTTTCGTTTGCTCCGCAGTAAGTCGTATCTCAGTTTTAATAGTGCCATCAAGTGCAAGTACATCGCCAACTTTAGTCAATGCAACTTCTTTAATGCGTGCGCCGCTTAAAAAAGTCATCAATACCATGCATCTATCTCTTACTGCATGTTTGCGTGTTTGGATGTAAAGCAGTAATAGGTTTAATTCTTTGTCATTCAAAGTACGTGCTTGTGCCATTTTTTTATCTCCTAACCAATTAATTTCGTTAGCAGTAGTTTGTTTTCTTTTGTCAAAAAGCGCGACCAGTTTTTTGTATGTCATATATAAAAGCATTTTCTCTCCATTAATCATGCAGTTAGCTAGCCATTTAGTACAAAACCAAAGCTATGTCTACTAAGCTTTGGTTTTATATTTAAGCCGTTTAGCACTAGCCGTGCATTTTGTTTTAGTAGTTCCAGCATCCCTTACCTTCGCTCGCTTCCATTAGCGT
>JBBAOU010000034.1:1860-25991 GCA_040401175.1 Methylotenera sp. | reverse complement strand
ATGTATAGTATGTAAGTTATGATATTAAAGCGTTAGTGCGCCTAATCTATATCGGCAGAGTCACACTAGGTCAATGACGACTCATCGGCGTAATCACTTACGTAAATTACGCTTACTGCCTTATTCACTGCACTAACTCACTAATTTTACCTCAAACGTGCGGATTGATAACGAAGGTTTATAATATCGTACCAACTCTTAGCGTATTCCATGAACATTTTCCGCATTCACCAGTACGCCTTTTTTAAACTACTTTCTTATCGCGTATTTATGGTGCTGGCGTATCAAATTATGGCCGTCACAGTGGGTTGGCATATTTATGAGATTACCCACGACACGCTCGCACTCGGCTTAATCGGTTTGGCGGAAGTTATTCCATATTTTGCCTGCGCGCTTTTTGCTGGTCATGCCGTAGATCATTATTTTTCTCGACGGTTTTTTGCTGCTTTGGCCGCGGTAAGTTTGGCGATTAATGCGCTCGCTTTAACCGCAGTGGCTATGGGTTTTGTTGGCAGTAGTGCAAGCGCAAGCCTGTGGATTTATGGCTCAATTATGCTAACAGGTATAGAGCGTGCCTTTATTGCGCCTAGTTACAGTAGTCTATTTGCCCTTATTCTCCCGCGTGAGGCTTACGCAAGGGCTTCAGCCGTTGGTAGTGCGACTTTTCAGGCAGGTTTGATTGTTGGCCCAGCTTTGGGTGGATTGCTCATTGGTTTTGCCAGTAAAACCACCGCCTATTTAATGGCTGCGCTATTTTGCGTATGTGCAGCCAGTATTATATTGTCGATTAGGATAAAAGAGCCGCCGCTTACGCTAAAAAATTCGCCGGTGTTTGCCAGCATTGCGCAAGGCTTGCGCTTTGTATTTAGTAATCAAATTGTGCTTAGTGCATTGTCGCTAGATATGTTTGCCGTACTTTTTGGCGGTGCGGTGGCCATGCTACCGGCATTCATTCACGACATTTATCATTATGGACCACAGAGCTTAGGCCTATTACGTGCGGCTCCTGCAATGGGTGCCATTATGACCGGTATTTGGCTGGCGCGCCACCCAATAGGTTTACATGCAGGACGCTGGCTATTAGCCTCGGTTGCTGGCTTTGGGCTGTGTATTATTGGCTTTGGTTTAGCTAGCTATATTTGGCTGGCTGGATTTTTACTTATTCTATCCGGTATATTCGATGGTGTTTCTGTAGTTTTGCGTACCACAATTTTACAATTAGCGACCCCTGACGCGATGCGTGGTCGAGTCTCGGCCATTAACGGTATTTTTATAGGCTCGTCTAATGAGTTAGGTGCTTTTGAATCGGGCCTGACGGCACGGCTGATGGGCTTAATTCCGTCTGTGATATTTGGCGGCTTGATGACGCTGTCAATAGTGGCTGTTACTGCCAAAATTTCACCAAAATTAAGGCAGTTAAATCTGCATCATCATTGAATAATACTCAATGATGATGCAATACCGTTAAGAATAACCAAATTAAGTGAAGTTACAACAACCTTCCCAGACTTCGATTGCTAGAATACTAGCTGCTACAACATCGCTTTAAGATATTTCGCCGTATAACTTTCAGTACTTAGTGCCACTTGTTCTGGCGTACCTTCAGCAATTATCATACCGCCGCCATCGCCACCTTCTGGACCCATGTCGACAATCCAATCGGCAGTTTTTATGACATCTAAATTGTGCTCAATAATTACTATGGTATTGCCTGCGTCGCGTAAACGATGAATCACATCGAGTAATAATTGAATGTCAGCAAAATGCAGACCAGTGGTTGGTTCATCTAAAATATACAGCGTACGGCCGGTATCTCGCTTACTTAACTCTAAGGCCAATTTTACCCGCTGCGCTTCGCCGCCAGATAAAGTGGTCGCACTTTGCCCAAGTGTAATATAGCCCAAACCAACATCTAATAATGTTTTGAGTTTGCGAGAAATTACCGGTTGTGCGCTAAAAAATGTATGCGCTTGCTCAACTGTCATTTCTAATACTTCGCGGATGTTTTTACCTTTAAATTGAATTTCTAAGGTTTCGCGATTGTAACGGTGGCCTTTACAAACATCACATGGCACGTAAACATCAGGCAAAAAGTGCATTTCTACACGCAGAACGCCATCACCCTGGCAAGCTTCACAGCGCCCACCTTTTACGTTAAATGAATATCTACCGGGCCCGTAACCACGCACCCGGCTTTCAGGCACACCGGCAAATAAATCGCGAATCGGTGTAAATAGGCCGGTGTAAGTTGCTGGATTAGAGCGTGGAGTACGGCCAATTGGGCTTTGGTCAACATCAACGACTTTGTCAAAAAATGCTAAGCCGTCAATTTCACCAAACGCGGCAGGTTCGGTACTGCTGCCGTATAAATGTTGCGAAACAACGCGATATAAAGTGTCGTTAATCAGCGTAGATTTACCACTACCAGAAACGCCGGTGATGCAGCTTAATAAGCCTACCGGCAATTTAAGCGTCACATCTTTCAAGTTGTTGCCAGTGGTATTGCTTAATTTAAGCCAACGCGCCGGGTCTGGTGGTGTGCGCTTTTTGTTATAAATGATTTGTTTTTTGCCGCTTAAATAATCGCCTGTCAGAGAATTTGGGTTGGCTTGTACTTCTTCTGGCGTGCCTTCTGCCACAATTTGTCCACCATGTTCACCCGCGCCTGGACCAATATCAATCACATAATCGGCCGCCATAATCGCGTCTTGGTCATGCTCTACCACAATTACGCTGTTGCCAATATCGCGCAAGCGTTTTAGGGTTTCTAGCAAGCGGTCGTTATCGCGCTGATGTAAACCGATGGACGGTTCATCCAGCACGTACATTACGCCAGTCAAGCCGCTACCAATTTGGCTGGCTAAACGAATACGTTGCGCTTCACCGCCAGACAACGTTTCTGCTGAGCGTGAAAGCGATAAATACTCTAAACCTACATTGGTTAAGAATTTAAGACGATTGCTAATTTCTTTAACAATTTTATCGGCAATGGCCAGTTTCGCACCAGTTAATTCAAGCTTATCAAAGAAAGTAAGCGCTAACTTAAGTGGCACTTGGCAGACTTCGTGGATGTTTTTATTGCCTACTTTAACGTGACGCGCTTCTTTGCGTAAGCGCGTACCGGCACAGTCTGGGCAGCTTTGCGAGTTTAAATATTTGGCCAATTCTTCACGCACTGTTTGCGAATCGGTCTCGTGATAACGGCGTTTTAAATTGATTAAAATACCTTCGAAGGCGTGAATTTTTTGAAAGAAAACACCGCGCTCGTTGAGATATTTGAACGGGATTTCTACTTTACTGCTGCCATTAAGTAATATCGATTGAATCGCCTCGGACAATTGTTCAAAGGGCGTATCTAGGTCAAAATTATAGTGTGAAGCTAAACTGCTGAGCATTTGAAAGTAAAACTGGTTTCGCCTATCCCAGCCTTTAATCGCACCAGCGGCTAGCGATAAATGCGGAAAAGCCACCACACGTTTAGGGTCAAAAAAGTTAATGTTGCCTAAACCATCACACCCTGGGCAAGCGCCCATCGGGTTGTTAAACGAAAATAAGCGCGGCTCTAGTTCAGCCAGTGAATAGTCACATTCTGGGCATGAGAACTTGGCAGAAAACATATATTCTTTATCGGTATCCATTTCTACCGCAATGGCTTTGCCTTCGGCTAAACGCAAAGCTGTTTCAAAAGATTCAGCAATACGCTGCTTCATGTCTTGCTTAACTTTGATGCGGTCAATGACCACATCAACACTATGTTTAGTTGTTTTAGCTAGCGCTGGTAGCGCATCTATTTCATAAATTTTGCCATCGATACGCAGGCGTACAAAACCTTGCGCCTTTAACTCTTCAATTAAATCTAGTTGTTCACCTTTGCGATTGCTCACCACAGGCGCCAATATCATGAGCTTGGTATCTTCTGGCAAAGCCAACACGTGATCTACCATCTGGCTCACGGTTTGCGCTTCTAACTTGGTGCCATGTTCTGGACATTCCGGGTCGCCTGCACGCGCATATAAAAGACGTAAATAATCGTGAATTTCTGTCACTGTGCCCACGGTTGAACGCGGGTTATGTGAAGTGGATTTTTGCTCAATAGAAATCGCTGGCGATAAGCCCTCAATCAAATCTACATCAGGTTTATCCATACGCGCTAAAAACTGTCGAGCATAAGCAGATAGCGATTCTACATAGCGCCGCTGACCTTCTGCATAGAGCGTATCAAAGGCAAGAGAAGACTTGCCAGAACCAGATAAACCAGTAATAACCACCAGCTTATTACGTGGAATATCCAGCGATATGTTTTTTAAATTGTGCGTGCGTGCACCGCGTATTTTAATGAATTCCATAATGCTTTTACGTAAGATCTAGGTTAACTTCAAGGCAACCTGCTAATATACCTACTTTTACGAATTTAGCTTATAAATTTTTCATGCAAGCATCAAATAAACCATCATATGGCGAGTCAGTCTCTGAAACAATCGCCTCGGCAGAGATGGCTGTCATCGATACTGTAGCGCTAGATAAAATGACGCCTACCGAAGTTCGCGCTACGGCTAGTTTGGCTGCCATTTATGGCTTGCGCATGTTTGGTATGTTTTCTATATTGCCCATTTTTGCTATTTACGCGTCAACGGCTTTTACCGAGCAACCAAGCGCGCTGATGATAGGGCTGGCTTTGGGCGCTTATGGCCTCACACAAGCCCTTTTTCAATTACCTTTTGGTATGGCGTCAGATAAATTTGGCCGTAAGCCTATGATTTATCTTGGACTATTTATCTTTGCTATTGGCAGCATGGTGGCGGCTTTAGCAATGAATATTGAAGGCGTTATTATTGGTCGTGCCATTCAAGGTGCTGGTGCTGTTTCTGCCGTGGTGACGGCTTTGCTGGCAGATTTAACCCGCGATGAGAATCGCACTAAAGCGATGGCGAGTATAGGCGGTACGATAGGCGTGGCCTTTGCTGTTTCCTTGGTCGGTGGGCCATTGCTTAATCAATGGATAGGCGTGCCCGGCATTTTTGTGATGACCGCATTATTAACGCTGGCCGCGATTGCCGTGGTGAAGTTTTTGGTGCCAGATCCTTTGCATAGCCATTATCATTCGGATGCCAGCGCGGCTCCGGCCAAGCTGAAAGATGTACTGAAAAATACACAATTATTACGCCTGAATTTCGGCATTTTTTCTTTGCATGCCGCACAAATGGCCATGTTTGTGGTGGTGCCGTTTGCAATCAAGCAATCAAGTAATTTGCATGAAAACCAGCATTGGCATCTGTATTTGCCAATTCTGCTCGCTTCCTTTGTATTAATGGTACCAGCCATTATTTATGCCGAAAAATACGCCAAAATGAAATTGGTATTTGTTAGCGCCATTGCCGTGATGTTGCTAGCGCAGTTAACCTTTGCTGCTTCTATAGAACATTTCTGGGGTATTGTCGTTTCACTTACGCTGTACTTTATTGCCTTTAACGTGCTCGAAGCTTCATTACCTTCTATTATTAGCAAAATGGCGCCGGCTGCAGCAAAAGGTACAGCGATGGGCGTTTATAACACCTCGCAGTCGCTAGGCGTTTTTGTCGGCGGTGCATTGGGTGGTTATTTGTTGCACAAACTAGGCTTTGCCAGCGTATTTATTTTTTGTAGCATAATGATGTTTTTATGGCTAATATTGGCATATTCAATGCAAGCGCCACCTGCATTAAAAACTAAGATGTACAGCTTGGATGAAGCAAACGCCGAGTTGACCAGTGAGCAGGCGGAGTCGCTGAAAAACAATCTAGCTAAACTGGTAGGCGTGATTGAAGCTGTGGTTTTGCCACAAGAGCGTACGATTATATTGAAAATAGATAAAACGCAAGAATGGGATGAAACCCAATTGCAATCGCAAGTGTATCAATTGTTGAGGGGATAAAAATGGCATCAGTTAATAAAGTGATTTTAGTAGGTAACTTAGGCAAAGACCCTGAAGTTAGATTTATGCCTAACGGCGAGGCGGTTTGTAATTTTAGTATTGCGACTACAGATAGCTGGAAAGACAAAGCCGGTGCTAAGCAAGAAAGAACAGAATGGCACAACATTGTCATGTATCGTAAATTAGCCGAAATTGCGGGTGAATACCTTAAGAAAGGTCGCCCAGTTTATGTAGAAGGCCGCTTGCAAACACGTAAATGGCAAACTAAAGAAGGCCAAGATCGCTACACCACAGAAATTATTGCCGACCAAATGCAAATGCTTGGTGGCCGTGACGGTGGCGGCAGCTCAAACGCAAGTTACGATGGCGCGATGGATCAAAGTGGCGGCAGTACAGATTACAACCAAGCGCCTGCCCAAGGCAGTCAATCATCGGCTAAATCAGCACAGTCTGGCGCTAAGCCAGTGGTAAGCGGTTCAGGATTTGATGATTTTGAGGATGATATTCCGTTCTAGGGAACACCTATATTATTAGTGTAAATAAACTCCTCTAGAATCATCAGTTTTAGAGGGGGTTGTACATTAAATCGCCATTAATGCTGTGATTGGCTTGCTTAGCTCATAATTATTGCACTAACAAAAATCAACTTCTATTAAGTTAGTTCAAGTTTTTTATAATCTTCGATACTAAACTCATGATCGTACGCGCCCCTTTTTATAAAGTATGTACGATTCGCAATTTGATGCATTAGCAATATGCCTAAGCACTATTCTTGATTGACTATTACTAGTAATTTAAAAAGTGGTGTTGCAATAAAAACTATACAAAGATCTATATTTAAAGTAACTTTATTGCTGTTGGTATTAGGTATTACAGGTTGTAGCAACATGACTACACGTGATAAAAACACTGCGATTGGCGCTGGTGTTGGTGCCGCTGCCGGCGCATCTTGACTGGCGGAGGTTTGCTGGGAACGGTGGGTGGTGTAGCCATATATGGTGTAATCGGCGGCAATGATGAAAAATCTATGAAGTAGTTTTAAATTCCGACTTGGACTATTGGCAATTTAATTTTAGTCTGGGCCATTTAATTGCCAGAGTCGTGTTTACAGAATATTAGGGGTTAGTCGATATGAAGCTATTTTGCTCTCGAGATAAGTTAAATTTTTCTTTAGTTAAGCCCAGTTTTTATTTAGTTAAATCAACTAAGTTAACGACAAAATTGTTATTTGCCACCTCGGTATTTTTATCATTAGCGGCTTGTAGTGATGCAACTATTGGAGCCGCCACTAAAGAATCTGCGATCGCTGGAGTAGGACCAAATCCTAATTTACCGGCACCACATAAAAATTTAATTCCCACCGTTAATATTGCACCAGCGTTAGGCTGGCCAGTTGGCGGGACGCCAGAAGCCGCATCGGATTTAACAGTAAGTGCTTTTGTGCGTAACTTGGATCATCCGCGTTGGCTATATGTGTTGCCAAATGGTGATGTACTGGTGGCTGAGACTAACACTCCCGCTAAGGCAGAGGGAAATAAAGGCATAAAAGCTTGGGTCGCTGGTGTTGTAATGAAAAAAGCGGGAGCCACTTCGGTTAGTGCCAATCGTATCAGACTACTACGTGATATCAATGGCGATGGTATTGCTGATATCAATTCAGTGTTGCTGGAAGGTTTGAATTCTCCGTTCGGTATGACACTGGTTGGCAATAATCTTTATGTCGCCAATGCCGATGCCGTGTTTAAATATCCTTATGTCACTGGCGATATCAAAATTACGGCTAAAGGTACTAAGCTTATTGATCTGCCAGGAGGTCCTATTAATCATCATTGGACTAAAAATATTATCGCCAGTGTTGATGGCAGCAAGCTTTATATTACTGTTGGCTCCAACAGTAATGTAGCAGAAAATGGCATGGCCGCTGAAGAGCAGCGTGCCGCAATCTGGACCTTAGATCTTGAAACTGCAGAGTATCGTCTCTTTGCCTCAGGACTGCGTAATCCTAATGGTTTAGCATGGGAGCCTATTAGCCAAAAACTTTGGGTTGTAGTCAATGAGCGTGATGAACTAGGTAATGATTTGGTGCCGGATTATTTGACTTCAGTACAAGAGGGTGGTTTTTATGGTTGGCCATACAGTTACTATGGTGCCCATATAGATGAGCGAGTCAAGCCGCAAGACCCTGCATTGGTTGCACAGGCGCTAATTCCGGATTATGCTTTAGGTGCGCACACCGCCTCACTCGGTTTGGCGTCGGCACTGGGTACCAGCTTACCTAAACGTTATAGGGATGGTATGTTTGTCGGTCAGCATGGTTCATGGAATCGTAAACCGCTTAGTGGCTATAAAGTCATATTCGTGCCGTTTACCTCAGGTAAGCCAAATGGCCTGCCGCTGGATGTCTTGAACGGATTTCTCAGTCCAGAGGACAATGCTTTTGGCCGTCCGGTGGGTGTTGCGCTAGATAAACAAGGCGCATTGCTAGTTGCGGATGACGTGGGCAATGCCATTTGGCGGGTGATAGCTAGAAAATAATATCAATCTAATTAATTCAAATAGGACATCACTTGAAATATTGGTACTTAACTTACCACGCCAGCATTGGCTGAGGAGAAAGTTCAGCCAAGCCTGTGGGAGAATGCGAAGAGCGCTCTTGTGCAAACTTGGTAGTCTAAAGATTATGAGCTATATATTCCAATTGATACTTGGCATAATCGCAATTTTTATAGTGCTGAAAAGATCGACTCCTATAATGAGCGGCCTTGGGGTTTAGGCGTGGGGAAGTATCGCTATAATACTGATGGCGATTGGCAGGCTTTATATGTGATGGCATTTCAAGATTCGTCTAATAAAACCGAGCCAATTGCTGGTTATGCCTATCAGAAAATATGGCGCCCAGCGGCTGATTACCGTTTGGGACTCGGCTATACCATTGGCTTGACCATGCGCCAGGATGTGAATTACATGCCTATTCCAGTATTGGCGCCGTTGTTTTCAGTAGCCTATAAAAAGTTAGCCTTGCAATCCACTTATATTCCAGGTGGCGAAGGTCATGGCAATATTTTATTTGTTGTTGTGGCTGACGAATCCTGAAGTAAATGAATGCAAGTTCAAATAGAGACCATATAAAGCTGGCAGCAATAATGATGCTAAACATCTTTTGCATGCTGGCTTGCAAGGCGACATCGTTTTCATTTAGCTCAGTTTGCTCAATTTCTTTGAACTCATGAATTTCGTCACGAATGTCATCCATCAACTGCTTGCCTCGACCATTAGCCATTTCTACTGCTATTAAGTCGATTTTATGCGCTTGGCGTAGCTCGATTAGATGCGCTAATTCGGCCATTTTGGCGTAGATTAAAGGAGTCGCAGTATTAAGGTGTTGGCTGGCTGCGCTGATTTTAGTGAGTTTGCGCAATGTGTCGAGATCGCCGGTAACGCTACCACGTACTGCTAAATAGGGTTGAAGATAGGCCGTGTCTCCAGTCAGCAGATAGCTGCGTTGTCCGGTCTCAGCATCTTTTAAGGCAGATAGTAATCCATCGGCTTTGCTTAAGACTATAAAGCCATGTTTTTTGCAGCTGCAGTTTGCTGGATATTATCAAAAGACCAAAACCCAATGGCGGCTGCCATTGCGACCGTTAGCGTGGCGATGCTAATAAAAATAACGTGTTTAGGTGTGAATTTCAAAACAATGACTTTGCAGTCAAGTTGCGTTCTATTTTCATTAGTGTCAGCCTTGTGTATTGATTGTTACAAATCCTAGCTTGCTGAGCATTAGCCATGAACGTGCTATTAGAGTTATACACACATAATCTGACATTATGTCAATTAAACTTTCAGCCTTATGTGCGTTGTCACACTTTGAGCTTATTTTTTAAGGGTGGGGTAGATTTAGCGTGCTGCTCATGGCAGAAAGTTCTAGCGTAGATTACAGCTAGTTAGTGATTTTGGTTAACTGGAGTGGATGGTTGTATCGCACTAAAATTACAGATATTGCATTCGCTTGTGCGCTAGCAAGCGCTAGGCTGGCACATTATTGCTACAAAAATCGGTCTAGCAATTTTCGGCTGTGCTGATCTAGCTGGTCTATGTCGCGAATGATAAAGTTAACGCCATGGCCATCGGTAATGAGCAGGCTGGTGTGTGTCAGTCTGCGTATGTGCTCTTCAGCTTTGAGTACTAATTCAGTGTCGCCTCTATCCGTTTCAACTTGCCAAGTGCTTGGTGTAGCAAAGCTTGATACCTGACTGATGTTCAGAATTTCCGGCATAAATTCGCGGCGTGCAAGCTCATCTTCAATCAGGTTGCGGGTTGCATTTGGCAATGCTTTTAAGCTGGCTATCCATGCTAGTTCGTGGCCATTTGAGCCGATTAAGGATAAACCTTCTGCTGGCGCTGAAATAGGAAACGCACGCACGGGAAAAACGCCTTCATGAATTGTAACGTCGCTGGCGGTAAGCACTAGGCCACCAGCAGCACTTCTTATGAGGCTAAAGTCAGTAAATAAGGTGAATTGTTCCATGGCTAGGCGTTAGCTTCTTGGTGAGTCATTTGGCTGTTAGCGAGTGTGACATGATTGTCCACATCATCCAAATTGGTATCTACATTGCGCGCTTGCGCTTGGTAGAGGCGATAATAAGCGCCCTCGCGTGCCATGAGCTCGTCGTGACCGCCGACTTCAACAATTTCGCCGCGGTCTAATACCACCAAGCGATTCGCTTTGTGCAGCGTAGATAGGCGGTGGGCAATGGCAATCGTGGTACGGCCATGCACTAGATTGTCTAAAGCTTTTTGTATTTCTTTTTCAGTTTCGGTATCTACTGAAGCAGTTGCTTCGTCTAGTATCAGAATACGTGGATCTATAAGTAAAGCGCGGGCAATTGAAATGCGCTGGCGTTCGCCGCCAGATAAGCCCTGTCCACGTTCGCCTACCAGAGAATCGTAGCCATGCGGTAGCCGCAAAATAAACTCATGTGCATGGGCAGCACGGGCGGCTGACACGATTTCTGCGCGGGTCGCTTCTGGTTTTCCATAGGCTATATTTTCGGCAATGCTACCAAAAAATAGAAATGGTTCTTGTAGCACTAGGCCAATATTGCGTCTGTATTCTGCAATAGGCAGCGAGCGAATATTCACGCCATCTAAGTTGATAGAGCCGGTGGTTACGTCGTAGAAGCGGCACATTAAGTTGACTAAGGTACTTTTGCCTGAGCCGCTGTGGCCGACCAGTCCTATCATCTCGCCCGGCTGTATCATTAGACTTAAGTCTTTAATCACTGCGCGATTACCATAACGAAAGCCGGCTGATTTAATCTCAATTTCCCCAACTACTTTTTCAAGATGGACTGGGTTGCTTGGTTCTGGAACGCTGGAAACATGGTCAAGAATATCAAAGATGCGTTTAGCGCCAGAAGCGGCTTTTTGCGTCACAGAAACAATGCGGCTCATAGAATCTAGTCGTGTATAAAAGCGGCTGATATACGCCAAAAAGGCTATCAGTACACCCACGCTAATTTCATTGTGTGAGACTTGCCAGATACCAAATGCCCACACTAAAAGCAAACCGATTTCAGTGAGCAAGGTCACGCTAGGCGAAAATAGCGACCATATTTTATTGATGCGGTCATTGACGATTAAATTATGCTGATTGGCTTCGCGGAAGCGCTTGGCTTCACGCGATTCCTGGGCAAATGCTTTTACCACACGAATGCCGGGAATAGTATCGGCCAGCACGTTACTGACTTCTGACCAGACGCGGTCTATTTTTTCAAATCCGGTACGCAATTTGTCGCGCACGATATGAATCATCCAAGCGATGAAGGGTAGCGGTAATAAGGTGATCAAGGCTAGTTTAGGGTTGATAGAAATCAGAATCGCTGAAGTCATAATAATCATCAGCACATCGGTGGCAAAGTCGAGTAAATGCAGTGATAAAAACACACAGATACGGTCCGATTCCGAGCCTATGCGCGACATTAAATCGCCAGTACGCTTGCCGCCAAAATACTCTAGTGAAAGCTTGAGTAAATGCTCATAAGTAATCGTACGTAAATCTGCGCCTATCCGTTCGCTGACCAGCGCTAGAATATAAGTGCGCGCCCAGCCTAGACTCCAAGCCAATAGCGCTGAGCCAAGCAAGCCGCTTAATAATAATGCCACCATGCCAACATCAATCGGCGCACCGTTTTGGTAGGGAATTAACACCTTGTCCATCAGCGGAATAGTTAAGTAAGGCGGGACGAGTGTGGCCGCAGTAGAAGCTAGCATCAGCAAAAAGCCACTGAGCAATTGCCATTGATACGGTTTGGCAAAACGCCATAAGCGGAATAATGTCCAAGTAGATGGCGGTGCATCGATAGTGTTGCTGCATTGCGGACACTCGTCCTGATCTGCTTCCAGAAGGGATTGGCAGTTTGGACAAATTTCAGAGGCTTCTGCCACAATAGGCTGGCCACTTAAAAAGCTAGCAAGTTGCAGCTCAAATTGTTTAATAAAGCGCGACGCAGAAAAGTCATTAGTCAGCGTGTAAAACCAATGTGCTAAGCGTATTTCACCGTTTTCACCGCCAAATAATTCAATATTGGCGACGCCCGCATTGTCGTGGTGTTTTAGCGTTAAGTGCGCTTTGAACGGATATGTCGCATGCTTTTCTGAGGTAACAGCATTCACAGAAGCGATGCTGACTAAGCGCTGGTTAGTAATGAGTAATAAGCTTTTTTTAAAATGCAGCGCCGCATCAAGGTTGATCTCAAGCCATGCGCAGATCTCTTCACTATTTTCTAGTTGCGCCTGTGCTGCAGCCTGCCAAGCGGCTGGCAAGGTTTTATTCGTAATAATTGTGGGGAGTATTTTGTTGTTCACAGCGGCTGAGTGTACTACAATCGAGTCAGCTCATAAATAGGTATAAATAGTTTATTGTCAGCTTGTTGTCAGGTTTTTGTCAGCTAATTGGGGTATAGTGTGAGCCTTTTTTTCGTTTTAATTCATCTGGATAAGTTGATGAAGTTCATCAAAATACTACCTCTGCGCGGACCCAATTTATGGACTTATCGTCCAGTATTAGAAGCCTGGCTAGATATAGGCGCGCTAGAAGATTCGCCGTCTAATACGCTACCCGGCTTTTACGAGCGACTCACCGCTTGGCTGCCATCTTTGGTCGAGCATCGCTGCGGTATAGGCGAGCGCGGTGGATTTTTGCAGCGGGTCCGCGAAGGCACTTGGCCTGGCCATATTTTGGAACATGTCACGCTGGAATTGCAAACCTTAGCCGGAATGCAAGGTGGTTTCGGTAAGGCGCGAAGCACTTGTGTGCGTGGCGTTTATAAGGTCGTAGTACGCTCACGCAACGAACATGTAAGCCGTGTGGCGATGCATGCGGCACGGGATTTAGTGGTCGCGGCGATTGAAGATAAGCCATTTGATTTACCAGCCACACTCAGCCAATTACGAGAAATGGTCGATACACTTTGTCTAGGCCCTAGCACGGCCTGTATTGTAGATGCGGCAACTGAGCGCAATATCCCATCGATACGTCTGACTGACGGTAATTTAGTGCAACTTGGTTATGGCGCTAATCAGCATCGCATTTGGACGGCAGAAACTGATCAAACTAGTGCTATCGCTGAAGGGATTTCTAGCGAAAAAGATCTTACCAAACAATTATTACAATCATGTGGCATGCCCGTTCCGGAGGGGCGTATCGTTGACGATGCGGCTGATGCCTGGGATGCCGCTGAAGATATTGGTTTGCCAGTCGTGGTTAAGCCTAGTGATGGTAATCATGGGCGCGGCGTATCGACCGAGTTGATGACGCGCGAAGAAGTAGAAGCTGCATTTACCTTAGCCGATGCTGAGGGTAGTGAAGTAATCGTTGAGCGCTTTGTACGCGGCAATGAGCATCGCTTATTAATTGTCGGTGGCAAATTGGCAGCAGCGGCTAAAGGCGAATCTGTTTCTGTTGTCGGTGATGGCATTGCCTCGGTCAGGCAGTTGATTGATGTGCAAATTAACACAGATACTAGGCGTGGCGAGGCCGAAGAGTTTCCGCTAGATTTAATCTTAGTTGACCAAAATGCTTCTGTGGTTTTTGAAATCAACCGACAGGGTTTTACACCAGATTCAATTTTACCGCAGGGTAAGCAAGTGATTATTCAACGTAATGGTAATGTAGCGCTGGATGTCACAGATCTTGTGCATCCTGAAGTAGCTGCGATGGCCGCGCTAGCAGCGCGTATCGTCGGCTTGGATATTGCGGGCATTGATATGGTGGCTGAAGATATTTCGCAGCCACTAGATCAGCAACGTGGTGCAATTGTCGAGGTGAATGCTGGGCCAGGTTTGCTGATGCATCTTAAACCAGCAGAAGGGGAGGCGCGTCCGGTCGGCAAAGCGATTGTCGACAGCCTGTTTGTTGAAGGCGCGATGGGGCGTATTCCTGTGGTTGGGATTACTGGATCACATGGCGCCAGTCTGACCGCGCAAATTATTGCTAGTTTGATACATTTGAGCGGTAAGCATGTTGGTTTAGCTTGCCGTGATGGCCTTTATTTGGATAAGCGTCAGGTAGATAAGCGTGATTGTGCTACTTGGGCCGCTGCGCAGAAATTACTGATTAATCGGATGGTAGAAGCCGCGGTGATTGAAAATAGTCTCAGCACTATTTTGGCTGAAGGCTTGGGTTACGACCGTTGCCAAGTGGGCGTAGTGACTAATATCGAGCCGGAGAAACACTACGGCGAGCATTATCTAGAAACGCCAGAGCAAGTTTGCAATGTGCTGCGCACGCAAGTTGATGTGGTATTGAGCAGCGGTGTTGCGGTGCTGAATGCGGAAGATTTTTTAGTCTTAGAAATGGCAGAATTGTGTGACGGCGAAGTGATTCTATTTGCACAAGATCCAGCATCGCCTGCGATTGAAGCGCATTTAAAGGCGGGCGGTAGGGCGGTGTTGCTTAATAATGGCTGTTTCACATTAACCTCTGCGAGCCAGCAGACATTACTGACCAAATTAGCCACGCTACCATTTTTGCAGGTGGTTCAAAAAAATGCTGTAAAAGATACGCCAAAAAATACTCAAGTGATGTCCTTATTGGCCGCAATAGGCGCTGCATGGGCGCTAGGTATTTCTGCTGAGATTATCAGTGCGGGCATCGAAACTTTTGAAGTTAAACCTACTGAAGTAAACTGACTTGAAGCAGATGAATAGTCTGATCATAAATATGTTGTGTATAAAAATAAGGAAAACTGTTTGATGGAAGTCTCACGTATTCGTGCGCTGCGCGGCCCTAATCTATGGAGCCGGCATACCGCCATTGAAGCTGTTGTAAACTGTAGCAAGTTGGAATGCAATATTGCCAATATTAGCGGTTTTGAATCACGTTTGCGTGCGCGATTTCCTGAAATTGGTCCACTACAATTAGCGGGCCACGAAGAGGCGGTTTCTTTGGCGCATGTGTTGCAGTTAGCAGCGCTAGCGCTACAAGCACAATCAGGCTGTCCAGTGACTTTTAGCCGAACTGCGACAACGCCAGAGTTGGGTGTGTATCAAGTAGTGATTGAATATACAGAAGAGGCGGTTGGGCGGCAGGCGCTTAACTTGGCGATTCACCTTTGCCAATCTGCGGTTGCTAATGCGCCTTTTGAGCTTGCTACGACCTTAGCCCAACTCAAAGATTTAGATGAAGATGTGCGTTTAGGGCCGAGTACCGGCGCTATTGTAGATGCTGCAATCAGCCGTGGCATTCCATTCAGGCGCTTAACTGAAGGCAGCTTGGTACAGTTTGGTTGGGGCAGTAAGCAACGCCGCATACAAGCTGCTGAAACCGATAATACTAGTGCCATTGGCGAAGCGATTGCACAGGATAAAGAATTAACCAAAAGACTACTCGATGCGGCTGGCGTGCCTGTGCCGGCAGGGCGCGAAGTCGCCGATGTTGAAGATGCTTGGTTAGCGATGACCGAAATTGCTGGGCCGGTGGTGGTGAAGCCTAAAGATGGTAATCAGGGTAAAGGCGTTACGGTCAATATTAATAGCCGTGAGCAATTAAAAATCGCTTACGCTGCTGCTGCTGAAATTAGCGAAGAAGTATTAATTGAGCGATTTATTCCTGGTAGTGATTTCCGCTTTTTAGTGGTTGGCAATAAATTGGTTGCGGCCGCTAGGCGCGAGCCGCCGTTGGTCATTGGTGATGGCATACAAAGTGTTCGTCAATTAGTCGACCAAGTGAATTTAGACCCGCGCCGTGGCGCAGGACATGCCACTTCATTAACCAAGATTCGGATTGATGATATTGCGCTAGCCAGCTTGGCAACACAAAACTTTACTGTTGATAGTGTGCCGAACAAAGGTGCCCGCGTTGTATTGCGAAGCAATGCCAATTTAAGCACAGGCGGTACCGCTACCGACGTGACTGACGATGTGCATCCTGATTTGGCGGCCAGTGCAGTCGCGGCCGCAATCATGATAGGTTTAGATATTTGTGGTGTCGATGTGGTGTGTGACAGTGTGCAGCGCTCGCTAGAAAAACAAGGCGGCGGCGTCGTTGAAGTGAATGCGGCGCCAGGTTTGCGTATGCATTTGCAACCATCATTTGGCAAAGGCCGTCCAGTTGGCGAGGCTATAATTTCCAGCATGTTTGCTGCCGGAGACAATGGCCGTATTCCAGTGCTGACAGTTGCCGGCACTAACGGGAAAACAACTACAGTCCGCTTAATTGCTCATATTCTGACTTGTCAGGGTTTGAGAGTCGGTATGACTAACTCTGATGGTGTTTATATTCAAGGTAAACGTATTGATACCGGCGATTGCAGTGGACCAAAAAGCGCACGTAATGTGTTGATGCATCCTGACGTTGATGCGGCGGTTTTTGAAACCGCACGAGGCGGTGTGTTGCGTGAAGGTTTAGCGTTTGATCGCTGTGATGTGGCTGTGGTGACTAATATCGGCATGGGCGATCATTTGGGTTTAAGTTTTATCACAACGGTAGAAGATTTGGCCGTGGTCAAACGTGTGGTCGTGCAAAATGTTTCGCCTGATGGAGTGGCTGTGCTCAATGCGGCTGACCCGATGTCTGCGCTTATGGCGAGTGCCTGCCCGGGTTCAGTCACGTTCTTTGCGCTTGATCGGAATCATTCCATTATGGCCACGCACAGAGCGCAAGGTCGTCGTGTGGTTTATGTGGAAAATGGCCATATTGTAGCGGCGCAACATCAAGATGAGCATCATATTGATTTAGCCGATATTCCAATTACAAGAAACGGTAGTATAGGTTTTCAGGTGGAAAATGTAATGGCGGCTGTCGCTGCGGCTTGGGCGATTAACGTAGATTGGCATTTGATCCGCAAAGGCGTGGCTAGCTTTGTTAGCGATGCGCAAACGGC
Source organism: Methylotenera sp. (assembly GCA_040401175.1). Classification (GTDB taxonomy): domain Bacteria; phylum Pseudomonadota; class Gammaproteobacteria; order Burkholderiales; family Methylophilaceae; genus Methylotenera. Next base: position 8,699 of record JBBAOU010000034.1, on the reverse strand, counting down.
ACCTGGCCGCTTTAACTTTTTTGATTATCGCGGCGCTAGTGTGATTGCTGATTATGGTCATAATCCTGATGCGATTTTGGCCTTGGTAGCCGCGGTGGATAGTATCCCTGCCAAAAAACGTTTGGTGGTGATTAGTGGCGCTGGCGATAGGCGTGATGTTGATATTAGTCGTCAGACTGAAATTTTAGGCGATGCTTTCGATGAGATTATTTTGTATCAAGACCAGTGTCAGCGCGGCCGTGCTGATGGCGAGGTATTGAGGTTGTTACAACATGGCTTGAATAATGCTAAGCGAGCCAAAAAAGTAGATGAGATTACTGGCGAATTTTTAGCAATTGATACCGCGCTAGCTAAATTGCAGCCGGGTGATCTGTGTTTGATTTTAATTGATCAAGTAGATGAAGCACTGGCACATATTGCTCAGCGCGTTGCTGAAAGCTGATTTTTAATCTAAATATGGCCACTACAAAAAGCCGCATTCGTGCGGTTTTTTGCTTTATATGGCATTTTAAACGCCTAACATCTTGTTTCCAAATAAAACGAGCGTGTGTGTTTGGTCGCATTGGCTTGGTGTGTGAGGTATAATTTTGTTTTTAGATTTTAATTATCATTTAACCTATGCCAATATACGATTTTCAATGTAGCAGTTGCGGCCATAAAGCCGAAGTTATGCGCAAAATCAGCGCGGCTAGTGTCGATATTTGTCCGGAATGCGGTGCTGAAACTTTCAGCAAGCAATTATCTGCACCTAGCTTTCAGCTTACTGGCAGTGGTTGGTATGCCACAGACTTTAAAAATGGCGGTGGTAAAGCGCAGACTAAAGATTCCTCAAGTAGCTCAGCGGCCAGTAAGTCAGAAGGTGAAAGCGGAAAAAAGCCTGAGGCAGCATCGTCGCCAGCACCTTGTGCGACGGGCTGCGCTTGCCATTAGTGTTTTTCTGAGTCTCAATAGTTATTTAAGCTAATTTTTAAAACCGCGATATTTCCAAACTGTGATAATTTTAACCCAAGCCATTTAAGCCTATGAAAAAATACTTTATTACAGGATTGTTAGTATTAGTGCCTTTGTTCATTACTGCATGGGTGCTTTCTAGCATTATCGGCATGATGGATCAAAGCTTATTTCTACTACCAGAAGAGTGGCGACCGAAAGCTATATTTGGCCGAGATGTTCGCGGCCTAGGCGCAGTGCTTACACTGCTTATTATTTTTGTCACAGGTTTAATTGCGACCAATTTTTTTGGTAAAAAATTAATTTTACTGTGGGAATACATGCTGGCGCGCGTGCCAGTAGTAAAGTCTATTTACGCCAGCGTTAAGCAGGTATCAGATACCTTGTTTTCAGATTCTGGTAATGCATTTCGCCGCGCAGTGCTGGTACAGTTTCCACGTCAAGGTACTTGGACTATTGCCTTTGTTACCGGTCAACCGGGCGGCGATGTGGCAAACCACTTAAAAGGTGACTTTATCAGTGTTTATGTGCCGACAACCCCCAACCCAACCGGTGGCTATTTTTTGATTTTGCCGCGTGCTGAGGTGGTCGAGCTTAATATGAGCGTGGATGAAGCACTGAAATATATTATTAGTATGGGCGTTGTGGCGCCTAAGTAATTTTTAGCCATTTTTTTAATTTTTTAATGTAAGAACAAATTATGCGTACACACTACTGCGGTCATTTAAACCGCGAACACATCGGCCAAACGGTTACTTTATGTGGTTGGGCACATCGTCGCCGTGACCACGGTGGCGTTATTTTTATCGATTTGCGTGACCGTGAAGGTATGGCACAAATTGTGATTAATCCCGATGCACAAGCTGCTTTTGCTGTTGCTGAATCAGTTCGCAGTGAATATGTGCTTAAAGTTACGTGTGTCGTAAACGCACGGCCAGATGGCGCAGTGAATACTAACTTAGCAACCGGCGAAGTTGAAATGGTTGCGACTGAGATTGAAATTCTCAACGCCTCACTAACGCCACCATTTCAATTGGATGATGAAAACTTAACCGAGACGGTACGTCTACAACATCGTTATATTGATTTACGTCGCCCTGCGATGCAAAAAAACATGATGCTGCGCTACCGTGTGGCTAAAACCCTGCGTGATTATTTAGATACCAGTGGTTTTATTGAAATTGAAACGCCAATGCTGACGCGTTCAACGCCTGAAGGTGCGCGTGATTATCTAGTGCCTAGTCGCGTACATGCTGGACAATTTTTTGCCTTGCCGCAATCACCACAGTTATTCAAACAATTGTTAATGGTCTCTGGTTTTGATCGCTATTTCCAAATCACTAAATGCTTCCGTGATGAAGATTTACGTGCAGATCGCCAGCCAGAATTCACCCAGGTCGACATTGAAACATCATTCATGACTGAAAATCAGATCATGGATCTTGTTGAAGAAATGATCCGCCAAATGCTTAAATCAGTGCAAAACGTAGATTTGCCAGCAGCATTTCCACGCATGTCATTCCATGAAGCGATGACGCGTTACGGTTCAGATAAACCGGATATGCGCGTGACATTAGAAATCACCGAGCTTTCAGATGTGATGAAAGACGTAGATTTTAAAGTATTCGCAGGCGCAGCTAATATGGCTGGTGGCCGTGTTGCCGCTTTGCGTGTACCAGGTGGCGCGGCAATCGCTCGTAGCGAGATTGATGCTTACACGGAATTTGTAAAAATATACGGCGCAAAAGGTCTGGCTTATATTAAAATTAATGATGTGACTAAATTGAATGAAGAAGGCCTACAAAGCCCTATCGTAAAAAATATTCACGTGACTGCATTGCAAGCGATTATTGATCGTACCGGTGCGCAAAATGGTGACATCATATTCTTTGGTGCAGATAAAACTAAAGTGGTGAACGAAGCGCTAGGCGCTTTACGTCTTAAAGTGGGTCACGATAAAGGTCATGTAGATGGTCGTGCGTGGGCGCCGTTGTGGGTGGTGGATTTCCCAATGTTTGAGCACGATGAAGAAAATGATAGATGGGCAGCTCTGCATCATCCGTTCACTGCACCAAAAGATGGCCACGAGAATTTGCTAGTCTCTAACCCAGGTGCTGCGCTTTCAAAAGCCTACGACATGGTATTAAATGGTTGGGAAGTGGGCGGTGGTTCTGTGCGTATTCACAAACAAGACATTCAATCAAAAGTGTTTGATGCCCTTAAAATCAGTAAAGAAGAAGCCCAAGAGAAATTTGGTTTCTTACTAGAGGCCTTGCAATATGGCGCACCTCCACATGGCGGCCTAGCGTTCGGTTTGGATCGTTTGGTTACATTGATGACTGGTGCTGAATCTATCCGCGATGTGATCGCTTTTCCTAAAACGCAGCGTGCGCAGTGCTTGATGACGAATGCACCGAACGAAGTGGATGAAAAACAATTGCGTGAATTGCATATTCGCGTTCGCTCGCAGAATCCAGTCGCCTAAGATGAACTCGCGTGCGCTAACTTTGCTGCGCCCTCTTGCTGATCTGAACGTAAGGTCTGTGAGTGCGGGCTAGGTTAGTGTCGCGCGATTTTATTTTTCTGCATGGAATAAAGGTTTAATTTTTACATCTTCAGTTATGCCCATAAAATCCCTAATCCGCACTATTCCGCATTACCCTAAGCACGGCATTCAGTTTCGCGACATTACTACTTTATTGAAAGATCCAATCGGCTTTCATATGGTGATTGATGCGCTCGCCCATCATTACGCTAATCAAAAAGTAGATAAAATTGCGGGTATCGAGGCGCGTGGTTTCATCATAGGAGCGGCATTGGCATACAAGCTGGGCGTCGGTTTTGTGACTATTCGGAAATCCGGGAAATTGCCTGCCGAAACCATAGGCCATGATTATTTATTAGAGTATGGCGCGGATCGCGTGGAAATTCATGTCGATGCGATTACCCCTGGCGAACAGATATTACTCGTAGACGATTTGCTTGCGACTGGTGGTACGGCAGAAGCCGCTGCGGTGCTAATTCAGAAGCTGGGCGGCCTAGTAATGGCTTGTGCTTTTGTGATTGATTTGCCAGATATGGGTGGTTCAAAGCGTTTAGCTGATATTGGACTGAAAACTTTCAGTTTATGTGAGTTTGACGGTGAATAATATTTTTCTGATTGCTGCTATATTAAGCGCACGATTAATTTAATTAGCATTACTCAAATACATTTTACTTAAGGTTGCAATAAAATTATGCCAGTCACCGAAATTAACCATTACAACCTGCGTGCTCCGCGTGATGTGATGTATGTGTTAAAAGATTTTTACTGCAATATTGTCGGCCTGCAAGAAGGCCCACGCGCCGGTTTTGCTAGTTATGGTTTTTGGTTATACATAGGCAATAACGATGTATTGCATCTTGCAGAATATAGAGGTGAAGGTGTGCCGTTGACCAATGTCATGACTACTTTTGATCATGTATCATTTACCTGCACCGATATGCCAGCGATGGAAGCGCATTTAAAAGCCAATAATGTAACTTACACGACGCGTGATATTCCACTTATCAAGGTCAAGCAGATTAACTTTAAAGATCCGGTCGGTAATGGAATAGAACTAAATTTTAATATGTGATCTTTGTCGAATGATAAGTACTTTAAAAAATGTGAAATAGCCTCATGTAAATATTGTTAATTAAATTAACTATGCGGCTTAATATTTAAAGAGTATAGTAATTATTACAGACTACTAGAAGTTTGGAGAATGTATGAAATTACATCGATTTATTGCTAGCGCACTGATTAGTACAGGTTTATTCTCGACCATGCATACAACGGCTTTTGCTGAGCCGGATGCAAATATTTGGCCAGTAGTGAAAGATGCTTTTTTTTCACAGCGAGATATTCAAGAAGTTGATTTTATGAAAATTGAAGCACCGCGTCGTGCCGAAAGTGGCGCGCAAGTGCCTGTGACTTACAGTATTGATAATGCAGCAGCAAAAGGCGTGGTCATTAAAAAGTTGTATGCAATTGTGGACGCAAATCCGATTCCGCTAACTGCCACTTATCATATAACAGACATGCTTGGTAACTTTCAAATGTCTACCCGTGTACGTTTTGAAACGGATTCGTTTGTACATCTTGTTGGCGAAACTGCTGATGGTAAATTATATATGGCGACTCGTGAGATTCGTGCAGCAGGTGGTTGCGGCGGTACGGTTGATGGCGATGATGCGGTGATTCGTGCAGCCGCAGGCAGAATCAAATTAAAAGTAGAAGATCGAGCTAAAGTGGGTAGCGCGACATCTACCATTTTTAATATCAGACATCCAATGCGTACAGGCTTGCAACGCGATTTAGTCTCGCAAGGGTATGTGCCGGCGTTCTATATTAATAATGCTAGATTTAACTTTAATGGCAAACCTATATTGACGATAGATGTGGGGGTAGGCACGTCTGAGGATCCATATTTCAAGTTTAATTTTGTGCCAGATGCACTAGGTAAATTAGAAGTGAATGCTACAGATAATGAAGGGAAAGCCTTTGTGCAACAAGTCGACGTAAAAAGCTAATATTTTTACTGTGATGAAAGGCCTCCGATTTTTATCGGAGGCCTTTTTATTTGGTGCGGTGCTAAAATTACTTGCAAGACTTAATATTCACATACAAAACTTAAGATTTACATTTGCAAACTAGGGCGGAAAATATGAAAAGCTACCGTAAAGAACTTTGGTTTAATCCACCGACTCGCGTGGCGTTTATTCGCATTACCGAGCAGATCAACGAATGCTTGCGTGAAAGTGGCATTAAAGAGGGCTTGATATTAATTAATGCGATGCATATTACCGCTAGCGTATTTATTAACGATGATGAGCGTGGTTTGCATCATGATTACACGCAGTGGCTAGAAAAGCTTGCGCCACACGAGCCAGTTAGTAGCTATCGTCACAATGATACCGGTGAGGATAATGCCGATGCACACATGAAACGTCAGTTGATGGGGCGTGAAGTGGTGGTGGCTATTACCGAAGGCCGGCTAGACTTTGGACCTTGGGAGCAGATTTTCTACGGTGAGTTTGATGGTAGGCGTAAAAAACGCGTGTTAGTTAAAATTATTGGTGATTAACTGACACAATTTCAAAGCTGGCTAGTGGGCTGTTTGGTATTGTTCGTACCATTTTTCTAAGCATTTGGCTTGGATGTTTTGAGTACATGACTGATGAATAGTCCAGAATTAATAGCCACAGCGGGCGATTTAGACCGTATGCGTACCGCGTTTGATTATGCTGCAGATGCGATTTATGCCGGTCAGCCGCGTTATAGCCTGCGCGCACGAAATAACGATTTTATAATGGTGAATCTCGACATTGGAATTAAAGAGGCGCACGTGGAAAAAAGTTTTTTGTGGCGAGTAATATTTCACCGCATAATGCCAAGGTTAAAACCTATATGGCGGATATGGCGCCTGTAATCGCCATGCAACCTGATGCGCTCGTTATGTCTGACCCCAGCTTAATTATGATCGTGTGTGAAAAATGGCCAGATATGCCGGTACATCTTTCTGTGCAAGCCAATACGGTAAATTTTGCCACGGTAATGTTTTGGCAGGCACTAGGTTTAAAGCGGGTGATTTTATTGCGTGAATTGTCTTTAGATGAAATTGAAGAAATCTGTCAGCTTTGTCCGGAAATTTAATTGGAAGTGTTTGTTCACGGTGCGCTGTGCATTGCTTATTCTGGCCGCTGTTTGCTTTCTGGCTATTTTAATCAACGCGATCCTAATCAAGGCACTTGTACGAATAGCTGTCACTGGGATTACAAAGTGCATGATGCCAAGGAAGATGCCTCTGGCGTTATTCGCGAAGCCGCAGGTGTTATTAGCCAAGCCGAAGGCGTTATTAGCCAAG
>JBBAOU010000034.1:0-1760 GCA_040401175.1 Methylotenera sp. | reverse complement strand
GTTATTAGCCAAGCCGAAGGCGTTATTAGCCAAGAAGATTTTGATTTTCAAACCGAGATGGAAAAATCCAGTCTTTCTGGTTGCGGTAGTTTGCCTCGCCATCCTTTGGCAGATAACGTTTATCTGATTGAAGAAAAAGGTCGGCCGGGTGAGTTGTTGCCAATATTGGAAGATGAGCATGGCACTTACATTATGAACAGCAAAGATCTACGTGCGATTGAACATGTAGCACGGTTGGTTAAAATGGGGGGTACATTCGTTAAAATTGAAGGGCGTACCAAGTCGCGTTATTATGTGGCGCGCACTTGCCAAAACTATCGTAAGGCGATAGATGATGTGGTTGCCGGTCGCCCCTTTGATTGGAATTTACTGGGTGATTTAGAAAATCTAGCCAACCGCGGTTATACCGATGGCTTTTATCAGCGTCATCACACGGTCGAGCATCAAAATTACAAGCAAGGTTATTCAACCTCAAATCGTAGTTTATATGTCGGCGATTTGGTGGCTTATGATGCTAAAACAGGGTTGGCTGATATCGAAGCGCGTAACAAGTTTGGCGTAGGCGATCGTCTGCAAATTATCCATCCATCAGGAAATTCAGAAATTTTGGTTGAATACTTGTTTAATAAAAAAGGTGAGAATATGCAAGAAGCCTCGGGCAGTGGGCATTTTATCCTTTTACCAATTACGGCCAAAGATCTTAATAATGCGATGGTGGCTAAGTATTTGTAATTTGTAGCGTATATTAAATAACAAATTAAATAGCCAATATATTGGATACACTAATATTTTTGGCAATAAAAAAGAGAGCAATAGCTCTCTTTTTTATTGCGTTGCATTCAAGCAAACTACTTATTCATTACGTACATAGTCACTTCAAAGCCAAAACGCATTTCTGTTGCTGCTGGTGTAGTCCACATGATAGATCTCCTGTATTGTTTAAATTATTTTTACCACAAACATTTAACTTATTTACTTAATCGTTGTTTGTTTGTGTGAATGAATTATGCGCCACTCGCTAGGTTAATCCCTATTGCAATCCATTAATAAGCTTTAGTTATTATCATTAGCTCAAGCTCATTAAATATCGATGGTATTGATTCCTGCCTGATTTCTTGTTTCATATACAAGTGGCTAGCTAAGTAAAACTATTTAAAATAATATCGTTGACATTGCAAATGATAATGATTATCATTTGTTTTAATGATTGAATCTAGAAAAATATATTTCAATAAATCGCAACTACCTGCAGTTATATCGGTTATTGCCAAATTAAATGAAAGCCGTGATGACTTGGCAATCGTCACCACAGGCTGAAGCCGCACGGCAGATTGTGCTAACAGCACTTAGCCGCAATGCGCTATTTTTTTCTGCCGCGCTACCTAAAAAAATCTATCCGCAATTATTTAATCAATACCGTGATGGCATGGATTTCGGTGCACATATTGATAATGCGGTGCGCACACATGCACTGACAGGTTTGCATGTACGTACCGATATTTCATGCACTTTATTCCTAGCGGATCCTGATAGTTACGATGGTGGTGAGTTGGTGGTGGAAGATACTTATGGTCAGCAAATGGTGAAATTGCCCGCTGGCGATATGGTGCTCTACCCTGGTAAAAGCTTGCATCATGTGCGGCCAGTCACTCGTGGTGCCAGACTTGCCAGCTTTTTTTGGCTACAAAGTATGATCCGTGACGATACACAAAGAACGCTGTTATCTAAACCTCCCCATGTCTAAAGACAGGGGGTTCTAA
>JBBAOU010000033.1:0-26450 GCA_040401175.1 Methylotenera sp. | reverse complement strand
CAGTGTCACTTTCTAATGTTAGCGAACCAAATTGCGACCAGCCATCTTGAATATCTGCAACACCAGCCTGAACTTTAATTGGAATGAGCTTAATAAACCAATTAGGCGCTTTGGTATGGCTATCTGACATTACGCGTTCGCTAATCAATTTGCCATTTGGGTCAAATAAACCGATATAGCGATAATGACCAGAATCAAATTGTGCTGATAGCAATAAATCTAGTGTGATAGGATTTTTTTCCAATTGCGACATGGAAAGCGCAAGAGAAGTAACATTGTCAGTATTTTTTATTTTTAATTGTTCTTCTAAATAGCTTTTACTTGATAGCGTGCTTAAAATAAAAATACCAATAGAAACTAGAATAACGGTGAAAAATATAGCTAACCAAAGCTGCTTAATAAGTGACATATTAACTCCTTACCTTCAATTAATTTATTCCGTCTGCTTGAATCCGCGCTATTACATCACGCCATTTTGATAGACGGGACATAGAATCGCCTTTAGATTTATTGTTGGCACCTACCCATAGGCCTTTATCATTAAAACCAAAAATTGGTGTCAAATCTTTTCTGGTTGATGCGGGCATAATTTCAGGCACTAAATTATCTAAAATCAATGGTTCAGATTGTGGAGTTGCATAGTAGCTGAGTACCATATGTGCTAATACGACTCTTCTGTCTTGATTCATGGTTTCTGCTCTGACGTAAGTAAGCCTCAGTTTGTCGTTAGACACATTTAATACTTTCAGAAAAGTATATTTGGCAATGCTATAGTCTTCGCAATCGCCCGCATTACGGCCTATAGTTTCTAATGGTGTTGCCCAATAATCCAATTTTCCCCAAAGATCAATATCTTCAGCAAAATCAATCTTGCGATTAAAAAAATCGTTAATTTGTTTAAGTTTTTCTGTTTCTGGCACAGATTGTAACAATGCAATTAACTCTTGAAGCTCTAAAGTGGTTTTATAGGCTTCTTCACCATATCTTTGTTTGGCATAGCCGCTAAACTTGTTGAAATCGTAACCTGCTGCGTAAATACCTGTAAAGCAAATCGATAGAACCATAAATAAAATGATGCTGTTGATTTGCTTTAAGGATAAATAGGGGGAGACCACGTTTTTTTGCTTTTAAGTAAGTGAGCTAATTGAACTGATAAATATCGATGAAGCTGTGAGCCTATACTTGCAAAGTATAAAAATTCAAGAGACACTCATTAAAGTGATGGCATTAATGACTTTAAGCGAATAATTAACATGCCACCTGATCAATTAACGCCATATGCGCTATATAGCCAGAACGTGTTTCACCCGCAGATTTTGCTTTAGAATCTAATCTTGCCAAAATTCTTTTTGGTAAGCTGATGTTAACTCGTTCTATATCGTCTGATAAAAGCGCTGGATCAATTTCAACAATAGCCCAAATCCAACTTTTAAATTCAGGGTTATTTTGTAGTGAGGTGATAGTACTTGGTTTTGGTACAGCAGAGCCTTGATCTAAAGCTGTTTCAATCCATAATTCAATGGCTTCTTTTGCATTATCTATGGCTTCATCAATTCCACTATCCGCAGCTGAGAAGCAGCCTGGCAAGTCCGGTACAACAACGCCCCAAGCAGTTTTGTCGTCACCTGATTCTATCGCGATAGGATATTTCATCTTATGCTCCTTATTTCAATTCAGCTTGTTTTAGTAACTTCTGTACCAGCCCAATCCCTAAATCTTTTTTAGGGTGCGGTACGCTTATATGCCCAGTTTTTATTGGATGAGTGAATACATGGTGTGAGCATTTTGAGCCTCTAAGTATCCATCCATCTTTTTCTAGCTTGGAAATAAGCTCTTTACTATTCATGCGGGTATTATAAACACCATACACATTTTAGGATTGTTTTAATTTTGACAGAAGAGCGATTTTGCAAGAATACAAACTAATGATGTCCAACCGCTTCACCCGCTTTAAGTTTGTATTGAGTGCCGCAATATGGACAGGACACATGGCCAGTTTTAGCCACATCTAAAAATACGCGTGGGTGTGATGACCATAGCGCTACCGCATCTGTTGGGCAGTGAAGTGGTAAGTCTTTTGCTGAGACTTCAATTTCATTCGAGGTGGACATTTTGTTTGCGCTTTAAAAATTAATCAACGTTAAAGTAATGACTGCCATTTCAGCTCGGGCTGAAATGGCAACGCTATTTATACTAAGGTTAACCAATCGGGATGTTGTGGCGATTTACCAGTGACTGCATCAAAGTACATTTTTTGCAATTGTTTGGTAATCGGGCCAGCCGTGCCTTCGCCAATGTTGCGGCGATCTAATTCGCGAATCGGCGTTACTTCCGCGGCGGTGCCGGTAAAAAAGGCTTCATCTGCTGAATATACTTCATCACGGGTGATGCGTTTTTCAATGACGGTTAAGCCGATTTCTGCAGCCAATTGTAAAATAGTGTCGCGGGTAATGCCTTCTAGCGCACTGGTTAGGTCCGGCGTGTACAACTTGCCGTTGCGAATAATAAATACGTTTTCACCTGAGCCTTCAGCTACAAATCCGTCTACATCTAATAATAAAGCTTCATCGTAGCCATCTAATGCAGCTTCTTGGTGCGCTAAAATACTGTTCATGTAGTTGCCGTTGGCTTTGGCTTTACACATAGTGATGTTCACATGGTGACGTGAGAATGAAGAAGTTTTGACGCGAATGCCGTTATCTAAAGCTTCTTGACCCATGTATGCGCCCCATTTCCAAGCCGCAACAATCACGTGCGTAGATAGCGTTTTGGCAGAAATGCCCATCGCTTCAGCACCGTAAAAACACATAGGGCGCATGTAAGCTGATTCCAGATTGTTTTCGCGCACTGCCGCTTTTTGCGCTTCCATCATTTCTTCTTTGCTGAAAGGCATTTTCATTTGCAAAATGTGCGCGCTGCGAAACAGGCGGTCGGTATGTTCTTTTAGGCGGAAAATGGCTGTGCCTTTGTCCGTTTTGTAAGCACGCACACCTTCAAAAACACCCATGCCGTAATGCAAAGTGTGTGTGAGAACGTGGGTTGTAGCATCGCGCCAGTTAACCATTTTTCCGTCGTACCAAATTACGCCGTCGCGGTCTGCCATTGAGGTTGGAATTGCCATCTTGCTGCCTTATTGAACGAATTTTGTAAAACAATATTGTAAACGAGTGTGGGCCTGCTTTGCAGCTAATTATGTATTTTTCCTATAAATTTATCTTGCAAGGTATTGAATTTACAGGTGTCATTGAAAAAATGATAAGCATGTTAGAATAATTCCTAATGATTAGCTGCCTTAATGCATTATTAATCACCCATGTAGTCAAAAATAAAGTCACTCAGGAAAGTAGCCATGAAACATTTATTTCCAAAAATTGGAATTGTATTATTATTGTGCTTTTTAGCCGCATGTAAACCTGCTAGCGAAACAGGTAAATTAGTCGCCACTGATATAACAGGTGCGGACTTTGGGCAAACTTTGAGCCTGACTGACCACGCTGGAAAGCCTCGCACATTTGCCGATTTTAAGGGTAAAGCCGTCGCTTTGTTCTTTGGCTACACACACTGCCCTGACGTTTGCCCGACGACGATGGCGGATATGAAAAAAACCATGAAATTATTAGGATCACGCGCGGATGAACTACAGGTATTATTTGTAACCTTAGACCCAGAACGCGATACGCAAGAAGTGCTGGCGCAATTTGTACCGTCATTTGATGCGCGATTTATTGGCTTACGTGGCTCAGTAGAAGAAATTGCCGCCACGGCCAAGGCCTTTAAAATTTTCACCAGCAAAGTACAATCTGAAGGCCGTAGTGCTTACACTATAGATCACAGTGCCGGCATGTATATATTTGATAAGGCTGGTAAAATTAGGCTGTATATCGATTATGGCGAAAAGCCGCAAGATATGGCAAGTGACATTAAGTCAGTGCTATAAAATTTTTTACATGAGATGTAATTTAGGCGACCAAGCTTTAAGCTCTATTTCTGCCAGTTTATAATCCGGATAAATACTGGCGACCACTGCCCAAAATTTGGCTGAATGGTTCATTTCAATAAGATGTGCTAGCTCATGGCAAACCACATAATTGATAATATGCGGTGGCGCTTGCAGTAGGCGCCAATTAAGCCGAATCTCTTTTCTACTATTGCAGCTACCCCAGCGTGATTTTGCATTGGATAACGTTAGCGAAGTAAAACTCACGCCTAATTTATTGGAAAATATTTCCAATCGCCGCGCAAAGTCAGTCAGCGCCTGTTTTTTATACCATTGCACTACTTTTCGCTCTATGGCTGTTGCATCCTCATGATTTGGCATGGCTAATTGTAGTAAACCAAATTCGTATTCAACGGCGCGTGAGCGGTTATTAAAAGTGAGTGCTAAGGTAATTTGATTGCCTAAAAAAAACAACTGCTCGCTGTCCTGCCATTGCAAAGCGGGAACTTGGTTGGCAATTCTCGCCTCTAGTTTTTTAAGTATCCAATCAGCTTTTAGCAGTAGAATACTTTCAATATGTGCTTGGCTAATAAGCTTAGGGGCGTGAATAATTAAACCAGTTGCACTGATTTTTAGCCCAACGGTGCGCCTAGTACGGCGTTCTAGCTGATAATGTATTGCATCGCCAGAGGGTAAAATAAGCGTGTGCGTCATGCGTTGTCGGCTTTAACTATGCGCCTAGCGAAACCGTTTCAGCGTTAATCCAAGTCTCAACTTGCGTATTCACCGCATCTGGCTTTAAGTGGCTGCAATCGATAGGCGGACCAATGCTAACGGTAATCACGCCCGGGCCTTTAAGCATGGTATTTTTAGCCCAATGCAGGCCAGCATTATGCGCTACAGGTAAGGCGATGGCTTTTGTACCGCTGGCAAGCCAAGCGCCGCCTATGTGGAATTTACTCTTTTTATGCGGTGCAATCCGCGTACCTTCAGGAAAAACCACTACCCATAAGCCACTGGCCAAACGCTCTTTTCCTAGCTTCACTAATTGCTTTAACGCTTCACGCCCAGCGCCGCGGTTAATGGCAATAGGTGAAGTCATGGCCAATCCCCAGCCAAAAAATGGTATCCATAATAACTCGCGCTTCATTACATAGACTTGTGCAGGAAATATCAGTTGAAACGCCAGTGTTTCCCAAGCTGATTGATGTTTAGCTAGAATCACGCAAGGCGTAGTGGGGATGTTTTCCAGGCCCTTTATCACGTAGCTAATGTTACAGGTGATGCGAAGCCACCAAAGCATGCAACGAGCCCATAAGCTAATAATTTGATTGCGTTTAATGCGCGAAAATGGGAAGGTCAATAGCGCTAGTAATGAAAAAATTGGCGTAAATAGCCATTGGCCTATGGTGAAAATAAGAGAGCGTAGCGTCAGCATTGATTTAGTGTAGGTTTAATATTGGATGACTTTTTGTCTTAAACGGCTTAATTATTTCTATCATCTTGGGCAATAATACGTTGCACAGCTTCGCTTAAGTCAGCGCATATCCAAGTGTTGGCAGGTAAGGCTTGGTCTGCATTTTTAGAAGCACCCTTAGCGGCATCTAGCGTCGCTTGACCTTTGCCAGTAAGTACTAAAATCGGCTGGCAGCCAGCTTTTTCAAAAGCTTGTAAGTCACGTAAAGCATCACCCACGGCGGCTACTTGATTTAACTCTACTGAAAAGCGCTTGCCTATTTCCTTGATCATGCCAGTCTTAGGTTTACGGCAATCGCAATTTTCTTCTGCTGAATGTGGGCAGTAAAATATAGCATCAATACGGCCACCTAATTGCGCAACTTCGCGGTGCATTTTGTCGTGAATGCTATTGAGCGTTACCATATCAAACAAGCCGCGACTCACGCCAGATTGATTGGTAGCTACCGCCACTCTAAAGCCAGATTGATTCAGTAAAGTAATCGCCTCTAGGCTGCCGGCAATCGGAATCCACTCGTTTGGATTTTTAATGAAATTGGCAGAATCTTGGTTGATAACACCGTCACGGTCTAAAATCACTAATTTCATGGCGCTTCCTTGATTGTCAGACTAACTAGCTAAGTAACTAGCTATTTTACTTAACTTGCTAACTTGGATAAATCTGCAACGCGGTTCATGGCTTGATGCAAAGTGGCCAGTAAACCTAGGCGGTTGGCTTTAAGTGCGGCATCTTCGGCATTCACCATTACGTTATCAAAGAACGCATCGACTGGCGCTTTTAAGGCGGCGAGTGATTTAAGTGAAGTCGTATAATCGCCATTTTCAAATGCACTATCTGCAACAGGTTTCACTTGGCTAAGCGCTTCATTTAACGCCATTTCGGCAGGCTCTTGTAATAAATTAGTGTTTACTTCGGTTTTTACTTCGCCTTCCATCTTCTTAAGAATATTGCCTACACGCTTGTTAGCTGCGGCTAGCGCTGGCGCTTCTGCTAAGCTGGCAAAGGCTCGTACTGCCGCCAAACGCAGTGGAATTTCACTCAATAATTCTGGGTTAAGTGACAGCACCGCATCTACTTCTTGTGGGCTTGCACCTTGTTCGCGTAAGTTAACGCTTAAGCGGTCAAAGCAGAATTCTTTAATAGATGAAACAACGCTGGCTTGGTCGCTAACTTCAGCATCAAACTCTTTAAGTACAGCAAGAATAAGATCGTCAAATTTAAGCGGAAATTTGCTTTCAATCAACATACGAATAATGCCCAAGGATTGACGACGCAGACCAAACGGATCTTTATCGCCCGTTGGTTTTTCACCTATGCTAAATAAACCAACTAAGGTTTCAAGTTTATCCGCCAGCGCCACCACAATGCCTACTTGGCTACGTGGCAACTCATCACCGGCAAAACGTGGTTTGTAATGGTCTTCAATGGCAAAGGCAATGTTGTCGGTTAAGCCTTCATGCTGCGCATAATAGCGACCCATAATGCCTTGCAATTCAGGAAACTCACCAACCATGTCGGTAGGAAGATCAGTTTTCGCCAACATTGCTGCCACATCAGCTTGAGCCATTAATGTAGCGTCGTTCAACGCATTTGCGATTAATCGCGCAATCGCCCGTACTCGGTTTGTACGCTTACCTTGTGAACCCAATTTATTGTGATAAACCACTTTATCTAAGCTACTCAAACGGCTTTCTAAAGTCTTTTTACGGTCTTGGTCAAAGAAGAATTTAGCATCGGCGAGGCGAGGGCGTACCACACGCTCATTACCGCCAATGACGTCACTGGCATCAACTGGATTAATATTAGAAACGATCAAAAATTTATTAGTTAACTTGCCGTCAGCATCGAGTAACGGAAAGTATTTTTGATTGGCTTTCATAGTCAAAATCAAACATTCTTGCGGTACTTCTAAATAGATTTCTTCAAACTGGCCTAGCAATACATTTGGGCGTTCAACCAGCGCCGTCACTTCATCAAGTAAGGCTTCGTCATCAATCGGTTTAAGATTTTGTTTCGCTGCTGCAGTATTTAGTTGGCGTTCAATCTCAGCACGACGCTCGTTAAAACTAGCAATGACTGCGCCGTCATTTTTTAGCTGCTCTGCATAAGTATCGGCATTTTTGAGTACTACCGGCGAAACCAACGCTTCAAAGCGGTGGCCTTGGGTTTGATTGCTGGCGATTAAGCCTAATGCTGTAATCGCAATGATATCGCTACCATGCAAAGCGACTAAACCATGCGCCGGGCGCACAAAATTGACGCTAGTCCAACCATCGCCTAATTGATAAGTCATTACTTTTGGAATAGGCAGCTTAGTAATCGCCTCATTAAGCGCAATTTGTAAGCCATCTTTAAGCAATACGCCTTTTTGCGTCACATCTAAAAACAAAGCTTCATTCTTGCCATCCGCTTGTTTAGATAATTGCGATACTGCAGATTCATCTAAGCCCAACCCATTTAGCCGTTTGATTAACGCAGGTGTGGCGTTGCCGCTAGCATCTAAACCCACACTGACCGGCATGAGCTTTTGCGTGATAACTTTATCTGCCGCTTCGGCCAGCACTTCGGCCACATGCACGGCTAAGCGGCGCGGTGAAGCAAAGTCTGTCACTGCTGCATTTTGCCCTGCTAAGCCTTGTGCTTTAAGTGAATCGGCCAATAATTGTGCAAATGCCTCGCCTAGCTTTTTAAGTGCTTTTGGCGGTAGTTCTTCAACAAATAATTCTACTAATAAATTTTTATCTGACATTTCTTTAGTCCATCGTTCCCGTGTAAACAGGAATCTATTTGATTAAATCCGACTTAATTCCTGCTTAACTAGGAACGACGGACGGCTAATTAGGCGACTTTTTCGCTAACAATTCCAGCACTTCACCGGCATGTTCTTTATTTGCCATTGGAAAGCCTAGTCGTGCGCGGCTTTCTAAGTAACTTCCCGCGACAGCACGGGCTAAATTGCGAATACGACCGATATAACTGGCACGTTCGGTGACGCTAATTGCGCCACGCGCATCTAGTAAGTTAAAGGTGTGCGCCGCTTTAAGTACTTGTTCGTAAGCGGGTAATGAAAGCTGATTTTCAACTAAATGTTGGGCTTGTTTTTCATGGGCGTTAAATGCGGTGAACAAAAATTCAGCATCAGAATGTTCAAAGTTATAAGTGCTTTGTTCTTTTTCGTTTTGCAGGTAAACGTCGCCGTAGCTTAAGCCGTCTGTCCAAGTTAAATCGTAAACGTTATCTACGCCTTGTAAGTACATGGCTAAGCGCTCTAAACCGTAAGTGATTTCGCCGGTAATTGGTTTGCAATTAATACCACCGACTTGCTGAAAGTAAGTGAATTGTGTGACTTCCATGCCGTTCAGCCAGACTTCCCAGCCTAAGCCCCAAGCGCCTAGCGTCGGGTTTTCCCAGTCATCTTCTACAAAGCGGATGTCATTTTTTTTCAAATCAAAGCCAAGCGCTTCCAACGAGCCTAAATATAGTTCAAGAATGTTAGCCGGCGATGGCTTTAACACGACTTGAAATTGATAATAATGTTGTAGGCGATTTGGATTTTCGCCATAGCGACCATCTTTAGGGCGGCGGCTTGGTTGTACATAAGCCGCTTTCCAAGGTTCTGGGCCTAGCGAACGTAGAAATGTAGCGGTGTGACTGGTGCCGGCGCCAACTTCCATATCGTAAGATTGCATTAAGGCGCAACTTCGTTCAGACCAGTAATTTTGTAGGGTTAAGATGATTTGCTGAAAAGTTAAAGCCATGATTCAAATCTATTTTGGACGAAAAGTATGATTTTACTTTGTTTTACGTTGCCTTACCAAAAAATTAGCTAAGCATTTTAACCAAGCAAGCAATCTTTGCCAGCCAACAAACATGATGCCGAGAAAACAAATTATTAAGAACAGCCAATTGCCAAATCTCACATAAGGCGTACTGCCAGTGTAGCCTTGCGCCATCACATTAAGCGTCGTTTCGCTAAAGTGGGCTGCATGTGCCAGCACCTCACCATGTGGATTTATCATAGCGGTGGCGCCAGTATTGGTTGCGCGTAATACTGTGCGTCCAGTTTCTAAAGCACGTGCTTGTGAAAACTGCATATGCTGATACGCTGCAAGCGATTCGCCATACCAAGCATCATTGCTGACGTTAACCAGCAACGTAGCTTGTGGCAACTGCCTGATAATTTCTTCACCAAAAACATCCTCGTAGCAAATATTTACCGCTACTTTTTGGCCTGCAATTGCCATGGGTTGCTGATGTATGTTCCCGCGTGATAAATCACTTAAGGGCATGTTCAGCCAATCACGGTATATCCAGCCGAGTAGCGATTTTAAGGGAATAAACTCACCAAATGGTACCAAGTGCGACTTGCGATAAAACGAAGATTTCGCGCTACCAAGGCTAATCATGCTGTTGAAATACTCGCCATTTTCACGCTCAACCAAGCCCATCAAAATATCACCTTGATTGCGGATGGCATGTTGCTGTAAGCGCGTTTTAAGTAGCTCTGGAAGCTCACTAGATAATACTGGCAAAGCAGTTTCAGGCATGATAATCAGTTGAGCCGTGCTGGCTTCAGCCATGTTTAAATATTTAACTAAGGTTTGTTCAGCAATTTCTGGCGCCCACTTTAAACTTTGCGAGATATTGCCTTGCAATAATGCCACAGGAGTAGGCTCGCCCGCAGGCGCTGTCCATTCAACCATTTTCAGCACACTACCGATTACCCATATTAGTAATAAAACTACGATAGCATTTCTGCGCCAAATTAAAGTGTACGCTTGGTGAATAAATCGATTGGCCAGCCACAAGCTGACCAAGCTGGCGATAAATACGGTAATCAGCGAAACCCCATAAACACCAACGATAGGCATATAACCGACCAGTGGGCTGTAAGGCACTTGGCTGTAGCCTACAGTGAGCCAAGGGAAGCCAGTGAAAATCCAACTTCTAATCCAGTCTGTCATCGACCAAAGTATGGGGATGGCGATCATCATAGTGCGGCCTTGTTTAGCTGATAAGGTAAGGCCTGATATCCAAATGCTTAAGGCGCCTACTGCAGCAGGAAATAAAGATAAAAATGCACATAATAAAAAAGTGCAAAATCCAGCGATAAGGCTAGGCATGCCGCCAAAGTCATGTAGGCTAATATAGATCCAATAAATACCGGCGCCAAACATGCCTAAACCATAAATAAACCCAGAAAAAGCTGCCTGCTTAGGGGTGTAGCATAAATGCCAAAAATAAAATAAACCGATAAGCGAGGCGATGCTGGCCGGGTAAAAATAAAAAGGTGCAAAGCCCAGTACGCTTAGCGCACCAAGTAGCAACAAGGCGAGAGGCTTAATGATTCTGTAATGGCTTAATAGTGACATGGCGTGAATTGTAGCTTGATACTGCATGACACAACAAAATTAACGCATAAGCCAGCTGAAATTTAACTTTTAGGATTAACGTAATCGTTGGCTAAGTTTTAATATCAGCTGCATGAATTAGTGTTTGGGCAAAATGGCTAACAAAGCCTAATGATTTTATTTAGTGAATAATATTATTCGATTAATTGTATCAAATTAATTTGCAGGGAGATCTCATTATGAGCATTGCATCCGAGTTTAAAGATTTCATTTCGAAAGGCAATGTGATGGACCTCGCTGTCGGTGTCGTCATTGGGGCCGCGTTCGATAAAATAGTCGATTCATTGGTTGGTGACATTATTATGCCTATCGTAGGGAAAATTACTGGCGGAGTTGATTTTAGTAATATGTTTATCGCGCTGGCCGATATCCCCGCAGGCAATGCAGGCACTTATGCGGCACAAATACTGCAGGCGTGCTTATGTTGGCTTATGGCAACTTCATTACTATCTTGATCAACTTCATTATCCTAGCGTTTATTATTTTTACCATGGTAAAACAAGTTAATCGCATGAAAAAAAGCTTAGGTTTTAGCGCCAGTCGCACCTCCACCGACGCCAGATGATATTTTATTGTTACGTGAAATTCGAGATTATTTGAAAACATAGTAGCTTAACTGAATGTTTAATCAGTAGCACTATAAAAAAAGCCAGCGATAGAATTGCCGGCTTTTCTTATGTTTATTGTGCATATCCGTTGCGATAAACTAGGCAAATAAGTTTACAAATCGGCTTTACCTGCTGGCATCTCATATTTTTGACCATCGCTAGCGCCTTCAGCACCGTCATTATTTAAAAATACCACTGTCACGACTTTATCGTCGATAAAATCTAACTCTGTGGTTTCATAATAAACGCCATCAACATTAGTGTTGATAAAGTGATATTGCCAAATAGATGCAACCACTTTGCTAGTCCCTTTGACTTTTACATCATCTGCTTTTGCGGGTTCGCCAAACTGAGCAATGATAGTCGCTTTATCAAAACCGTTAATCGCATTAACAAAATCCTTTTCAAGAGTAGGAATTTCAGTTTTTTTGCTAGGCGTATCGTCGGCCATGGCTAAACCTGACAATAGAGTTTGTGTTAATACCAGACCCATTAAAGCTAAAAATTTCACAAAAGATTTCATTGTTTACCCCTAAAAATAACTACTATTAATCTAATAAATGGCTAACTTACATTTATGAGTTCATCGCTTAAAGTTAGTTCCGCGTCTAAAGTCAGTTCTACTGGATAATCTAGGTGAGAAATTTAGCGCTAGTATTTTAATTTTTGAAGTGAATGTAGGCGCTATTTAGTCTTCGTCGGTAGAAAGCACTTGCACCATGATGCTGTGTAGTTGACGGCTGTCGGCGCGTAATACTTTGATATGCAATCCATTGAAAGTCACTTCATCATTGCGTTTGGGTAAATGGCCAAACTGATGCACCACTAGTCCACCAATGGTTGAAAATTCTTCGTCGCTTAGCGTGGTGCCAACAATGGCATTGAAGTCATCAATTTCCGTTAGGGCTTTAACACGATATTGACCATCGGCGTTTTGAATAATATTGTCTTCATCTTCGTCGTAATCGTATTCGTCTTCAATGTCGCCGACAATTTGCTCCAGCACGTCTTCGATGGTTACCATGCCAGCTACGCCGCCGTATTCATCAACCACAATCGCGATATGATTACGATTGCTACGAAATTCTTTGAGTAATATATTTAAGCGTTTAGATTCTGGAATGAACACCGCCGGGCGCAACATGTCGCGCACTTCAAAGCTTTCACCGGCGTAATAACGCAGCAAATCTTTGGCTAGTAATACACCAATCACATCATTTTTATCATCTTCAATGACGGGGAAGCGCGAATGTGCGGTTTCTATCACATGTGGGATAAAAGTTTCGGGCGGGTGAGTGATGTCGATGACATCCATTTGAGAGCGCGGAATCATTATGTCCCGCACTTGCATTTCGCTTACTTGTAGCACGCCTTCTATCATGGCGAGCGAATCTGCATCCATTAAGCTATTTTCATAGGCTCCGTGTAATAATTCTACTAGTTGCTCGCGGTCTTCAGGCTCGCGCAGTAAAAAATGACTTAAACGTTCTAATAAACTTGGTTTTTCCGAGTCGACAGCCATTCGGCGTCCTATGTAATAAGATAAGGGTTAGCATACCCTAATTTACACACAATTGCAGTCTCTAAACTTTCCATTAACTCGGCTTGTGCTTCAACTTCGTGATCATAACCATGCAAATGCAATATGCCATGCACGGTTAAATGGGCATAATGTGCATCAATCGTTTTGTTTTGCGCGAGCGCTTCAGCCGTAACCACAGGCGCGCAAATGATAATATCACCCATTAAATGCGGCTCTTCGGTTAGCGGAAAAGTCAGCACATTGGTTGCGTAATCTTTAACGCGATACATTTTGTTTAATTCACGTCCTTCAGCTTCATCCACGATGCGTATTGTCACTGCGGTATCTACACGAATCGTCGCTTTTGCCCACTTTCTGAACTGAGCTCGCGTTGGTAGATTGCTTTGATTAGAGGCAATTTGTATGACGATACTTAGTTTTGGCATGATGTGTGGCTTTAATGCGTAAGATCATCTTTTGGAATAAAATGCGCCCATTGAAAACGTGTCCAATAGGCGCATTGCAGAATAAGCACTATTTTGACTGGGTTGGGCAATCGATGTATGGATAACGCACATGGCCGTAGCGAATGACTAAAATCGCGATGGCAATTAAGAAAATAGAGCCTGAAAGCGCGAACATGCGGAACGCGTCAATTTCAGCGACATCTAACACCAAATAGCGCGCCAGTGCGATGATGCCGATATATAGTGGATAGCGCACAGGTAGATTGCCATAACCCAAATAGTGATTGAGCATAGACATGACTTCTAAATACAAAAACAGTAACAGCAGATCACCGACAGTAATTGCACGTGCTAGCCAAATATGCGAAATGGCCTGAAAAACGGCAAATATAGTTGCCATGGCGATGGTAATTAGCACCGCTTGTTCAACCAAGCTAAGGCCGCGTTGCATCAATCTACTAAATCTATTGGGTGTCATGTTTGTTCCTGTAAGGGCAGATTATCACTAAATTATAACTCAGAGTGCGTTTGCAGCAATCGGAATGTAGTAGATACAGCGGTTTTAAGTTTTATTATTGAGCTCGTATTCTTCATAAGCATTTACAATTTTTTGCACTAATGGATGTCGCACCACATCGGCAGACAAAAAGTGCGTCATGGCGATGCCTTTAATGTCTTTTAACACTTTTTGCGCCTCGACTAAACCACTTTTTTGATGTTTTTGTAAATCAATTTGCGTTACATCGCCAGTAATCACCGCTTTGGTACCAAAGCCTATGCGGGTCAAAAACATCTTCATTTGTTCTGGCGTGGTATTTTGCGCTTCATCTAAAATAATAAAACTTTGGTTTAGTGTGCGACCACGCATGTAAGCCAGTGGGGCTACTTCGATAGCACCGCGTTCAAACATTTTATTTATCGTATCGTAGCCAGCCAAATCGTATAAAGCATCATATAAAGGGCGTAGATAAGGGTCAACTTTTTGGTTTAAATCACCCGGTAAAAAGCCTAACTTTTCACCTGCTTCAACTGCTGGGCGAACTAATACAATCCGTTTAACGTGATCGCGAGTCATGGCATCTACCGCGCTAGCAACGGCTAAGTAGGTTTTCCCTGTACCAGCTGGGCCTATACCAAAAGTGATGTCATGATCTTGAATTTGTTGCAAATAGGCAATTTGGCGTGGTGTGCGACCATGCAGCTCAGTGCGGCGTGTCATTAGCACTGGTGCATTTGAGGTGACGATATCTTCGGGTTTTAATTTGTCTATTTCGACTAACCCTAGTTGAATTTCGTCTAGGCCAATTGGATTTTTTGCACGTACGTAAAAATTTTCAAGCAGTTGCACGGCCAAGCGCATATTGTGTATATCGCCAGCGAACTTAAATTTTGCGCCGCGCCTAGCGATGTTCAAATCTAAAGCAACGGCAATTTGTTTGATGTTTTCATCAAGCGCGCCGCATAAATTAGCTAATTTTAAATTGTCTTCTGGGGTTAAAGTAATTTCCATATGGATAGTTTGTTGTCTTTATATAATGCTACCGCGTAGGCGTTTTGGGTTGGTAACATCGGTAATGCGCACATTCACAAAATTACCAATTAAGTTGACATCACCAGCAATATCCACAATGCGGTTGTTATCAGTTTTGCCAGCAAGTTCTGTGGCATCTTTCCAAGAAGCGTTTTCTATTAATACGCGCTGAACGCTGCCTAACATCGCCTCGCTAATCTGCTTACCTTGCGCTTCGTTAATCGCTTGCAACTTATTTAGGCGGGCCAGTTTCGCTTCTTGTGTGGTGTCATCAGCTAAATATGAGGCCGGTGTGCCGGGGCGAGGGCTATATAAAAAACTGAAGCTATAATCAAAACCGACATCTTGCATGAGTTTAGCGGTGGCTTCAAATTCAGCTTCTGTTTCACCAGGAAAGCCAATGATAAAATCCGAAGTAAATGTCAGGTTTGGATTAGCAACGCGTAATTTTCGTATGGTGGATTTGAACTGCAAGCCGGTGTAATTGCGCTTCATCGCCATTAATACTCGGTCTGCCCCAGCTTGCACAGGCAAATGCAGTTGCACGGCTAGTTTGGGTATATTGGCAAAGCAATCAATCAAACGTTGATTCATTTCATTCGGATGGCTAGTGGTAAAACGGATGCGCTCAATCTGTGGAATTTCGGCGATGTATTCAATCATCATGGCCAAATCTGCTTCTATGCCATTATACTCAGCGCGATATGCATTAACGTTTTGGCCTAATAAGGTAATTTCTTTGATGCCTTGCTCTGCCAATTGCACGGCTTCGGTCAGAATAGATTCAAACGGGCGTGACACTTCCTCGCCGCGCGTAAAAGGCACGACGCAAAAGCTGCAATATTTGCTACAACCTTCCATAATGCTTAAAAATGCACTGGCACCTTCTACACGCGGTGGCGGTAAATGGTCAAATTTTTCAATTTCAGGAAAAGAAATATCAACTTGGGATTTGCCGCTGGTTTGGCTACTTTTAATCAAATCCGGCAAGCGGTGTAAGGTTTGCGGGCCAAATACCACGTCTACATAAGGCGCACGTTTGATGATATTGTCGCCTTCTTGCGAGGCAACACAACCACCGACGCCAATCACTAAATTAGGATTGGCTTTTTTAAGTGGAATGAAACGGCCTAAATGACTGAATACTTTGTCTTCCGCTTTTTCGCGTACAGAACAGGTGTTGAGTAGAATGACGTCCGCATCTTCGGGCGTTAACGTTTCTATCATGCCGTCGGCCATAGCCAACATATCCGCCATGCGTGACGAGTCGTACTCATTCATCTGGCAGCCAAAAGTTTTAATGAATACTTTTTTTGGCGCGTTTGAAATGACCGTGTGTGGTGTTAATTTTTCGTCAGTATGATTCAAGGCTAAGCTACAAATTGGTAAAACATAATTTTAGCGCATTTAGCCACGAGCTTCACGCAAACTTGCTTGGCGCAAGGTAAAATAGGTAAAAACATCAGTAGGTTATAAACGCATGCAAGCACTCCCAATTTTTATGAATATTACTAACCGCCGTTGTGTGGTTATCGGTGGCGGTGAAGTTGCCTCACGCAAAGTAGCGATGTTACTTAAAGCCAATGCGGCGATAAGCTTGTACTCGCCAGATTTATGCCATGAACTACAAGTCTTGGCCGAGGCTGAGAAAATTACTTATATCAAGGCCAATTTTGATGCCAGCCAACTAATAGGCGCATGTTTGGTGATTGCAGCGACCGATATTGAAGCGGTCAATATTGCCGTATCAAATGCTGCTAAAGCGCAGAATATACCGGTGAATGTGGTCGATTCTCCTGCCTTATGCACGTTTACCATGGCCTCTATTGTAGAGCGATCGCCTATCGTGATTGCCATTTCTAGCGAAGGTAATGCCCCGGTGCTAGCGCGCTATATTCGCACCAAAATTGAAACCATGTTGCCAACCGGTTATGGAAAAATTGCCAGTATTGCCGGTGAATTTAGAGATAAAGTGAAAGCAAAATTTGCCACTACTCAACAGCGTCGTATTTTCTGGGAAGGGGTGCTGCAAGGGCCTATTGTTGAACGTATTTTATCCGGACAAGAAGCCGCTGCTCGACAATCGTTAGATGCATTATTGTCAGACAACGCTGAAGCTAGCCATCACGGTGAAGTGTATTTAGTGGGCGGCGGTCCAGGCGACCCGGATTTATTAACCTTTAGAGCGTTACGCTTAATGCAGCAATGCGATGTTTGCGTGTACGATAAGTTGGTAAGCCCTGAAGTGATGGAGTTGGTGCGCCGCGATGCTGAATTAATTTATGTGGGTAAATCACGCGACCAACATACTTTACCGCAAGAAGAAATTAACGACTTGTTAGCTAAACTAGCCTTGCAAGGTAAGCGGGTATTGCGCTTAAAAGGTGGCGATCCGTTTATTTTTGGCCGCGGAGGTGAAGAAATTGAAACGCTGATGGAGCATGGCGTGCCATTTCAGGTAGTGCCGGGAATTACAGCCGCAAACGGGGTTTCTAGCTACGCCGGTATTCCTTTAACGCATCGAGATTATGCACAAGCCTGTTTGTTTATTACTGGGCATCTTAAAAATGGTACTGTAGATTTAGATTGGGTGGCAATGTCGCGCCCACGCCAAACAGTGGTTATTTACATGGGTTTGGTGGGTTTGGCACAAATTTGCCAGCAGCTAATTGCGCATGGCGTACCGTCAGACATGCCGTGTGCTGTCATTCAGCAAGGCACTACGCAGCGCCAACGGGTAGTCACTGCAACCTTATTAGATTTGGCTGAGAAAGTAGCCGAGGCCGGCATGAAGCCACCGTGTTTGACTATTATTGGCGAAGTGGTGAAATTACGTGAAAAATTAAACTGGTTTGAACCTAGTACTAATGCTATGAATTTGAAAGATATAGCTGACGAGTAATCACCAGTTTTGAGCTTTGCCTTTTTAACTTCATCTTAACTATATTTCTGCTTTAACTTTCACCAGTTAGTTTTTAATTGGTAAGCTTAATCGTGCTTCTAAGCCACCTTCAGGTCGGTTGATTAGCTCTAATTTTCCACCGTGCAGTTTAGCAATCCGCTCCGCAATGGCTAAACCCAAACCGCTACCACCGGCATTGCTACGCGCGGTATCTAAGCGCTCAAATGGGCGTAATAACTTTTCAACATGCGTTTCAGGAATGCCCGGACCATTATCAAACACGCTAATCACAATGTGATCCGCCATAATTTTACTGGCCACACGAACGTCTCCGCGACCGTAGGCGTAGGCATTGCCGACCAAATTGTCTAACAAGCGTTGCATTGCCAAGGGTCTGATAGAAATAAAATAAGTAGGTGCTAATTGCACCACTAAGTCACGTCCAGCGCGGGTTTGCCTGTCATGAATCGCTTGTAGTAGTGTGTTAATATCAATCATTTGCGTAGGCTCGCCTTCTACCCCGCGCACAAAATCTAAAAATTGATTAATAATATTGTTCATATCGCCAATATCTTCAATCATGCCATTTTTTAAACTAGCTCCACCATCATCTGGCAGCATTTCTACAGCTAGGCGCAGTCTAGCTAACGGTGTTCGAATATCGTGCGATACGCCAGCTAAAATCAGGGTGCGTTCTGCATCTAATTCTGCTAGTGAATCGGCCATCTTGTTAAAAGTATTGTTCACTTCGCGCAGTTCGGCAAAGCTACCCTCGGGCAGTTTTTCAGGCTGTTCGCCTTTACGCAATCGATTAGCTGCGTTCATTAATAAGCGAAGTGGACGGTTAATACGAGCCGCAATTACATAGCCACCAGCTAGTGAGAGCAAAAAGACTAGCGCACCCCAACCTAACCACTGCCATGGGAAAGGCCGTTCTACGTGCATGCGTGGAATGACTACCCAAAAGTCATCTTGGCCAATATTAAAACTTACCCATAGACCTTGCACGCCATAGTGGTTAACCGTAATGATGGTTTCTACCCCTAACCGCTGACGAATTTTTTCTGCTACCATACGGATAAACGGATCTGCTGGCAATGGCTCAATTTCTTCCATAAAGTCTGCGTAGTAAATTCGCACCCCTTCTTTGCCGGTAATTTCTGAGAGCAATGCCAGTCTGAGGTTATCTTGCGAGGCAATAAGCGAGGCGCGCGTATAGTTCACCACGGTTACTGCTTGCAAGGCTGTGGCTTCAGCACGTGGTTCGCGTTCAAAATACTCAAAAATCTGTAGAGATGCAAACTGACCAACTGCCAGTAATACTGAAACCAGCAGCATTCCTCTGGCGAGTAGTGTTTTGGGTAAAATGCGTAGTTTCAAGTGGTGGCTTATCTTTTATAAAGCAAATCCGATATTAGGCAAATTTGCGCTAAAACACATATTTGGCTAGCTGAGTCATATTGAATAAATTGCATCCGGTATTTAAATTACTAAATAATAGAACGCCAGATTTATTGATCAACTTCACCATCTGGAATAAACACGTAACCAAAGCCCCACATGGTTTGTAAATAACGTGGATGTGATGCGTCTGGTTCAATAAGTTTGCGCAAACGCGACACTTGCACATCAATACTACGATCAAATACATCTAACTCACGCCCACGCGCAAGTTGCATTAGTCTGTCGCGTGACAAAGGCTGGCGTGGATGATCAGTAAACACTTTAAGCAAAGCAAATTCACCGCTAGTAATGGTAATTGCAATGCCATCTTTGCTAAGTGAGCGTGTGGATGTGTTGAATACAAATTCTCCGATAGTCACACTATCACTATTAATGCTCGGTGCGCTTGGTTGTAGCCGCTCGTGTCTGCGTAAGACCGCATTGATACGTGCAAGTAGTTCTCGCGGGTTAAAAGGTTTAGGCAAGTAATCGTCGGCACCCATTTCCAAGCCAATAATTCTATCGACCTCATCACCGCGAGCGGTTAGCATGATTATTGGCAACATCGTCCCTGTACCACGGATTCTACGGCAAATGGACAAGCCATCTTCGCCTGGTAACATTAAATCTAACACCATCACATCAAAAGGTTCAGCTGCAAGGGTCGCATCCATCTCTTTTGCATCTGATACTGATTTAACACTAAATCCTTGTTCGGTTAGGTAGCGCTGTAATAGCTCACGTAAACGAATGTCATCATCAACGACTAATATTTTTTTTGTTTGATCTATCATGATTTAGCTTGAGTCCGCGTTTGAAATTTATTGAATATAGTTTGATTAATTGAAATTCTTATACACAAATTAACTTGTTGCATGATAATTTGCTGAATAATTGATTAACGAAATAATTGACTAATAGATAAGTTATATTCAATTTAATTCAAACCATATGTTATATGTTACGAAGTGTAGTCTAAATTGATAAAAAAGTTAAATATTAAGCATGAAACTAAAGTTAGTTCTGTGCGTCTCAAGCATCAATAAATGAATTTATTACAATTACTTACAAATTTACAGTTAAATGAAACATTCAATTAACAATCTTACTTCATGCTTACTTACCTCAAAGTGAGACAAGAAAACTTCATAAAGTTGATGCATTGAATTCAATTTCACCTAAAAATAGCCCAATATACAAGTGCACACTCCTAGCTTTATGTTTAGGCCTTGGTGTATGTTTTAATGCGGCTGCTGGTGATAAAAGTACGATATTTAAAGCTCAAAACTCCAATAAATGGGTGGCGGAAGCTGATGCCAGTAATGATGGAACGCAGCAAACGCTAGAGCTGAATTTTAGCCCAGAAAATCGTCAAAAATTACGTAAAGCTTTAGATGATTATGCTAAATCAATTGATCACGACCATGATTTAATTGAAGAGCGACGCCGCGCTATGCAAGAAAGCATAAAAATTCGTTTTTTTGATGCTGATAATGATGGCGATGGAACGATTGATCGACAAGAGGCGACCGAGCGACTTCCACAAATTGCTAGGCATTTTAGCCAAGTTGATGCCAATCAGGACAATGTAATTTCGCTCGAGGAGCTTGAAGATGCGCAACTTAGAATATTAGAGCGCAGAAAATCTGCAGAGATTGCTGTTGAAATAAAGAAGCAACAAGATGCCGATGCTGTTAGCGCAAGTAAGCGTAAGCAAGCAGCTGAAATTGTGCGTAAACGTACGCTTTAATCATGCCGCTTAAATAATGCTAGCTAGTCGTCGCTAAGCATTAGCAATGTTCTCCTAATACTTACTCACTTAACTCAAGCTAATCCAACAATGTTTAATGTAATTTCCAAAAATACAATAAGACGATTGCGCCAAAAATAATCCGATACCAAGCAAACACTTTAAAGTTGTGCGTGGCAACAAAGCGTAGCAACATTTTAATGACTAGCAAGGCCGATATGAAGGCGGTAATAAAGCCAACGACAAACATTGGTACATCACTTACTGATAATAGACGCCAATTTTTTAGTAAATCGTAAGCCGTTGCGGCAAACATAGTAGGAATGGCCAGAAAGAAAGAAAATTCGGTCGCTACTTGTCGGCTAAGCCCGAACAACATGCCACCTAAAATAGTCGCTCCGGCGCGTGAAACGCCCGGTACAAGGGCTAATGCTTGAGCAAAACCGATTTGCAACGCTTGCTTATGGCTAAGCGCATCAACATTTATGGTGACTGGTGTTTTAATGTTATTTTCAATGAATAAAATGGCAAAGCCACCGACAATTAGCGCGATGGCTACGGTAATTGGTGAAAATAAATAATGCGTAATGACATGATGAAAAGCTAAGCCTAGGATGGCTAAGGGCAGGAATGCGATGAACAAATTAACAACAAATCTCTGTGCTGACGCCTGCTTTGTCATCTGCGTTAGCGTTGTACATAAGCGTTTTCTAAATTCATAACACACCGCTAAAATGGCGCCAAGTTGAATTACAATTTCAAAAATCTTACCTTTATCATCGTTAAAGTGCAGTAAATCACCCACAATAATTAAATGTCCGGTACTGCTAATGGGTAAAAACTCAGTTGCGCCTTCTACTAATCCAAGAAGAAATGCTTTAAGCAATAAGATGAGATCCATGTCTTTTTATTATCCGGTTTAATATTTATATTACTGGCGATATTGCTGTTGGTTGACTACTTACAACAAAACAAAAGGGCAATTACTTACCCATTTTATGATTATTTTAAATTAGCTGTAAATTTTAGTAAGCTACTTTAGCATGCCTAAAACGGTACTTAATAAACCAGCGCTGTTGTTACTCACTACGCCATCCGGTGTCAGTTTATCAATCACTTTAGGCAATTTCTGCGCAAGTTGCTCGCATAATGCTTCTGCTGTCATGCTTAATTTGCTGGACATTTCAGCAATTGTGCTGGCGCCTAAAGCACTCACAATTTGCTCTGCTGAAAGCGGCATATTTTCACCCCTAGCCACCCACGAGGCGGCTTGTTCGGTAAAGCCGCTGGCGTTAATTTTTTCTAAAATGCCAGTTAAGCCGCCGTATTGGTTGAACATTTCCATGGCAAGTGGTACTAAATTACCCTGATCGCCAGTCATTTTACCTAATACAGACCCCGCTAAGTTATCAAAAAAACCCATCATTAATTCCTAGTAATTCCTAATAATTCAGATCAACATACTATCACCAAAAAAAAAGATAAATGAGCAAACTAAAAACGTTCGTCGTTACGCAAATAACGCCACATTCCAACAGGTAATTTACCTAAATTTACACTACCAATACGAACGCGTTTTAAGCCTACTACGTGCAAGCCAACCATTTCGCACATGCGGCGAATTTGACGTTTTTTACCTTCACGCAAAACAAAGCGTAATTGGTCTTCATTTTGCCAGCTCACTTTAGCCGGCTTAAGTTTTTCACCATCTAAACTTAAACCAAAATTAAGGCGCTGCATATCAGCATCGCTAATTTCACCTTCAACCCGTACTAAATATTCTTTCTCAACTGTAGAATCTTCACCAATTAAATGGCGCGCCACACGGCCATCCTGAGTTAGCACTAACATGCCGGTAGAATCAATATCTAATCGGCCTGCAGGCGCAAGGCCATGTAAATATCTACGCTGAAATTCTTTAGCATGATGTGCATTTAAATTAGGATCATCCAGCCATTCGTTATCCGGATGCACCAGCACAATAGCTGGCTCGTAATCATCTTCAGCTTGACCGCTGACATAACCGACAGGTTTATGCAAAATAATTGTCACAGATTCAGCCTGAACCTCATGTGCATAACTACTGATAATAATTTCCGCATCGGGGTTAATGCGTGAGCCTAGCGTATCAATAATCACGCCATCCACCATTACCCAGCCATTTACAATCCATTCGTCCGCCTCGCGGCGTGAGCAAATGCCAAGCTCAGCCATGCGTTTTGATAAACGGGGCAAGTCGACATTTTCACTGGATGATTTATAAGCCGCACGCGCCGCTGGGCCATAATTCAATGCGGTTGCATCATAACCATCACGCACTTTGCCACCACGGCGCGGCGCTTGACGGTATTGCGGCTCATCTTTACTCGCTTTTGGTGAAGTACGCGTATCAACGCCAGCGGGCCTAGCTTGTCTTTCTGCCGGACGTTCGCCAGAACGATCTGGATACCAAGGTTTTTCTTTTTTATGATCAGCTGATCTGCCGTCTGCTGAATCGCCGTAATTGTTTTCTGCGGATTCGTCACGCAATTTTCCATCGTAACGGTGATTACGCTGGCCAGTTTTATTCGCCGGAGACTCTGTCGCATTAGAAGGACGCTCATTATTTACCGCTTGCGATTCATCTCGAGCTGGCATTGCCGCTTTTGACGGCGCAACGGTACGGTCACGCTTTGTCGCATCTGTACGACGCACCGGTGCTTTACTGGCTTTAATCTGCGTTTCTTCAGGTTTTTTGTTTAATTTAATTGTGGTCAAAGTAGTCTGTATTCGTGTGGTTTGTAAACTATTTTACCAAATAATCACACATGCCCCTATTGATAAAATTTTAGAGTTCTGGAATACCAAAGTTTTTTAAATATTCATAAGTTTCAGCATAAAATTCAGAACACCATCTAACGACGCGGATAAGATTTATATTTAGAATGCACTCGTGCAACACTTTCATTTTGATAGAAAATTAAATTAATACAACATCATTATTTATCGATTATCACAAACGTAAAAAACCAGCTTACGCTGGCTTTCTCGGAACGATATGAAGGATTTTAAACCTTCTGATAAACTTCGCTGCCTTTTTTCACAAACTCGATTGATTTTTCCTGCATGCCTTTTTTAAGGGCTTCTTCATCGGTAATGTTCAAGGTGGCTGCGTAGTCACGTACATCTTGCGTAATTTTCATTGAGCAAAAATGTGGGCCACACATTGAGCAAAAGTGCGCTTGTTTTGCGCCATCTTGCGGAAGTGTTTCGTCGTGAAATTCTTTGGCTTTTTCAGGATCTAGGCCTAGATTAAATTGGTCATCCCAACGGAATTCAAAGCGCGCTTTTGATAATGCATTGTCGCGAATTTGAGCGCCTGGATGGCCTTTTGCTAAATCGGCAGCATGGGCAGCGATCTTGTAGGTAATAATACCCACGCGCACATCTTCTTTATCTGGCAAGCCTAAATGCTCTTTTGGCGTTACGTAACACAACATCGCGCAGCCGTACCAACCTATCATGGCGGCACCAATACCTGATGTAATGTGGTCGTAGCCCGGTGCGATATCTGTGGTTAATGGGCCTAATGTATAGAATGGAGCTTCACCGCAATGCTCAAGTTGCAGCTCCATGTTTTCTTTAATTAAATGCATAGGCACGTGGCCCGGGCCTTCAATCATACATTGCACATCATGCTTCCAAGCAATTTGTGTTAGCTCGCCCAATGTTTTCAACTCAGCAAATTGCGCCTCATCGTTAGCATCGTAAATTGAACCCGGACGTAAGCCATCACCTAAACTAAAAGCTACGTCATAAGCTTTCATGATTTCGCAAATGTCTTCAAAATGCTCATACAAGAACGATTCTTTATGATGCGCTAAACACCATTTAGCCATAATAGAACCGCCGCGCGACACAATACCGGTCATGCGTTTTGCGGTCATTGGAATATAAGCCAAGCGCACGCCAGCATGAATCGTGAAGTAATCCACGCCTTGTTCAGCTTGCTCAATTAAAGTATCGCGGAAAATTTCCCAAGTTAAATCTTCAGCCTTACCATTCACTTTTTCTAGTGCTTGGTAGATAGGCACTGTACCAATTGGCACAGGTGAATTGCGGATAATCCACTCGCGCGTTTCGTGAATATTTTTACCGGTTGATAAATCCATCACGGTATCGCCGCCCCAACGTGTACCCCAAACCATTTTTTCAACTTCTTCAGAGATAGAAGAACCCAATGCTGAGTTACCGATGTTAGCGTTAATTTTTACCAAGAAATTGCGGCCGATAATCATAGGCTCGATTTCTGGGTGATTAATGTTCACAGGAATAATGGCACGGCCTAGCGCCACTTCACTACGGACAAATTCAGGCGTGATGACTTTAGGAATGCTCGCACCAAAGTCATGGCCTTTATGCTGCGTTTGCAATAACTCGCTCATGTTTTCGCGGCGTTGATTTTCGCGGATGGCAATGTATTCCATCTCAGGCGTAATAATGCCTTTACGCGCGTAATGCATTTGACTAACGTTAGCACCGGCTTTGGCACGACGTGGCAAACGCAATAAATTGAAACGCATTTCAGCTAATTCTGGGTCAGTTTTACGCTCAATACCAAAGGCTGAACTTGGACCATCTAATTGCTCGGTATCGTTACGCTCTTCAATCCATTTTGCACGCAAGGCTGGCAAGCCGTTGCGAATATCAATTTTTACCGCAGGGTCAGTATATGGCCCGCTCGTGTCATACACCATTACTGGTGGATTTTTTTCAGCACCAAACATCGAAGGCGTATCGCTTAAGCTAATTTCGCGAAAAGGCACTTGAATATCAGGGCGAGAGCCTTGAATGTAAACCTTGCGAGAATTGGCAAAGTTAACGGTGGTCGCTGGGTCAATCTCAGCGGTTTCACTCACAAACTTTGTGAGATTTTTGTTTAAAGTCTTATCGGTGGCGTTCATGGTGCGTTCCTATAATTTGATTAAACATAGGAAGCCAGTACAGACGCTTTCCTACGGCGGCATTACCCGCATCAGGTTCAAAGGGTGATTCTCACTACAACCTAGAAAATGCGCTAAATTGTAGACCCCTAGCAATAGTAGAAATATACCCTAAAGCGGCTATAAAACCAAGCACTTAGCTGTATAAAAAGTCCTATAGATTGCATGGGTATTTGTGGGTCTGAGTTTGGCAGCACATTTTAAAAATGGGCTTTTATCTTGAACCTGCTATTAAGTGGTGTGCCAAGTTGTGCAAATTGAAATGCTCCAATCTCTCGAAAGGTGTGTCTTTATTGACTGAGAAGCGGCAACAAAAAACCCGCAATTAAGCGGGTTCTGTGTACTTCGTTGGACGTTCTCGTCCGTGAAAATGGTGGTGAAAGAGGGACTTGAACCCTCGACCCCAGGATTATGAATCCT
>JBBAOU010000032.1:0-27242 GCA_040401175.1 Methylotenera sp. | reverse complement strand
TTAACGAGATTGATATGGCCTACGTACTTAAAGATTCTCAAGGATTGATTATTGCCTCAAGTGCAGGGGAAGATTTACCTGAAGCTTGTGTTGGAAAATGGGAATTCATTGAAAATAAGACCATTGAATATCTTGAGTTTTTAGAAAACTCATTGCATCAAGCTGCCCCATTTAGAGAAAGCGATATTCAATTAGCGCGGGTATTGGAAGATTTAATTTCACTGCTAATCGATAAAGATGTGATTCGGTTTACTGACTTTCCGCTGGCCGCACAAAAACGCCTAAATGCTAGGCAATCTATGCGTATAAAAACTCAGCTCTCAACATTGCTGGATGAAGGACAAGACTTGATTTACTAGTCAATGACTGTTCAATTAATGCTTGAGCAAGTTATAATTTACTAGCAAATAAAAATATTTACGCAACCGGCAAACTGTCCATAAATGATGGGCGTTTAAGCAAGGTTGTTTGCAGTTCGGTTAAATTTGGATAATCATTCACCAAATCAACCACTGCAGAGAACCTTAGATTCACATAACCTAACATACAGCCCACGGCAATATCAGCTAAACTAAAATTACCATTCACGCACCATTTGGATTTACCCAACTCAATATTTTTAGCCAAATCATCATCAAGCACTTGCAAACCACGTGTCACCTTGCCCATTTGATGCGCTATAAAATTGGCATCTTGCATAGATTCTTCTTTACGCTGCTCTATCATAGTAGCTACCGCAGCATCACAAACACCATCGGCGAGCGCTTCCCAACGGCGTACTTTAATTCTAGAGTTAGAATCTAGCGGTAGCAAATGTGCGACTGGCGTACGGTTATCTAAATATTCCACAATCACCTTTGAATCGTATAGGCTATATCCATCATCAAGAATCAACACTGGTACTTTACCTAATGGATTGTATTGCTTAACAGGGCAATCTGGTGCGGTTAACACCACTTCTTCAAGCCTAATTTCAATGTGTTTTTCGGTCGCAACGATACGCACTTTGCGCGCATAGGGGCTATTAAGAGTATATAAAAGTTTCATTATCAGGTCGAAATCAATTCCAAAGTATGGTGTTTAGCTAGAAAAATTATTCAGGAAAAGTATTGTTAAATAGAAGCGCTTAATTTAAGTCCATAGTTTAAGTGCCTAATTTAAGCCAAAAAGTTTCCTAATTTTTACTGATTATTAATCATTGCTAGCATTATAATTCATTCAACTCTTTACGTTGACTACCATGACATTATTTGACAAAAAATACCCCTACACTTCAATTGAGTTTAATCAACTGATTAGCAATCAGGTACAGGCAGCGCTGGATGAAGACATTGGCACTGGCGACCTGACTGCACAACTTGTGCCAGCGACGCAGCTTGTTAGGGCCACCATTATGGCGCGTGAGCCAGCGATTATGTGTGGCATCGCTTGGGTGAACGCCTGCTTTAAACAGATAGATACAAATGTCAAAATCGTCTGGTACGTCGCTGAAGGCGAGCGCGCCCAAGTGAATCAAGTCCTATGCGAAATTAAAGGCTTGGCTCGCACTTTGCTAACGGGGGAACGTTGCGCACTTAATTTCCTGCAAACCTTATCAGCCACTGCTACTGAAACGCGCAAATATGTAGATGCCATTGCTGGCACACAAGCTCAAATTTTAGATACCCGTAAAACTATTCCTCATTTACGTTTAGCCCAAAAGTACGCTGTCACCGTGGGTGGCGGTCAGAATCAGCGCTTAGCTTTGTATGACGGCATACTTATTAAAGAAAATCATATTGCAGCAGCAGGTGGCATTTTTGAGGTAATGGCACAAGCATTCGCGCTGTGCTCCGAACCAGACTTCGTAAAAAAAACCGCACCAAAGGCAAACATCAGCATACAGATTGAAGTTGAAAACTTAAGCCAGTTACAACAAGCTTTAGACGCAGGCGCCAACAGCATTTTATTAGATAATTTTAGTGTAGCCTTATTAAATGAGGCGGTGCGGGTTAATAAGCAAGCCGGAAGACCGGCTGTTCTAGAAGCCTCTGGCGGCATCAGTTTAAATAATGTAAGGGAAATTGCGCTGACTGGCGTAGATAGAATTTCAATAGGTGCCGTTACAAAAAATGTGCAGGCGATTGATTTTTCTATGAGGATATTAGATGAGAATATTAGGTGAAAATTTTAGTAATCATTGATAGCACCAGTTTAACAGCGCTATATACTAGTTACGTTCGGCTAAAATGTATCAATTTGAATCTTTAGCCCATCACTTTGTCATTTAACTATCATCCTTGACCAAATACGCTCAAACCGTTATGGTGTAGGGTTGGTATATAAGCACCAAAAAAACCACTTAATCTAATAAAAACAAGTCTTAGTTTAGTGAAAACACGCTCAATATGCCGGATTAGATGATTCGCGTTATTAAAAAGCTTAAAAAATTTAAAGTAAAAAAAATCTAGTATGGACCAAAGTATGGAACAAAGTTCTAAACAATTTACTGGCGCAGAAATCTTAATTCGCTGCCTGCATGAAGAAAACGTAGAGTTTATATTTGGCTACCCTGGTGGCGCCGTTCTAAATATTTATGATGCAATTTTCCATCAGGATAAATTCAAGCATATTTTAGTACGCCACGAACAAGCTGCAATACATGCAGCTGACGCTTTTTCCCGTTCGACAGGAAAAGTAGGAGTAGCGCTTGTTACTTCTGGCCCGGGGGCAACTAATGCTGTCACAGGTATTGCTACGGCTTTCATGGATTCAATTCCTATGGTCATTATCAGTGGCCAAGTACCCACATACGCCATTGGTGAAGATGCGTTTCAAGAGTGCGATACTGTTGGTATTACTCGTCCATGTGTAAAACATAACTTTTTAATTAAAGATGTTAAAGACATTGCAGCGACTATGAAAAAGGCATTTTATGTCGCCAATAGTGGTCGCCCAGGTCCGGTATTAGTA
Source organism: Methylotenera sp. (assembly GCA_040401175.1). Taxonomy (GTDB): domain Bacteria; phylum Pseudomonadota; class Gammaproteobacteria; order Burkholderiales; family Methylophilaceae; genus Methylotenera. Next base: position 24,290 of record JBBAOU010000032.1, on the reverse strand, counting down.
GATATCCCTAAGGATATTACTGCGCATTTACATACTTTTGAATATCCTGAGACCGTACAACTTCGCTCTTACAACCCTGTGACTAAAGGCCATTTAGGCCAAATCAAAAAAGCACTTAAACTACTTGCTGAAGCGAAACGCCCTATGGTGTATTCGGGCGGAGGTGTTGTGCTGGGTGATGCTTCTGAGTATTTAATAAAACTGGTACAAGCACTAAACGTACCCATCACAAGTACATTGATGGGTTTAGGTGGTTATCCAGCTTCAGATAAAAACTTCTTAGGCATGCTGGGTATGCACGGTACTTACGAAGCTAATATGGCCATGCAAGAATGTGATGTTTTGCTAGCTGTTGGTTCACGTTTCGATGATCGCGTTATTGGAAATACTGAGCACTTCTTGTCAAATCACCGTACTATTATTCATATTGATATTGACCCATCGTCGATCTCAAAACGCGTAAAAATTGATGTGCCAATTGTCGGTGATGTGAAATCCGTACTTGCCGACATGCTTGATCTGATTTCCGCAGAAAAACCTGTACAAAATACAGTGGCGCTTGCTGATTGGTTTAAACAAATTAATGAGTGGCGCAGTACAAAATGTTTAACTTATGCACAAAGCACTGAGTTTATTAAACCACAATACGTGATACAAAAATTGCATGAAGTCACAAAAGGCGATGCTTTTGTGACCTCTGACGTTGGCCAGCATCAAATGTGGGCAGCGCAATACTACCCATTTGACAAGCCACGCCGCTGGATTAACTCTGGCGGTCTAGGCACAATGGGCGTAGGCTTACCTTATGCCATGGGTGTGCAATTTGCCCATCCTGATGCACAAGTCGCATGTGTGACTGGCGAAGGTAGTATTCAGATGAACATTCAGGAACTTTCTACCTGTTTACAATACAATCTGCCGATTAAAGTGATTTTACTAAACAACCGTTATCTAGGTATGGTACGGCAATGGCAAGAATTCTTTTATGAGAATCGCTACGCTGAATCTTACATGGATAGCTTGCCTGATTTTGTTAAATTGGCTGAAGCTTACGGTCACATTGGTATGCGCATTGAAAATCCTAGTGACGTTGAAGGTGCACTTGCTGAAGCATTTAGTCCCAAACTTAAAGATAGATTTGTATTTATGAATTTCTTAACTGACCAAAAAGAAAATGTATTTCCGATGATTCCAGGTGGTAAGGGTCTATCTGAAATGATTTTGGCGGAGAATCTGTAATGACTACTCATACCTTGCGCCATATTATTTCACTATTGATGGAAAATGAAGCTGGCGCATTGTCACGCGTGGCTGGTTTATTTTCAGCACGTGGTTACAACATTGAATCGCTTACAGTTGCCGCCACTGAAGATCCAACATTATCACGCATGACGATAGTCACTTCAGGTTCTGAAGCAGTTATTGAGCAAATTATTAAGCAATTGAACAAATTAATCGACGTAGTAAAAGTACTCGATTTAAACGATGGAAAATTTATCGAGCGCGAATTAATGCTCGTTAAAGTAAAAGCCACAGGCGCTTTCAGAGAAGAAATGAAGCGTATGTGCGATATTTTCAGAGGCCGTATTATCGATGTGGCCGATGGCACCTTTACCATTGAGCTTACCGGCTCAGGCAATAAGTTAGATGCTTTTATCGAGAGCTTAGATAAGGCGGCGATTCTTGAAACAGTGCGCACAGGCGCTTCTGGTATAGGGCGCGGCAACCGAATTCTAAAAGTTTAAGCAACTAGTTATTAAGTAGCAAAACTATTAAGTAACGCATCATTTGGTAAGTTAAGTTTTATTAGCATATTTAAAACCATAATTATAATTAATTCAGCATTTGCATAGAAAGGCACAAAAAATGAAAGTTTATTACGACAAAGACGCAGACCTTGGTTTAATCAAAGGTAAAAAAGTAACGATTGTTGGTTACGGTTCACAAGGCCACGCGCACGCGGCAAACCTTAAAGACAGTGGCGTAACAGTTACTATTGGTCTACGCCAAGGTGGTAGCTCATGGGCTAAAGCAGTTGCTGCTGGCCATAATGTACAAGACATCGCGGCTTCCGTAAAAGATGCAGACGTTGTAATGCTATTGTTGCCAGACGAAACAATGGCGCAAATTTTTGCAGCCGATGTTGCAGATCATTTAAAACCAGGCGCTACCTTAGCGTTTGCGCACGGTTTTAACATTCACTACAACCAAATTACGCCACGTGCTGATTTAGACGTAATCATGATTGCACCAAAAGGTCCAGGCCACACCGTGCGTTCAGAGTATCTAAAAGGTGGCGGCGTTCCTTCATTGATCGCTGTGTATCAAGATAAATCTGGTAAAGCTAAAGAAGTTGCGCTTTCATACGCGGCAGCTAACGGCGGCACTAAAGGCGGTGTCATTGAAACTGATTTCCGTGAAGAAACAGAAACAGACTTATTCGGCGAGCAAGCAGTGTTATGTGGCGGCGCGGTTGAGTTAGTTAAAGCTGGTTTTGAAACTTTGGTTGAAGCTGGTTATGCGCCAGAAATGGCTTACTTTGAGTGCTTACACGAACTTAAATTGATTGTTGATTTAATGTACGAAGGCGGCATCGCTAACATGAACTACTCAATTTCAAACAACGCTGAATATGGCGAATATGTCACTGGCCCACAAGTGATTAACGATCAATCACGTGTAGCGATGAAAACATGTCTAGCTAACATTCAAAACGGTAACTACGCTAAACAGTTCATTTTAGAAGGTCGTACTAACTATCCTGAGATGACTGCACGCCGCCGCTTGAACGCTGCTCATCCAATTGAGCAAGTAGGTGGCCAATTGCGCGCTATGATGCCTTGGATTGCTAAAAATAAATTAGTAGATCAGTCTAAAAACTAAGTTTTAGGTTTAGATTTTTAGTTGAAATTTAAAAAGGGCGAGATAATTTCTTGCCCTTTTTTATTACTCCAAAGATGTATGAAATTTATAAAAGGTTAAGCATGCAAGCTAATATAGCCGTATTTTTACAATATGTTCTGCCGAAACAGGCGATTACCTCGCTCGCCGGGAAATTGGCGCATTACCAAGGCGGCAACTTAACGACTTCGGTAATCACTTGGTTTGTAAAACGTTACCAAGTAAACATGGCCGAAGCGGCAGAACCTAACATCAGAAAATATAATACTTTTAACGATTTTTTTACGCGCCCACTCAAAACTGGCGCACGAACACTAGCGCTAGCGGATTTTATTTGCCCAGTGGACGGTGCAATTAGTCAGTTTGGTAAAATTGAATCTGACCAAATTTTTCAGGCAAAAGGCCATGCGTATACAACAACAGCGCTAGTCGGTAGTGATAAAGAAATGGCTAAAAAATATGAAAATGGTCAGTTTGCTTGCCTTTATTTAAGTCCTAAAGATTACCATCGCATTCATATGCCTTGCGACGGCACATTGAAAAATATGACTTATGTGCCAGGTGCGTTATTTTCGGTAAATCCAACTACAGCAAAAGGCGTGCCAGGGCTATTTGCACGTAACGAACGCGTGGTATGTGAATTCACTTCAGCTCAACATGGTAACTTCATTATGGTGCTGGTAGGCGCAACGATTGTAGGGAGTATGGCAACCGTTTGGCATGAGGCTAACAAAGGCATCATTAATCCACCACGTACAGGCCAACCACGTACTTGGAAATACGACCAACAAAACATCAATCTTAAACAAGGGGATGAAATGGGCAGATTCTTACTAGGCTCAACTGTGGTGATGTTGTTTGAAAAAGATGTACTGGAATTTAATGCGGATTGGCACCCGCTACGATCGATTAGACTTGGCGAGATGATGGGAAATAAATCTGCAATATAAATCAACAATCAATTACAGAAGCGTAGTTATTCGCTTCTGTAAACCAAGCCAATTTACCTGAGGCGAAGCTACTTGCTAACCTTGTGGTGCAAATGTGGCGCCAACTCGTTTAGTGCAGATTCATAGACAGCGCGCTTAAATTCAATCACATCCTCTAGCGGCACCCAATATTCACTCCAACGCCAAGCATCAAACTCAGGATGCTCACTAGCGCGTAATGAAACATCACTATCTCGTCCGACCATACGCAACAAATACCAAATTTGTTTTTGACCTTTGTAACTACCGCGATACTCACGCTTTACCCAAGTCGTTGGCACTTCGTATCTGAGCCAATCTTTAGTGCGACCCAAAATTTGCACATGCTCTGGCTTCAAGCCAACTTCTTCCATCAACTCTCGATACATAGCCTGTTCTGGACTTTCGCCATGGTTAATACCACCTTGCGGAAATTGCCAAGCATGCTCACGGATACGCTTACCCCAAAAAACCTGATTGCTAGCATTACATATAATAATGCCTACATTCGGGCGAAACCCATCACGATCTAACATAGCGTTATACTGCCTTAATTATTTAGTGCAATTTTTTCATATTTTGAGCATTATTGAAAGCAGCCATTTGCGTATAATAGAAAAACTCATGAAAATAAGATCAATTAAATACTTGAAAATTAATCACTTTATTGCATTGATGCTGGTGTGTATGGCAAATGTAGTTTGCAATGCGGCAACAATCTCTACACATCACAGCTTTGCCTATATTACCAATCAAGGCGAAGATACTGTCTCTGTGATTGATACCACGCTAAATCAAGTAATTGAGACTATTAAAGTAGGTAAAGCGCCGGTTGGCATCGCCGTATCTGCAACATTGCAGCGCGTGTATGTTTCAAATGTTGAAAGTCAAGACATCAGCGTGATTGATGCGTCCAATAATAGTGTTATAGACACCATTAAAATTAAAGGCTCGCCAGTAGGCTTGGCATTATCACCAGATAGCAAAACGCTATATATTGCGGATTGGTTCGATAATCGCATTCTGGCCTTAAGCACAGCGCAAACAAACACGGTCCGCGAAGTTAATGTCGGTGATGCACCGGCTGGCATCACAGTAAGCCCCGATAACCAATGGCTATACGTAGCAAATCGCGATAGCAACGATATTGCCGTGATAGAAACGGCAAGCCTCACGATTAAAAAACGCATTAAGGTTGGCAAGCATCCTTATGGTATTTTTGTCAGCGCCAGCGGAAAATACATCGTAAGCGTGAATGTGAAAGAAGATACTGTCAGCATTATTAATACTAAAACCAACCAACAGAAAAAGCTAAATGTGGGCTACCACCCTTACTGTGCGACCATGAGTTTGGATGAAAAGACACTATTTGTGACAAATACCCAAGACGATAGCGTATCGGTGTTAAATATTGCCACACAAAAAACAATCGCCACCATAGCCGTAGGCACTACACCAGAAGGCATTAGCCTAGATGAAGCAAACCAGCGCGCCTACATCGCCAACTGGGGCAGTAACAATGTGAGCGTGATCGATACCAACAGCAATCAATTATTAAGTAATATTAAAACAGGTGAGAAAAGCCGTGCTTTTGGACAGTTTATTTTACGGCGATAAATACCGACGGCTTTAATAAGAGATTAGAGCACCGAAATATATCTAAACGTACTATGTCAACGAGGCTCAAGCCATTTCGTTAATATGATTAGAATCAACGATGCATTTTATAGTCATTGACTCTAAAAAATCACTGTTCTCATTTATAATGCTTACGTATTTTTGAATAATTCCTCTCATAATGAGAGTTCCGGAGAAAGTTACATGAAAAAGATTTTATCGTTCATCGCACTTGGTTTAAGTATTAGCCTAGTACCATTTACAGCATCAGCGCACGGCCCATCACCACTAAAAGTAGAAAAAAACATCACCATTAAAGCTGATCCAGCTAAAGTGTGGGCAATCGTTAAAGATTTCGGCAGCATTCACAAATGGCATCCTGGTGTTACTAGCACCAAGCTAGAACAGAAAAAAGATGATAATGGTGACATGGCAACTTTTAGAACCCTTACGTTTAAAGATGGCGGCAACGTGTACGAAAAATTACGTAGCTCAGACGACGTAGCCATGAAACTTAAGTATGAAATCACTACTGGTACATTACCACTATCAGATTATAATTCTAGCATAACGGTGACTAAAGGAGAAAATGCTGGTGAATCTACTGTAACATGGGTAGGCCGTTTTTACCGTCTATACAAACTGAACCCACCAATCCCAGCCGGTCAAGATGACGAAACAGCGATTAAAACGATTACCGGAATTTTTGATTCTGGTTTAGCAAACTTGAAAAAGGTTGCTGAAGATTCAAAGTAGCAGGCCGACAAGAAACAGTCAAATGGTCATTTAATGAATTTTTACAAGCTTTCAGAAAGTCACTTGAGAGATTTTTAAATGGCATTTTTTGACTTTTCTTTGCGGTTGTCGTTAAAGTATTCACTTGATGCAGCATTGATTTAAAAGTATTACTAACAAGCATTTGTAAATAAAACAATAAAAAGCGGATCGCTAAGTTCCGCTTTTTTTATTCCCCCTGACATTTCATCAGAATTAAATACTCTTTAACCGATACATTTCTAGATGCTGTTTTTAATACAATGCTATGATTTGATTGTTTTCATCACATATGGCATCTGCTATTTTCTACTGCTAGCCTGTTAGCACCATATACAACTTCAAAATTTCAACTTAAACGAACAGACGATGAACCACATAACCGCAGCTTACAAAACACCACTTGAAATTAGTAGCAATCAGCCATCAATTGCTGGCGAAATAAATGCCAGTGTCATCTGGCTACATGGCTTGGGTGCCGATGGCCATGATTTTGAAGCGATTGTGCAAAAAATGAATTTACCTCATGTACGATTTATTTTGCCGCACGCGCCAGAAATGGCAGTTACGCGTAATAGTGGCTATATTATGCCGGCTTGGTATGATTTATATGGCATCACTGGCAGCAGTCAAGAAGATGAAGCTGGCATAAAAACTAGCCAAACCTACATTAATGCATTAATTCAAAAAGAGATCGATCGAGGCATTTCAGCCAATCGCATTGTACTGGCTGGCTTTTCACAAGGCGGTGCAATTGCTTTGTATACGGCCTTGCGTTATCCAGTCAAGCTGGCTGGCATATTAGCACTTTCAACCTATTTGCCGATTAAAAACAAACTGACGGCTGAGGCGAATCCAGCGAATGCAACTACACCGATTTTTATGGCACATGGTATTTATGACGACGTAATCAGCTTAGATTTATGTAAAATTTCACTGTCTGTGCTGCAAAATAATCATTTAGCGGTCGATTGGCATGAATACAGTATGGCACATTCAGTTTGTGCAGAAGAGATTGTCGATATTCGCAACTTTTTACAGCAGATTTTGTAGCAGGATTTGGTAGAATAGTGACTTATAGAAATTAGTTTATTTTATGTGCGCAACGACTACAAAAAAACCATCAAAATCAAGCGCTGAAGCTGATTCAACATTGCCTCAAGACTTTGAGCAAGCCTATGCCGAACTAGAAAACATAGTTGCGCAAATGGAATCCGGCCAAATGCAGCTTGAAGCGTCGCTTAATGCTTATACACGGGGCAATTTCCTATTGCAGTTTTGTCAAAAATCGCTTGCCGACGTTGAGCAGCAAGTGCAAATTTTAAATGACAAAAATCAGTTAGTCGCTTTTAAGTCTGAGAATGACTAAGATCGTCATGAGCAATTTTGGCATAAAAAATTCAGCTACCTCAGATTTTTTGGCATGGGTAACGACAAAACAAACACATATTGAACAGACACTCGCGCAAATATTACCCGAGGTTATCATAAGGCCACATATACTGCATGAAGCCATGCGCTATAGCGCCCTAGCTGGTGGCAAGCGTGTACGCGCCCTACTTTGCTATGCAACCGCTGAAATGTGTGACGCCAATATTTTAATTGCCGATGCCGCCGCCAGCGCAGTGGAGCTGATTCATGCTTACTCATTAGTGCATGACGACATGCCATGTATGGATGATGACGATTTACGCCGTGGCAAGCCTAGTTGCCATAAACAATATAATGACGCGACCGCGCTTTTAGTAGGCGATGCGCTACAAAGTTTGGCATTTCAGGTCTTATCTGACGCGGCCTTAGGCCATCACACAAACTTGCAAGCACGTCAGCAAATTCATATGCTAAATATTTTAGCCAAAGCTTCAGGCTCTACTGGCATGGCAGGCGGTCAAGCGATTGACTTGGCTTCTGTAGGTAAGCCGCTTACGCAAGCTGAGCTTGAAGCGATGCATAATTTAAAAACAGGCGCCCTGATTCAAGCCGCTGTTCTGTTAGGTGCTATCTTTGGCAATGCCACTCAGATAACCGCCGTGACTACCTATGCTGCCAATATAGGCCTAGCATTTCAAGTGGTTGATGACATTCTAGACGTTGAATCTGACACCGCCACCTTAGGCAAAACCGCGGGTAAAGACGCAGAAAGCAACAAACCTACTTATGTGACTATTTTGGGTTTAATAGCAGCCAAGCAACACGCGCAGAAACTATATGAAGCGGCTATTGCTGCCATTGCACCTTTTGGTGAAAGTGCGCAGCGCCTGAGAGAATTAGCTGCCTTTATCATGCAGCGTAGCTTTTAAAATCTTATGACGCCATTACTCACTAGCATAGATTCACCATTGCAACTCCGACAGCTTGATCGTAAACAGCTGGTTGAACTTGCACAAGAATTGCGCTTATTTTTAATTGATAGTGTAGCTAAAACTGGCGGTCATTTAGCTTCTAATTTAGGCGTAGTAGAGCTGACGATTGCACTACATTATGTGTTTAATACGCCTGACGACAGACTGGTTTGGGATGTGGGTCATCAAACTTATCCGCATAAAATTCTGACTGGCCGTCGTGAGCAAATGCAATCGCTGCGCAAGGAAAAAGGTATTGCCGGCTTTCCACGCCGCTCTGAAAGTGAATATGATACTTTTGGCACAGGTCATTCCAGCACGTCGATATCTGCCGCGCTGGGCATGGCGGTTGCCGCACAGAAAGCTGGCTTGGAAAGACGCGCCGTGGCAATTATTGGTGATGGCGCCATGACCGCAGGCATGGCATTTGAAGCCTTAAACAATGCCGGTGATATGGATGCCAACTTGTTGGTGATATTGAACGACAACGACATGAGTATTTCAAACAATGTTGGTGCACTGAATAACTACCTCACCAAATTGCTGTCTAGCCGTTTTTACGACAAGGTCAGATCGTCAGGCAAAAAAGTGCTTTCTGCCATGCCGCCTATGATGGAGTTTGCTAGGCGCGCAGAAGAACATGTTAAGGGCATGGTCTTACCCGGCACTTTATTTGAAGAGTTTGGTTTTAATTATATAGGCCCAATTGATGGCCATGATTTAGATGCACTGGTTGATACTTTACGTAATATCAAACAGTTAAAAGGCCCGCAGTTTTTGCACATTGTGACGCAAAAAGGCAAAGGCTTTGAGCCTGCCGAAGATAATCCTAACAAATTTCACGGGGTAGGCAAGTTTGACCCATGTAATGGCGATGCCATTAGCGCAGCCTGTAGCAACATTCTCCCTAAAAAAACCTACACCCAAGTATTTTCTGATTGGCTGACTGATATGGCAGCACTTGATGAACGTTTGATTGGCATTACGCCAGCCATGTGCGATGGTTCTGGCTTAAACGACTTTGCGGAAAAATATTCAGCACGCTATTTTGACGTAGGCATCGCCGAGCAACATGCACTGACCTTTGCAGCCGGAATGGCCTGCGATGGCTTAAAACCGGTGGTCGCTATTTACAGCACGTTTTTACAACGCGCTTATGATCAGCTGATTCATGATATTGCCTTGCAAAATTTACCGGTATTATTAGCCATTGACCGTGCCGGCTTAGTCGGCGCTGATGGTCCAACACACGCTGGTAGCTTTGATTTAAGCTACCTACGCTGCATTCCGAACATAGTCATTATGGCGCCAAGTGATGAAAACGAATGTAGGCAAATGCTTTACACTGGTTTTCAATATAATGGAGTTGCGGCGGTGCGCTATCCGCGCGGCACTGGTACAGGCGCGGTGATAGAACAGAGAATGCAGGCAATTGCCATCGGTACAGCTGAGATTAAGCGCACAATAACTAATAGCCAATCGATTCAAAAAACTGCTATTTTAAGCTTTGGTAGCATGCTTAACGCCAGCTTAGAAGCGGCTGAAATTTTAGATGCGACTGTGGTCAATATGCGTTTTGTAAAACCTTTAGACCATGCGCTCATTGAAAAACTTGCATTAGACCACTCACTTATCGTTACCGTTGAAGAAAACTCACTGATGGGTGGTGCAGGTTCTGCTGTTATGGAAGCTTTGCAAGCCATACAAAACAGGTCTAAACGCACAATTAAAACCTTATGCCTAGGTTTACCAGACCAGTTTATTGAGCATGGCGTGCATGAAACTATGCTGGCAGAATGCGGTCTAGATGCTAAAGGTATTGTTAACGCAATTGCGAAGGCAATAACCTAGTGTTATACTCAACTATTGCGCAGCAAAGAATGTAACGCAGCCAAGAATAAAGTCAGGCAATTACCAACGGAAAAAAAATGAACCAAGTTAACACTCCCAACATTATTGAAGACGTACAAAACACTATCGATACACGTCACCTTGCCATCGACAAAGTTGGCATTAAAGCGATTCGCCATCCAGTCCTTGTTAAAGACAAATCTGGCGGTGAGCAGCATACAGTTGCTATGTTTAATATGTATGTGCATTTGCCGCAACAGTTTAAAGGTACGCATATGTCGCGTTTTGTTGAAATTCTCAACATGAACGAACATGCTATTTCTATAGAGTCTTTTGAAACCATCTTGCGCTTAATGGTCAGTCGCCTAGAGGCAGAATCTGGCCACGTAGAAATGACCTTCCCTTACTTTGTCAATAAAGCGGCACCTATTTCTGGCGTAAAAAGTCTATTAGATTACGAAGTGACATTTATTGGCGAGATTAACCACGGTAAATTTGAAATCACGGTAAAAGTATTAGTGCCTGTCACTAGCCTTTGTCCATGCAGCAAGAAAATATCAGATTACGGTGCACATAATCAACGCTCACATGTGACCGTAACAGCGCTGGTAAATGACTTCATCTGGATTGAAGATATTATTGACCTCGTTGAAAAACAAGCCTCATGTGAGCTTTATGGTCTACTTAAACGTCCAGATGAAAAATATGTGACTGAGCGCGCTTATGATAATCCTAAGTTTGTTGAAGACATGGTGCGTGATGTAGCTGCGCAACTAAATGCAGAAAAGCGCATTGTGGCATATACGGTTGAGAGTGAAAATTTCGAGTCTATTCACAACCATTCTGCCTACGCACTAATTGAGAATGACAAACGCAATAAGTAAGCTTCAACCATTACATCGCAAGCTTGTTACCTTTATGTAATCTTGCTTTTGCACTAAAAAGCCACTGTCAAATTTACTGCATCCCAAAAGTGGCTTTTTTAACGTCCAAAATTAACATCCAAACTTATGTTAATATTTTAGCGCTATCATCAAAAATCACTTTCACCGTCGTGCCTAGAGACTTCTGTTGATTGGTATAAGCTAACTCAACGATCGCATGGTGTTGGTGGGCAATTTCTCTAACGATGGCTAGGCCTAAACCGCAACCATTTTGTGCTGTGCCTAATACCCGATAAAACCGTTCAAACACCTTCTGCTGCTCCTGTAGGGCAATGCCAAGACCATTATCTTGCACAGCCAGCACAACTTTGTGATGATCGATACTCAGACATACCGTGACCTTCGTACCCGAAGGGCTATAACGTATAGCATTATCAATGAGATTATTTAGCAATTCTTGTAATAACAACATATTGCCGCGTATTTTAAATTGTCGAAGCGAGCAACTTACACCCAAATCGATGTTTTTTTCTAACGCTGTTGGCACCCAGTCTGCGGTGACCTCCTGAATAAGTGGCACGATATCGACAACCACAAATGATTGTGCCAGATTTGCCTCAGGCTCAGCTCTGGCAAGGCTTAATAATTGGTTAGCCAATCGCGCCAGATTGTCGCTTCCAGCACTAATCTGCTTAAGGGCATGCTGCACACTAGCCAAATCACTTTCTCTCAACGCTGCCTCAGCCTGAATTTTAAGCCCAGCTAACGGGGTTTTAAGCTGATGCGCAGCATTCGCCAAAAAATGGCGGCGCTCATCTACGGCTGACCTTTCTTTTACCAGCAATTCGTTCATGGCATGAAGCAGAGGCTGCAGTTCTTCTGGCGCATTTTTTTCTTCTAATGGATTGGTATCCGCAGGTTGCCTTTTTAAGATTAGATTTTTTAATTTATCTAACGAAACCAGTCCGCGCTGTATGCCTAGATTAACCAATAAAATCACTAAGATAATTAATACTATTTGTGGTCCCAGCATAATGGCAATAATCTCATGTGCCATCTTGTCGCGTTTGGTAGCAGTTTCTCCGATTAATATGGTGGCATTACCTTTTGCATGGAGATCTGTTAGCGGCAAATTAAAGGCCACCATGTGCAATGCCCTTTTACCGAGCTTTGCTTCATAATAGACATGGCCTCCAGGCTTAGGCATGACTTCTGGCAACATCAGGCCTTCATCGCCGATAACCATATTGTGCTTAGGATCCTGTATTTGGTAATAAACCCAATCATCCAGATCATATTCAATTAAATTAAGCGTGCTCTCAGGCAAATCCACTACCATTACGCCAGCATGAACTTCTACTTGATCCGCAAGTGCCAAAGCCACTCTAAAAAGCGCTCTATCGTAGGCTAAATTAGCAAAATGATTGGCTAAATAATAAGCTGAAACCGTACCCAAAAATAATGATGGGATAAGTAAAATCAACAACCAATTTAATAGTTTTTGGCGTATGGAATTGGTTTTGACATATATGATTTTACTTAACTTCATTTATAGCTTCATCTACATATTTAAGAATGCATCGTATAATTTTCTTAGATTTCATGAGGTATTAGACTTCATTTTCTAGCTTAGCTAACAAATAACCTAGACCACGTATGGTACGAATTTCGATACCAAATACGTTCAATTTCTTACGTAGGCGCGACACGTTCACCTCTATCGCATTTTCGCTCATGCTTTCATCCCAGCTACACAAATGCTCTAATATTTTAGCTTTACTCACCACCTTTGTGGCTTTTAGCATTAACAATTCGAGCAAGGCAAGTTCGCGCTGAGACAATGAAAGCGGGAGCTTATTAAACGAACACTGACGGTTAGTGGTATCAAATACTAAATCACCAAAACTAACTTTAGCGCTACCACCAGAGACGCCGCGCCTTATTAGCGCTCGAACACGCGCTTCTAGTTCAGCCAATTCAAAAGGCTTAGCCAAATAATCATCTGCGCCTAAATCCAGTCCTTTAACGCGATTTTGTGTATCTTCTAAGGCCGTTAAAATCAGTACTGGCGTTATATTACCACGCGCACGTAAACGCTTTAACACCTCAAAACCATCCAGTTTAGGCAAACCCAAATCTAGAACAATGACGTCATATTCTTGATAACTGAGTAATTTATTAGCACTATCGCCATCGCACATTAAATCCACGGCATAACCAGACTTACTAAAGGCACGCTCTAGCCCGTCTTTAAGAATTAAATCATCTTCAACTAATAACAATCTCAAGGTTGTAATCTCATGTAATCAATCTCAATTAAGTATTATCGCAAGAATAAACGCCTGCAAGATATTTTAACCAGTTTCACAACTATATTAAAAAACATTTCCAAGTTCAGTTATGTCAGTTTCTTGTCAGCTTGCTACTGTAAATTACATTTCATGGTTGCAGATGTAGTTTTTAGCAGATCACAGCCAAATATAGTTGTACAACTATACGTTTTAAGAATTTAGTTTTAACAAACACTACTTTAATTTTGGAGATTTAAATGAACAAATTATTATCAACACTTATGGCAGGTGCAATTGCATTAACATTAGGTAGCTCAGCATTTGCTGCAGATGCAGTAAAAGCAACTAAAGCAGCAGAACCTGCAAAAGTAGAAGCGCCAGTTGCTGTAGAAGCAGCTAAGGTTGCGGCTCCCGCAGAGGCAGTAGCTAAACCAGAAAAAAAACATCACCATAAAGATCATGCAAAAAAACCTGCGGCTGCGCCAAGCGCTGAAGTAGCACCAGAACCAACGAAGTAATTTATTGTGATTTAAATAGTATTTTTGAAATTAAGAGTTCAAAAAAAGCGTTTTAGCTTAATGCTAGTTAAACAAAAAGGGACAGATTTTTCTGTCCCTTTTTGTTTATGCCGCAAGTAATTATTTGGTAAAAATAGTGATGAATTCTCACTTAGTTCACTTAAACAACCCCTGATAATCGCTCTGACGACTATGCAGTTTTAAACCTAAGCCAATCACCAGTATGCCTATTAACGGAAAAATTGCTGCTAGCATAAACGTTTTTTGCCCGCCCAAATATTGCAAAGCATATCCACCAGCGACACCACCTATGGTGCCTCCAATACCGTAAGCGACACTATTATAAATAGCCTGCCCTTTGGCTTGATGACGGCCGTTAAAGAACTGCGTAATCACTTCAATTGAGGCCGCATGAAAACTACCAAAAGTAGCTGCGTGTAAGGTTTGCGCTAGAACCAGCAGCCAAATATTATCAATCGAAAAACCTATCAGACAAAATCGAAACACTGCCAATGCCAAACTAATAAGTAAAATAGTTTTTAAGCTATAGTGCTGCATAATTTTTGGCATCAGTATAAATATGCCGATTTCACAGATTACCCCGACTGACCATAATAAGCCGATTTGACCTTTACTATAACCGTAGTCACTTAAATAAATCGAGTAAAAATTATAGAGTACGCCATGGGCAGTCACCATAAGCGAGCAACCGACCAATAATGCAATCACGTTAGGTTGCCTAATAACCTGCCAAATTGAAAACTGATCGTGCGCGTGCGGAACCACTTTAGGGTCAGGTAAAGTGCGTGAAAGTATCAATAAAACCATTTGCACAATCAGCAGAAACCACAGCAAGATTCTAATGCCGGCAAAGTCGATGAAATAGCCTAAGATTACCGATGCAAAAATAAATCCTAGCGAACCCCACATACGAATGCGGCTGTAATGGCCGTTGGTGGTGGCCAAATGTGCTAATGTAAGTGACTCGGCAAGCGGTAAAGTAGAGCTGGTAAAAAAGCTCAGGGCAGCCATCACAAAGAACAGCCAATAAAAGCCGTGCGCCCAAAATACGGCGGTAAAGCCACATAAACCTAAGAAAGCCGTAAGCTGAATCCATTGCGCACGTTTGCCAGTATGATCGGCAAGCCAACCCCAAAAATTGGGTGCAAAAATGCGGCTTATTTGGAACAATGACATCAAGATCCCGATATCGGCCGCAGTGAATTGTTCGGACTTTAAATACAAACCCCAATATGGGACAAAGGCCCCAACAAAGAAGTAATAAACAAAGTAAAAACGAGAGAGGCGCTGATGGAGTTTTGAGTGCATTTTTCTGTTGGAATATTAGGTCGATAAAAAATCGGCATTCGCCGACTTTTATCGAATGCTAGCTTCAAGCCACTATCATGGCATAAAGTTGATCTTTATGTAATGCGCGTTTTTCTTCTGCTCTTCAAAAGTTTGATCAGCCACAGGAGTGCCTTCATTCTCTAATCACTCGATATCTTTTGAAAGTACATGATATTCGTCAGAAAACTTAACGAAATGAGCATTGCCTATTTTTAACGTATGAATTTTTTCGCGTTGCTCTGGAAATTCGCCAGCCAAATCTTGTTGCTCAACATTCATAGAATCTCTTTTTGACATCCTCCCCGCCCTAAATGGCGGGGATTCCTAAGGGTTCACGCGATGACTTGCGGATACCTTCGGTAGGTTCGTGCTTCACTGTGCGGTCTTGTTGCACCACCACTCCACCCGCTAATACGGCATGTCCTGCCGCTAATATATTGATTGCACCGACCAAATCAGCATTTTCAGCATAGCCACATTCAACACATTCAAACTTCGCTTGTGTTTGGCGGTTATCGGCTGAAATATGCTTACAACAAGGGCAAGTACGGCTGGTGTTGCGTGGATTGACCGCCAACACTTGACCACCTGCCCATGCTTGTTTGTATTCCAGCTGCCGCCTGAACTCAAACCAGCCTTGGTCTAGGATAGAACGATTCAAGCCCGATTTGGCTTTGACGTTCCGTCCTTTCGCTTCTACCGTGCCTTTAGCACTCTTGCTCATATTACTAATCTGCAAATTTTCTATCACTATCATGGCGTGGTTTTGGCTGATGGTAGATGTAGTTTTGTGCAGGTAGTCTTTCCTGATATTCGCAATGGTGCTGTGGAGCTTGGTGATTTTGCCTTTCTGTTTTTTCCAATGACTACTGAATTTGACCTTGCGAGCTAAAGAGCGTTGATAACGCGCTAGCTTGACTTGCTTTTGTTTGAAGCTGTTGACGGCTTCAAATACTTGACCGTCGCTGAGTGTGGCGAATTTCGCAATACCTACGTCCACACCCACGATGCTGGTTGCGGCGTGTTCTGGTTGCTCAACTTCACGCTCGGTTTGGATGCTGGCGTACCATTTGCCGCTCTTTTGTGAGATGGTGATGTTTTTAGCAAACCCTAGCATTTCGCGGCTATTGCGGTAGCGTACCCAGCCTAGCTTGGGTAGGAAGATGCGGTTGTTCTGTTGTTCGAGCTTGAAACCTTGCGGGAACCTAAAGCTATCACTCATGCCTTTCTTTTTGAACTTGGGAAAGTCAGCGCGTTTGGCAAAGAAATTCCTAAAACTGGATTCTAGGTTTTTAAGGGCTTGTTGCAAGATTTGTCTGCGCGCATCTTTTAGCCAAGTAAGCTCATCCTTACATTGAGGCAATAGATTGGCTATTTTAGTGAAACCAAACTTGAAGATGTTATCTGCTTAATACTGTTCGTTTTGCCATACCAAAGCCTTGTTATACACCACACGACAACTGCCAGCGTATTGACACATGGCGCGAGATTGTTCACCGTTTGGCATCCATTCAATTTGTAGGCTTGCAAGGGTTTCATGCTTCTATTATGTTTAGTCTATGAAATGAAACAAAACAATTGATATTAGACACGGTAGGCACTGTGTATTTTTAATGCACTTTCATTTAATCTTTGTGACTAAATATAGGCGAGAAGTTTTTACTAAAGCCATATTAGACGAACTGCGTCCGATATTTGCAGCGGTGTGCAAAGAGTTCGAAGCGGATCTGGTGGCGTTTGATGATGAAGATGATCATGTGCATCTTTTGGTGAATTATCGGCCGAAAGTGGCTATTTACATGTTGGTGAATAGCTTAAAGAGAGTATCCAGTCGCATGAGACGCAAAAAAATTATTCGAGTATTACCAAGAAGTTGTGGCGGCGCACCAATTGCTATTATTCGGCAATATATTGAGCATCAACGAACACCGCATTGAACGGCTTAACCGTTCACACTTAAAACCTCGCCCTAAAGGACGAGGTTTTACGCGCTAACTGATAAAATAAAAAAGTAAGCTTAATCTGCACTTAACTATCCAATCGTTACCATCTAATCTTTAAAGTGGTTTAGCTACTTTTTCATTATAAATCAGCTAACCGAAGTTCACCATGATATACGTCAATCGCCATCAGAATCATGACTTAAATGTTGCGTTTAATCACCATTGAATACATTACACAATTTTAGGCGTAATTGAGATTACATCTGCATTTTGCGCACGATGGCGTAAGGCGTGATCCATCAATACCATCGCCAACATCGCTTCAGCAATTGGCGTAGCTCGCACACCTACGCAAGGATCATGGCGACCAGTAGTTTGCATAGTGACAGCATTACCAAATTTATCAATTGAACGTCGCTCCTGTGGAATGCTTGAAGTTGGTTTTAATGCAACATTCACTCTAATTTCCTGACCGGTAGAAATACCACCTAAAATACCGCCGGCATGATTAGTCACAAAACCTTGCGGTGTCATTTCATCACTGTGGACACTACCGCGCTGGGCAATACTAGCAAAACCTGCGCCCACTTCCACACCTTTTACCGCGTTAATACTCATCATCGCATAGGCAATTTCTGCGTCTAAACGATCAAATACTGGCTCACCCCAACCCACAGGCACGCCTTCGGCCACCACGGTAATACGCGCACCAACAGAATCTCGCTCAGCACGAATGCTATCTAAATAATCCG
This sequence comes from Methylotenera sp., assembly GCA_040401175.1. GTDB lineage: Bacteria > Pseudomonadota > Gammaproteobacteria > Burkholderiales > Methylophilaceae > Methylotenera. Next base: position 6,099 of record JBBAOU010000032.1, on the reverse strand, counting down.
CCAATTGCGGCAACACGTCTAAATTTGGGGAGAAAAAATCATTATCTTCATGTTTAAGTGCATCCCAACTGTGAAATGGAATATCAATTTCACCCATTTGGCTCATATAGCCACGCACAGTAATACCGAAGAGTTGGTTTAACCACTTTTTAGCAATGGCGCCAGCCGCCACCCGAACCGCGGTTTCACGAGCGCTAGAACGACCGCCGCCGCGATAATCACGCACACCATATTTTTGGCTGTAAGTATAATCCGCATGGCCGGGGCGAAAGGTATCCATAATTTTCCCGTAATCTTGGCTACGCTGATCGGTATTTCTAATCAGCAAGCCTATGGGCGCACCAGTGGTTTTACCTTCAAACACGCCAGATAAAATCTCAACCGAATCAGCTTCTTGGCGCTGCGTTACGTGGCGAGAAGTGCCCGGCTTGCGACGATCTAAATCAAGCTGCAAGTCTTCTGCACATATGGCCAAGCCAGGCGGACAACCATCCACAACACCGCCAATAGCTGCGCCATGCGATTCACCAAAAGACGTGAGGGTAAAAAGTGTACCTAGTGTGTTGCCAGACATGATGCTGTTCTCATATGGAATTTTTATAATTTTAACATATTGATTTTACAATATAGGTGCGCTTGTTTGAATTTCAGCATTCATTTACTAAAACCTGATTCTCTTTTGCTAAAATCTTGGCTTCTTTACTAAAATGAGTATCCGTATACTGTGATTGATTTTTGGTATTGTTACTGATCAAATAAAAAAATGTATGATTGATTTGGCAAATTAAGTCAGAGATTAACCTTCCATATAGCCGTCATAGCCTTCGTTGGTATAACGTCAAATTCGGCCCATTTGTGCTATCCGAAAATTTCACTGCCTGTCGCCCAAACGGGACAAAGCAGTCATGCAGTTTTGCAATGTCAATGAGTGCTGTGGGCCGAAGCAGACATCAGAGGGTTCCTGAATTTTGTGTAAAAGTTGTTTAATTACAGCTTAGAAATAATAGTCTCTAACTAAACAGCTCAACTATTTTAATCAGTTTTCCAGTTGCGCTCGTCCATCGTCTCTCAATAGATCTAAAGATTAGCATTGTGCATAAGTATTTGTGTACTCGGCCACTAAATCGGTTACTTTTCAGCGTTATACAAGCATGCCTAATGATGACTTCCCTGCAAAGCGAGTAGAAGAAAGAAACCTCTTTAAGGTAACATGCGATTAAGCACAGTCTCATGATCTATCCAACTATGTTTGATCACTGCTGCAATATGTAATAAAAATAGCATCACTAATGCAATACCTAACCATTCATGCACTGCCCCAAATACATTATGTAATACTTCTTTTGCCACTGGATTCATGTGTTCTATTAAACCAATTCTTGGCCACGGCACCTCATAAAACAAAAGTAACGGATGTGCAGCAGCATCTTTCCAAGCAGAGTCATGTAGCCAACCTGAAACTGGAATAGCTAACATAAGAAGATATAAGCTAACGTGAACTAAATGCGAGAGTTTGATCTCCCAAATGTGAAAAGATTTTGGCAATGCTGGGGGCTGATGGGTAAAACGCCATGATATACGCAATAAAACTAAGCCCAGCAGGCTAATGCCGATAGATTTATGTGTATCTATTGCGAACCTTATGGAAGCTTCAGGCATCAAATCCGCTGTCCATCCAATAAAGATATTTACAACCATTAAAAACGCTATAATCCAATGTAAATAAATCGCGACATTACTGTATTTACTTTCCGTATATTGATGACTTAAAAGATCACTTTCTGAAGAATGACTATTTTTCGAGGGCTTGATTTGCTTCAAACCGTTGGCCAAGGTGTTTTTGCCAGTATTTTGCACTAATTACTCCACCATATATTTTTAATTAAACATATTTAATAAACTGATAAACCATGCCTAAGCTTAACAACGAATCTATCATTAAATTCCAGAATGCATTCGTTACAGCTTCACCACGTATGTCCCCAAGATTAACACCTTTAATTAGTCACGCAATCCATCTAGTAGTTCTCGTTTGCAGCATCGCAATTTTTGTAAGGGTATTTTTCTCTATGGGTATTTTCGCTTGGTCTGCAGGCCTTGCATATGTATTTTATGATACTGCATTGCTGATATTTATCGCTTGGCAAACATTCCCTTTATTAAATTTATCACCACCATCACTATCGTTTAAAAGATCAACTATCAGCCCCACAGTAGGGGTAATTATTGCCGCATATAATGAAGTTGAAGTAATAGAGAAAACTTTAAACGCATTATTTTTACAAATTGATCCGCCAGATCAAATCTTAATTGCGGATGATGGCTCAGATGATGGCACTGCAATCTTACTTAGAGAGGTTTATGGTTTTGAATTGCTCGAAACTAGACCTAATAGTAATTGCACATGCAGTAATGTCTTTTCGAGCGCCACCTATACTCAGTTGCGCTGGTTACAGGCAACACATGGAGGCAAGGCAAAAACACTGAATCAAGCAATTAATCAACTTAATACTGATATTGTGATTACCTTAGATGCAGATACACACCTTGCTGACAATGCTATCGCTGTGATGCGTAATGCTTTTTCTTTAGAACCGGCTTTAGTAGCAGCCACAGGAGTACTTACTCCTGTTTGTAGTAATAAACTCACTGGCAAGTTTTTGCAATGGTTTCAAACCTATGAATACGTGCGTAATTTTATTTCAAGATTCGCTTGGATGCGGGTAGATAGCTTACTTTTACTCTCTGGCGCATTTGCGGGTTACAGACGCGAAGAGTTACTCGCCGTTGGTGGGTTCGATCCTGATTGTTTGGTTGAAGACTATGAGTTAACGCATCGTTTACGTAGATACGCCTTTGAGCATCAACTCAATTGGCAGGTAAAAGTATTGGGCGGTGCGCAGGCACGTACTTCTGCGCCCTCTACTTTAAGTGGCTTTTTATTACAGCGGCGACGCTGGTTTGCGGGGTTTTTGCAGACGCAATATTGGAACCGGGACATGATAGGGAATAGTCGATTCGGCAAGATTGGCATGTTAATGTTGCCAATTAAAACGCTAGACACTTTGCAACCATTTTACGGTTTATTTGCATTTATATTTTTAATTATATTCCTCGCTAGTGGAAAGCAAACTTTACTAGTTAACGTATTTACTGTCATCGGTAGTAAAATCCTGATCGATTTAGCTTTCCATTTATGGTCTATTTATTTGTATAGACGCTGGACAGGTGATCGTACTCAGTTGAAATTTTCGCTCGCGCTAGCAGCCGCAATATTAGAGCCTTTTAGCTTTCAGTTATTACGCCATACTGGCGCTGTGATGGGTTGGTTTTACTTTATTACTGGCCGCTCAGTTTGGGGTAAACAACAGCGCCATCAAATTGATTAAATAATAATTAATATTGTTAAAGTCAACTTCCCGGACTTCTTAAACATTTATTAACTTCAAATTTGTTGCTATTCGAACGTGATCTGGATTACCTGATTCAGATAACATTAACCTTGTCTAATCACTTATAGCATCTGGCGGTACATAATGTTCACTTACATCATGTTGAATACCTAAAAATAAACAACGTTATTATTTTTTTCAAAAATAGGTTTGATATTAAAGCGATTGCGAAATTGTTTTCCTAAAAGCGGTAACAGGGCTAAAGTTTATTTCATTTAATAAAACAATCAAGTTGCGTTGAATGAAAGTCTTCTGTGGGTCGGTACTTGCTCAATATCACCTAAATATCCCCGCCTAAAGCAATCATTAATTCTTGATTGAGCAGACTTGTAACAAAGCAGACGTTCATAATTGAAACTTAGGACCATAAGCAATCTTTCATAAAAAATACAATATGTAGTTTTAAATGAAATTACTTAAATTGATTATCAGGAATCATTTGTAAAGCCTGCAATCATAAGTTACATTAGATGAGTTTTAAGTTGGGTTACGGTAGCTCTCTTATAGTAACCTCTCAATCAGAATTGTCTTAAATACTTATCACTCATGGAATCTTATGGAATATGACGTCTTATTGATTGGCGGTAATGGTTTTGTAGGTAGAGTCTTGGCTGCCCAATTACAAGAGGCAGGGTATTCCGTATTAATGCCGACCCGTCACATGGCGAGTGCACCCAAACTAAGTATGTTACCTAATATTTATCTTGAACAGTCGGACGTACAAGAGTTTGATGACTTACACAAACTTTGCTCCCGCATTAAGCCCAATGGGGCAGTTATTAACTTAGTGGGAATGTTGCATGACAAACCTAGTGAGCCCTATGGCCCAGGATTTAAAGCGGCTCATGTAGACTTACCTAAAAACATCATTACCGCAATGCAATTAGTTGGTCTCAAGCGCTACCTACACATGAGTGCGTTAGGCGCGGACTCTCATGGACCTTCTATGTACCAGCGAAGTAAGGGCGATGGAGCGGCGATAGTCATGACCAGTAATTTGGATTGGACTATTTTTAGGCCTTCAGTGGTATTTGGGGCGCAAGACCAATTTATTAACCTCTTTGCGAAGTTAACCAAGCTTTTACCAGTAATGCCCTTGGCGCATTCGGGAGCCCAGTTTCAGCCAGTAAGTGTCGATGATGTGGCGAGCGCATTTACCAAGTCACTCAAGATGCCAAATACGATTCATCAGTCATATGATTTGGTTGGTCCTACCGTCTACACCATGAAGCAGATTGTGGGATTCGCTGCTAAGAAGGTTGATAGTAAGTGCGTGATTATATCTGTGCCAGATTTTGTGGGATATCTGCAAGCTCTTGCTTTTGAATATCTGCCAGTGCCCACATTAATGTCGCGGGATAATATCGCCTCTATGAAGTTGCCTAATATTTTGCCGCTCAACGGCCATGACGCCCTGACTGAGGTGTTTGGGATCAATCGACATAAATTAGAAGGCATGAAATAGACCTTGGACGATTTAGCCTCAAACTAAATTTCCTTAGTTTAATTATCAATTTGTCATTGAGTGTAGCTTTTAAAAATTGTTCATAAAACTCCCTTATTCCGGCTTCGCTTTATTGCGGCTCTAATGTGAGTAGGTTTATTACTTATCCATTCAATAAACTTTGCAATTTCCGGGTGACCTTTCAAAGCCTCAATGGTCGAATAATTTCGTGCCAGCTGATTTTCGGTTAACAAGGCATGGATTTGCCTATGACAAAGTCTATGTAGAATGACTGTATCAACACCACCAAGGGATTTAGGAACGAGATGATGAGAATCTCTTTGAGGCTTTGGAATCGATCTCATGCATAGTTGGCAAACCTTCTCCCCTAAATCTAAATCAAAGTAATCAGAGTAACTCTGAAGAGCAATTTGCTTTTTTTTAATTCGTCCATTCATTGGTTTGTTTTGCCAAATTAAATAATAATTTATGATTAACACTCACGTAAAAAATTTGCTAACTTTGATTAAAAATAAAAAATAGATTTATAGTTTTTAATCCTACTTAACACTAGTCCAACGAATCCGTATTAGTAAAAAAATGAAAACAAAAATATGTCACACTTGCACGAAAGAATTCACGGTAATGTACCGTATACAAATAAAAAAAGGGAAAGTTTGGGTTTTTGTTTGCCAAGAATGTTGTCTAGTTGCAAAAAAATTACCTGAATACAGATATGGTGGCACTTGGAAAGGATAAAGTTTCATGAACTGACATACTCCCTACATGAACTATCAAATCTGATATGAAATTTAATCGCTTTAACTGCTCAAATTTAGTCGTTTGATGAGTTTATCAACTTCTGAACAACTTTCAATTTACTCTTTTTTATAAAAGAGAGGACCCACCAATATTTTTATAATATGGCTTTGAGTGTGTTACCTCACGCTTAAACTAATACAAATTTTATTCTAAGTAACATATAATCTGATCAAAATACAAAAAGTTTAAAGCGATGTGGGGGTTTTATTTTAAAGTTGATTGTCTGCAGTCGGTAATAAGTGGCAAACTTCAAAGTTTACTTTATGGTAGTTTTACTGAAATAAGCTGGGTTAAAATAGGGATATGCACAAAAAAAGCCCAACAAATTGATCTGACCCCTAAAAGTTGGACATTAAGCTTGGTTTAAAAATAAGGACTGAT
>JBBAOU010000031.1:0-27733 GCA_040401175.1 Methylotenera sp. | reverse complement strand
AACATAAGCATCACTAGGGCAGAACTCCACCATACAATTACCAACACGCTTTAATATGGCCGGCTCGGTCCAGCGATTGTGCAGCTGGAATGAAGCATTAGCTTCCTGCCAACTTAACATTTCGCAATCCCAGTCTGAAGCCGCTAACCAGCCCTCATAGTTGGCAAGTTGCTGTAACTCATATTCAGAATACTCAAGCAAAGGCTTCGCTACTACTTGGTCAGCATCACGAGGCAAACGAAGGTCAATGCTAAAGTTACGACTCTGTAACCAGCACACATGTGTTTTAAGGTCAGTCATACCATTAGCAAAACTAATCGAATAACGCTTAAAGAAACCCAGCATCCAATCAGGCACACTATGCTCAGGGCGTTTACCATCTAGCTCGACTAGTTCTTGCAGCTTCATTTAGTTAGCTCCACAGATTCTAAATGAGATTGCGGCTTGTGCCCAAAAGATGTCAACCCTTTTGCGCCATCGGGTAATACCAAGGCACCATTAGCTAGACGATTTTTGAGATAGGCAAAGGTTTGCATAGTTTGTGCATATAGATGCTCCCTACATACTATCGGTTTATATCGCGAAAGCTTATCTGTCGATAAAAGTGATTCAATGGGCTCTATCACAGTGTCATAATCACATGCGCAGAACAATGGAAACGAGTAGCGCTCTTGCTTTACTTTTCTTACCCTATGCATGGTTGCGACGAAATATCCATTGCTTAACACTTCCAGCATATCACCAATATTGATAACAAAAGCTCCACTTACAACTGGCGCATCGATCCACTCCATGGCGCCATTCTGGACCTCCAAACCATCCTCAGTGGCTAGCAGAATGAGGAAACATTCGTAATCTGTGTGGGCTCCTATTTCAGGCCTATCTTCTGGGGCTGCTGGACTAAGAGGATAATGCACAAGTCGCAATTGACTTGGTGGCGCATTGATTTTATTGGTGAAATAATCTTCTGGCAGATTCAAGGCCAAAGCAACGCCTCGGAATAGCGCATTGCTTAGGGCAAAAACCGCATCGTAATAGGCCTTGATATCTTCTTTAAATTCAGGAAAATCTGGCCAGCGATTCGGGTCTAACATTGGCCGGCGCATTTCCGACTGCTGAAGATCAAAGCCAACATCGTAAGCTTCCTTGAGGTCTGGCTTGGCTGAAAGATTCTGCTCTTCGCCCTCAGGGACATAGCCGCTGTGGTTAAAAGAATTGCCTATATAATCCTGCATCTTTTGTTCATAGGATTAGAAAAAATAATCACGAGTACGTGTCTTGAGATTTTCAATCAAATATTGCGGCACACCATGCCCTACAATATAAAGAAAACCCGCATCACGTGTTGCATTTCCAAGTGCGGTTGCAGCTTCCTTACGTTCGGAAAAATCGGATTAAAATGACAAGGAGACATTGATCAATGGCAGCTCTTTGAAAGCCGTATGTGTACTCACAGAAGTAATCTGAACCTCAGACATGCTCGCTCCTTTTAAAAATATCTGGTCGTCCAGTTAAAAATTGTTGGGCAAATAAAATATAACCAATGCGCATACAGATAGATTTGAAGCTCTTGCTTCCTAAGTCGTCCTAGGAAAAATAACTGATAAGATTTATTGAAGCAATGTATATGCCAAAAATATAGTAAGAAGCTAAATGTAATTTTTGACTTTAATCATGCAACAAACAAAACACCTCATTCAAGGCACATTTGCTCTTATGATTAGAATAGCGATGATAAATCTTTCTATTCCTACTAGGAACAAGTATTCCACTCATGGATATTTCTTAGTGCATTAACATGCGGAATACATCAAATTGAGGCTGTATTGGGGATTTATCTATGGAGTGCTAGCGCCAGAACATTACAGCTGAGCCAGCATTTGGCTTGTCCGTGGAATATATGCGGTAAACCGCATTATTCACACGCCAAAGAATGAGAGTGAAGCTGGCCGATAAGCCGGGTTCTGTAGGCCTTATGAATAAGGCTGACAGTCATTCATCTAGGCGCACAATTACTTGTACGCTCAAGCAACCTACCCGCTGGCAGCGCGAACCACGCCTTATTAACCGAAGTTAAAACGCCAGCCTATTTGGTCTTGCTGCGAATGGAGGTTACCGCGTTTCACCGTAACTTAATACGCTCGTCTCTGTGGCCCTATTCCGCGCCTTATACTTGGTTACCCAAACTTTCAACGTACGGCCGTTAGCCGTCATCCCGTTCTATGCAGCCCGGACTTTCCTCCCTCACCTAAAGGAGACCGCAATGGTCTTCCCCAATTTATCATAGCAATAAATTGCCAAATAAAGTGTGACGGCGACTGTCTAGCCAGCTTCGAGTATATTTTAACACGCTAAACAAATAGCAAAATATTCATTTACGACATTCCATGATTGACACGAAACCCAGCAAAAAAATAAAGTTTGCGAAAGCAAAGCACAAAACCAAAAGTCACGGGATTCCGTGTCAAGCACGGAATGACGGGGTTTCAGAGATTTTGACTTTAAATCCCCAGCTACCGCGCATAAGATTTGAATTGTTTTGGGAGGCTTTCGGCAAGCGGCTGTTTGAGCGTAGCGAGTTTCCGCTTGCCGTCCCAAAATAAAGCGAATCTTAGGAAACAAGTGGTAGGGGGTAGCCTTTTCTTTGGTTACTTTTCTTTGACTAAGCCAAAGGAAATAACTCGTCAGTCGCGCGAAAGCGAAGCCTTTATTCACACTATTTCTATTTTGTTGCTGACTTAGACAAGCTTCCAATTCAAAGCCTGCCCAGCCCTTAACGGCACTAAAACATCCCCATCAAACGGCAAACTTGCCGGCACAATCCAACTTTCTTTCAGCAACGTAATCTGATGAACATTCCTCGGCAAACCATAAAAATCTGCCCCATAAAAACTGGCAAACCCTTCTAATTTATCCAATGCATTTTCATTCTCAAACGCTTCCGCATACAACTCAATCGCTGTGTGTGCGGTATACATACCAGCACAACCACAAGCATTTTCCTTAGCTGATTTGGCATGCGGCGCACTATCCGTACCTAAGAAAAACTTCACGCTACCTGATGTTGCGGCCTTTACTAAAGCCAAGCGATGTTCTTCGCGCTTTAAAATCGGCAAACAATAATGGTGTGGCTGAATACCACCTTTAAACATATCGTTACGGTTCATCAATAAGTGATGTGCGGTAATGGTTGCTGCTACGTTGCTCGGCGCTTCTGTTACAAAATCGGCAGCATCTTTAGTGGTGATATGTTCAAAGACTATTTTTAAGGCTGGAAATTTTTTTAGCAAAGGAATCATATGGCGCTCTATGAATACACGTTCGCGGTCAAAAACATCAACCTCGGCATCTGTCACTTCTGCATGGACTAACAAAGGTAGTCCTAGCTTTTCCATTTCAGCTAAAGCTTTTTCACAATAATCTAAACTGGTGACACCTGAATCTGAATTAGTCGTTGCGCCTGCCGGATAAAGCTTAACGCCATGAACAATACCACTGGCTTTAGCCTGCGCTATATCTTCTGCTGAAGTATTATCAGTGAGATATAAAGTCATGAGCGGCTCAAATTGCATGCCTTGTGGTAGCGCGGCTAAAATACCCTGGCGATATGCTAGCGCTAATTCCGCGTTGGTAACTGGCGGGCATAAGTTTGGCATCACAATCGCACGAGCAAATTGCCTGGCCGTATCTGGCAACACAGCTTTTAAAGCAGCACCATCGCGTAAATGTAAATGCCAGTCATCTGGGCGGGTAATAGTCAGTGTTTTTATTGGTGTGTTCGTCATTTTTTAGCGCTTATTCCGGTGCTTAAAGATTAATTTTTCAAAGTATCATTGTTTGAAGCTGCAGCTTTTAGACTTAGTGCAAATTCGTAAAGCACATTTTTCTTTTCGTTGGTTATGTCAGTTGCCAGTTTAACCGCTTGTTTTAGCGGTAAATCAGCCAATAATAATTTTAAAACACGCACCGTTTCTTCGGAGATTTCTTCGGCATCTTTAACTGCGGCGGCTTCAACCAACAAGACAAATTCACCGCGCTGCTGATTCGCATCCGCTTTTATCCAGGCCTCTGCGTCTTGCAGCGCACAACTATAAATAGTCTCAAAGGTCTTGGTGATTTCGCGGGCAATAGTAATGCGCCGCTCTGCGCCCAACACATTCGCCATATCGATGATGCTTTCTATAATGCGATGCGGCGCTTCATAAAATACCAGTGTGACAGTCTGGATTTTTAGAACCTCCAAAGCTTTGCGTCGTGCGGCGCCACTGGCGGGTAAAAAGCCGTGAAACATAAAGCCATTTTGAACAATGCCACTAGCCGAAAGGGCTGCAATCACAGCACTGGCACCAGGTATTGGCACGACTTTTACGCCAGCCTTGCGTACAAAATCGACCACCACCGCACCTGGGTCGTTAATACCAGGCGTACCGGCATCGGTCACCAATGCGATATTTTCACCGGCGTGCAATTGCAATAAAAGCTTTTGAGCCGACTGATGCTCGTTATGCTCGTGCACAGCGATTAGTTTTTTGCTAATGCCAAAGTGCGATAACAAACCCGACGTATGACGCGTATCTTCCGCGGCAATAGCATCCACAGATTTTAGCGTTTCTAAGGCGCGTAAGCTAATGTCGCTTAAATTACCGATAGGCGTTGCTACCACATAGAATGTACCGTAGTTGTTATCGCTTTGCTGATTTAAACTTAATTTACTCAGATTTAATTTATTCATATTGAAAGTTTAACGCCAAGCTTGCCTATCGCCAATGAAAATCAATCAAAATAATCTAGGATTAGCTGCAGAAAAGTTAGCACTGCAACTTACTTAAAGAATCACGGCGTTAAAATACTAGCGCAAAATTATCATTGTAGTTTTGGCGAAATAGATTTAATTATGACAGACGGAAAGTCCTCGGTATTTATTGAGGTTAGGCTGAGAACCAACCCTAAATTCGGTAGCGCTGCGGCCAACATTACAGCACAAAAACAACAAAAGATAATCTTAACTGCACAACATTATTTACAAGAAAACTCCAGACAGCACGGCGACTGTGCATACCGCTTTGATGCCATTTTAATGGACAAAGCAGATGCTGAGCACATCGAATTGCTATGTAATGCATTTGACGCATAATTGGCGTATCATTCGCGAAAATAGAGATACTGCATTTCAATTGTATTAATCATTAAGGAGTCACACATGAATGTCATTACCAAACTAATTTTATCGGCTGGTTTAATCGCGCAAATGACTGCTTGCGTGCCTGTAGTCATTGGCGGTGTAGCCGCTAGTGGTGCTATGGCCGCTGACAGACGTACTTCTGGCATTTATGTAGAAGATGAAAATATCGAGCTGAAAGCCGTTAAAAAAATGGAAACTAACTTGGGTGAAAATGCCCATGTCAATATTACTAGCTACAACCGCAACGTTTTACTGACCGGCGAAGTACCGGAAGCCGCGGCCAAAGTTAAAGCTGAAAGCTTAATCAAAGAGATCACCAATACACGCTCTGTTACCAATGAAATTGCCGTAGGGCCTAAATCATCAGTCGGCTCCCGTGCTAATGATGCTTATCTAACGTCTAAAGTTAAAGCAAAATTTGTTACTGAAAACAAATTTGCAGCAAACCTTGTCAAAGTTATTACAGAAAATAGCGTGGTATATTTAATGGGAATTGTTACTCAGGCTGAAGCTGATGCTGCCGTTAAAATTGCACGAACAACAGATGGCGTAACAAAAGTCGTTAAAGTATTTGAGTTCATGCCATAAGCTAATTGATGCAAATATTTAAATGGACGATGTAGCTTAATTTAACGGTAAAAAACGGTAACTATTCAGATGACACTAGAAAAAACAGTAGAAAAAATGACTACTCAAACACAGGGCGAAATTATCATAGAAGGTAATACTCGCGAAGGTAAGGCTTTTCGCCCGAGTGATTGGGTTGACCGTATGTGTAGCACCTATGCCACCTTTGGTGAAGATCGAAAACTCAAATACTCTCCTTATTTAAAGCCTAAAGTAGTCAATGGCGTGCGCTGTCTAGCGGTGGATTTAAAACTAAAGACAGTCAACCCGGAAGGCTATGCACAATTAATGCATTTTGCTGAAGAAAATAATCTGAATATACTGGATATCACCGGCACTAGTATTGCTGTGCCTCATTAGACCTTAAGCTAATCACTTAACCTTAGTTTGCAATAATATTGCTGAGGACCAACTAGGGTTAACGTACTTTTGAGTCTGTATTTGAACTGATAAGTTGCTCGATATATTGCTTGGTAATTCGGCCACGCTTAATTTTAAACAACTCGCCTTTTGGGTTGTAGATAAAAGTCGTTGGCATAACATCTGCCACACCGATTTGCCTAGCTACCGCATCATCACCAAGCACAATCGGGTACGAAATCAACATATCATCGACATAAGTTTCGACTGCTTTGACGCTGGCATAATCAAACACCACCCCTAAAACCATCAGATCTTTTTTGCTACGTTTATCATACAAATTCACTAGGTCAGGCACTTCTTCCAAACATGGTGGACACCAAGTTGCCCAATAATTAACTAACACCCATTTGCCTTTGTAATTAGATAATTGATGTTTAATACCGGAGCTATCGGTTAAAGAAAACTGCGCGACGACTGGTGGATTAGCGTAAGAACATGTGCTTGCAATCAACAGCAAAAAACTGATAAAAATAAATCTCATCGCATAAATTCCATAGTTACATAACGATATAATTACTATTCTCAAAAAAAATGATTAATGTTCAATCCATTACATATGAACAAGCAGGGAATTAATCACTCCACATTTAATGAAATTTGATAGTGATAATATAAACAATACCATACAATAACAAAAGTTAAAATTTGACAAGGCTAAAAACTATAAACCCCCAAGCATTTGAGGCGGCATAGCGAAGTAGCCTTGAAATAAAATAAGTCTTAAGCAGAATGTTGCTTTTTCACTTAATTAATAGCACAGAGCATAATGTACTGGTATTATCACTAGTTGAAAGAAATGCGGCAAAATAAACTGCCAGACTGATTGCACCGATAAGTATTCATTATGCCGGATCGGCAATTAGCACTTTCAAAGAATAGTGAATCTAAGCATTTAATGCTTTCTAAGTTAATAGCGCTATTAAATCACTTTAACAAAGACATTACAGCCGCTTAGCCACGTAGATTTTTATCTGTTTCACTTCACTAAAACAGATTTTTTCGATACGATACGTATTTATTTAAAGTATTATTTTATTAGAGGTTTTTCATGAGCGAACACATCACACACCTTAGCGATGCAGGGTTTGAACAGGACGTCTTACAGTCACAACTACCTGTTTTAGTAGATTACTGGGCTGAATGGTGCGGTCCATGCAAAATGATTGCGCCTATCTTAGATGAAATTTCTAAAGAATATGCTGGCCGCTTGAAAGTGGCTAAACTGAATATTGATGATAATCAATTGACACCTCCAAAATATGGCATTCGTGGCATTCCTACGCTGATGTTGTTTAAAAATGGTAATGTTGAAGCTACTAAAGTAGGTGCTTTATCAAAATCACAATTAACAGCCTTTATTGACAGCAACATCTAAACGCATTACGCTGTCATTATTGTAAATGCTTGATTAACTTAAAATTATCGAGCATTTACAGTAATAAAATTAAACAGCAACAATAAAAATTTCACCTCAGTACTTTCATAATCGTCCCACACTTAATCTTGCTTTAGTGAGCCTCCATGCACTTATCCGACCTTAAACACCTGCCCGTCACCGAGTTAGTTGAAATGGCAATTACCGATGAAATCGAAAATGCTAGCCGCATGCGCAAGCAAGATTTGATTTTTGCCATATTGAAACATAAAGCCAAAAAGGGTGAGAGTATTTTTGGTGACGGTACGCTTGAGGTGTTACAAGACGGATTCGGTTTTTTACGCTCGCCAGATACATCGTATTTGGCTGGGCCAGATGATATTTACGTATCTCCATCGCAAATTCGTCGCTTCAATCTACACACTGGAGATACGATACAAGGTGAAATTCGCATTCCTAAAGATGGTGAGCGTTATTTCGCTTTAGTTAAAGTAGATGTAGTCAATGGCGAAGCACCAGAAAACACTAAGCACAAAATATTGTTTGAAAACTTAACACCCCTATTCCCAACGATACCACTTACATTGGAACGCGACATCAAAGGCGTAGAAAACATCACTAGCCGTGTCATTGATATGATCGCGCCTATTGGTAGAGGCCAGCGCGGTTTGTTGGTGGCGAGCCCAAAAAGTGGTAAAACAGTCATGATGCAAAATATTGCGCACGCGATTACAGCTAATCATCCTGATGTGATTTTAATTGTATTACTGATTGATGAACGCCCTGAAGAAGTGACTGAAATGACGCGTTCAGTGAAGGGTGAAGTGGTTGCTTCTACCTTTGATGAACCAGCAACGCGTCACGTACAAGTCGCTGAAATGGTGCTGGAAAAAGCAAAACGCTTGGTTGAGCATAAAAAAGATGTGGTGATTTTGCTGGATTCTATTACCAGATTAGCCCGTGCCTACAACACTGTAATCCCATCATCAGGCAAAGTATTAACCGGTGGTGTTGATGCTAATGCATTGCAACGTCCAAAAAGATTCTTTGGTGCCGCACGTAATATTGAAGAAGGCGGCTCACTGACTATTATTGCAACCGCACTAGTCGACACCGGCTCTCGCATGGATGATGTCATCTATGAAGAGTTTAAAGGTACGGGCAATATGGAAATCCATCTTGATCGTAAAATGGCTGAAAAACGCCAATATCCAGCGATTAATGTGAACAAGTCAGGCACCCGCCGCGAAGAACTATTGATCGAAAAAGATGTGTTACAGAAAATTTGGGTGCTCCGTAAATTGCTTTATCCTATGGATGATATTGAGGCAATGGAGTTCTTATTAGACAAAATCAAAGCCACTAAAAACAATCCTGACTTTTTTGACAGTATGCGCAGAGGCTAAAACAAAACCTATTGTCTGCGACACCATTTATTCAGCTTGCAAAGCAGGGCAAATCTAAATATAATACTGGGTGATTACAAAAGGCCACATGTTTAAATGTGGCTATTAACTAGTGCCGTATCTTTCGGCAAAATATTGAGGCTAAAATTATGAAAGACGGAATTCATCCAGACTATCGCAACGTTATTTTTCAAGACGTTGGTGCAGACTTTACATTTATGACACGCTCTACTATTGCGGCACGTGACACTATCAAATGGACTGACGGTAAAGAATATCCATTGGTTAAAATCGAAGTATCTTCAAAATCACATCCGTTTTACACTGGTAAACAAATGATTTTAGATACAGCTGGTCGTGTTGATAAATTCCGTAAAAAATACGGTATGTAATCAATATTTGCAATCTACATTGCAAACACCAAGGCAGCTTAGGCTGTCTTTTTTATTTTCAAGGTAATCGTAAAGTACTGCAAATTTCCGAAGCTTAGGTAATTCTAAGTAACTGTGTTTACGCTAGCCATGTAATCTACCAGCCTTAGAAAGAGCTACTTCCATATTATTATAATCAGATATTAATTACACCAAGATTTTGGGTCGATCTTTCCTTCAGCCATAAAGACAGGCTTACAAAAAATATATATCCTTGAAAAAGATTTATTCCAAAGCCAGCTAAAATGTCTCTTTCAGATGCTGTTTCTACACCTTCTGCAAGTACCCTTATATTTAGTTCTTCACACATACGTGTCACGGCTTTGACAATCACTTGGCGCGACTTACTGGTATCAATATCCCGAATCAGGTCCATATCGATCTTGATGATGTCAGGTTGAAAATTAGCCAATAGGTTTAATCCAGCGTAACCAGCACCGAAATCATCAAGAGCAGTTTTAAATCCTAATCTCTTGTACTCAGTCACAATATTTAACAGATGTTTTGCATCCTGAATTATCTCTTGCTCAGTAAATTCAAAAATAATGTTGTTTGCTGGAAAGTTGTATGTTTTTGCAGCGGCTAAGGTCGTGCTTATACATAGCTCAGGCCTATATACTGCATTAGGCATAAAGTTAATTGATAACATTCCTTTAAGCTTCAATTCAGCAGCTGTTTTAACTGCCTTGACTCGGCATGCTTGATCAAAACGGTATGAATTATCGTTATTAACTTTACTTAGAATAGTCTGGGCACCTTCTCCGTTTGGCCCTCTAATTAAAGCCTCATGGGCGAATATGGTCTTAGTATTAATGTCAACTATGGGCTGAAAAGCATATTCAAAATCGAAATCTAATTCAATACTGTTTTTACAACCTACGCACGGGAGTGATAAAGTTTTAGGTATTTTACGGATGCTAGGAGCTTTAATAAGACTCATTGAAAGACCTTTATATTGAAATAACTAAACTATAAAAATTCACTTAGCTCTATATCCATGAATATATTTCCATTCCGATAGGAATAGCATCATGAATGCTTATTGAAAACATTCAAATGAAATAAACTTCTGCTTAAGAGAGCTAGCACCAATCTAACAAATTAAAATTCTTCCCAATCTCCAGAACCTAACTTGATGGCTCCTTCTGCTTGCTTTATCGGTGCAGACTTAGTTGATACCAACCGTACATATGGATTTGTAGTTTTACTAGAGCCGCCACTATTAGTAGCCCTGTTTTCGCGTCGATTTAGATAAGCATCACCTTCTAACTGAAACACAATCACCGCATTCATCAATTCATCAGATATTTTTATCATAGTATAGACTCAGTTGCAGCACCTATGAAAGATATTTGTTTGGCAAACCCGTAGCTATTGAGCAGTTTGAATTACCCTTAATTAAATAAGGCGGGATTACTTTAAGCATCATTGACGAAAATTAATCATCGTTAGCATTTTAGGATTAATTTTTTCCGCTTAGCTTTAGCAACTTAAATTTAGTAGCTTGAGTTGAAGAAGCACAGACATCAGAATAAATTCGACGTGAAACTTTTTATGCCTTTCTATTAAGCGCTATTAACTTGGCACATGATTAACAATCTGCCTTGAAAAAATATTAGTATCCACATAAGATTAAGACATAAACTGTTCATTTAGGAGAAAAAAGTATGGCGATTTCTATGTATCTGGCCTCGGTGTATTAAGTTTTAGAAATTTCAGCTAAATGCCACAATCGGTTAAAATCACCTTTTAGAAAAATAAATAAAAAAGTGTCTACAGAATATGCGCTTTCAACTTGATCATGATTGGCAAGGCAATATGTCAACACCGCGCGCGCGCGTGGGCGACAGCGCAAAAACACGGCTACTAATAGTGTTGTGCGCACTTTGGATTCTCCTAGGGTTAATTGTCCACGCGCCATGGAAGCCACTTGAATCAACCGGGATTAGTATCGTCAAGTCTATGTTAGACGGCGGTAGTTTAATTGCACCGCTCGCGAATGGCGAAACTACTTTAGAGGCACCTCCCTTATACTATTTGACAGCTGCCGCCAGCGCCAAAATTTTTGCGCCTGTATTAAATATGCATGACGGTGCCAGACTCAGCAATGCCATTTGGCTATCACTCCTTTTATTGATGGTAGGCATGACGGGCAGAGAGCTATGGGGCCGCGGCATTGGGCGCCATTCAACGTTCATTATGATAGGCACAATAGGCTTAGTGCTGAGTGCGCACAGCTTAATTAATGACGTTGCGAGCCTTGCCTGTAACGCTTCCGGCTTTTACGCTTTGGCCCTTTGCAAACGCAGGCCTTGGCGAGCAAGCGGTCTTTTAGGCATTGCAATGGCCTTTGGCTTTTTATCTGACGGCCTAATGCCGCTAGCTATATTATTAAGCACATCACTAATCTTGTTCATATTCTTTAGCGCTTGGCGTACACAAAGCTTTATTACCGTCGTTGGCTTTGCCATTTTAATCGCGCTACCACTCATTTCTACATGGTTGTTGATGATGCATTACCAGTCACCGGCATTGCTAGAAAGCTGGTGGAGAACCTCAATAACTAGTTACCATCAGCAGAATTATTTTTATTTTTTACGTACCTTAATGTGGTATGCATGGCCAGCGCTACCGCTTGCATTGCTAGGTTTATGGCGCTATCGCAGCCAATTACTCATTAAACCAAAATTCCAACTGATGATTAGTTTTTTTGCTTGTGGCGTATTTTTCTTAGGCCTAGGCTCCAGCGCTAAAGATATTAACGCGCTGCCATTACTGCTGCCTTTAGTCGCACTTGCAGCTGGTAGCGTAGAACATCTCAAGCGTGGCTTAGCCGCCGCTTTAAATTGGTTTGGCGTCATGTTGTTCGGCTTAATTGGTAGCTTAATCTGGCTAGGTTGGTTTGCCATGATGACCGGTTATCCAGCTAGAATTAAAACTAGAATGCAGTTCTTATCCGGGACCAATGACATTCACTTTAGTTGGCTTGCGCTGATTATCGCACTGGCGATTACCACCATTTGGGTTTCGGTATGTATACGCGCAAAACAGACTAATAAATCTACAGTGACTAATTGGGCCGTAGGCATGACTTTCGGCTGGGGGTTACTGATGACGCTGTGGTTGCCGCTACTAGATTCAGCGAAAAGTTATCAACCCGTTTTTGCAAACCTAAATAATGCATTACCTAAAAACTACAACTGCATCAGTAGTTTAAATGTTGCCCAGCCACAACGCTTGCTACTTAACTATTACACTAATATCAAATTACAACCATTTGAAACCTCTCAAAAACTCAGTTGTGATTTGTATTTGCTACAGGATGTCAAAGATATTGGTGAGATGCATCCAGGGCAAGAATGGCAATTACTCTGGAAGGGCCGACGGACGGCTGATAGGAAAGAAAACTTTAGATTATTTAAACGTATCAAGTAGTAAGTCAGCGGTAAATAGCTGAACTCATGCTTTTAGCAGCATTTTCTTACCCTATACAAGAACTAGACAGCGGTAATTATCTTTTCACTTTTTGTGAATGCTGGTGATGTGCTGTTTAATCGCGTCACGCACGATCGGTGCTAAGCCATCTCCATTTGTTTCAACCACATAGACGAGAATTTGGTCGCGCATACTGCTGGCCCAAAAACGCTCTAAATGTTGTGCAATATCTTTTTTAGCTTGCTCTTGATCTGGGAAAGATTTAAAAAAATTACCAATTTGATTGGCCATGCTGACTAAATTTTCAATTTTCATGCTTAATCAACTCTTCTAATGTTCATTATTTTTAAGTTTTAAAATTATACGGGGCTATATTTTCCGGATGAGAATACACCACATAACTATTCTCGCGGGCAAAACCTACCAAGGTTAAATTACATTGCTCGGCTACTCTAATCGCTAAGCCGGTGGGTGCTGAAATTGCCACCAACATATTAATACCAGCGCTAGCGGTTTTTTGTACCATTTCGTAGCTAGCGCGACTAGTGGTAAGTATGAAGCCATCATTAGCTTTATTAACTGCCAGTTGAGCCTTTTTCGCCATTGCACCTATCAATTTATCTAAGGCGTTATGGCGACCGACATCCTCACGAATTAACTCAACATCACCACGATTGTTGACCCAAGCACTGGCATGAGTTGCACCTGTCATTGCTTGCAACTTTTGTTGCTGGCGAATATTGGCGAATGCAAGGCTAATCACCTGCGCAGTAATTCTTTCTGCTTTTTGGCTGAGTTTTATGGCTGGTATTCGTAAAGCCTGCGCTAAACTTTCACTGCCACAGATCCCGCAACCTGTGCGACCGGTCATACTGCGGCGCTTTTCTTTTAGCCGTTGAAAACAATGACTAGCGACGTCTAAATGTAACTCTATGCCCTGTGTTTGCTGCACGATTTCCATGCTATATAAATCACTAGGCGACTCTAATACGCCTTCACTTAAAGAGAAACCCAACGCAAAATCCTCAAGGTCTTGCGGTGTCGCCAACATCACTGCATGAGAAATACCGTTATACACCAATGCAATCGGCACTTCTTCTGCAACCACATCTATTTTAGCTTCAACTAGCCCTGCCTGATGTTTGCTAACCGCATATTCAGCAGTAGCAGCATCATTAAAACTGAGCGAAAAATCACCACTTGCCATTACGCCTCTGAGGCTTCTGGGGTTTTACCTGTAAAAGCAATTTGTTCTTCGCTAAACGTTTGGTAATTGCGTTGCCATTCAGATAGTTGCGACACACGGCTCACTTGCACGGCGGTCACTTTAAATTCAGGACAATTGGTTGCCCAATCTGAATTGTCAGTAGTAATCACGTTTGCACCAGATTCCGGATGATGGAAAGTGGTGTAAATAACGCCAGGCTGAACGCGTTCGCTAATCTTAGCGTGTAATACCGTCTCGCCAGCGCGACTTGCAATACCAACCCAATCACCTTCTTTAATGCCGCGTTCTTCTGCATCATGCGGGTGAATCTCAACCAAATCTTCTTTATGCCACTCAACGTTTTTAGTGCGACGCGTTTGTGCGCCTACGTTGTATTGCGACAGAATACGGCCAGTGGTTAAAATCAATGGGTATTTAGGCGTTACTTTTTCTGTCGTTGGCACATATTCCGTGACAAAGAATTTACCTTTACCGCGCACAAATTCATCAATATGCATGGTTGGCGTGCCTAGAGGTTGTTCGTCGTTACACGGCCATTGTATGCTACCTAGCTCGTCTAATTTCTTGAAGCTCACGCCTTTGAAGGTCGGCGTTAGGCTAGCCACTTCATCCATAATGTCTGAGGCGTGTTTGTAGTCCATAGGATAACCAAGGGCGTTAGCCAAGGCTGCCGTTACTTCCCAATCTTCCATGCCATTTTTAGGCGTCATCACACGGCGCACTGGAGAAATACGACGCTCTGCATTGGTAAACGTACCACTTTTTTCTAAGAATGACGCACCTGGGAAAAACACATGAGCAAACATGGCCGTCTCGTTTAAGAACAGGTCCTGCACAATCACGCATTCCATAGATTCTAGCGCATGTGTCACGTGCTGGGTATTTGGGTCTGATTGCACAATATCTTCGCCCACACAATACAGCGCTTTAAAGCTGCCATCAATCGCGTTATCCAGCATATTTGGAATACGCAAACCTGGGTCATTGCTAAGCGGTCTGCCCCACGCCGCTTCAAACAATTCACGGGTCGCTTCGTCTGAAACGTGGCGATAACCTGGATATTCATGCGGCATAGAACCCATATCACAAGAACCTTGCACGTTATTTTGACCGCGCAATGGATTGACTCCCACGCCTTCACGGCCAATATTACCGGTGGCCATCGCAAGGTTAGCAATACCCATCACCATAGTAGAACCTTGGCTATGCTCGGTCACGCCTAAACCATAATAAATTGCGGCATTACCGCCAGTGGCAAATAATCTTGCGGCAGCGCGAAGCTCTTCCGCTGGTACGCCCATCGCCAAACCTAATACTTCTGGTGAGTTTTGTTTAAGCGCAACAAAATCACGCCAAGCAACAAACGAATCCCACTCGCAACGCTCTTTAACAAAGGCTTCATTGACCAAACCTTCAGTCACAATCACGTGGCCTAAGGCTGAAATCAACGCCACGTTCGTGCCTGGCCTTAATTTAAGATGGTAATCGGCTTTTACGTGTGGCGATGAAACCAAATCAATCGCACGCGGATCGGCAATAATGAGTTTTGCACCTTCGCGCAAACGGCGTTTCATTTGTGAGGCAAATACTGGGTGACCGTCCGTTGGATTGGCGCCAATCACAAAAATCACGTCTGACTTCATTACAGAATCAAAAGTTTGCGTACCGGCTGATTCACCGATGGTTTGCTTAAGACCATAACCTGTTGGTGAATGGCAAACACGGGCACAGGTATCTACGTTGTTTACGCCAAATACCGCGCGGACTAATTTTTGCACCACGTACACTTCTTCATTGGTACAACGTGACGACGTAATGCCGCCGACTGCATCTTTGCCGTATTTAGTTTGAATGCGCTGAATCTCGCTGGCAGCATAATTAATCGCCTCATCCCAGCCCACTTGTTGCCATTCATCATGAATACTTTTGCGTATCATTGGCGTAGTAATACGGTCTTTATGGGTAGCATAACCCCAGGCAAAACGGCCTTTAACGCAGGAGTGACCGTGATTTGCGCCGCCGTTCTTATTGGGCACCATGCGAATCACTTCTTCACCTTTCATTTCCGCATTAAACGAGCAACCCACGCCGCAATAGGCGCAAGTGGTGGTGACGCTATGCTCTGGAACGCCGTGTTCTATGACGGTCTTTTCTATCAATGTAGCCGTTGGGCAAGCTTGGACACAAGCGCCACAAGACACGCATTCTGAATCTAGAAAGTTAGTAATGCCGGCTGAGACTTTAGAGTCAAAACCACGACCTGAAATCGTCAAGGCAAACGTCCCTTGCGTTTCCTCGCAAGCACGCACACAGCGTGAACAAACAATGCATTTACTTGGATCAAAACTAAAATAAGGATTCGATTCATCTTTTTCAGCTTTCAGATGATTCTCGCCTTCGTAACCATAGCGCACTTCACGCAAGCCAACCGCCCCTGCCATGTCTTGCAGCTCACAATCGCCATTAGTTGCGCAGGTTAAACAATCTAACGGATGATCTGAAATATACAATTCCATGGTGCCACGGCGAATATCAGCCAGTTTTGGCGTTTGCGTACGGACAATTAAACCTTCAGCAACAGGCGTAGTACAAGAGGCAGGAAAACCGCGGCGACCTTCAATTTCAACCACGCACAACCTGCAAGAACCAAACGGTTCCAAACTATCGGTAGCGCACAGCTTTGGTACATTGATACCAGCCAAAATAGCAGCACGCATGAGTGACGTACCTTCTGGCACAGTAATTTCTCTATCATCAATCGTCAGCGTAATCTGTACGTCTGATTGGATTGCCGGCGTGCCGTAATCTTTCTGATCATCATAACTAGTGCGACTATGCTCATGATCATGCTGCGGCGTATTGCTGTATTTAATATCATCCATTTTGATTCTCCTGCTCACGGCCTAAGTTAAAATCAAGACCGTAGCTTTTTGCGTTCTCTAAATTTAAATCTTTGTTTAAAACTTTGAAATACCTAGGATTTTTAAATATCTAGGACTCTGAAATACCAAAGTCTTCAGGAAAATGATTCATTGCACTCAACACCGGGTAAGGCGTCATGCCGCCCAATGCGCACAAGGAACCGTTTAGCATAGTGTCGCTTAAATCACGTACCAGTTTGATATTTTTAACGGTATCTTTACCAGCGATTATTTTATCAATCACCTCAACGCCACGCGTAGAACCGATGCGGCATGGCGTACATTTTCCGCAAGATTCAATCGCACAGAATTCAAAAGCATAGCGTGCCATTTTGGCCATATCGACCGTATCATCAAAAGCCACAATACCGCCATGACCCAATACCGCCCAAATCTTAGTAAACTCTTCGTAATCTAGGGCTGTATCAAATTGGCTTTCAGGCAGAAATGCGCCTAAAGGTCCACCGACTTGCACCGCACGAATAGGCTTGCCTGTGGCTGAGCCGCCACCGTAATCATAAAGCAACTCACGCAAAGTAATACCGAACGCCAACTCTACTAGGCCACCATGTTTAAGATTACCCGCCAACTGAATCGGCAAAGTACCGCGTGAGCGGCCCATACCGTAATAAGCATAATACTGCGCACCTTTATCTAAAATAATCGGCACGGTGGCGAGTGAAATGACATTATTAACAACCGTAGGCTTACCAAACAAACCCTCTATGGCTGGCAATGGTGGTTTAAAACGCACCACACCACGTTTGCCTTCCAAGCTTTCAAGCAAGGAAGTTTCTTCACCGCAGACATAGGCACCTGCCGCGCGACGCACTTCCAAATGAAACGCTATGCCACTGGCTAACACATTGTCGCCCAAATAACCGGCCTCTGTAGCTGAAGCTATAGCGGCATTCAGTGCCACTAACGCGTGCGGATATTCTGAGCGTAAATAGATATAACCTTGCGTAGCGCCAACGGCAATACCCGCGATTGTCATGCCTTCAATCAGCACAAAAGGGTCATTTTCCATAATCATACGATCTGAAAACGTACCTGAATCGCCTTCATCCGCATTACATACGATATATTTTTGTGTAGATTCACAGCCCAACACTGTTTTCCACTTGATACCCGTTGGGAAAGCTGCACCACCACGTCCGCGCAAACCAGAATCTGTGACGGTTTTTACAATATCAGCAGCGGATAATTGCAGTGCATTTTTTAGGCCTTTGTAACCATCGTACGAAAGGTAATCTGTTAATGAGATAGGGTCGGTAATGCCGACGCGAGCAAACGTTAAACGTTGCTGTTTTTTCAGCCAAGCGATTTCTTCAGTTAAACCCAAACTTAATGAATGAGGCTTTACGTATACATCATTAGCATTTAAAAAATCCGCATCGAATAATGAGGCGACATCTTTTACTTTTACTGGACCATAAGCTACGCGACCTTTTTCAGTAGCGACTTCCACCATGGTTTCCAGCCAATAAAGACCACGCGAACCATTACGAACAATTTGAATGTCTACACCACGTTTTTTTGCTTCTGAGGCAATGGCCGCCGCCACTTTTTCAGCGCCCATTGAAAGTGCGCTTGAATCGCGAGGAATATATACTTTAATGGTCATGATTACGCCTTCGCCTCTGCAATTAAACTATCCAAATCTGCGGCAGACACTCGGCCATAAACTTCATCATCTAACATTACTGCAGGTGAAAGCGCACAATTACCTAGGCAATACACAGGCAATAAAGTTATTGCGTCATCAGCTGTCGTTTGGTGATAGTCGACATTTAAACATTTCTTGGCATGCGCCTCTAAGGCCTCAGAACCCATAGACTGGCAAGATTCAGCACGGCAGATTTGCAATATATGACTGCCTGGTTTGTGCGTGCGGAAATGGTGGTAAAAAGACACCACACCATGCACTTCAGCCACTGAAAGACTTAAAGCTTTTGCAATATATGTGTAGGAAGATTCTGGCACATAACCAATGTTATCTTGAATAGCATGCAACAATGGCAACAACGCCCCAGGCATATTTTGATGCTTAACAATCAATGCATCTATTTGTGTTTGTAAAGCTTGCAAACTAATTCCTCCAAAACTACTAACATTATCTTGCTATACATATTATTATATTACACTGGTTAAACAGTATATCAAATACGACAAATCATGATTAATAAAGTGCCATCTAACAAACAAAAACTACCGGCCAAAGCCAATCCAACACTTATAGACCAGTTTGGTCGTGCTGTTGATTACATTCGCCTGTCGATTACAGACCGCTGCGACTTTCGCTGCGTCTATTGTATGGCTGAAGAAATGACTTTTTTGCCGCGTAATGAGGTACTGAGTCTGGAAGAATGTGCACGCTTGGTGAAGGTTTTCGTCTCATTAGGCGTGACTAAAGTACGCATCACTGGCGGCGAACCTCTAGTGCGTAAAAATGCATTATGGCTATTTGAAACTATAGGTAAGCTGGATGGGCTTAATGAGTTGGTGCTTACTACCAACGGAAGCCAATTAGAAAAACAAGCGCAAGATTTAAGAAATGCTGGTGTTAAGCGCATCAACATTAGTGTCGATAGCCTAGATCATGAACGCTTCAAAAAAATCACCCGCACTGGTGCATTAGATAAAGTACTGCGCGGCATACAAGCGGCAAAGCTTACTAGCTTTGAAAGTATTAAATTAAACACAGTCATCATGCGTGGCGTAAATGATGACGAAATACTCACACTAGTGGATTTTGCCATTGCACAAGCGATTGACATCTCGTTTATAGAAGAAATGCCCCTGGGCGACGTCGACCACACTAGAGCATCCACCTTTTACAGCAATGCTGACACCCTAAAAGTACTACAAAGTAAGCACCCACTTATAGCCAGTACTGAAACGACAGGCGGCCCAGCGCGCTACTGGCGTGTGGCTGATAAGGAAGGAAAGTCCAGCACTAAAGTTGGCTTTATTTCACCGCACAGCCATAACTTTTGCGAAAGCTGCAACCGGGTACGCATTACTTGCAAAGGCGAGCTGTATTTATGTTTGGGGCAGGAAGATAAAGTTGAGTTGATGCCATTATTAAGAAACCATCCCGAGAATGACCAGCCACTGATTGATGCCATTTTAGCTAGCATGGCGATTAAACCTAAAGGCCACGATTTTGATTTAAAACGTGCCCAACCGGCAGTAATTAGATTTATGTCGCATACTGGTGGTTAGTGCTAGTCTTAAATTAATGATAAAAATATCAAGTATCATTCTTGCAGGTGGTCTAGCGACACGTATGGGTGGTGCAGATAAAGGTTTAGTTCAGTTGCAAAATAAACCGCTTATTCAGCATGTCATTCAGCGCCTAAGACCACAAGTCGATGAAATTATCATCAATGCCAACCGCGGAATTAACCAATACCAAGCCTTGGATTACTTGGTACTAGAAGATGAAATCAGCGGATTTTCAGGGCCTTTAGCCGGCTTTAGTTTGGGATTAAAACACGCCAAGCATGATTTCTTACTCACAGCGCCTTGCGACTCGCCATTATTACCGTTAGATCTAGCCTCTCGCTTAATGGCTGCACTCATTGAAAATAATGCTGATATTGCCGTCGCAACTAGTAATGGTGACACCCACCCAGTATTCTGTTTATGTAAAAAAATTCTGCTTGGAAGTTTGGAATGTTATTTAAATAATGGCGGACGCAAAGTAAGTGCCTGGCAAAAAGAGCAAAAGTATATTGAAGTCGACTTTAGCTATTGTATTGATAAAAACGGCTATGATGCGTTTATCAACCTTAATACACTAGAAGATATCAGCGCCTTAGAACTCGGCTTAAAACTTGCAGTAAAAAAAAGAATATGATTAAACACTCTCAACCCTTGCCTGTATTAGGCATTTGCGCAACTGGTAGCAATGCAGGCAAAACCACCTTGGTGACGCAATTAATCCCTGAACTCCGATTACGCAATATCAGAGTGTCCGTCATCAAGCATGCCCATCACAAGTTTGACATTGACTATCCAGGTAAAGATAGTTATAAAATTCGTCAGGCTGGCGCGGTACAAACATTAATCGCCTCAAGTAAGCGCTGGGCTTTAATGACGGAGTTAGCCGATGGAGATGATGAAGCCAATTTGGATGCATTGATTCAACAAATTAACCCTGATTATGCAGACTTAATATTGGTTGAGGGCTTTAAATCTGAGCCTATACGTAAAATTGAAGTTTATAGGCCTAGCTTAAATATTGCATTATTAGCACTTCTAGATCCGAATATTATTGCAGTAGCTAGCGACGCACCCCTACCAGACAATATAAGCATCACAACACCAGTATTAGACTTAAACAATATCAGTCAAATTGCCGATTTTATTATGCAAGAAATGAACAAGTCATGAGCCAAAAAACACCACAAGCAATACCAGCCTTAGCGCCTGCCGACATGGGCGACTATGACCCCAACTCTATGTCAGTAAACAAAGCGCGGCAATTTATTAAACAATATTTAAGCCCAGTACAGCAGACTGAAATGTTAGCACTATGCGACAGCCTTGGCCGTGTATTAGCAACGAATATATTATCGCCAGCCAACGTGCCGAATTACGACAATTCAGCGATGGATGGTTACGCCTACAATGCGTGCGACATTTGTATGGATGGGCCAACGCAGTTAAAAATCATTACAATAATTTTTGCAGGGAAATCATCGAACATTGCACTAAAAAGCGGCGAGTGCGCGCGCATTATGACAGGCGGCATGATGCCTGATGGTGCAGACTGCGTCATTATGCAAGAGCGCGTCACTGTTGCAGATGGTGGTATCACTTTTACTGAAGCGCCAAAACGCGGCATGAACGTTCGCTATGCTGGAGAAGATTTACAGCAAGGCCAAACAGTTTTAGCCGAGGGACATTGCATGCGTGCAGCAGACTTAGGCTTAATCGCTTCACTTGGCATCGCTGAAGTTGGCGTCTACCGTAAACTTAAAGTGGCGTTTTTTTCTACCGGTGATGAGTTAGTCGGCCTGGGTCAGCCCCTTCAAATCGGACAAGTCTACGACAGTAATCGTTATACGATTTTTGGTATGTTAAGCCGCATGGGCGTTGAAATTATTGACTTAGGCGCAATTGCAGATGACCCAATTTTACTTGAAAATACCTTGCTCGCCGCAGCCAGTCAAGCAGATGTTGTGATCACTAGTGGCGGTGTTTCAGTAGGCGAAGCAGATTATATGAAACTGCTATTAGCCAAACACGGCCAAGTGGTATTTTGGAAAATAGCCATGAAGCCTGGCCGCCCATTGGCCTACGGGAAAATACAAGGCAATAACGTTAATACTGCACATTACTTTGGCTTGCCCGGTAATCCGGTAGCGGTAATGGTCACGTTTTACCAATTTGTACGCGAGGCAATGCTGATATTAATGGGTCAAACCAACGCAGCACCATTACCAAGTTTCAAAGTTGAATGTACTGAAAAAATCAAAAAAATGACTGGGCGCACTGAATTTCAACGCGGCATATTATTTGCTGACAGTGATGGGATTTGGAAGGTCAAGCCTACCGGCTCACAAGGATCAGCAATCTTAAGTTCAATGTCACTGGCCAATTGCTTTATTGTGTTGGATGAAAATGTGGGTGATCTTGAGCCTAGCAATTTGGTAAATGTGCAAGTTTTAGATGGCATTATTTAAAGCTATCGTTTACGCTTTGCTTGATTAATTGGCTATATGCAATCTAAGGTTGGATGAGCCAATTATTTATGTCCAAACTCTTTAACCAACAATCGTTGCTATGGTTGGAATCAGCCACTTGCAGCAACCGCGTCTAAGTACCAACTGGTTGGATCTGATCATCATGCGTAAGCCAAACGGTGAGAGCCACGTCTACGCTTACGTTACTGAACGGCAGCTTTCTGGCAGGAAAAATTCAATCATGTATATCCGCAAACTTCCCTATCCAGCTAAACGAAAATCAAAGCTAGCCGGTTGCAACAACTGCTCCTAGTGGTCGAGTAAGAATAAATGCAGCCCAAAAAGAGGGTGTCCCGTAATTTGTGTTTAATTTAATCTGGCAGGTTATCTGTTTTTACAGGTGTTTTAAGATTTTTATGAGTATTAGGTTCATTTTCGGTATATTGAGGTTTCAACAATCTTGCCCCATCCCATTTTTGTCCACACCAACATATTCCGTCTGCATTAATAATGCAAACTCCAGAACCACAACATCTACTGTCTTTCATGGCTTAAATCTCCGTATATTTTAGTAAGGTAAAATGAATCATTATAATTATTCTCAGCTATTAAGAAATCCATCATTTCTCGTGCACTTCTCGAGTTAGTTGTTAAACTTGCTAATCAATAAAGGGATATAAGAGCCATTAAAACGAATGCGTCGCTATGCATGACACTTTTATGATAAATTTTATTTCCCTTAACATCTTAGAAATTTAAATAAAGGTTAACAATATTGTTTTACATACAAATAATCTACTAGCCTATTGGCACTTTAAGTAATGTTAAAAAATAAGTGATGCAAACAAATTACAATATAAGTTTATTTATCAGTTATGAAAAAATCCCTCAAATACTAATGTTTTTGGATTTAACTTCTTGGTGAATGGCTTTATAAACGACCTCAATTTCAGCCTGTTCAGCTTGGTCTAGCTTGCCGTCACCGTTGGCATCAATGTGTTTAAAAGTCTTTTCGTTGTTTGATTTATTACCATCTAGATACTCTGATTTACTGATAATGTCATCTTTATTTACATCTAGACTAGAAATACTAAAATCGCTGCTGTTCATACCTTCGCATTTAGCAGCATCCATTGATTTGCTTTCATTATGATGATTGGCGTTAGCTAATTGTGACAAACAAATACCAAAAGAGATTACAACAAATAAGGCTAATTTTTTCATAATAAATCCAATTTTTAAATTATCATTTTTAAGTCCATATCTTTATGGAATAAGTTCAGTGCAAGCTTGTTATTTTAAATCCAAAGTGAGTGATTTAATCAATTACTAAAGGCTAGCAAATATCTAATTAAGCTTATATTATTGAATGTAAGACTAATCCAAAAGATCGTATATAAGCTCTAGGCGAACAATTGGGCTATCTAATTGCATAAGGCGCTGTTTTTCTAGTAAAGGCAAATCTAGCAGCTCAACCCAACGGTTAGAAACCCATGACGCGTCATTGTATTGATATGGCTTAACAATAGGAATATCACTTTGTAACACACCTTGATTAGCAAAAGACTCAATCAACCTTTGTAAGCGAGAGCTAATGATTTTTAAATCGTCTGGGATAGGTATCTCCAAGTCATTGGAAATATCGCTTAAATTCCCAATTAATAAACCATCCGATTGTTGTGTAAATGAGTGAATTTTTGTTCGGTGTTGCCCAATACAATCAATCATCATCAGCCCGACAGTAGTAACATCAGCATGGGTAATATCCATTATTGTGCCTGTGGAGGCAAAAGGTAGGTTACTGACCGGCTTCACTGTTTTTTCAGGAGAAATGCCAACAATACAGAATGATGTTTTGTTTCTGAGGCAGTGTTTAACCATATCCAAATAACGCATTTCAAAAATTCGAAGCCGCATAAGCCCACCAGGGCATATCACCGACTCAAGAGGAAACAAAGGTAGCGAATAATTATTTATCATTTTTAATTGACCACTATCCTTATACTTAATTCAAGCTACTTTATCTAATTTTTTCTTTCAAGGACTGTTTTATCTAAAAAGTTCGCACAGTCGATCCTCCTGTGTGATTGCCTTTTTAGTCTGCGACTTCTACTTAAAAAATTGTTGATTTAAAAAACATAAGTATGGTCTTTTATCTAAATAATAAATTAAGGAGCTATTATCAGAAAAAGACTAACCTAACCACTAAAAACTGTACTCCATGTCATGGGCTATTCTACTAATGTCCTTTGTGGTGGCCGAAAATTATTTAAAACAAGTGGCATGTTGGTTTTACTTGATAATGCATCAAAATTGAAGATAACTTTCAAATTTGATAACTTTAAAGATTCAATGCAATTTGCGCAGCATATTGGTCAATTACTTGAAGCAGAATGCCATCATCCAGACCTCACGCTGACTGGAGCTACCATAGGGTTGAATTCCAGACGTACAAAATAAGTGGCTACATTATTTATTATGGCTGCTAAAACCAGTAAACTTTTTCAATCCAATAGTTAGATCGTAGTCAGAAACTAATAAACTTCCCATATCGTTTTCGACATTATCAAATGCTTACAGATACAGGGAAAGCCCCACCCTAAGTTAATGGCGTGTCAGTAACTTCAATTGACACGAGAGCTGTTATTAACATTGATGATCCGGGGCATGGTAGGTAAACAACGTTTTCTTGGGTTTCTACATAGCCATGGGTTTGGGATCGCTCGGTTACTTAGCTAGGACCTCAAAAAAGCACCTAAGCCAACTTTGCCAAATAGAGAAGATTTAAACCTTCTACTTTTGGGCGCCATAAATCAGAATTCACTGGAAACTCAGTAAACTCGCCTGTGCGTATATAACCAAGCCGTTCGTAAAATCCAATAAGCTCGTGCCGAATTGAAATTACTGCCATGTAAAAGCCCACGACCTGCCATTCGCGCAGACAAATAGCTTCTGCAGCTTGTATCAATTTTTTGCCATAGCCATTATTTTGCAGCTTAGGTTTCACCGCAATCATGCCAAAATGAACCGTGTCTTTAAGTCCCAACTCTTGCCATTCGCAATAAATGGTAGCCACAATTTCATCCCTTAGCACGCCAATTAAAATAAAGGCGTTTTCACTTTTTATGATTTTTCCAACTTCGGCCGTGGTGGTTCGCAGGCCATCTAAAATATCGGCTTCGGTCGTCCAGCCTCTTCGGCTAGTTTCACCGCGATAAGAGGAGTTCACTAATTGAGCAATTGCTTCGGCGTCAATGAGTTCTGCCTTATGGAAATTTAACATGCTAAAAATCTATAAAAAGTAAATATATGGCTGAGGTGACATGATTAAGCAAACACATTCCAGTCTTGAGAAACTGCCTTGCAAATTTTAGCGGATAAAGCTGATTTGCGTAAACATATTGTTGTCTTGGGTTGTAAAACATTTCGATAACATCAAATATGTACTTTCAGGGGAGCCAGATACAGAAAACCCCGCGGTCATGAGCGGCCTGCTACCTTACTTTGTGCCAAAGTTGCATAACAAACTTCAATCTAAACAATTCCTAATTGTTCTGCGTAACAATATTGCAATTCTTTGCTTTTGGCGTTTTGTCACAGACTCGACCATAACAGTCATTTGGAGCCACAAAAAAATACCTGAAAGTGTACTTGAGATGAAACAAACAATTTGAACTAAGTTGTTCTATATTTTAAGTCTATTTTTTAACCAATTGTTCTGCTAACAAATGTCCACTTAACCATGCACCCTGCACTTTGCCGCCATTCAGCCAGTCGCCGCAAAGACCAACATATATAGCATTATCCCAAATGTAGCCCAATGTTGAATAATTAGCACAATCGGCATAGCGCCAAAGATGTGTGGTGTAAGCTTGTGGTATTGAGCCGCCAAGTCTAATAAATTCTGTGATCATTTTTTCTGCAACTATGTCGGCGTTTTCGTCGATGTGGATTTCACTCCATTCACTGCTGGCATGCAATACCCATATTTCACTATAGGCAGTGTTGTATAGAGTTCGACACGATTTGGAATTATCACATGCTATCCAGCTTAATAAGCTATTTTGCACAAATAAACCATCAAAAGGCAGCTCTAGTTTATTATTAAAACAACACATTAATGACCAGCAGCCTTGCATAACAACGCTAGCAGCAACTTTGGCAAGTTTAGGTGCGCTAGATTCCAATAAAACTTTAGCTTGCTGTGACGGAATAGCAAGTATCAGCGCATCAAATACATACTTTAATCGACCATGCTCTTTGGATGATAGTTGCCACTGATTGTCGATTAATTCAACTTTATTGATAGTAGTGGAAGCTAGTAAGTTTAAGTTTTGCGCTAAAAATTTAGCCGGCGATGTTTGTCGTGGTACGCCTACATAACGATATTTTAACGATGTTTTGGCAGTAAATTTTACACCATCAAACGCCTGCAAGCGCGGCTGCCAAAGCTTAGCTACCCCGGCTGCATGCCAACGTTGCACTTCAGCAGCAAACTGCGGGTTGCTGGCAGTAAAATATTGCGCGCCATGGTCACATTGCCACTGATTATTAACACGAGTGCTCATACGACCAGATACACCTCTACTTTTTTCAAATACAGTGACTTCAAGCCCTGCATTTTGCAATGTTGTGGCACAGGCAAGGCCTGAAATACCTGCGCCAATGACGGCGATTTTAGATTGTTTTTTAATCATTATTTTTTACAACCAGCCTTGGAGCCAAATAGTTTTGATATTTAATTCACGCCATAAGAATACTTGTGTGCGTGCTGAATGCACCGCTTCAAGCTCAATATGTGTAATAGGTGTATCAGGATGTTCTGGATATATTAATTTAGTGACCAAAAAATGCTTTTCTTTATTTATTGGCGTTACTGCTGTCCATTTACTATTTAATATTTTTTTAGGGTTTACTTGAAGTGTTTTTGACATATCGTTATTTTTAATAAAGGTGGCGGTTTCAAGGTTGAAGTGCAAAAAGTGCAGCATGATGCTGCCTAAAATCAA
>JBBAOU010000030.1:0-28012 GCA_040401175.1 Methylotenera sp. | reverse complement strand
ATGACTCATAGTGGGGGTTTTTTGTTGGGCAGCGACTGTCACGCATGCTTGGGCGTTGATGATGCTCATCGAAAATATTACGACGATTAGTTCTTTATCTTAGCTACTTCAACCATAGCTTACTTAACTTAGGTAAAATCTTGTATTACCTAAATTGGCTACCAGCACTTATGTTTGTACATCCTGAGTTTGATCCTATTGCAGTTCATATTGGTAGCTATGGTATTCATTGGTACGGATTAATGTATCTAACGGGTTTTATTGCTTTTTTAGGGCTAGGAAAATGGCAAATTAACCACCGCACCTGGCATGGTTGGACGATTCAAATGCTTGACGATGCGTTGTTTTTTGGTGCTTTAGGCGTTATTTTAGGCGGTCGTATCGGCTACGTTCTGTTTTACCAATTGAATTACTTTGTGCATCACCCAACAGAGATTTTCGCCGTGTGGCAGGGCGGCATGAGTTTTCACGGAGGCTTCTTAGGTGTCTTGGCGGCCATGTGGATATTTGCCCGTAAATATAATCTTAAGTGGCTAAGCATTATGGATTTTGTCGCGCCACTCGTTCCTATTGGGTTGGGCGCTGGACGTATGGGTAACTTTATCAATGGTGAACTTTGGGGTAGGGTGACGAATGCTGAATACGGCATGGTCTTTCCTAAAGTAGATAACTTATTACGCCATCCATCACAGCTTTATGAGTTTGGCTTGGAAGGCATAGTTTTATTTTTGATGCTTTGGATTTATGCTTCTAAGCCAC
Source organism: Methylotenera sp. (assembly GCA_040401175.1). Lineage (GTDB taxonomy): Bacteria > Pseudomonadota > Gammaproteobacteria > Burkholderiales > Methylophilaceae > Methylotenera. The sequence continues at coordinate 27,253 of JBBAOU010000030.1, read as the reverse complement.
GTGCAACTGGTGCAATTTCATCTCTATTTTTAATTGGCTATGGTAGCTTCAGGTTTTTGGCTGAATATACTCGTGAACCTGATAGCTATTTGGGTTTGTTATCGATGGGTTTTAGTATGGGTCAGTGGCTAAGTTTGCCGATGATATTGCTGGGATTTTGGATGTTTTGGGCTTCTAGTAATAATAAATTTAGTCGCATTTAATAATCTAGATCTAACATTAAGCAGTTTTAAAACTTATGGACTTCTTTGGCGAAATCTTTAAAACTGCTTAACGCGATGATTGGCTTTATGTCGGTTCACTTCTGGGCTTCTTAGTTTCAAATGTTTAGTTTTTTGTCCATGCGTACGCTCACGCCATAGCTTAAAAGAACCTAGTTTTAAGTTGGCTCGCATAATCTTAATTACGCCGTCTTGGTTTATTCCAAATTGATGCTTAATGGCTTCGAATGCCGTTCTATCTTCCCAAGCCATCTCAATAATGCGCGAAATATCACTCTCTGTGAATGTTTTCTCTGCTGAATCTTCTTTTAGCAACACCGTTTAATTCCTTTCCATTTACTATCTTGCCATAACTTAAAAAATTCTTTTCTTGATAAAACTTTAGGCGCATCTGAGTTAGAATCGTGAAACTCCATGTTATGTTTTAAATAAATTTCGTAGGCATCATCGCCCGTCAGTCTGCGCAAAATATGCCACAAATGTTTTATTCTTTTTAACATTAATCTCTCACCCAATCTTCTACCAATCTGCTTGGTTCGTGTGCAACTTCTGTTAGTGGTAATAAGGGTTTCCCCGTCAAATATCTCAGAGTAACGCGCGCTGTATCAAAAATGACTATCCACAACACCACTACAAAAAACATAGTTAGATAAGCATCTAACTGCTGATTGAATATTAAATGGGGTGCTACCGCTGCTTTTTCTGGTGGTAAGGAACCTATAGCAAGTTTTGTTGTTAAATCGTTAGCCGCGGCGAAAAATCCTACACGTACGTCATCACTAAAAATCTTTTGCCATGCCGCGGTTGATGTGACAATTACTAACCAAGCTAATGGTAAACCGGTTATCCAAGCATATTTAAGTTTTCCTGATTTAACCAAAATTCCTGTTGCAACGCATAGGGCAATGGCAGCGAGCATTTGGTTCGCAATGCCGAATAAAGGCCATAAAATATTCACACCACCATTTGGATCAATGACACCAATATATAAGAAATAACCCCAGCCCGCGACAACAAGGCCGCTCGTGAAAATGACGGATGGCATCCATGAAGTTCGGCCAATTTTAGGCCAAATGTTGCCTAGCATATCTTGCAACATGAATCGACCAACACGCGTGCCAGCATCTAGCGTAGTGAGTATGAAAATAGCTTCAAACATAATAGCAAAATGGTACCAGAGCGCTAGCATGCTTTTGCCAAAAGCATTGCCGAAGATGCTTGCCATGCCGACTGCTAGGCTAGGTGCACCGCCGGTGCGGGCAAATAAACTGTTTTCACCCATATCTTTAGCCAATTGATTCATTTGTTCTAGTGTCACTGCAAAGCCCCAGCTATTGATTTTATTAATGGCATCTATAGCGTCTTTTCCGACCACACCAGCTGGGCTGTTGATGGCGAAAAATACGCCTGGCTCAAGCACTGTAGCCGCTATCATCGCCATGATTGCAACAAAGCTTTCTAGTAGCATCGCACCGTAGCCTATCATGCGAATATCACGTTCATTAGCTAATAATTTAGGTGTGGTGCCTGAGGCAATAAGTGCATGGAAACCAGAAATTGCGCCGCAAGCAATGGTAATAAACACAAACGGAAATAGCTTACCGCCAAATATTGGCCCAGTGCCATCAGTAAATTGTGTGAGCGCTGGCATGTGTATATGCGGCTGTAAAATTAATATGGCAACTGCTAGCAAGGTCACCGTGCCTAATTTCACAAAGGTAGATAAATAGTCACGTGGTGCCAGTAACAGCCATACCGGCATGACAGCCGCCGCAAAACCATAGGCAATTATTGCCCATGCAAGGCTTAAACCGTCATGGTCAAATAGCCCACGTAAATTCTCGTTATGGTTAATCCAGCCACCGCCGACCACGGCTAGTAACAGTAAAATAACACCTAAAATAGATGCTTCTAGCACACGTCCTGGGCGAAAATTGCGCATATAAAAACCAACTAGCATGGCGATGGGGATTGTTGCCGCCACGGTAGAAGTTGCCCATGGGCTGTGTTTCATCGCATTCACAACGACTAATCCCAATACGGCGATCAAGATAATCATGATTAAAAACGTACCAATAAGCGCAGCAGCGCCGCCTATAGGGCCGATTTCATCATGCGCCATTTGCCCCAAACTACGTGCATCGCGACGTGTTGAGAAAAATAGCGTCACCATATCCTGTACCGCACCGCCTAATACCGCACCAATTAAAATCCATAGCGTGCCCGGTAGATAGCCAAATTGCGCCGCTAACGTAGGTCCTATTAAAGGCCCTGGCCCCGCGATGGCGGCAAAGTGATGGCCAAATACTACCCATTTATTAGTCGGAATAAAATCACGACCATTTTCTAGTCGTTCCGCAGGGGTGGCGCGGGTTTCATCTATCGTTAATACTGTGGCTGCAATCCAAGCCGCATAAAAACGATAAGCAATGGCATAAACGCACGCTGCAGCGGCAATAAACCATAAGGCGCTGATACTTTCTCCGCGATTTAGGGCAATAGCGCAAATAGCCGCTATGCCTAAAGTTACAACACAAAGCCAAATAATTGTTCTAATGTTCTTATGCATAATAGGCGCTACAAAATAAATGGTTTAATAATGGTTGTAAGTATAAATCAGAGCTGCACTTTTAACTTAAATCTCGTTTAAATCTAACTTAAATCTGATTTAAACCAGCTAAGCTTAATGAACCTAACATGTGGTTTGTTGCCAATGTTAGTATAGTTATTCAATACATAAGACCTTACACACATGCAATCTGCTAAGAACGTAGCTCCACAATCCCATCTTCAAGCACACGCCAAACCACCGGCTAAGAAACTATCTTCGCTAGCTAATTTGTGGCCCTTTTTACGTCCTTACCAATCACGCGTATTTCTAGCATTTGTATTATTGTGCTTAGGATCTGCCACGCTGCTATTGGTACCATTGGCTTTTCGAGACTTAATCGACTTTGGTTTTATCGGCAATACAACGTTAACTGAAACACATAAAGGTTTAATAGGCGCATTAAGCTTAAATGGACATTTTTTAGTGATGTTCGCTCTTGCGGTATTTTGGGCCTTAATGATTGCTACTCGTTATTACACAGTAAGCTGGGTCGGTGAGCGTGCTACGGCGGATTTGCGTAGTGCCGTATATGCCCGCGTGATGACACAATCACCACAGTTTTTTGAGACGACACAAACCGGTGAAGTTTTGTCTAGGCTGACTGGCGACACGACCTTAATTCAAACGGTAGTAGGCAGCTCAATTTCAATGGGGCTACGTAGTTTATTTCAATTCATCGGCGGCATGGTGATGCTGGCGGTGACTAATTTATATTTATTCTCACTCAATATTGGATTGATGTTATTGCTGATATTGCCGATTATTCTTATTGGTCGCTCAGTGAAGAAGCTCTCGCGTGAATCGCAAGACCGTATTGCTGATAGCTCCGCGATGGCTGGCGAGATACTTAATGCTATGCCTACCGTGCAATCGTATACACAAGAACAACGCGAAATAGCACGCTTTAGCAAAAGTGCTAATGTGAGCTTTATCACCGCATTAAAAAGAGTACGCGTACGTGCGATGCTCACCATGATTATGGTGACCGCCATATTAGGCACTATTATTTTTGTGCTATGGATAGGCGCTCGTCAAGTCAGCGCTGGTACTATGACAGGCGGAGAACTGGCTTCATTCGTCCTCTATGCGCTGATGGTGGCTGGCGCAGTTGGCACCATGGCCGAAGTGTGGGGTGATGTGATGCGCGCAGCTGGGGCAACCGAGCGTTTGTTAGAACTATTACATGCAGATGCGGCGATTAAAGAGCAGGCCAATGCACAAAAACTGATTAATCCAACAAACGCGGCTATTGAGTTTAAAAACGTGGTTTTTTACTATCCTTCTAGGCCGCAAATCGCCGCGCTGGATGATGTATCACTCAGCATTGTTGCCGGTGAAACTATCGCGCTGGTCGGTCCTTCTGGGGCCGGCAAAACGACATTATTCCAATGTTTACTTAGATTTTATGAAGCGAATGCTGGGCAGATTAGTATTAACGGTCAAAATATAGAGTCACTAAGTTTGCATGACTTACGCGGCAATATAGCAACAGTGCCGCAAGACCCGGTAATATTTTCAGCCAACGCACTGGAGAATATTCGCTATGGCAAGTCAGATGCGACAGATGATGAAGTGATTGCTGCAGCAAAAGCTGCACAGGTGGACGAATTTGTGCAAAAACTTCCCGATGGCTATAAAACCTTTTTAGGCGAACGCGGCACCAGATTGTCTGGCGGTCAGCGCCAGCGTATAGCCATTGCACGGGCAATACTTAAGGATGCGCCTATCTTATTGCTAGATGAAGCAACTAGCGCCCTAGATGCAGAATCTGAAATTTTAGTGCAGCAAGGATTAAATGCTGCCATGCAGGGACGCACCACGATAATGATCGCGCACCGCTTCAGCACGGTACAAAAAGCCAATCGAATTATTGTGCTGGAAAATGGAAAAATTGTCGAAATTGGTAGTCCAGCACAGTTGCGTGAACAAGGCGGTTTGTATGCCAGGTTGGCGGCTTTACAGTTGGCATAAATAGCCGTCCTTTTTATTTTTGCTAATTCGCTATAGCTGGTTTAAATTTGTGCAAAATAAGTATGTACCATAATAGCATGGTGCACATGCCTCTTATTAGTGCGAGTTTTATGCTCGCCACAGACTCTACATTCCTCTATAAATTTATGCATATCTCATTATATTCAAGTAGATAGAACTTTTAATTTAACTTGGCACGGTGTTTGCTTTTTACTAATTGTAATGATTGATTAAAGCTGCCATGTCAAGAGTAATGATTGTTGATAATGATTTGGAACGTACCAAACCACTCAAGCAATCATTGATTGATACTGGCTACAATGTGATAGCGCATTTAAAGGATACAGTTAATCTAGATGTCGCATGTTGTGAATTGCAGCCAGATATTGTGATTATTGATACGGATTCGCCAAGTCGTGACACGTTGGAAAATATATGTGTAATGACTATGCATGATCCGCGACCGATTATGATATTTACGCATGATGATGATAAAGAGCAGATGAAATTAGCTACTAAAGCAGGTGTTTGCGCTTACGTAGTGGGAAGTATTCCAAATGAGCGATTAAGACCTGTGATTGATGCTGCAGTTGCTCGGTTTGATGAATTCAAACATTTGCGTGCGGCATTAAACGAGGCGAACACAAAACTGAGTGAGCGTAAAATTATAGAGCGAGCAAAAGGTTTGATTATGAAGCAACGCAAGATCGATGAGGAGGAGGCTTATATCTTGCTAAGGAATATGGCAATGCAAAAAAATGTGCGTATGGGGCAGTTGTCAAAACAGATTATTGAAGCAGCGCAGTTGCTGCTTTAGGAAAATTAGGTTATTTAGTATAAAACTTCAATGGTGGATTTGAGTGCTAAAAACTGTGAGCTAGATGGAAAATTTAGAACCAAAGCTGGTTCGCATTAACAAGTAATTTTAGTAAGCAATACAAGGCAAAGGCGTCTTGATAATGGATTAATTCTTTTATTTAAAGAATTGATTCCTTATCAGACGCCTTTTTTATGGCCTAAATTTTTACAGATGAAGCTTTAAATTGATTTATTTTAGGAGAAAAACATGAGTATTTACGATAAAACATCTGAACAAACAAGCAATGCTAATACTGTCGCTGCAACGAATGGCGCGGTCGATAATGGCCGCCGTGATTTCTTTCGCAACAGTGCGGCTGGCGCTTTTGGTGCAGCTGCATTAATGGGCTTGGTGCCAAATTCGGTTAAAACCAATGCTTGGGCGGCAGGTTCTGATGCGCCAGAAATTACTGAAGTAAAAATTGGATTTATTCCCCTAACTGATTGTGCACCTATCGTAGTAGCCGCAGAAATGGGCTTTGATAAAAAATACGGTATCAAGATTACGCCTTCAAAAGAAGCCTCATGGGCGGCGATTCGAGATAAAACAGTGAATGGTGAATTGCATGCCTCGCACGTTTTGTATGGCTTAGTTTATGGCGTGCAGCTAGGTATTGGCGGTCAACAAAAAGATATGGCAGTGCTGATGACACTTAACCACAATGGTCAAGGCATTACGCTGGCCAACCAGTTGAAAGAAAAAGGCGTTAAAGACGGCCACAGCTTAAAGCGTTTGTTAGATAACGAAAACCGCGACTACACTTTTGCACAAACTTTTCCGACCGGCACGCACGCTATGTGGCTGAATTATTGGTTGGCTGCAAATGGTATCAACCCAATTAAAGATGTTAAAACAATTGTGGTGCCACCACCACAAATGGTCGCCAATATGCGTATTGGTAATATGGATGGCTACTGTGTTGGTGAGCCGTGGAATGCACGAGCGATTTATGACAAAGTGGGTTATACCGTGGCTACCTCACAAGATATTTGGGTGGATCATCCTGAAAAAGTATTAGGTGCAACCGCTGAATTTGTTGCAAAAAATCCCAATACTTCACGTGCCATGATTATGGCGATTTTAGATGCTTGTCGCTACATTGAGGCTACTGAAAATCGTGCCAAAGTTGCCAAATTAATCTCAGGGAAAGCTTATGTAAATGCCCCTGAAGAAGTGATTGCAGGTCGATTTGTCGGTGATTATGACAATGGCATTGGTCGCAAATGGAAAGATCCAAATTTCATGAAGTTCTTTGAAGATGGCAAAGTGAATTTCCCATATTTATCAGATGGCATGTGGTTCTTAACCCAACATAAACGTTGGGGTTTACTCAAAGCGGATCCTGATTACTTAGTGGTCGCGACCAAAATCAACCAAGTGAAATTGTATTCTGAGGCCGCTTCACAACTTGGCATTAGCGTGCCTAAAGAGCCTATGCGATCAACTAAGTTAATGGATGGCGTCGTGTGGGATGGGAAGAATCCTGCGGCTTATGCGGCATCTTTCAAAATTAGAGCTTAAGTTTTTTATAAAACTTTATTAAAAAAACTAAGGAATATTGATGAGTGCAATCGGCATTAGTAATGAAGACTTAAAAGGCATCATGCAAAGCAAAGATACGCTTGCCATTAAAGGAGATGCAATGACCGCTACAAAAAGTAAAGTGATTGCACCATTGGTAGAAATTAGCAAAAACAGGCCTAGTCAGTTAATGATTAATGTGAATAGTTTTTTTAAATGGTTAATACCACCTGTTTTTGGTCTATTAATGTTGCTGGCAATTTGGACACTAATCTCACATCAGTCACCTAATTTACCTGGTCCGCTAAAAACTTGGCATTCTGCAGTTGAGTTGTTTAGCGATCCGTTCTACGACCATGGCCCAAACGATAAAGGCGTAGGCTGGAATATAGTTGCCTCCTTAGAGCGAGTAGCGTTGGGTTTTGGTTTGGCTGCGATGGTCGGCATTCCTCTAGGCTTTATTCTTGGTCGGTTTGAATTTGCCTCACGCATGGCGGCGCCAGTGATTAGCTTATTACGTCCAGTATCACCTTTGGCATGGCTTCCCATTGGATTGCTAGTGTTTAAAGCAGCTAACCCAGCGGCCATTTGGGTTATCTTCATCTCGGCCATTTGGCCCATGATCATCAACACTTCAGTAGGCGTCAGCAAAGTGCCGCAAGATTATATGAATGTGGCAAAAGTACTTAATTTAAGCGAGTGGAAAATTGTCACAAAAATTCTCTTTCCTTTTGTATTGCCTTACATGATGACGGGTGTACGTCTTTCTATCGGCGTGGCGTGGCTAGTGATTGTGGCTGCAGAAATGTTAACTGGCGGGGTTGGTATTGGCTTTTGGGTTTGGGATGAGTGGAATAATCTGAATGTAGAGCACATCATCATTGCGATTTTTGTAGTGGGCATTGTGGGCTTACTTTTAGAGTTAGCACTCACACAAATTGCTAAAAAGTTTAGTTACGAATAGCTAAACTGAAAATTAAAACAAGCCGTTATCGCGGCAAATATAAAGCGAAAAGTCGCCATCAAAATTTTAGGAATGATCATGGAAAAAACGCTAAAAGTCGAGAAAATAAAAGCTGATAGATATGTACAACTTGAAAATGTTGACATGACTTTTACCACGAAAAAAGGGGATTTTAATGCCCTGAAAAATATCAACCTGAGTATTAAAGAAGGGGAATTTATCTCGATTATCGGCCACTCTGGTTGTGGCAAGTCTACCGTGCTAAATCTAATCGCAGGCTTAACACAACCGACGAAAGGTTTGTTGTTTTGCGCAGGCAGAGAAATTTACGGCCCAGGCCCAGAGCGTGCTGTGGTGTTTCAAAATCACTCATTACTGCCCTGGTTAACCTGCTATGAAAACGTTTATTTAGCAGTAGAGCGTGTATTCAGCACTCATTTTGAAACGAAGGAAACTAAAGCGCAACTTAAAATACGGACTGATGCTGCGCTGGAGTTAGTAGGTTTAGGCCATGCCAGCGATAAAAAGCCTAATGAAATTTCCGGTGGTATGAAGCAGCGCGTAGGCATTGCAAGGGCTTTAGCAATGGAGCCAAAAGTGCTATTACTTGATGAACCTTTTGGTGCGCTAGATGCGCTAACACGTGCAAACCTGCAAGATGAGCTGATGAAGATTATGGCTAAATCTGGATGCACTGCAGTGATGGTGACGCACGATGTAGACGAAGCGGTGTTGCTTTCAGATCGGGTGGTGATGATGACCAATGGCCCAAGCGCAGGCATTGGTGAAATTTTAGAAGTGAATCTAGCTAGACCAAGAGCTCGTTTAGCGTTGGCTGAAGACCAAAATTACAACCATTTACGTAGCGAAGTGTTGCGCTTTTTGTATGAGCGGCATGCCAAGAAAATGGCCTGACAAAGCAATGTTTTTCGCTAATAAACATAAGCAATATCAATATTCATAAAAAGGAATTAATCATGACGTCGCATAAATTTTTTAAGCTTAATTTAATGATGGCCTGTGCTGCGCTAGCACTTTCAAGTATGGCCCAATTCGCCTATGCACAGGATGCAGACGAGGTTAGCAAAGAACCTGAATATACTTTTTTAGATTCTATTAAAGAAGGTAAAGCCATGACCAGTTTCAGGTTGCGCTATGAAAATGTGCAGCAAGATGGTAATGGCGCTACAAATCCAGTAGCAACATTGTTAGATGCCAATGCACTGACCTTGCGCAGCTTAATCGGCTGGCAAAGCTCACCTTTTCACAACTTTAGTGTTGCTGCACAAATTATTAATGTGAGTAAATTAAATGATCATTTCAATGATGGCACCAGCTTTTCTGCCATCAATGCTGCGTCTAATCAGCCTGATAGACTAGGCTACGCAAAAGTCGTAGATCCTGATCAGACAAATATCAACCAGGCTTATGTGGATTGGACTGGCATTAAAAACACCAAGTTTCGCCTAGGTCGCCAGCAAGCTAATTTAGATAATGTACGTTTCATTGGTGATATTGGTTTTAGGCAGGTGATGCAAGTATTTGACGGTGTTTCCGTGACGAATAAAACTATTCCTGACACTAGTGTCTATTTGGCGCACTTTGAATCACTCAATCAAATTAACACTAGATACCGTACGGCAGGCGCTTTAGATATTGCTAATGCAAAATACAGTATTTCAGCCACGGAAAGTGTCTCTGGCTATGGCTATTTTTCAAAGTTTGATGATCTAGGTTTCAGTAAAGCCTGGTTTGGTGCCGATGGTGCCAACCAATCTAATAAAACAATCGGTGCGCGTTTAGATGGTATTCATCCATTTAACTCTAATTTAAGAGCGCTTTACACGGCTGAATATGCTAAACAAACAGACTATTCTGGTGGCGATGCTAAGATTAATGCGCATTATTACAAGATTGGTGGCGGCGTTGGTATTGATGCTTTTAATATTCGCCTAGATCAGGAAAATCTTTCAAGTAACAATGGTGTGTACGCATTTCAAACGCCATTTGGCACTAATCATTTGTTTCAAGGCTGGGTGGATAAATTCTTAGCTACGCCAAAAAATGGTATTAAAGATACGTTCGTAACGGCCACTTATCGCTTAGATGATTTCTTATTCTTTGTGGATTATCACTTGATTAATTCTGATAAAGACTTCAGCCAAGTGGGCGGTGGTAACAAGTACGGTAAAGAGTGGAATGCCGCTGTAACTTACAACGTGAATAGCAATATCGTAACCAAACTGGAATATGGCAAATTCAAAGAGAGTGACCAATATCTTGCGGCCCGCATTCGTGACACAGAAAAACTCTGGTTAACGGCAATGTATACGTTCTAAAGCGTTTGGCTTCCATTCAATAGATGGAGTTAGCACCAAAAAAACATGCACCATCAAGGATTTCCATTTTGGTGCATAAGTTCATTTATGAGCTTTATTGATTTTAAATTATTTAATTACATAAGCATAAGCTATTGTAATTAAATGGGTTTATATTAAATTTAGCTATTGGTATAAAAATTGCTTTTTAGTAATTGAAATCTAAATTTACGCACTAAAAAATCTAATTTAAAAGATGGTTGAACTATGCAGAAAATGAAATTAGTGGTTGTGGGAAATGGCATGGCTGGCATGCGCACCGTAGAAGAGTTGCTGAAAATAGCCTCTGATATTTATGACATTACCGTATTTGGTGATGAGCCTTACCCGAACTACAACCGGATTATGTTATCGCCAGTGCTTGCGAACGAGCAGACGATTGATGACATTATTTTAAATAGTCGTGAATGGTATGCCGAGCACAATATTACGCTTTATACCAACGCGCGCATCAATAAAATTGACCGTAAAAATCGTGTGGTTTATGCGGAGGATGGCACCAGTGCCGATTATGACCGCTTGTTAATTGCTACTGGTTCGAAGCCATTTATGCCACCAATCCCGGGCAAAGAGCTAGACGGCGTGCTGGGTTACCGTGATATTAAAGATACCAATGACATGATGGATGCGGCTAAATTGCATAAACATGCGGTGGTCATCGGTGGCGGTTTACTGGGCTTAGAAGCTGCGAATGGCCTAAAAATCCAGGGCATGGACGTGACTGTGGTGCACCGAAACGAATGGTTGTTAGAAAAGCAACTGGATAAAACCGCAGGAAAAATGCTGCAAAAGAGTTTAGAAGCAAAAGGCTTAAACTTTTTACTAAACAAAAATACCGAGCTATTAATTGGTGATGAGCGTGGTCGAGTAAAGGCTGTGCATTTTACAGATGGCTTAGAAATTCCAGCCGATTTAGTGGTAATGACAGTCGGTATACGCCCAAACTTTGCGTTGGCTGAATCTGCTGGTATTTATTGCAACAAAGGCATCGTGGTGAATGACACCATGCAAACTTATGATCCGCGCGTTTATGCGGTAGGTGAGTGCGTCGCTCATCGCGGTATTTCATACGGATTAGTAGCGCCCTTGTTTGAAATGGCTAAAGTCTGCGCTACGCATCTTGCTAATTTTGGTATTGGCATTTATAAAGGCTCAGTCACTTCGACTAAGTTAAAAGTCACAGGCATTGATCTATTCAGTGCGGGTGATTTTGCCAGTAGTGAAAGCGCCGATGATGGGCGCGAAGAAATTGTTTTGCACGACGCAGTAGGCGGGGTTTACAAAAAGCTCGTCATCAAAAATGACCAAATCATTGGTAGCGTGCTTTATGGGGATACTGCCGATGGTTCGTGGTATTTTCAAATGTTGAGGGATGGTAAAGCGATTCATGAGATTCGCGACCATTTAATGTTTGGCCAAGATTCATTGGGCAATACCGGCCATCAAGGTCAGGATAAAGCTGCCGCCATGACCAATGAAATGGAAGTGTGCGGTTGTAACGGTGTGTGTAAAGGCACAATTGTAAAAGCCATTCAAGACCAAGGTTTGTTCACCATAGACGACGTTAAAAAACAAACTAAAGCCGGTTCAAGCTGCGGCTCATGCGTAGGTTTGGTTGAGCAGATTTTGGCCTCCACTTTAGGTGGCGGTTATGCACCACCATCAACCAGCAAAGCGATTTGTGGTTGCTCCGATAAAAATCATGAAGAAGTGCGCGCAGAGATTCGCACCCATAAATATTTAAATATCCCAGATGCCATGAAAGGCATGAACTGGCGCACACCTAACGGCTGCGCAAGCTGTAGGCCTGCGCTTAATTATTACTTGCTTTCAACTTGGCCGCATGAAGCGGTGGATGATCCGCAATCACGTTTTATCAACGAACGTGTGCATGCCAATATTCAAAAAGATGGTACTTATTCAGTGATTCCACGTATGTATGGCGGCGTGACTACGCCTGACCAATTGCGCAAAATTGCCGATGTCGCCGACAAATATGCCGTGCCTATGGTAAAAGTGACCGGTGGTCAGCGGATTGATTTGTTAGGCGTGAAAAAAGAAGATTTAGTCGGCATGTGGAAAGATTTAGACATGCCTTCTGGTTACGCTTATGCCAAAGGTATTCGTACTGTAAAAACTTGTGTAGGTTCTGAATTCTGTCGCTTTGGTACGCAAAATTCCACGCAAATGGGTATCGATATTGAAAAAGCCTTTGACCACATGTGGGCGCCACATAAAGTTAAATTTGCTGTGTCAGGTTGTCCTCGCAACTGTGCCGAATCTGGCATTAAAGACGTCGGTATTATCGGTGTAGATTCAGGTTGGGAAATTTATGTAGGTGGCAACGGTGGTATTAAAACCGAAGCAGCCCAATTTTTATGCAAAGTTAAAGGCCACGATGACGTGCTGGAATATTCAGGCGCGTTCATTCAAATCTACCGTGAAGAAGCGCGCTACTTAGATCGCACCGTGCATTGGATAGAGCGTGTGGGCTTGGAATACGTAAAACAACGTGTGTTAGAAGATGCTGAAGGCCGCAAAGCCGCTTATGAACGCTTGTTATATGCTTTGCAAGGTGCGGTAGAGCCTTGGGCTGAGCGTGTAAAAAGTAGTGAATTGCAAAAACAATTTGAGATTATTGCGGTTTAAATCATCGTAAATTTTGATAATGATTAAAAATAAAAAGTAAACTGAAGGAAATTTTAATGAAAAGTAGTTTTTGGCAGGCAGGACATAAACCGACGTTATTATCAGCGTTTTTGTATTTTGATTTAAGCTTTATGGTCTGGGTGTTACTTGGCCCATTAGCGGTACAAATCGCGACCGATTTAACGCTCACCGCCTCGCAAAAAGGTTTAATGGTGGCAACGCCAGTATTGGCCGGTGCATTATTGCGTATTGTCATGGGCGTTTTGGTTGATCAAATTAAACCAAAGATGGCGGGATTAATCGGTCAAATTATTGTTATTTTAAGTTTACTTACGGCTTGGTTGCACGGCATACAAACTTTCCAACAGGCCTTATTGCTGGGCTTAGGTCTGGGTTTTGCGGGTGCGGCGTTTGCGGTTGCTTTGCCACTCGCTTCACGCTGGTATCCAGCAGAGCACCAAGGTACAGCTTTAGGTATCGCCGGTGCAGGTAATTCTGGCACTGTGTTTGCCGCCTTATTTGCGCCTAGTTTGGCGGTTGCTTACGGCTGGAATAACGTATTTGGTTTAGCTTTAATTCCACTAGGCATTGCTTTGGCCGTATATATTATCTTTGCAAAAGATAGCCCCGATACACCGCCAGCAAAATCATTGAGCCAATACTTGGCTATTCTGCAAGATAAAGACGCTTGGTGGTTTATGTTTTTTTATAGCGTTACCTTTGGCGGTTTTGTTGGGCTAGCTTCATCTCTTACGATTTATTTTAATGATTTATATAGCTTAGGCCCAGTTAAAGCCGGTTACTGTACCGCCGCTTGTGTTTTTGCCGGCTCTTTAGTGAGACCAGTAGGCGGCATGATTGCAGATCGCGTAGGTGGCATTCGTACTTTGCTCGCCATGTACAGCATTGCCGCAGTACTATTATTTGTCATGAGTTTTGGTCAGCCAACTTATCAATTAGCGTTGGCAATTATTATTCCTGTAATGGCGGCATTGGGTATGGGCAATGGCGCAGTCTTTCAATTAGTGCCGCAACGCTTTCGTAAAGAAATTGGCGTAATGACTGGTTTGGTGGGTATGGCGGGCGGAGTGGGAGGTTTTTACTTGGCGGCAAGTTTGGGTTACTTTAAACAAAGCTCAGGGACTTACCAAACAGGTTTGTTGATTTTTGCTGGTCTAGCAGTGTTAGCCATGATAGGTTTGGCCGGCGTTAAGAACAGATGGCGCACCACTTGGGGTACGGCAACTAGCGCCAAAGTATAAAAATGGTACTCGTCTAAAATGGCCTTACAATTTACCCTTGGTCAAGCCAGCTTAACCGGACCACGCCCACGTAATGAAGATTACGTAGGCGTCGTTACTCCGGTAAAAGAACAGTTGAACATTAAAGGCGCGCTGATTGCTGTAGCTGATGGTGTTAGTGGCAATGCTGGTGGTGGCGAAGCTTCTGAAATGACAGTGCGTACTGTAACGTCGGATTACTACGCTACGCCAGATACTTGGGAGCCCCTCGCCTCATTAGACAAAGTGCTTAGTGCCGCTAATCGCTGGTTGATTGCTCAGGCCAATGCTAACCGTGATATGGCTGGCATGGCAACAACGCTGTCATTACTATTGTTACGTGGTCAGCGTTATTACACAGCGCATGTGGGCGATACGCGTATTTATTTATTGCGCGATGGTGTCCTTAGGAAAATTACTACTGATCATGTGTGGGATAGGCCTGATATGCGTCACGTATTAAAACGTGCGGTAGGTTTAGATCAGCATTTGGCGGTTGATTTTGGCGAAGGACAGTTGCAAGTGGGTGATGTATTTGCGCTCATGAGCGATGGCGTTTGGGAAACCTTAGGTGAAAAAAATATTCATCACGCAATAGCACTTTATGATAACCCGCAACTGATGTGCGAGCACTTAACCAAAACCGCTATCGAAAAAGGCAGCACAGACAACAGCACGGCAGTCGCCGTTAAAATCACCCAACTGGGCGAAGATACGCTGACTGAATTATTAGCCGGCGGCAAACATTTAACTTTGCCTAATAAGTTAAGCCTAGGCGAAATTCTTGACGACTTTGAAGTCATCGAAATATTGCATGAATCGCGCGCAAGTTTGTTGTATAAAGTACGCAACATCAATACCAAGCAATTATTTGTGTTAAAAACCCTGCAGTCATTATTAGCCACCGATGTTGAAAGCTGTAACGGCTTATTAAACGAAGAGTGGCTGGCCAAACGTGTTGTTTCACAATATGTGCCGCAAGTGTTTTCGGTTTCGGTAGAAAAACGCAGCAAGCTTTACTTCATTATGAGCTGGCATGAAGGCGCAACATTGCAGCAGCGCCTAGATAGTGGCCACCATTTTACCGTCGCTGGTACCGCTAAAATTGGCCTCGATATGCTGCGAGGTATAGGCGCTTTGCATAGGCTTAACATTGTGCATCGCGATATTAAGCCGGCCAATGTGCATCAAGCCAGTGATCAGCGCTTGCGTATTTTAGACTTGGGCGTTGCACTCAGCAGCGGCATCACTGCGGTAGTGGATGCTGGTGCAAACCTGCAAAACCCCGGCACGCCCAGTTTTATGGCGCCAGAATTGTTCGATGGCAAGCCCGCCACGCCGCAAAGTGACATTTACGCTGCCGGCGTTACGCTGTATCATCTGCTTACACGTAAATATCCGTATGGCGAAATAGAACCCTTTCAGCGTCCAAAATTTGGTCAGCCAGTGCCACCCACACGCTATCGACCAGATATCCCTTATTGGCTAGAGAATATCATCCTGAAAGCGGTTGCACACGATGCAACGCTAAGATTTGAAACCGCAGAAGAAATGATATTAGCGCTTGAACATGGCGAGTTAAAGCCAATTTTAGCGCCTGCACGAACGCCATTGATTGCCCGCGCAAGATTAGTAAAATGGCAATGGATCGCGATTTTTTCGTTCATTTTGAATATTTTGTTGATTTATTTGCTAGTGGTTTCGTAGGCTGGGTATTAAAAATAAAAAAACAAACCATAAAGAACAAACCAGAGATAACAAGCCAGACATTACAACATTCACTCCGTCATTCCGACGAAAGTCGGAATCCAGCGGCATTAAAGTCACTAGATTCCGACTTTCGTCGGAATGACAAGCGGTGAGGTTTCGAAGTGGCGAAGAAGAGATTAAAGTTTAAAGATTTTTTAGAATGAATTTAGGATATAAAAACATGAGTACTTGGGTAAAAGTAGCACCGCTAACAGATATTCCTAAATTAGGCGCACGCGTAGTGCGTACTAAAGATATTGAAGTCGGCGTGTTTCGTCTAGAAGACGACCGCATCTTCGCAATTAACAACAAATGCCCACACAAAGGTGGCCCGCTATCCGAAGGCATTGTTTATGGCGATAAAATTGCCTGCCCCATGCATAGCTGGAAAATCAGTTTGGTTGATGGCAAGGCCGAAGAGCCGGATGTCGGCCAAACTGCCTGTTTTAATACAAAAGTTGAAGATGGTTTCGTCTATTTAGAATTAAAAGACTAGATAATTAAAGACGCTAAAGACGGAAAATAAAAGATTGAGCGACGTGATTAAACAAACAAAATCTACCTGCTGTTATTGCGGCGTTGGCTGCGGCGTGATTATATCCAGCCAAAATGACAAAATTATAGACGTTAAAGGTGACCCAAATCACCCGGCTAATTATGGTCGTTTATGCACCAAAGGCTCTACGCTACATCTCACGGCTAAGTTGGATGATCGCTTACTTTACCCAGAAATGCGCACTAGTCGCGACGCACCAAGAGCACGTGCTACATGGGATGAGTCGCTAGATTTTGTGGTTGATAAATTTGCTAAAACGATAGAAATGCATGGCCCAGATTCAGTCGCTTTTTATATTTCTGGGCAACTGCTCACCGAAGATTATTACGTTTTTAACAAACTTTCTAAAGGCTTAATTGGCACCAATAATGTCGATACAAATTCTCGCCTATGTATGAGCTCTGCTGTGGCCGGTTATAAGGTAACTTTGGGGGCAGATTCACCTCCAGCCTGTTACGACGATATTGATCATACCAATTGCCTGTTGATTGCCGGCTCAAATACCGCCTTTGCGCACCCGATTATTTATCGCCGCATTGAAGATGCCAAAGCCAAAAATCCTAATCTAAAAATTATTGTGATTGACCCTAGGCGCACCGATACCGCACTAGCGGCTGATTTGCATTTAGCGATTTTGCCTGGTACCGATGTGGCCTTATTTAACGGTATGCTGCATGTGATGTTATGGGAAGGCTTGCTGGATATGGCTTATATTCAAGCTCACACCAACGGCTTTGATGCCTTAAAGGACACGGTGCGTGAATACACGCCAAAAATGGTATCTGACATTTGCGGCATTAAAGAAGCCGATATTATTACCGCCGCAAAATGGTTTGGCAAAGGCCCAAGTTTGTCTATGTATTGCATGGGCTTAAATCAATCTATACACGGCACAGATAAAAATACGGCGCTGATTAATTTACATTTAGCCACTGGTCAAATTGGCAAATTAGGCGCTGGGCCATTTTCACTGACTGGTCAGCCAAATGCAATGGGCGGTCGCGAGGTTGGCGGCATGGCAAACTTGTTATCTGGCCATAGAGATTTAGCCAATGCCGAACACCGCGCTGAAGTGGCGAAACTTTGGGGCATAGAAAGTGTTCCAGCCATTGCTGGGAAAACTGCGGTTGAAATGTTTGACGCTGTTAAAGAGGGCAGTATTAAAGCTATTTGGATTGCTTGTACGAACCCCGCACATTCGATGCCTGACCTAAATAACGTGATTTCCGCCTTAAGCATGGCAGAATTAGTTGTGGTGCAAGACGCATTTAGCCACACCGACACCAATCAATATGCCGATGTATTATTCCCCGCCAGTACTTGGGGTGAAAAAGAAGGTACAGTCACCAATTCTGAACGTCGTATCACTCGGGTAAACCCAGCGGTACCAGCGCCAGCAGAGGCGCGCCATGATTGGGCGATTATGGTGGATTTTTCCCAGCGTCTAGAAAAGCGTTTAGCCAAACATGGCCATTTATTTCCGTACACTAATACTGAAGAAATCTTCAACGAACACCGTGAAACCACGCGTGGACGTGATTTGGACATTAGTGGCCTAAGCTACGCGCTACTCAATGAGCAAGGCCCACAACAGTGGCCATTTATTGAAGGTGACCTTGCTGGCAAGGCGCGTTTGTATGCCGATGGTATTTTTCAAAAACCAGATGGTAAAGCACAGTTTGTTAACGCAGTTTATCAAAACACGGCGGATAAAACCGATGCGCGCTATCCTCTTCATTTACTCACAGGCCGTTTGCGCGATCAGTGGCACGGCATGAGTCGCACTGGCACGGTTGCTCAATTGTTTAATCATGCTGAAGAGCCTGTTATACAGATTAATGCTGATGATATGACGCGTCACTTAATTAAAGATGGCGACATAGTCAGAGTCAGCAATAAGCGCGGTAGCCTAGTGTTGGCTGTGCAAACTTCGGATGAAGTGCAACCTTCTCAGACGTTTATCGCCATGCACTGGGGCAGTCAGTTTATGCATGGTTTGGGCGTCAATGCATTGATGCCACCGGCATTTAATAAAAGCTCAAAACAGCCTGAACTCAAACATACTGCAGTTAAGATTGAAAAGTTAACACTACCTTGGCGCATGACAGTGATGCGTACTATTCAAGATTTAGCAACGTTACAAAAAGTACGTGGTTTATTAGCCAATTTTGAATATGCTAGCTGTGGTTTATTTGGCCGCGGCACTGCGCATCATGCTGGTATGCTGATTTTACGTGCAGCACATTTCGAGGCGCCAGAAGACACATTAATAAACCAGATTGATGAAATATTAGGCATGACAGACGGTATGCCACTGCTTAATTACAACGATGCCAAACGCGGCATCAGCAAACGTATTTTGGTGGAAAATAATGCAGACACCAGCAGGCCAGAAGTCACAGGCGTGCGCTTGGTAGGCGAAACCTTAGCCGCAGATTGGCTAAAAGATGTGATGATGACCGGTGACTTTAGCCCGGAATTACGCCGCTGGGCGTTAGCGCCACTGATCGCACCGCCAGACGGACAGCGCAGTCGTGGGAAAATTATCTGCAATTGTTTAGATATTGCAGAAAATGACATTATTGACACCATGCAACTGGGTGCCGATTTAATCACCTTACAAAATAAACTAAAATGTGGCACAGAATGCGGCTCTTGTGTGCCCGAGTTGCGTAGGTTAGTGCAGTTACACGCCAAGTATTAAGTTTATTGTTTTATTGGCATTCATTGCATTTGCAATCTATTCAAGAAGCGCTATTCAATTGTTCGTTTAAATGGCGGCCGTAATGTATTTTTTTAGGAGCGACGCCTCGTCGCGATTGCACCATTGTTTCGCGACGAGGGCGTCGCTCCTACAATGTAATAATGGCTGTAGTAATGCTCGCAATCATAGCGTTACTCAGCGCGCAACACACAGTTAATTAAACAAAATATAAAACAAAAAATCCACTAACTTAAAAAGATTAGTGGATTCAATGTTTAAACTTAACTTTACAATTACATTTAAAAAATGCAATTGAATATTGAGTCTGTTTTACTGCGCCAATAAGGCGCTTATAGTAAAAAACTATTTAAGTTTAGTTTCTTTATATAAAACATGCTGACGAACAACTGGATCAAATTTCTTGATTTCCATTTTGCCTGGCATAGTACGTTTGTTTTTAGTAGTGGTATAAAAATGACCTGTACCAGCACTTGATTCTAGTTTAATTTTTTCACGCATGACTCAAATTCCTTATTTAGCTAAATAAATTTAGCTTAGATTTTTTGGCCGTCAGCACGCATACCAGCAAGAACAGCATCAATACCGTTTTTGTCGATAGTACGTAAAGCAGCGTTAGTAATGCGCATGCTTACCCAGCGGTTTTCGCTTTCAACCCAAAATTTGCGGTTTTGCAAATTAGGTAAAAAACGACGTTTTGTTCTGTTGTTAGCGTGAGAAACATTGTTACCCACCATTGGCTTTTTGCCAGTTACCATACATACACGTGCCATGGTTAATCTCCAAACTTCTGCTTTTTTCGAAAGACAACAATTATAGTACTAAAGCTAATATTATCTCAAGATAAATATGAATAATATTTACGCTTTATTAGCTAAATAGTGTGCTTTATGTAAATTAAAGCGATATCTGTCTAGTATTGCGTACTAAATGCGACAACTTTAATGCTTGCCAGTACTACCAAAGCCACCTTCACCACGTTCGCTGGCATCAAAATCATCGACTACATGAAACTCCGCTTGCACCACTGGGACAATCACAAGTTGCGCGATGCGTTCCATAGGATTAAGCTTAAAGGCGGTGTTGCTACGATTCCAGCACGACACCATTAATTGGCCCTGATAATCAGAATCGATCAAACCCACTAAATTGCCCAGCACAATGCCATGCTTATGGCCCAAGCCAGAGCGTGGCAAAATGATCGCGGCATAATAGATATTATCTAAGTGTATCGCTATGCCGGTAGGAATGAGCGTGGTCTCACCAGATTGCAGAGTGATAGGTGCATCTATGCAAGCGCGTAAATCTAGCCCTGCTGAGCCTGGTGTGGCATAGGCCGGCATTTGCTCACGTAGGCGATCATCTAGTACTTTTAAATCGACGATAATTTTCATGGAAATCTCAGTAAATTAGAATGTGAACGGCAACCGGCATTAAACACTATTTGCTAAATAAAATCACTATGCAGGTTTATTTACTTTTTTTGCAGGTAATAAATAATAAAAAAACTCGCTGGAGCGAGTTTTTTTATTATTCAAATTAGCTGCTTAGAGCCTATAGCTTACATTTAGTCCCATTAGCCAGTTGCGACCTGCTGCTGGCTCAAAAAATCTACTATTCGTGTCGTTTACGCGCACTGAACCAATATAGTCCTTTATCGAATAAGTTCTCTATGCGAGCGTACTCACTAATGCTCCAGTTTTTTATATTTTGTTTGAAGCCAGCTCTTAAGTTGAAAACAGAGTATGAAGGCGCTGTGTCACTATTTACATCATCAACGGAGACTTTACTGTTATAACGGCCTTCAAACGCAGTTGAAAAACCTATGCTTGGAGCTTTCCAAGATACTTCACCATAAAACTGACTGCGGTATGTGCCTGAAATGTAATTGCCTGCGGGTACTACTGTGCCGCCATTTCCCGTGTATGCTGAATCGAATTTTGCATTAAGATAAGTATACGCTGCATACAAACCAACATTATGGTCTAGCTGACTCTCTGCAGAAACTTCAATACCTTCGCGTTTGGTTTTACCTGCATTTTTAAAAACGGCGTAAGGGATTCCTGATATAGCCACAATCTCATTTTCAGTATTGGATCTAAACACAGCTAAATTGAGTCTTGTATTGTCAAGAACAAAAGATTTCAGGCCAATCTCATAATTATCGCTAGTGCTCGGTTTTAAGTTAAAGTTTGGACCGCTACCACTTGTGTCGCTGTAAGCTGCTTCAATAAAGGTCGGTGTTTCAAAGCCTTTACCATAATTTGTGTATAAGTTTAATGCAGGAGTTACTTTCCATACAGCGCCAATCACTGGTGTAGTTTTTTCATGAGTGACCGTACCAGTACCGTTTTTAAATTTACCTGAATTCGAAGAGTCAAATAAATTGTCCTCAACTTTTAAGTTAACTTTTGTTCTTCTTACCCCGGCGTGTAAATCCACATTTTCCAATGCAGACCATTGAGCTTGAATAAACTTGTCGGAGTTGTTTGCAATATTAGCCTCGCTACGATTAAGGTTTGTTGTATTGATAGCATCCATAACACCGGCGTTAGCTGATATATCCATGCGGTCATCATACATTGACCCGTAAGTTATTCCTGCCGTTACCGAGTATGCTCGGCTGAATAGCTCACCTTTATTTGTCCAATTTAACTAGCTACCCCAAAAGTCACGCTCAATTTGGCTGCGCGGCCTGTAGTTAAGGTACTACTTGTTGAAAGAAACTGAAGATTATCACGGTGACCAATATAGCTAATCAAATTAATACTGTTGCTTTCATTAATCTTATGCTCAACATTTATTCCAATCTGCCTATTACTTCTTGATACTCTAGTGTTGGCTCTTAAGGCTGCCGCTGGAACAGCTTGTGGTGTGATAAATGCGGAGGGGTCATTTATTGTTGGAGTCGCTGTTCTTTTTAACCCTAATGGGTCTTGAGCATCTTGGTCAAACCAGTTAGCTAATACTTTAATGCGCGTTGCTTCATTTAGGTTGAATTTAAATTTAGCGGTAGCTTGTTCTTTTTTTGATGCGCTGTGGTCTCTATAGCCATCAGATTCAAAGTTGGATAAATTCAACATGTACTCAACGCCGCCTTGGGTGCCGGCAGCGCGTAAGTTTTCTTTGGTGGTGTTGTAGCTACCGAATAATACGCCAGCACTTACTTCGGGTGTTTTTGGCGTATCTTCGGTGAGCAATTGAATCACGCCACCTGAAGAACTACCATACAAAGCTGAAAATGGGCCGCGCATGACTTCAATCGATTTTATTGCGCTAAGGTCTGCACTGCCTGGTGTGCCACTGCCATCTGGCATGCTTAACGGAATTCCGTCTACATAAATACGAATGCCACGAACGCCAAAGCTGGAGCGCGCACCAAAGCCGCGTGTTGAAATCTGAAGGTCTTGAGACATTTGTGTGCGGCTTTGCGCCGTAATGCCTGGCACGCGAATTAAGCTTTCAGATAGCGTCATTTGCAATTGGCCGTCTTGAATGTCTTTCTTTTCCACAACATCAATTGCTACTGGCAAGTCGAAGCTGTTTTGCTCAACACGTGTAGCCGTAACCACCACAGGTGCCGTGATTATTTTCTGCTCAGAAACCTCCGCAGCAATGACATTTTGTGTAAGGCCGCATGCGCTTAACACGGCAATTAATAATAGTTTTCTTTTGAAGATATTGGGAGATGACATGATGACCCGACCTGTTTGAATTGTTTTTTAGAGTTGAATTTTGTGGCACTCCACGATAAAAAACACTGATCAACATCAGGATAACCATGATTTTTTAAAGGTTTTTTAATGTCTGATTTGAAAGTTTGGGTGATGCTTAAGCCTTGTTAAGCTAGAAGTGCAGGTTGTTTACCAACTTAAAGCATGCCTGCAACATGCATTAACAACAACTTGGCAACTTCAGTTTTCGGCGCGCGAGCTAATGAATGTGCGCCATTTTTGTCGAGCAACGTTAAGCTATTTTCATCACTGCCTAAAGCTTCGCCGGCTAAATTGGCGACTATTAGCGGTAATTTTTTTGCCTTACGTTTGGCTTCTGCATATTCCAGTAAGTTTTCAGTTTCTGCCGCAAAACCTACGCAAAAAGGCGCGTTTGGTAAACTGGCGACTTCAGCCAGAATGTCTTTATTTCGCGTGAGTTCAATTGTTAGTGTAGACGCATTTTTTTTGATTTTTTCTGGCTGTTGCGTCACTGGGCGGTAATCTGCTACGGCCGCTACTGCAATAAGAATATCTTGTTTAATGATATTGCTCATTACCGCGTCATACATTTCATTGGCGCTTACTGCGCTAATCTTATTTACGCCTGCAGGCGCGCTTAATGCACAGGCGCCACTGACTAAAGTAACTTCTGCGCCCATATCGGCAGCGGCCTGAGCAATGGCATACCCCATTTTCCCGCTACTTAAATTGGTGATGGCGCGCACTGGGTCTAGCATTTCTAGCGTTGCACCGGCGGTAATTAGTATACGTTTCCCGGCGAGTAATTTAGGCGTAAAGTGAGCGTTTACTAAGGCTAGCAGGCTTTCAGGTTTTAGCATTCTGCCTAAGCCTATTTCGCCACAAGCTTGCTCGCCGCTGTCTGGGCCTAAAATGCTGATGGCGTCTGCTTTGAGCTGATTAATATTGCGTTGGTTTGCCGGGTTTTCCCACATTTGTTTGTTCATGGCTGGGGCTACTAATAGTGGGCAATCTCTAGCCAAACACAAAGTAGAGAGTAAATCGTCCGCACGACCTTGCACCAGTTTAGCCATAAAGTCTGCACTGGCAGGAGCGACTAAAATCGCGTCTGCATGGCGACTTAGTTCGATATGTGGCATGCCGTTGCTAACGCTGCTATCCCACATGTCAATAAATACTGGTTTGCCAGATAAGGCTTGCATGGTGACCGGCGTAATAAATTGACAGGCGGCGCTAGTCATGACCACTTGCACATCAAAGCCAGCTTTAACTAATAGGCGCACTAGCTCTGCCGCCTTGTACGCGGCGATGCCACCGGTGATACCTAATACCAGTTTGCCGGCTAATCTTTTTTCAATTGTAGGTTGCATGGTGATATTCTAAACCATTTCATCCAAGCACGCAGATTGGCACTCAATACTTAAACTTAATAACGAAAGCCTAAACAATAAAGGATTAAGCAATAGCAATTACCGATTGGCCTGCTGCAGAACGCCCACGTGAAAAATTGCTGGAACTGGGCGTAGAGGCATTATCCGATGCAGAGTTGCTCGCCATCTTTTTGCGAGTTGGGGTGACGGGTAAAAGTGCGGTAGATTTAGCGCGAGATTTGCTGACGCATTTTGGCAGTTTAAATGCCATTTTTGCTGCGCAGCTAAGTGAATTAACCCAAGTGCATGGCGTAGGCATGAGTAAATACGCACAGTTGCAAGCCATTTTTGAAATGAGCCGCCGTGCGCTTAGCGAGAAAATGCATATCAAAGATATTCTTAGATCGTCCCAGCAAGTGCTTGATTATCTGTGTCTAAAATTAGGAAACCTGACGCGAGAAGTATTTGTAGTGCTGTTTTTAGATGCGCAAAATAGAGTGATTACCACGGAAGAAATGTTTAGTGCTACGCTCACACAAACCAGCGTTTATCCTATAGAAGTGGTTAAGCGAACGCTACATCACAATGCCGCCAGTGTTATTTTTGCGCATAACCATCCTTCAGGCATCGCGCAACAAAGCCAGGCCGATGAGATAATTACCCAGCAACTAAAACATGCGCTTGTGCTAGTGGATGTGCTGGTGCCGGATCATTTTATTGTGGCTGGCAATACGACATTGTCATTCTCCGAGCGTGGTTTGTTGTAAAATAATTAAGGGCTAACAGGAACAAATAATGATTATCGACAACACACTTTGGCTTAATTTGGCGGTCGCTTTAGGCATTGGCCTGCTGATAGGCGCCGAACGCGAACGTAATAAAGCCGCTGAGAGCGAACGTTCTATTGCTGGTATTCGTACTTTTACCATTGCCTCTTTGCTTGGTGCCGTGAGTACGTTGGTAGATTTTTGGCTGTTAATCGCCTCACTATTTTGCGTGACTGTATTTGCCGCTATCGCCTATTTTATCCGGCGCGAAGAAGACCCCGGACTCACTACGGAAATCACCCTGATATTTACCGTAATTTTGGGCGGATTAGCCATGACTTCGCCCTCGCTGGCGGCTAGCCTTTCCGTAAGCGCCGCTATACTGCTGGCCGCAAAAGAGCCGATTCATGGCTTTGTGCGTGGCGCCATTACCAAAGAAGAAATGATTGATTTTTTGATTCTAGCTGCCGCTACGCTGATTGTTCTACCACTTGTACCCAATGAACTTGTCGGACCTTTTGATGCGATTAATCCCAGAAATCTTTGGCTTATTGTTATATTAGTCATGCTGATTAGTGCGTTTGGCCATTTGGCCTTGCGTTGGCTAGGCGGGCGTATTGGCTTACCGTTGGTTGGTTTGGTTTCAGGATTTATTTCCAGTATCGCCACCGTAGGCGCCATGGGCGAACGTTCCCGTGAAACGCCGGCGTTGATCGGTTCGGCCGTCGCTGGCGCGGTGTTATCCAGCTTTGCGACGGTTTTACAATTAGCATTATTGTTAGCCGCTATTCATCCAGCCACTTTACATGCACTTGCCGCACCACTGATTTTTGCCGGTGTTTCTGTGGGGTTTTATGGGCTAGTAGTCACGTTAAATTCTTTTCACCGAAATGGCGCCGATCTTAGTAAACCAATGCGATCCTTTAGCGTAAAAACAGCACTTATTTTGGCTTTTCTAATCGCTGTTGTGCTGGTGGCTTCTGCCGCATTAAAATCTTGGTTTGGTCAGGCCGGGCTGGTTTTTGCTTCTGGCTTGGCTGGTTTGGCTGATATTCATGCGCCAACCATCGCCGTTGCTTCACTTGGTGCCGCTGGCAAAATAAGCGCCCAAAGCGCGGTCATCCCAATTTTGGTGGCATTTTCAGTTAATGCCGGATCAAAAGCAGTCGCGGCGATTGTGAGTGGTGGCAAACCATTTGCACAACAAGTGATCCCTAGTTTGCTATTGCAAGTTTCAGCGACTTGGTTTGCTTGGTGGTTGTTTTAGGGTTTGATAGAAGCATACGCACTTTAGCGCATGCTTGTTGAAAGTAGCTTATTCAGCAGGCCTATTTGCAACCATAACCGCGTTCAAAATTAACTTTCCAGTATGTGCGCTGCACATTTATGCTATTGGTTTTGCCCATAATCCGTAAAGAGCCCTACCAAAATAATCACGATACCTACTGCTGTATAGAATTCTCGCGCAGGGGTTCCAAAGCCAAGGACAAAAGGCAACAAGACCAAAGCAGGACCGACGACGCGTTCTACCCAGCCATGGACTGCAAAAGGAATCAGTTTTGCGATGCCAAGTGGAAAATCAGTGATGAGTGTCATGGTGAGATGAATGCCTGCTAGCACGTAGGCAATTATGCCTGCTATGCCAGTTAATCGGATAAGGGTCGGTGCGACCAAAAGCAAGATAACTGTGACATAGTCAAGATAGCCATGATTAGTTGGTGAGATTATTTTCATGTCTTTGTTTCTAATATCTAAAGTAAAATTTAAAGAAAAGTTGCAAAAAACTAAAGCGCGCTTGATTAAGCGCTAAATTATTTAAAATGACAACAATAAAATGAAAAAATAGTACTTTATTGGTTTTTCACGTTTAGCATGACTGCCTAAAGATTTAGCCAACAAGCCGAAATTGGCCTAGGGCCTCAGCGACTTATTGCACTAAA
>JBBAOU010000029.1:24569-28409 GCA_040401175.1 Methylotenera sp. | reverse complement strand
TTTTATCATCTAGCTAAAACTACGCCACTATTGGCGAGTGTTTATCCAAATGGCAAAGCCGATGTGAACCAATTCCAAGCGGCAGGCGGCCCTGCATTTATCATTCGTGAATTGATTGATGCCGGTTATATGTTCCCAGATGTATTGACCATGGCTTACGGTAGCTTGCGTGATTACGCTAAAGAACCAGCCAAAGTAGACGATAAATTGGTTTGGCATGATCTGCCAAAAGGTAGTCCGGATGAAACAATTGTCCGTACCGCAGAATTTCCATTTAATGAATCTGGCGGTTTACGTTTGCTTAAAGGTAATTTAGGCCGTAGCGTGATTAAGATTTCTGCTGTGCCTGAAGACCGTCACATTATTGAGGCACCAGCTATTGTATTTGATGCACAAGAAGAATTGTTGGCTGCATTTGATCGTGGTGAACTAGAAAAAGACTTTATTGCTGTGGTGCGTTTCCAAGGGCCAAAAGCCAATGGTATGCCAGAATTACACAAACTAACGCCACCAATGGCCGTGTTGCAAAACAAAGGTTTTAGAGTCGCCATTGTGACTGATGGTCGCATGAGCGGCGCCTCTGGCAAAATTCCTGCGGCAATTCACTTAACGCCTGAAGCTTCTGCTGGTGGCCCGTTAGCTAAAGTGCGTACTGGCGATATTATTCGTTTAAACGCGACAGTCGGTATGGTTAACGTGCTGGTTGATGAAGATGAATGGGCGCAACGCGAAGTTGAAGAGCTTTCAGACACTAAACGTCACCAGAATGCACATGGTCTTGGCCGTGAGTTATTTGGCGGTATGCGTAGAAACGTATTGTCTGCGGAAGAAGGCGCGATTACTTGGTTGTAACTGTTTGAAAATATAATTTATGCGGCGTTACTTTCGCTTGCCGTACTAATCGTACTGTCTGCGCTCAAGTGCCTTGCCTAAATTAATTTTTAAACAGTTCGCGACTTTTCTTGAGATTTAAATCATTAGATTGCTGCCTGAGCAGAAATCTATTTAAATATGAAACTATAGGTAAAACATGAACACATTAGATTTAGCCAACTACGGCCCAGTTATTCCAGTTATCGTTATTAATCGCGTAGAAGATGCCGTGCCTATGGCTGCAGCATTGCTTGAAGGTGGTATTCGTGTTTTAGAAATTACATTACGTACTTCATGCGCGCTTGCCGGCATGGAGGCGATTGCTAAAGCCTTGCCAGAAGCGATTATGGGTTCAGGTACTGTGCGTAACAAGAAAGATGCACAAGCGTCTAAAGATGCTGGTTGTCAATTTGCAGTTAGCCCAGGTTATACCAGTGAATTAGGCATTTTTACTCGTGAAATTGGTTTGCCATTATTGCCGGGCGTTTCTACTGGTTCTGAAATTATGATGGCTAACGCCGATGATTATTATTTCTTAAAATTGTTCCCAGCGGTTGCAGTAGGCGGCATTAACTTACTTAAAGGTTTTTCTGGCCCATTTGCGGATGTTAAATTCTGCCCTACAGGCGGCGTAACAATTGATTCTGCACCACAGTTTTTAGCCTTACCTAACGTTGTAGTGTGTGGCGGTACTTGGCTTACGCCAGCAGACGCCGTTGCGCGTGGTGATTGGGCGCATATTACTAAATTAGCCAAAGAAGCAAGCGCTATTAAGGCTGCGTAATTAAGCTGATAATTTAACGCATCAATATTATTAGGGCTTTAACCTTAGATTTGTCTGGGGTCAAAGCCCTTTTTTATTAAATCAAGTTTAATGGCTTTCTGGGTAAGACTAAAATTTTGGATTAATTTTGAAACAAAAAATACAACAATATAAATCCATTGTGTTTGATTGCGATGGTGTGGTGCTAGATTCTAATCTGCTTAAAACAGAGGCTTATTTTCGTACTGCTAAAACTTTAGGTGCAACAGATATTCAGGCGCAGGCCTTAGTTGATTATCACGTCCGCTTAGGCGGCATCTCTCGGTATCATAAGTTTGATTATTATCTGCGTGAGATTGTAAATCAGCCTGCCGCCAATGAAGCAATTCAAATTTTATTGGATGAGTTTGGTCGCGAGTTGGAAGTCGGGCTAATGGAATGTGATATTGCGCCGAGTTTAGATGCCCTACGTGCCGCTACGCCAAATGCTAAATGGTCTATACTTTCAGGTGGCGATCAGCAAGAGATTCGTACTTTGTTCGCTAAACGCAACCTTACGCCGCTATTTGATGGGGGTTTATTTGGTAGCCCAGACAACAAAGATGAAGTACTTGCCCGCGAAAAAGCCAATGGCAATGTGCAGTTTCCAGCTTTGTTTTTAGGCGATAGCAAATATGATTTTGAAGCGGCAACACGCGCTGGTTTAGATTTTATTTTTTTAAGCGATTGGACAGAAGTCGCTGATTGGCAGGAGTTTTGTGCGGTTAATCAGATTGAGGTTTTTGGCAATATTGGCGATCTTATTGCTGATTCTGTTCACTTGTAGGAGCGGCGGTCTTACAAATCAGCAATCACTCGGCTGGCTGAAATCTGTTTCAAACAATTCAAATGCTTAAGCGGGCAAACTCGTTTAAAGCATGGGCTGCATTCTAAAGCCAAATATTCAACTACGGCTTTGCTGTTCATCGGCGGCGTATGGTGCGGATTGGATGAGCCATAAATGGCGACTAATTTTTTATCGAGTGCGGCGGCAACGTGCATAAGGCCAGAATCATTACTGACCACAGCATCGCAAAGCGACATTAAATCTATCGCTTCACTCAAGTTGGTTTTCCCGCCTAAATCCAAGCATTTTTTCTGTGTTAATTGGTTAATTTCTTTGGTGACGGGAATGTCTTTATCCGAGCCAAACAGCCAAACTTGCCAGCCTTTATTGAGCGCATTCCGCGCAACTTCTGCGTAGTATTCAGCTGGCCAGCGTTTAGCTTCGCCATATTCTGCCCCAGGGCAAAGGCCGAGAACTTTACTTTTCGGGCTAGCTAATCCTAGTTTCTGTAATGTTTCTAAAGCGTTTTTTTGATTAGAACGTAAGGAAGGGTTTGGCAATTCAGCGGGTAATCTTGCATCTGAAGGTAAGCCCAAAGTAACAAAACGATCTACTGTGCGCGGCAGTTTTGTTTTATCTAATGGACGAATGTCATTAATTAAGCCATAGCGCATTTCACCCAAAAAGCTGGTGCGTTGCGGAATATTGGCGGCAAACGGCAAAATAGCTGATTTTAACGAATTGGTCAGAATAATAGCTTGCGTATAGCCTTCGTGGCGCAAGCTTTTGCCAAATTTAATACGTTCAAATAATGCGAATTGGCCATGCTTAAAAGGCAAGGCAATGCCTTTGTTCACTTCCGACATGCGTTCAATTAAAGGTAAAGTCCAAGGCGGTGCGGCAACATCAATAATGCAATTGGGCTGTTGCGCTTTGAGTACTTTGAATAAACTTTGCGCCAGCACCATGTCGCCAACCCAGGCTGGACCTAATACCAATATTTTTGGACATGATGACGCGGCGAAAGATGCCATACTTAACTACCTAATTTTTTGATGATATTGCTCGTGCTGCGACCTTGTACCAAAGGGATTAATTTCACGCTGCCACCCCAATATTTCACCTCAGTCCCACCAACTACTTGATCTTCGGTGTAATCATCACCTTTAACAATCACGTCAGGACGAATCGCATCAATTAGTTGTAGCGGCGTATCTTCATCAAATAAAATCACAGCATCAACGGCGGCCAATGCTGCTAACACGCGCGCTCTATCTTGCTCATGAATCACAGGTCTGCTAGGTCCTTTTAATGCGCTTACCGAGCGATCTGTGTTTAATCCTAGAATAAGTTTGTCGCCAGTTTTTTTAGCGGCTTC
>JBBAOU010000029.1:0-24469 GCA_040401175.1 Methylotenera sp. | reverse complement strand
ATGTACCAAACCAGCGGCCAGCGTGGCGATGACTGTGTCGCCAGCACCAGAAACATCAAACACTTTTTTTGCAGTGGCAGGAATATGCGCGGTATGTTGATCATCAATGAAAGAAATGCCTTCTTCGCCACGTGTGACAGCCAGAAAATCTAATCCTAAATCTTCTTTAAGTTGCTTAGCAGCCAACAATAAAGCATCCGTTTCATGCAAAGCAACGCCACAAGCTTCAGCCGCTTCCTTTTTGTTGGGTGTTAGTGCGCTAGCGCCTTTATATTTGCTGTAATCGTGGCCTTTTGGGTCGGCAATAACAGGGATGCCTAATTGCTTACATTGCAAAATAATGGCTTTGCATGAAGTCTCGCTCAATAAGCCTTTGGCATAATCGGACAAAATGACCATGGCCGGTTCGGCATCAAGGGCTTGTGCTACATGCTTGAGTAAATGAGCATTTTCTTCAGCGGTAAATGCGGCAGCGCTTTCGTCATCGATACGCACAATTTGTTGATTACCACTCATTACTCTGGTTTTAGAAATGGTCGGTCTTTGTCGGCTAACCATCACCAGCGAGGTATCTACGCCAAAATTCGTGATAATTGTTTTCAGCGTTGCACCCGTTGCATCTTCACCAATACAACCGATTATTTGCGTATGCAAGCCTAAGCCACTTAAGTTGGCTGCCACATTGGCAGCACCGCCGGCGCGATCTTCAGATTCTTTAAGCAGCACGACTGGCACAGGTGCTTCTGGTGAAATGCGATTGACGCTACCCATTAAATAGCGATCTAGCATTACATCGCCAACCACTAGTATAGTTTTTTTAGCATCGCTAAAATGGCGAACAGCTTCTATTAAATGTGCATTCATGCGGCAATAACTTTCAGTAAATCTATAGCGTTAATAAAACCATTAAACATTGCTTAATCGGCTTCCAGCATATCGCATAAACTGTGACCAATAAAAATATGTGCTTCTTGAATTCTTGGCGTTTCGCTGCTTGGCATCACTAGGTTGAATGTACATAACTCTTGTAGCTTTCCGCCAGTACCGCCAGTTAAGCCAATGGTAGTTGCGCCGATGGCATTGGCTTCAATAATAGCATTCACCACATTTTTGCTGTTGCCTGATGTGGTGATGCCGATAACGGTGTCCTCTGGGCGGCAAAGTGCTTCAATTTGACGCGCAAAAATATAGTCGTAGCCATAATCATTGCCGATTGAGGTGATGATGGAAGTATCTGTAGTGAGCGCGATGGCCGGTAAGCCACGACGTTCTTTTTTGTAGCGACCTACAATTTCAGCAGCAATGTGTTGACTATCCGCCGCGCTACCACCGTTGCCCATAATCAAAATTTTCCCGCCACGTTTCATGGTGGCGCGTAGTTCATTTGCCACGGCAATGACTTGCGGAAATATACTTTGTAATTGCCCGAACATCGCAGCGTGTGCTTGCAACTCATGTAGTAAAAATGTGTTTTGGCTTTCAGTTGATCGGGTCATTTTTAAGTATCTTTTTAATTAGGTGGGGTGTTCAATGACAATACGTAACGGGTATTTAACAATACGCATCGTCCTGCATTAAGTAATTTTGTACGTAATCTTTCACGCCATCTTCTAAGCTGTAAAAAGGTTGGGCATAGCCCGCAACACGCAACTTTGTTGCGGTTGCCTCAGTAAAATATTGATAGCGGCCCTGTAAATCTAATGGCATATCAATGTAGCTGATATTGGGCGTTTTAGCCATGCTAGTCATCACGCTAGTGGCTAAATCTTTAAATGCGCGTGCTTGACCTGTGCCCACATTGTAAATGCTGTTGGTACAAGCTTTGCCAGCTAATGCCGTATTTAAAAAGTGAACAATCACGGCCGCAGCATCTTTAACATAAACAAAATCGCGCAACTGCATGCCGTCGTCATAACCTTGTTTATGGCTTTTAAAAAGTTTAACTTCACCAGTTTCTTTAAATTGGTTAAAACTGTGAAAAGCTACGCTAGCCATGCGTTCTTTATGATATTCATTAGGGCCGTAGACATTAAAAAACTTAAAGCCAGCCCAATTTTTTGGCGCGGCTAAATTTTTGTTTACTTGTTGCAACGACCACTGATCAAAAAAGTGTTTTGAATAACCGTAACCATTTAGCGGGCGAAGATTTTCGATTGAAGCATCATCGTAACCATGCTCACCATCGCCATAAGTGGCGGCTGAGCTAGCGTAGAAAAACGCAGCGTTATTATTGGCGCACCAAGTCCATAAGTTTTGTGAATAATGAATATTGGCTTCAACCAGTTTATTAAAATCACGCTCAGTGGTGGCGCTAATGGCTCCCATGTGAATAATAGCTTCAATGTCTGTGCGAGGCTTCTGTTCGGCGTTTCCGTTCAACCAATCGAATAATTGGTCTTTATCCAAATACTGTACATATTGGCGTTTGACCAAGTTTTGCCACTGGTCTTCATGCGTGATGCGATCAACAATGACCATGTCGTCACGGCCTTGTTGGTTGAGTTGCCAAGCGATGATAGAACCTATCATGCCTGCGCCGCCAGTAATTACAATCATAATATTGCTTCAGAAGTGCTTAAAACAAAAGTATAACGCCTAATTGTTTGCACCCATAGCTTGTGCGCGTAATTTTGTCATGTCGTCGGCTTTTTTAGCTTCGCTTGCATCCCAATCTGCGCTGACCCAGCCTTGTAGGTTTTCAAGCGCAATTGTTGTCATGGCCTGTATCCATAGCTCACTTTCATTCAGTGCAGGTATGTAGTGGTATTCACCACCACCGGCATGGGTGAATATTTCTTTACCTTCCATGGCGATTTCTTCCAGCGTTTCTAGGCAATCGCTGCTGAATCCTGGGCAAATCACATCAATACGTTTGGTTTTTGCTTTGCCTAAATCCTCTAGCGTGCTTGCTAAATAAGGTTTTAACCATTCTTGTTTACCAAATCTAGATTGAAAAGCGATGGTGTATTCATCTTTAGTTAATTCTAAAGATTCAGCTAAAAGTCGTGCTGTTTTATGGCATTCGCAATGGTAGGGGTCGCCTTTCATTAGATGAAATTTTGGTAGGCCATGGAAACTCATGACTAATTTATTTGGCTTGCCGTTACGTTGCCAATGTTCGCGCACGCTACCAGCCAATGCAGCAATGTATGCCGGATGATCATGATAATGACGAATGCTACGAATAGCGGGCATATTGCGTGTTTTAAGTAGCACTCTCCATACGGCATCCATTGCGCTGCCAGTGCTGCTGGCAGCATATTGTGGATATAGCGGAAACACTAAAATGTGGTCGCAATGTTGCGCATGTAGTTTATCAATGGCTGATTGCATGCTTGGGTTGCCGTAGCTCATGCCTAATGCTACGGCAAATGGTGAGTTGATTTTTTTGCTTAAGTTATCGTCTAGCAAGCTGGTTTGTTTTTGTGCATGGGCTAGTAATGGTGAGCCTTGGCTTGTCCAAACTTGCGCATATTTAGCCGCTGATTTTTTTGGACGCACGACTAGAATGATGCAATGTAAGATCCAGCACCAAATGAAACGTGGGATTTCTACTACGCGTCTGTCCATTAAAAATTGGCCTAAATAACGGCGTAGCGCAGGCGGGTTGGCTGCATCTGGTGTGCCTAAGTTAGCGAGTAAAATGCCGACTTTAAGTGTATCGCCGTGTTTAAATGGTGGTTCTTGATTGAAGTAAGCCATATTTTATGATCAGATCTTTTTTAATATTGTTTAAAAATTGTTTTAAGATTTAGCGCTCTTAGAAACTAAAAACTAGTGATTAGAGAGCGCATTTGATAAAAGTTTCGCGGTAATATCAACAATCGGAATTACGCGCTCGTAAGCCATTCTTGTTGGACCAATCACGCCCAGCGTGCCGACTACTTGCCCATCTGCCTCATAAGGCGCAGTGATCATGCTACATTCATCTAAAGGTAAGTAGCCGCTTTCGCCGCCGATGAATATATGAATGCCTTCCGCGCGCTGGCTAGTATCCAATAATTGCATTAATGAAGTCCGGCTTTCAAAAACCTCAAATAGTTTACGCAAACTATTTACGTTGGTAGAAAGTTCGTCCACTTGCAATAAGTTACGCTCACCGGCTATCACTACGCCATCTTTATCGTTATCCACGGCTTTGCTGCTGGCATCTAGTGCGGCAGACATCAAGCGGTTCATATCAGTTTGCATTTGCTTGAGTTCTAGGTGCAACTTTTGTTGTACTTCATCAAAGGTTTGTCCTGAAAAATTAGCGTTAAAATAATTGCTGGCCTGAGTCAGCTCGCTTGGCGAATAAGGTTTGTCAGCAATGATGATGCGATTTTGCACATTGCCGTCGCTGGTGACAATAATTACCAACACTCTTTTATCGGATAAAGGTAAAAATTCTAGATGTTTGAAGGCAATGCGCTTGCGTTTAGGAATCATCACTAAGCCGGCAAATTGAGTGAGCTGCGAAAGCATGTCGGCCGCGCTGTTAATTAATTCGCTAGGATTTGGTGAAGATAAACCGTTTTTTAGGTGCTGGATGGCTTGAGTATTTAATGGTTGTACCGTGAGTAAAGAGTCTACGAATAGACGATAACCTTTTTGTGTTGGGATGCGCCCAGCGGAAGTGTGTGGGCTGGCGATGAAGCCTAGCTGTTCTAAATCGCTCATAACATTTCGAATGGTTGCAGCACTGACGTCCAAACCGGAATGTTGTAACAATGTGCGTGAACCTATCGGCTGACCATCACTAATATAGTGTTCAACTAAGGTTTTAAGTAATATTTGCGCGCGCTTATCCACTGATTAATATTTCCGTGATTAATGTTTCCGTGATTGGTGTTTCCGAATGCGTTAATAAAGTAATATTACTAAGATGGGTATTTTGCCTTAATTTAACAAGGGCTTGGTAATTTTAGTGATTAAATTGTATAAATCCAGTTAATTTGTATTTACATCATTTTAGTTTGCTGTTTTTCTTTGTATCAGCACGCAACTGTGATTTAATTTCGACATGCAAAACTCGTTTAAATCCATCGCCATTATTGGTAAATACATGAACCCCGCTGCGCTGCAACATATGCGGGCAGATTTGGTGACTTTGGCGCAGCATTTGCAGTCAAAAAATATAAAAGTATGTATCGAATCGCAAACTGCAAAACACGCACAATTAACTGAATTTACCGAGGTGTTGCTGGATGATATTTGCCATAAAGCGGACATGGCGATTGTGATGGGTGGTGACGGCACAATGTTGAGCGTAGCACGTAGCTTAATCGAAACCGAAGTGCCCTTAGTTGGCATCAATCGGGGCCGCTTTGGCTTTTTAACAGATTTACGTGCAGAGGATATGTTGTTAGAAGTCGACCGCATTCTGGCTGGTGAGTTTATTAAAGAGCCACGTATGCTGCTGGCCACCGATGTGATTAGGCAAGGTAAAATATTCCATTCTAATTATGCTTTAAATGATGTGGTGATTAAAAGCGGCTTACGTTTAATTGAGCTGGAAGTGAGTATTGATAATATGTTCGTACATAAGCAGCGTAGTGACGGCCTTATTTTAAGTACGCCAACCGGCACTACTGCTTATGCGCTTTCTGCTGGCGGCCCAATATTACACCCAAATCTAGAGGCGATTACGCTGGTGCCGATTTGCCCACATACTTTGAGTAATCGGCCGATTGCAGTGAATAGCACGAGTAAAATTGAGGTGAGTTTGGTGCATTTTGATGAGGCACAAATTAGTTTTGATGGTCAATATCAATTTATCTTAGAAGTCGGCGACACGGTAGTAGTTAAGCGTGCTGAAAAAACCATTTCATTACTTCATCCTAGTGATTATTGTTATTTTGATATGCTGCGTAATAAACTTAACTGGGGTTAATTTTTATCAGTAGTCATTAGCAAAATTTTTATGAATTTAACTTTCAGGTTTAGTTGAAATCCTATGTTGCACAGTCTTTCCATACGTGATTTTGTGATCGTCAATCAACTCGATTTAGAGTTTGAGGCAGGTTTTACCGTATTAACCGGTGAAACAGGTGCCGGAAAATCTATTTTAATCGATGCGCTATCGCTAGCTTTGGGCGCGCGAGGTGAGGGCGGCGTGACTCGCACAGGTTGCGATAAAGCAGAAATTAGCGCTATTTTTAGTATCGCTAATAACCTTGAGGCCGGCGCTTGGCTAGCAGAAGCCGAGCTGGAAAATGATGGTCATGAACTGGTTTTACGTCGCGTAATGTTTGACGATGGTCGGTCACGTGCTTATATTAATGGCGCAAATGTTACGGTATCGCAATTAAAAGAGTTGGGCGAATTGCTGGTGGATATTTACAGTCAAAATGCCCATCACTCACTACTAAAGCCGGCTACGCAACGATTGGTATTAGATAATTTCGGTGGACTTTCAGCGTTGGCATCACAAGTTTCAGCGCACTTTAAAATTTGGCACAAGCTTCATCAACAACGCTTAGAATCTGAAAAAAATGCCAGTCAATATGCGGACGAGTTTGCCGAACTGCGCGATAAAGTGCGAGAGTTAGCGCATTTGTCACTCACCGCTATTGAGTGGGATGAATTGCAGCAAGAGCATTTGCGTTTATCAAATGGCGCTAGTTTAATTACTGGTAGCGAACAATGCCGAGATTTGTTGAGTGAGGGCGAATTATCAGTTATACGTTTACTTTCGCAAGTGCAGCACAAGCTGCAACAGTTGCGCGAATATGATGCTGAAATTAGTGAGGCTGTTGAAACGCTTGATTCGGCGATGATACAACTGGAAGAAACGGATCGATTTTTAAATAGATATCTTCAGCGTGCCGATCTTGATCCATCTAGGCTGGCAGAGCTAGAGGCGAGAATCCAAAATATACATAATGTGTCACGTAAATACCGCGTACAACCTGAAGAAATTGCTGCGTTATTAGCACAATCGCAAGCGCGTATGGCAGAGCTCGCATTATTTGCCAACGATGGTGAATTGGCTAAACAAGAAGCGCAAGCACTTTCTTTATATATGCAGTTGGCTTACAGTTTGAGTGAAGGCCGTAAGCTAGCGGCAGCCAAATTAAGTACACAAATTAGCGCAGAAATGCAGCGTCTATCTTTAAGTGGTGGTAAATTTGAGGTGGCGCTTAGCTCGAATGATAAGAATGCGCTTGATAAAAGCATGCCAGAAAAAACATCTCAAACGCCTAATGTAAATGGGCTGGAGCAGGTGGAATTTTTAGTGGCAGGTCACGCTGGCGTTGCCGCTAAGCCGCTGGCTAAAACAGCCTCGGGTGGTGAGTTATCTCGCATTAGCTTGGCGATACGTGTGGTGACCGCACAAAAAGAAAGTATTCCAACCATGATATTCGACGAGGTTGATGTTGGAATTGGCGGTGGCGTGGCCGAGGTTGTCGGGCAATTACTTAAACAATTAGGTGAGTCAGTGAATGATGGAAGCATTAGTCAACGCCAAGTGTTAGTCATCACTCACCTGCCGCAAGTAGCGGCATTGGGCTCGCATCACCTGCGCGTTAGTAAATCTTTAGTCAATGCGCAAACGCTCAGCACTATTGCTGTACTGGATGAAACTGAGCGGGTTGAAGAAATTGCTAGAATGCTAGGCGGCTTAGAAATTACAGAAATGACTCGCCAGCACGCAAAAGAAATGCTGGCACTTTAATCGCTGCTAACTTTCAAATCGCCAGAAAACTTTAAGTCGTCAGTCAATCTTGGATTTATAAAATTAGTGGTTAATGCCAGCTTAATTTTTATTGCACGGTAGATCTTTACATACAACGTAAATAGTTAAAGAGTGATCTTGTATTTCAAAGCCTAGCGACTCAGCGGCTTCTTGTTGTCTTTTTTCAATTTCTGCGTCATAAAACTCTTCAACTCGACCGCATTTTACGCAGACTATATGGTCATGATGACCGCCATTATCCAGTTCAAATACCGCTTTACCACTTTCAAAGTGATGGCGTATTAATAAGCCGGCCTGTTCAAATTGCATTAATACACGGTAAACCGTCGCCAAGCCAACGTCTTCGCCTGCATTGAGCATAATTTTGTAAACATCTTCAGCCGATAAATGGCGCTCCTTACTATTTTCAAATAGACTTAATACTTTTAGTCTAGGGAGCGTGGCTTTAAGGCCGGCATTTTTTAACTCTTGTTGATCATGCATATTGATTGGCTCTTAAATAGTTGTTTGCCACAATTAATAGTGACAGTGTTTTGGTTGCATCAGTACGTGTTATATTAACGCTAATTCTAATTAAAGTCATAATATGCGTAAATTAATCATTCTTTTAGCTGTTTTATGTGCCTCTTGCGGCACTGCTTTGCCGACAATAAAGCCTTATAAATTAGATGTACAGCAAGGCAATGTGGTGACATCTAAAATGTTACTGCAACTACGTCCTGATATGACGAAATCGCAAGTGCGCTTTATTATGGGGACGCCACTTATACAAGATAGCTTCCATGGTAACCGTTGGGATTATGTGTATCAAATGCGCGAAAGCGGAAAAATCATCGAACAGCGCCGTGTGATTTTAGATTTTGAAAGTGAGTTATTAAAAACGGTTCGTGGTGATGTCATAGCTTTTGCCGGTGATAAATCATCTGCAGATGAAAATATTGGCACACGAGTGATTAACCCTAGCGCCAAGCCAGAAGAAAAAAGTTTAATGAGTAAGCTTAAATTTTGGAAAAAAGATGAGGCTGAAATTGCTAAAGAAAAAGCGGAAGAAAAAGCTAAGGCAATAGAAGCTGATAAGCTAAAGGCTGATGAAGCTACAAAAAAAGCGGCAAAATTAAATGCCAAAAATGTCGTGCCAGTGGAGCAGTCTCAGCCTGTGCCAGTCGCACCAATTGAGTCGGCTATAGTTGTGCCTGAATCTAAGCCGACAGAAACGTCGGCAGCTGCGACTGCGGACACGTTGAATGGCAAAGAATCTTCATCTGGCATGAAGTTAGAGCGAACCTTAAATTTGCCAACTGAAGAGCCCTTAGCTAAGCCAGCATCGACGACAAAAGCCGCGACTAAAGTGACGCCAAAGCCCAAAGATTTGCCAGCTGAAAGTGAGCCAAGTTACTTTGATAAGATGCTTGAAAAAATTGGTTTCTAAGGCTAAATGTAATTTTAACGCACACATAAATTTTAAGTATGGGTATTAAAGTAATGGCAAATCCGTTAAAAATAGTAATCGCTGGTTGTTCAGGTCGCATGGGTCATGTGCTGTTGGGATGTGTATTTGCAGATACTGATTTAGACCTCTACGGCGCATTAGATAGAGCAGATAATCCGCAATTAGGCCGTGATGCCGGCGAGCAGTTAGGTAAAGTTTCTGGTGTGAAAGTCACGGATAATATTGATGACGCCTTGAAAAATGCCGATGTGCTAGTTGATTTTACGCGCCCAGAAGCGAGTATGTTGTATTTGGAGGCTTGCCAAAAGCATCAAGTGAAAATGATTATTGGCACAACAGGCTTTTCTGCTGAGCAAAAGCAGGTTATTGAGGCTGCTGCCAAAAATGTGGCGATAGTATTTGCGCCTAACATGAGTGTGGGCGTGACGCTGCTGATTAACCTTGTGCAATCTGCTGCAAAAGTACTTAGTGAAGGTTATGACATCGAGATTATCGAAGCGCATCACCGCCA
The DNA here is from genome assembly GCA_040401175.1 of Methylotenera sp. Classification (GTDB taxonomy): domain Bacteria; phylum Pseudomonadota; class Gammaproteobacteria; order Burkholderiales; family Methylophilaceae; genus Methylotenera. The sequence continues at coordinate 14,830 of JBBAOU010000029.1, read as the reverse complement.
TAAAGTAGATGCGCCATCTGGTACAGCGCTTCGTTTAGGTGAAGCAGCCGCTAGCGCGCTGGGTAGAGATTTGGCCGAGTGCGCAGTGTATGGCCGAGAAGGCGTAACCGGCGAGCGTGAACCTAGTACGATTGGTTTCGCAACTGTGCGCGGTGGTGATGTTGTGGGCGACCATACCGTTTTGTTTGCTGGCATTGGTGAACGCGTTGAGCTGACACATAAAGCTAGCAGTCGTGCAACATTTGCTTTGGGCGCATTACGCGCGGCAAAGTTTTTAGCTGATAAAAATAGTGGCTTATTTGACATGCAGGATGTATTAAATTTGCGTTAATTCCTTATTTTTTTTGATACACTGAAAAATTGCTTATTTAGTCTCTTTTAAACTAAGCGCTTTACTAATAAATACGCGGTGCCAGCTCACTTTGTGCAACAAGCTTAATTATTCGCTGCTATTTTTAAATGGATTCTTTGCTTTTAAATTGCTGAACAAAAGACCTATTTGCAATGTAACGTTGAAATGTAAGCTGGTTTTCGCTATAATTCGTTAATTCTGAAACGGGAAGAGTATAAAAACTCATCCCGTTTTGCGTATCTGCCATCCGTTCACGATGGCCTAAGAGCAAAAAATTAATTAACGCTGTAAAACAAGGAGTTACCGTGTCACAAAATCTGCCCGCCATACTCGTACTTGCAGATGGAACTGTGTTTCGTGGTACATCCATTGGCGCTGCTGGCCATACTGCTACAGGCCAAACAGTTGGCGAGGTGGTTTTTAACACTTCAATGACTGGCTACCAAGAAATACTCACAGACCCATCGTATACCAAACAAATAGTCACACTTACCTACCCGCATATTGGTAACTATGGCGTTAATCTTGAGGACGTAGAGTCTGGTCAAGTGTATGCCAGCGGTTTAATTATTCGTGATTTGCCTCTAACACATAGCAATTTTAGAAACACCCAGTCATTGGCAGAATACTTAGTCGCCAACAATGTGGTGGCCATTGCAGATATTGATACGCGTAAATTAACGCGTATTCTGCGTGAAAAAGGTGCGCAAGCTGGTGCCATTATTGCGGGTGAATCAGATGAAGTTAAAGCGATTGCCTTGGCAAATAGCTTGATTGCAGGATTCCCAGGTTTGAATGGCATGGACTTAGCTAAAGTCGTGACCTGTGCTAAGCCTTATGAATTTACTGAAGGTGAATGGGCGCTAGGCGAAGGTTTTACCTCGGCGCCAGCAGCACAGTTTCATGTGGTTGCTTACGATTACGGCGTAAAGCGTAATATTTTACGTATGTTGGTTTCACGCGGTTGCAAAGTAACGGTGTTGCCTGCGCAAACTTCTGCGGCAGAGGCTCTGGCCTACAAGCCAGATGGCGTGTTCTTATCTAACGGCCCTGGTGATCCAGCGCCTTGTGATTACGCCATTGCGGCCATTAAAACTATTGTTGAAACAGGCGTGCCGACTTTTGGTATTTGTTTAGGCCATCAATTGTTAGCTTTAGCTAGCGATGCTAAAACGCACAAAATGAAGTTTGGTCATCACGGTGCAAACCACCCTGTGCAAGATGTTGAATCTAAGCGTGTTTACATCACCAGCCAAAACCACGGTTTTGCGGTAGATGCTGCAAGCTTACCTGCCAACATTAAAACAACCCATGTTTCATTGTTTGATGGTAGTTTGCAAGGCATTGCGCGTACTGACAAACCTGCGTTTAGTTTTCAGGGTCACCCAGAAGCAAGCCCAGGTCCAACCGAAATGAGTTATTTGTTTGATCGCTTCATTAGCATGATGCAAGCAGCAAAATTAGAACAAGGAAAGGCAAGCTAATGGCTAAGCGTACGGATATTAAATCGATACTAATTATTGGTGCAGGTCCAATTGTAATTGGTCAGGCTTGTGAGTTTGATTACTCTGGCGCACAGGCGTGTAAAGCGCTGCGTGAAGAAGGTTATCGTGTTATTTTGGTGAACTCTAATCCAGCCACTATTATGACTGATCCTGAAATGGCTGATGCGACTTACATTGAGCCAGTGACTTGGCAAGTGGTAGAGAAAATTATTGCCAAAGAGCGTCCGGATGCTTTGTTGCCAACCATGGGCGGACAAACTGCCTTAAATTGCGCGCTAGATTTAGATAAGCATGGCGTACTCGCAAAATACAATGTTGAAATGATAGGCGCTTCTAAAGAGGCTATTGATAAAGCTGAAGATCGTCAGAAATTTAAAGAAGCGATGACCAAAATTGGTTTGGCTTCTGCACGTTCAGTGGTTGCACATAGCATGGAAGAAGCTTTGCAATTGCAACCGCAAATTGGTTATCCAGCGATTATTCGTCCATCATTTACCATGGGTGGTAGCGGCGGCGGTATTGCTTATAATCGTGAAGAATTTATGACGATTTGTGAGCGTGGCCTAGATGCTTCGCCTACTAAAGAATTGTTGATTGAAGAATCGCTACTCGGTTGGAAAGAATATGAGATGGAAGTGGTGCGCGACTCAGCGGATAACTGCATCATCATCTGTTCTATTGAAAATTTAGACCCCATGGGCGTGCATACGGGTGACTCTATCACTGTGGCACCGGCACAAACGCTGACAGATAAAGAATATCAGATCATGCGTAATGCCTCATTGGCCGTATTGCGCGAAATCGGCGTAGATACTGGCGGCTCAAACGTACAGTTTGCAATTAACCCTGTTGATGGCCGTATGATAGTCATTGAGATGAACCCACGTGTTTCACGTTCATCTGCATTAGCCTCAAAAGCAACCGGCTTTCCTATTGCTAAAATTGCTGCAAAATTGGCGGTAGGTTTTACTTTAGATGAGCTACGTAATGAGATTACCGGCGGTGCTACACCAGCTTCATTTGAGCCTTCGATTGATTATGTGGTTACTAAGATACCTAGATTCGCTTTTGAGAAATTCCCGCAGGCGGATTCACGTTTAACTACACAAATGAAGTCTGTAGGCGAGGTGATGGCGATAGGCCGTACTTTCCAAGAATCTTTCCAAAAAGCTTTACGCGGTTTGGAAGTTGGCGTTGATGGCTTAGACGAGAAAACCACAGATTTAGATACCATTACCAAAGAAATGGGCGTGCCAGGACCAGAGCGTATTTGGTACGTGGGCGATGCCTTTAGAATGGGCATGACGATTGCAGAAGTGTATAATATTTCTAAAATTGATACTTGGTTTTTGGTGCAAATTAAAGATATTATTGAAAGAGAACAAGCGCTTAAAGGTAAGCAAATTGCTAATTTAGATAAGCCAGCGATGCTTAAATTAAAGCGTAGAGGTTTTTCAGATCGACGTTTAGCGACATTGTTGAATACTGATCAGCATGCTGTGCGTGCTTACCGTCAAGCTTTGCAAGTACGTCCTGTATATAAACGCGTAGATACTTGTGCTGCGGAATTTTCTACCAATACTGCGTATATGTACTCTACTTATGAAGAAGAGTGCGAAGCTGCGCCAACCAATAACAAAAAGATCATGATTTTGGGTGGCGGACCGAATAGAATCGGCCAAGGTATTGAGTTTGATTATTGTTGCGTACATGCGGCCTTTGCTATGCGCGAAGATGGCTATGAAACCATTATGGTGAACTGTAATCCTGAAACGGTTTCTACCGATTACGATACTTCAGACCGCTTGTATTTTGAGCCAGTGACACTTGAAGATGTGTTGGAAATTGTTGCGCTAGAAAAACCCGTTGGCGTGATTGTGCAATATGGCGGTCAAACGCCACTAAAACTTGCGCGTGCTTTAGAAAAAGCCGGCGTGCCAATTATTGGTACTACACCAGATGCGATTGATAAGGCGGAAGACCGCGAGCGCTTCCAAAAAATGCTGCAAGAGCTTGGTTTAAAACAACCGCCAAATCGTACTGCTAGAACGCCGGAAGACGCTGTTCGATTAGCTTTAGAAATTGGTTATCCGCTAGTGGTGCGCCCTTCTTACGTACTTGGTGGCCGTGCAATGGAAATCGTGCAAGAGCAATCGCAACTTGAGCGTTACATGCGTGAAGCGGTAAAAGTTTCAAATGAATCACCAGTATTATTGGATAGATTCCTGAACGATGCGCTTGAAGTGGATGTGGATGCGCTTTGTGATAATACTGGCGATGTCATTATCGGCGGCATTATGGAGCACGTTGAGCAAGCGGGTGTGCATTCTGGAGACTCAGCCTGTTCACTGCCGCCTTATAGTTTGTCTCCTAAGTTGCAAGATGAGCTACGTGAACAAACTAAACAAATGGCACGTGCTTTAGGCGTGGTTGGCTTAATGAATGTGCAATTTGCAATTCAGGGCGAAACCGTATTTGTGCTTGAAGTAAATCCAAGAGCATCACGCACAGTGCCATTTGTTTCAAAAGCTTGTGGTTTACAACTGGCTAAAATTGCGGCGCGCTGCATGATAGGTATGTCACTTAAAGAGCAAGGCGTAACGCGTGAGATCATTCCACCATTTTACTCAGTAAAAGAAGCGGTATTCCCGTTCATTAAATTCCCAGGCGTAGATACTATTTTAGGTCCTGAAATGAAATCAACCGGTGAAGTGATGGGTGTTGGTGCTACGTTTGCTGAAGCTTTTCTAAAATCACAACTTGGCGCATCAACTAAATTACCAGAAGGCGGTAGAGCATTTATTAGCGTGCGAAAAGAAGACTATCTGAAAGCCGTTGAAATTGCGCAAGCATTAGATCAGCTTGGTTTTAGTTTGGTGGCGACAAAAGGTACCGCTACTGCTTTAAATGCAAGCGGCCTAAAAGTCGCCTCAGTGAACAAAGTAGCCGAAGGTCGTCCGCATATTGTTGATATGATTAAAAATGGTGATATTAGCTTTATTGTGAATGTGACTGAAGACAAGCGTGCGGTTGCGGATTCTTACGAAATTCGCCGCAGTGCCTTACAAAATAAAGTGACTTACTACACGACAATGGCGGGAGCAAAGGCTGCTTGCGTTGGTATGGCACACATGCAAGAATTGACGGTGGAATCGCTGCAAGACTTGCATAAAAAGCTCGCTTAAAATACACTTTAACAACATTAATTAATTTTATACTTTAAACCACACTCAGTTTGGGTGTGGTTTATTTTTTATACTAAGGTTAGGCAATATGGCAGTTACTCAAATACCCGTTACCGTTAAAGGTGCAGTGCAACTTAAAGAGGAATTATTACGCTTACGTAGTGTGGATAGACCTGACGTGATTCAAGCTATTGCTGAGGCGCGTGCACAAGGTGATTTATCTGAGAATGCAGAGTACGAAGCGGCCAAAGAGCGCCAAAGTTTTATTGAAGGCCGGATTGCGGAAATTGAAGCTAAGCTTTCTAATGCAATGATTATTGATCCAACTACTTTGCATGCAGAAGGTCGATGCGTATTTGGTTCAACGGTGCGAATTGAAGATTTAGATAGCGGCAATATGATTACCTATCAAATCGTAGGTGATGATGAAGCGGATATTAAAAATGGCAAAATTTCCATTAGCTCACCCATTGCGCGTGGACTCATTGGTAAATCTGAAGGTGATGTGGCTGAAGTCATGGCGCCTGGTGGCGTTAAAGAATATGAAATTTTGGATGTGCAGTATATTTAGCGCATTCGATAACATTATAAATACAGTCAGCAAAAACATTGATAGGAATAGATAACGATGAATAATTGGTCAGGTAAATTTGCGCTTATTGTTATCACTATGTGGGTGGGCGCCTTGTGGACAACCGGTGCAACCGCTTACGTGCTATTTAAAACCTTGCCTGATAGCCAGTTAGCTGGTCAGTTGGCAGGTAATTTATTTAATTACGTTTCCTATTTAGGCTTATTTTCAGCAATCTATTTGCTCATTCATCGCTTATTCTTTTATGGGTCATCAGCTCTTAAGCAATCTTATTTCTGGGCGGTATTTGTTATGTTGTTATTGGTTCTTGCCGGCCACTTTGGTATTCAACCAATATTAGCGCAATTGAAGATTGATGCTATGCCTGGCGATGTAATGCAGAGTGTATTTTCTGATCGGTTTAAAACTTGGCACGGTGTTGCTAGCATTGCTTATGTGGTGCAAAGCTTGCTAGGTTTTGTGTTGGTATTGCGCGCTAGATAGCTAATATTAGGCGAAAAAATAGGCGCCAGTTGAACATAGCGCCCATACTAACAATGCTTTAATGAAGCAATGCTATTATTTAGGAATGACAATTTTTGGTTTAGTCGATTGACGATAAATCACTAATTGTTTACCAATATGATGCACCGCAGTTGCTGTAGTTTGTTCACAAATGTCGGTAAGTAATTGTGAGCGTACCGCTTTATCATCTACCATCACTTTAATTTTAATCAGCTCATGTGCGTCTAAGCAGACGTTAAGTTCTTTTAAAACACCCTCTGATAAGCCTTTATTGCTTATCATAACGACAGGGTTTAGGTTGTGTGCAAGGCTACGTAAGTAGCTAATTTGTTTTGAATTCACTTAGGTTTCTTCTTAAGTATCTTATTGATCTATATAGGCGAACAGTTTAACAGATGAAACTAAAACCTTCCAGCAAAGCTTGGATACATGAACATATCAACGACGAATTTGTAAAACGTGCGCAAAAAGAAGGCTATCGAGCTCGTGCAGCCTATAAGTTAACTGAAATTGATGACAAAGATAAGCTCATTAAGTCTGGTATGACGGTGGTAGATTTAGGTGCTACACCAGGCAGTTGGTCGCAGGTAGCGGTACAGCGACTAAAAGGTCAGGGGCGGATTATTGCTTTAGATTTACTGGAAATGGAGCCGATTAAAGGTGTAGAATTTATCCAAGGCGACTTTCGTGAAGATGCCATATTAAAACAATTAGAAAATAGTTTGAATGGCAAGCAAGTTGACCTTGTAATTGCCGATATGGCACCCAATATTACAGGCATAACTATTGTAGACCAAGCTGGTGCGGCATATTTAACCGAATTGGCTCTAGAGTTTAGTAAAGAATGGCTGAAACCAAGCGGTAATTTTTTGGTCAAAGTATTTATCGGTGAAGGTTTTGAAGAGATATTGCAAAGCATGCGTTTAGCGTTTGATAAAGTAGTCACGCGCAAACCAAAGGCATCACGCGGTAGAAGCAACGAAGTTTATTTATTGGGATTAGGCCGTAAGTCATAACTGAAAAAATGCAGCGATATGCTGAAATAAGTTGATGCGATTGAAGCTATATTTTGTTAAGTAAGCGAAGGCAAAATAGCTAATATAATTATATTTTGAATTATAGATTACTGCCTTAGATTTGCAAAAAGCGTAATATGAACAATAAGTATTAGGGTTAATAACAACTAGACCTAAGTAGTAAAGCAGGTTTTCATAAATCTGCCTTTTAAAAGGAATATGGTTTTGAACAATATATTTAAGAATGTTGCCATTTGGTTGGCGGTTGCCATGGTGTTATTGGCAATTTTCAATCTGTCGGGTGTCAAAAATAGCGCTGACAGCCAAATTGTCTATTCCCAGTTTATTCAGGAAGTAAAAGATGGTCGGATTGCTAAAGTGCAAATTGATGGTCGTGTGCTTCATGGCACCACACATGATGGTAAAAAATTCAATACTTATGCGCCTACCGATCCTTGGCTAGTTTCTGATTTACTTAAAAGTAATGTCATGGTTGAAGCTAAACCCGAAGAAGAGCAATCATTTTTGATGAGTATTTTTGTTTCATGGTTTCCAATGATTTTATTGATTGGTGTCTGGGTGTTTTTTATGCGCCAAATGCAAGGTGGCGGTAAAGGTGGCGGCCCATTTTCATTTGGTAAAAGTAAGGCGCGTCAGTTAGACGAAGGAAATAATCAAACAACTTTTGCTGATGTTGCAGGTTGCGATGAGGCAAAAGAAGAGGTCGCAGAAATTGTTGAGTTTTTACGTGATCCAACTAAATTTCAAAAATTAGGCGGTCGTATTCCGCGCGGCGTTCTAATGGTAGGCCCTCCAGGAACAGGTAAAACCTTGTTGGCAAGAGCTATTGCCGGTGAAGCAAAAGTGCCATTTTTCACAATTTCAGGTTCTGACTTTGTCGAGATGTTTGTTGGAGTAGGGGCTTCACGTGTGCGGGATATGTTTGAAAACGCCAAGAAAAACTCGCCATGCATTATCTTTATTGACGAGATTGATGCCGTAGGTCGTAGTCGTGGATCTGGTACTGGCGGCGGTAATGACGAGCGCGAGCAAACCTTAAATCAGTTGTTGGTTGAGATGGATGGTTTTGAAGGTAACTCAGGCGTGATTGTGATTGCCGCGACCAATAGAGCTGATGTGCTAGATAAAGCATTGCTTCGTCCAGGTCGATTTGATCGTCAAGTAATGGTTTCATTGCCTGATATTAAAGGTCGTGAGCAGATTCTTTTAGTGCATATGAGAAAAGTGCCGATTGATGCGGATGTAAAAGCCGATATTCTAGCGCGCGGAACGCCTGGTTTTTCAGGTGCGGATTTAGCGAATTTAGTCAATGAGGCCGCTTTGTTCGCCGCACGCCGTAATAAGCGCACGGTCGATATGCAAGATTTTGAGGATGCCAAAGACAAGATCTATATGGGTCCTGAGCGTAAATCAATGGTGATGCGTGAAGATGAGCGTCGTAACACTGCTTACCACGAATCTGGCCATGCAATAGTGGCAAAATTATTACCTAAAGCAGATCCAGTGCATAAGGTGACTATTATGCCGCGTGGTTGGGCCTTAGGTCTAACATGGCAATTGCCAGAGTTTGACCGAATCAGTAACTATAAAGACAAGATGTTGGAAGAGATTTCAATATTATTTGGTGGCCGTATTGCCGAAGAGGTATTTATGCATCAAATGTCTACCGGCGCCTCTAACGACTTTGAGCGCGCGACGAAATTAGCCCGTGATATGGTGACACGTTACGGTATGAGCGATGCGCTAGGTACTATGGTGTATGCGGGTGACAATCAAGATTCACTTTTTGGGAGCATGAGTTCTAAGACTGTTTCAGAGGCGACTCAGCAAAAAGTAGATGCGGAAATTCGACGTATCTTGGATGAGCAATACGCTATTGCACGTAAATTGTTAGAAGATAATCGCGAGAAAGTTGAAACGATGATGACAGCATTGATGGAATACGAAACCATTGATGCGGATCAAATTAATGATATTATGGCTGGCATTCCTGTACGCCCACCCAAGCCGACACAAAGTAAAGCGAACCCACCAAAAGATACTGGTTCAACCGGCTTAGGCGCTAATGTAGCGCCGCAACCAACGGCTAAAACATAAGTTATTGATTTGAAGCTAGTGATTTAACTTTAAAAGGGGCTGAAATTGTAGCCCCTTTTTTCTTACCTGTGATGTGGCAATTTATTTCAATAGGTAAAATTAAGTATAATGTGCCCATGATATTTAATTGCGGAAAATACCAGCTTAATTTGAATCGCCCGCATGTGATGGGCATTGTTAATGTAACGCCGGACTCATTTTCTGATGGTGGGAAATTCAATGCAACACATTTAGCTGTTGAGCATGCGCTTCAGCTTGTTGCGGATGGTGCTGATATCTTGGATATTGGCGGCGAATCTACTCGACCTGGCGCAACGTCAGTCAGCTTGGATGAAGAGCTAAGTCGTGTGATTCCAGTAATCGAGGCCTTAAGCAAGGTCTGCACTTTACCTATTTCAATTGATACTTATAAGCCGGAAGTGATGCGCCAAGCTATCGCTGCTGGCGTTAATATTGTCAACGACATTCGAGCCCTACAGGAACCCGGCGCTTTAGAGGTTGTGGCGGGCAGTCATGTAGGTGCGTGCTTAATGCACATGCAAGGTCTGCCACAAACCATGCAACTAGCGCCTAATTATCAGGATGTTGTGGCTGAAGTGCGGCAGTTTTTAGTGGATAGGCTGAATGTTGCTTTGTCTTGCGGCATTGATCGTAGCCGAATATTGCTGGATCCCGGCTTTGGTTTTGGTAAAACACGCGCGCATAACATTTTGCTTATCCAACATTTAACTGATATTGCTGATATTGGTCAGCCCTTATTAGTCGGATTGTCGCGTAAAGCCGTATTAGGCGCTTTAGCCGGTGGCGATGAACAACAAAAGCTACACGCAGGCATTGCAGCCTCTGTCATATCGACCATGAAAGGCGCTAATATTGTGCGAGTACACGATGTTAAAGCCACTGTAGATGCACTTAAAGTGGTGGCAGCCGTCTTGTAATAAGGCTGAAAATACCGAGTTTAAAATTATAAAAATCATAAATTAGGAATAGAAGCATGTTTAAAAAGTATTTTGGTACAGATGGTATTCGCGGCCGCGTTGGTGATGCGCCGATTACGCCTGATTTTATGATGCGTTTAGGATATGCCGCTGGCCGTGTATTAACCAGCATAGAAAGCAATCTGGCTAAAGGCGCACATCCCGCCGTGTTAATCGGCAAAGACACACGCATTTCTGGCTACATGTTAGAAGCGGCTTTGGAAGCTGGATTATCTGCCGCCGGCGTCGACATTTTGCTTACAGGGCCAATGCCAACACCTGCAGTAGCCTATTTAACTCGTGCTTTACGCGCGCAGGCAGGGATTGTTATATCGGCTTCGCACAATCCTTTTTACGATAACGGCATTAAGTTTTTTTCTAGTTTGGGGACTAAATTACCTGACAATATTGAACATGCGATTGAAGCCGAACTAGAAAAACCTATGCAAGTGATGGAATCTTCTAAGCTAGGAAAAGCACGTCGCATAGGCGATGCTGCTGGACGCTATGTTGAGTTCTGTAAAAGTACATTTCCTAATAATCTTGATTTACGCGGCTTAAAAATTGTTCTTGATTGTGCTCATGGCGCAACTTATCACGTAGCACCACCGGTTTTCCATGAGCTAGGAGCAGAGGTCATTACCATTGGCAATAAACCGGATGGCTTGAATATTAATGAGCAGGTAGGTTCCACCCATCCAGAGGCGTTGCGTAAAGCCGTGCTAGAGCATCAGGCTGACTTAGGCATTGCCTTTGATGGTGATGGTGACCGCGTGATGATGATTGATAGTAATGGACAACTGCTGGATGGTGATCAGCTACTTTATATTATTACTTTAGCGCGGCATAACAACGCCACATTACAGGGCGGTGTGGTGGGGACATTAATGACTAATCTTGCGCTAGAGCATAAGTTTACTGCGCTAAGTATTCCATTTGTTCGCGCTCAGGTTGGCGATAGATATGTGCTTGAGCAGATCAATCAAAATGGCTGGCAATTGGGTGGTGAGAATTCTGGGCATATACTCGTGCTAGATAAACATAGCAGCGGTGATGGTATTATTGCCGCGCTACAAGTGTTACAGGCACTGGTCGAAAGCAAAAAGACCTTGGCGCAAATGGCTGCAGATTTAACACTTTACCCACAAGTGTTGATTAATGTTAAGACCGCACAAAAAATCGATTTGGCGAACCATACGCAAATACAAGCTTCTGTACATGCGGCTGAAAAGGTCTTGGCTGGTCGTGGTCGCATATTGCTTAGAGCTTCTGGTACTGAGCCTCTTATTCGCGTGATGGTAGAAGGTGAAAATCAGTTACAAGTACAAACCTTAGCGCAGAATATTGCTTATGTAGTTACTCAAGCTGGTCGTTAATCGCCTAAAGCTAGCGATAGCGCTGGTACGTATGGCAATAAAAGTTTAGGCTCATTCAGAAAATATTCAGCTGATTCATTAATCTTTCACTAGGCATTCATCAATCCTTCACATTTCAGTGACATTCTAGCATTCATACTCAGCGAAAAGAATCATCGAAATGGGAGAGCGTGATGACATATAGAATGCGTTTGTATTTAAGCCGCATGCATCAATTAGATAGCAATGTTTGTGTTGCGGTAAACCATACCAGCCAATATAGAATTATTCGCAATTTTTTTCGAGCGGTGAGCCGACTTGGTGATGGCGTATTTTGGTATGCCTTAATGGCTGGCATATTAGTGGTTAAAGGCGCTGAAGGTTTTGCTCCAGTTTTGCATATGGCGATTGCCGGTTTGTTCGGCACTGCCCTTTATAAATGGTTAAAGGGTAAAACCTTGCGGCCGCGACCTTATGAAGTTCGTCAAGATATCTGGTTAACAGGTACACCGTTGGATAAATTCAGCTTTCCTTCTGGACATACTTTGCATGCGGTACTTTTTTGCGTAGTGATGATTAATTACTACCCTCAGCTAAGTTTCATTGTGGTGCCATTCACCTCTTTAGTCGGCTTGTCTCGGGTGGTTTTAGGCTTACATTATCCTAGCGATGTATTAGCTGGCGCCTTGCTTGGCGGCATGATTGCGGGCTTATCTTTTCAAGTTATATAGTCAGCCATTTGGTGACTTGTGCCTTTAAAACCTAAGTTTATTTAAAGCTTAGGTTTATTTTATCTCGCTCTTATTTAAACTAATACTTTTTTAAACCAGCGTTTATTTCATCAAGCGTTTGATTTACTCGCACTATTGTCGACAAAGTAGCGCACTGGCAGTGGGTGACTGATATGTAAATGTTTTAGGCATTGCTCACGCCAATTATCCAGCTGTTCCACACTCAAATTTTTCAGCTCAGGTTCGAGTGCTGGTTTCTCGCCATTTAATACCGCACCTATATCGGCAATTGCTACTTGGGTTTTAGCCACGTAATAGACAAAATGCTTAAATACGCGTTGATCTACTAAACGTGCAATACCGTAGATTAGCGTTGGTAATTTAACCGAACGTAATATACCATCCCAAAATGCCAAGCGCTTCAGTGCAAGATTAGTCATGTGTGCCGGGCATCTAAATTGAACTGAAATGAATTGCGTAATAATCACATGATGTTTGTTCAGTAAATAGCGCGGTGAGGTGTTTTTCATCAGTGGCGCGAGGTGGCCATCCATCGCCCATTCTGAGGCAATGTGGGTAAATATCTGGTTCTTGTGCCATAAAGCTTCGTGGGCCGGTACAAAATGATTATGTGCAATCACATCCACGTATAAATGGCTAAGATAGCCAATGGCAATCGCGGTTTCTTCATCTGTTTTAGCCGCTATCATCAGTTGATTGGCATTTTCCCATAGATGCGTATGACGGTATCTGTGGCTGACGATAGCTAAGTCAGGCAAACATGCGCCAGCCATCACTAATTCAGGGAAGCGTTTAATCGCATTTTGTAGGCGAGGGTCTAATAATGGCATCGCCCAAAGTAACGACTGTGCAAAATATAGGTGTGTGACCAAACCCCAGGCGTTGGCGTCCACAGAATACAGGCAGCATGGTAACCACCAGTAATATTTCCTTAAGAATGTTGGCAAATACATGAAACATAATGTGACATATGAGTATGAATAAATTGTGACGGCTACATTAAGATTACTTTATTAAGATATCACTATTCATAAAATCGTCATACAAAGTCGCTATTCTTCAAACTATTAACATCATGATTTCATACAATACCTAAGAGAATTATTCAATCAATGACTAAGCTAGCTAAAGCTATAAAACCATTAAAAGTACTCTTTATTTCAGATGTATATTTTCCGCGCATCAATGGCGTTTCTACTTCAATTAATACCTTTGTCGGGCAAATGCAAAGTTTAGGCCATGAGGTGCATCTAATCGCACCAGAATATGGTGTTGCGATGCAAGATGATGCTAAAAACAGTGAAGGTTGGATTAAACGTATTCCGGCACGTAGCATTTACTTTGACCCTGAAGACAAACTCATGAAATTTGGTGCGGCGATGCAATTATTGCCAATGTTAGCTGAGGAAAAGTACGACATCATTCACGTGCATACACCGTTCGTCGCCCATTATTTAGGGTTAAAGTTAGCCGCAGAGCTTAATATTCCCTGCATAGAAACCTACCACACTTTTTTTGTAGATTACTTGCATCACTACTTGCCTTGGGTACCAAAATCATTAGCACGCGGCATGGCTAGAATGATTTCAAAGCGTCAATGCAACGCGGTAGAGGCTATTGTCGCGCCTTCTCAGCCTATGTTGGACGTATTGCGAGGGTATGGCGTAAAAGTCACGGCAGAGGTTATTCCAACCGGATTGCAAGAATCTAGTTTTAAAGCCGCCGATGGGCAGGCATTTAGATTGAAATACGGCATCGCCCTAGAGCGTCCTATGTTGCTGTATGTTGGCCGTGTCGCCTTTGAGAAAAATATTAATTTCTTATTGGAAATGACCGAGCTTCTTATCGAGAAGCGTCCGGATGTGTTGCTAGTCGTTACTGGCGAAGGTCCAGCAGAAGCTAGTTTGCATAAGCTGGCTAAAACACTAGGACTTGAAAATAATATAAAGTTTATTGGATATTTGGACCGCAATACTGAGCTTAATGCTTGTTATGAATCTGCCGATATATTTGTTTTCGCTTCTAAAAGTGAAACACAGGGTTTAGTGTTGTTAGAGGCCATGGCACAGAGTACGCCGGTAGTGGCGATTGCCGAGTTAGGCACCGCTTCAATTTTAATTGAAGGTAAAGGTGCTTTAATTGCAAGCGACAACACGCTGGCATTCTCAGAAAGAGTAGAGCAGCTATTAACCCATACTGAGCAAAGAATTGAACTGGGCAGTAGAGCCAAAGCTTATGCCTTAGAAAAGTGGACGGCTAAATATCAAGCCGAACGGATGATTGATTTTTACAAGACCATCATTAATAAAGTGGCGTCTACCGAGGAAGCGATTCAGATCAAGCCTAGTCAATTATCGAGACAAATATCTAGTCAGCAAACCAGTATTTGATAGATTGAGTCCGCAAAAAAGCCAACAATTTGATCTGACCCCTAAAAGTTGGACATTAAGCTTGGTTTAAAAATAAGGACTGAT
>JBBAOU010000028.1:0-28866 GCA_040401175.1 Methylotenera sp. | reverse complement strand
GTTAATGTTGAGGGCACTTTAAATCTAGCCAATCAGGCCGCAAAAGCCGGTGTTAAACGTTTTGTTTTTGTTAGTTCAATTAAGGTGAATGGCGAGCACACATTGGCCGACTGTCCATTTACAGCAAATGACGATGCTAATCCACAAGATCCTTACGGAATATCTAAACACGAAGCTGAACAAGGCCTTTTGTTAATTGCGCAACAAACAGGCATGGAAGTGGTGATTATTCGTCCGCCACCTGTTTATGGTGCCGGTGTTAAGGCTAATTTTGCTGGCATGATGCGTATCGTAAATCGTGGTATTCCGTTACCACTAGGCGCAATTCACAATAAACGTAGCTTTGTCTATATCGGTAATCTTGTGAGCCTAATTGTGCGCTGCATTGATCATTCGGCGGCGGCTAACCAAGTATTTTTGGTGTCCGATGGCTGTGATCTTTCTACTACTGAGTTATTGCAAAAATGTGCTGTAGCTTTGGGTGTTAAGGCTAGATTATTGCCGGTTCCGCAGAAGTTCTTGGCATTTAGTCTAGCTCTTTTAGGTAAGCGGGCCGTGGCGCAGCGCTTATGTGGCAATTTGCAGGTGGATATAAACAAGGCACGCATATTGTTGGACTGGGTGCCGCCGGTGTCTGTTGAGGATGGGTTGAAGGCCACTGCGTTGGGTTTGATTGAAAGTTGATAGCTGCTTAATGCTCAACCTACTCAGTATTCGTGGTTTTGTAATTGCGTGGGTTAATTCAATTATTCTTATCATAACTAGGAGTTTATTTAACCTATCTTGTTGACTTTATTAATTAAAGTTACTAATATATCTTATCAAAACTAGCGATATAATTTCATTATGCGACCACAAAATGAGGCGGCACGAGCGAGGTTAGAGTCCGTTCTGCAACGTAATGGGCTTTGTTCTGCGGTTCAGTTGAGCAGTCTACTTGCAGTTAGTGTCCCCACTCTTCACAGAATTTTGCATGAGCGTGGTGATAAGATAGTGCGCTTGGGTACAACAAAGCTGGCGCGTTATGCACTCCGTCGAGAGGTAAGTGGCAGGCAGGCAGCCATTTCTGTTTACATCATTAACGAGCAAGGCCAGGGTTCGAGTTGTGGTGTGTTGAGTTTGATTGCGCCGCAGGGTTCTATATGGGCTTTAAATAGTATTGGCTGGCCGGTTGATGCTGATCATGTTTCTGGCGTATGGGATGGCCTGCCTTACCCTGTTTATGATATGCGCCCACAAGGTTATCTTGGCCGTATTTTTGCACTGCAGGCAGCTTTAGATCTAGATGTGCCGACTGACCCTGAGCGGTGGTCCGATGACCATATTGTAGATGTGTTAAGCCGCCGTGGAGCTGATATGCCAGGCAATCTTATTTTAGGTGACGATGCATATGCACTCTGGCTACGTTCTGTTGCTTCTCCCCAAGCTATTATTGGGGTAGGCCAAGTACCTGATTGCTATGTGGCCTTGGCTGCCGAGGCGGTGGCTCTCATAGGTGGTGGCTCTAGCGCAGGCGGCGAGTTTCCAAAATTTACGGCAAAGCGAGCGCTGGAGGGTAGTAGCACACCACATGTCATTGTAAAGTTTTCTGGCGCAGATGAATCCGCCACTATTCAGCGCTGGTCTGATTTGCTAGTGTGCGAACATTTAGCCTTGAGAACGCTTCAAGAGTACACTCAAATTAGTGCAAGTAAAAGCCGCATCATAAAGGCGGGCGGGCGGACATTTCTTGAAGTTGAGCGATTTGATCGAAGCGGTGAGTTTGGACGGTCTTCTCTGATATCGCTGGCTAGTTTAGACGTAAGTTTTATTGGGTCTGGTAACGCTAATTGGCCGGCGCTAATTCAAGCGCTTGTTGGTTTGTCTATGGTTTCAAGGGAGTTGGCGCTAGAAGTTCAGGTGTTATGGTGGTTCGGCCGATTGATTGCAAATAACGATATGCATCTTGGCAATCTGTCTTTTCAATTAAACGCCACTGATGATGGACTAAATCTATGTTTGTCCCCAGCTTATGATATGTTGCCTATGCTATATGCGCCTCTGTCGGGCGGGGAAGTGCCCTTGCGGCAGTTTGTTGTTGCCTTACCATTACCCAGCCAAGATATGGCTTGGAAAACTGCACACGCTGCAGCTGTATTATTCTGGCAAGATGCTAGTCAGGATGTGCGAATTAGCCCGCTTTTTCGGGCAATATGCCAATCAAATCTTTTGCAATTGACGCAATTGAAACTTGGTTAATAATGTCGTTAAATTGTTAAGAGTGAGTTTATATATTAATGATGACATTTGAGAATGATTAATAATGAAACGTTTATTTGATTTATGTTTAGCGTTATTAGCACTAGTTTTTTTACTGTTACCTATTTTAGTGGTGGCATTAATGGTTAGGCTCACTTCCACTGGGCCTGTTCTATATTTTTCTGACCGCGTAGGCCGTAATAACCGTATTTTTAAAATGCCTAAATTCCGCACCATGGAGGTAAATACGCCTGCCGTCGCAACCCATCTTTTATCTAATCCAGCACAATTTTTAACGCCGATTGGTTCTTTTTTACGTAAATCCAGCTTGGATGAGTTGCCGCAACTGTTGAGCATTATTCGTGGCGATATGAGTTTTGTAGGGCCTCGCCCGGCGCTGTTTAATCAAGATGATTTAGTCGCTTTGCGTACGCATTATGGTGTGGATAAGCTGGTGCCAGGTTTAACGGGCTGGGCGCAGATTAATGGTAGAGATGAATTGCCTATTCCGGAAAAGGTAAAGTTGGATGTGGATTATATGAATAATCAGTCCTTTTTGTTTGATTTAAAAATCATCTTGCTGACATTTTTAAAAGTGTTGCGTAGAGACGGTATTCAGCATTGACTTTGGTTTGATCTAGCGCATTTTTTATAGGTGCAGGTTTAGTTACACTTTGACAAAGACGCCACTGGATCCCGACTTGCGTCGGGATGACGGTAACTAGAGGTATATATTAAATTGTAGCTAATTTGGCAAAGTGCAGAGGCCTATAGTTATAGAGATAGGCTTGATAGCTTATTTTGATACAATAGAACGACAACAATAATCGCAGCAAAATACGAAAGTAAATGACCAACTGAATGAAAAAAGTGCTTATTAATCCACGGACACTTCTGGCTTTATTGCATGATTTAACCGCCGCGTCAGTTGCTTGGTTTGCGGCTTATCTATTACGCTTTAACTTTGCTATTCCTGCGGAGCATGTGCAATACATGCTGCAATCTATTGTCTGGATAGTACCTTTACAGGGCGCTGTTTTTATCGCTTATGGTTTGTATCGAGGTATGTGGCGTTTTGCCAGTGTGCCAGATTTACAGCGCATTATATTATCTGTGGCGACTGCGGCAGTTATTGTTGCGGCTGGCTTATTTATGCTTAGTCACACTATTGTCATTCCGCGTTCTGTGCTGATTTTAGATCCACTGTTGTTAATGATGATGATGGGCGGCAGTCGATTTACTTATCGGGCATGGAAAGAGCATCAACTATATGGCACCACTTTTAAACAAGGTGCTCCGGTGGTTATTCTTGGTGCTGGTGAGGCCGCAATGGCTTTGGTTAAAGATCTTGCACGTAGTACGCAGTGGCGAGTAGTTGGTTTGTTAGACGACGATAAAGCCATGTTCGGACGTGAGATTCTTGGTATTAAAGTGTTAGGTGATTTGCAAAAACTTGCTGACATCAGTAAGCGCTACATGGCTAAGCATGTGATTATTGCTATGCCTTCTGTACACCACCAAAAGCGCAGACAGGCCATGGAATTTGCCAATCAGCTTGGCTTAGAGGTGCTTACCGTGCCTGCTATTGATGATTTAATGAGTGGCAAGGTGAGCGTTTCGCAAATCCGTCGGGTCGATGTGGAGGATTTGCTCGGTCGCGATGCTGTTCAGTTAGATAACCTTGGTTTACATGGTTTGATAGAAGGGCAGGCGGTATTGGTCAGTGGCGCGGGCGGTTCGATTGGATCTGAGCTGTGTCGGCAAATTGTTAAATACAAGCCTAGCAGCCTAGTTTGTTTAGATATTTCTGAATATGCGCTGTATAAATTAGAGCAAGAGTTAAGTCGTTTGAATACGCCTACAAAACTGTTATACATGACTGGCGATGTTAAAAATATTCAGCGTGTTAAAGACTTGCTGACACAATATCAGCCAACTGTGGTGTTTCATGCCGCGGCTTACAAGCATGTGCCCTTGATGGAAAATGGCAATGTCTGGGAGGCGATATCTAACAATGTAATCGGCACACATACTCTGGCAGAAGCTTGTGGTGAGGCTGGTGTTGGCAAGTTTGTATTAATTTCAACGGATAAAGCGGTTAATCCAACTAATGTGATGGGTGCGAGTAAACGGCTTGCAGAAATGGTTTGCCAAGGTTTGCAAAGTAAGGCTTTGCTTGAAGAAAGTAAGCTGAGCAGTAAGCCTGCAACCAAGTTTATTATTGTGCGTTTTGGCAATGTGCTCGGCAGCAGCGGTAGTGTGATTCCTAAATTTAGAGAGCAAATTGCTAGCGGTGGCCCTGTGACCATTACGCATCCCGAGATTACTCGTTATTTCATGTCGATTCCTGAGGCTGCGCAGTTGGTCATGCAGGCTGGCTTAATGGGTCAGGGCGGCGAGATTTTTGTGCTGGATATGGGTGAGCCGGTTAAAATTGCGCTGTTGGCTGCAGACATGATTAGGCTTTCTGGCTTGCAAGTGGATGATATTAAAATCGAATATGTTGGCTTACGGCCAGGCGAAAAGCTTTATGAAGAATTGCTTGCCGATGATGAGCATACCATGCCAACCCCGCATGAAAAGTTGAGAATTGCCACAGCTAGACCCGTGGATAATGTTTGGGTGAGTAAACTTTTAAGTTGGATAAAGTCTACGCAGAGTGCCAACGAAGCGCATATTAAAGACGAGCTGAAATTTTGGGTGGAAGAATATAGCCCGCAATACCAAGTTTCTGCAGAAAATAATATTATTTTAGAGGCGCCAATTACCTTACATTAAATTTGTAATTTAGATGGTGACCTAACAATAACGTGTTTAAAGTTCGGCGCCAACTTGTAAATACCAACACAGAAAGCTAAACAATTTTGAACCAACAAACCCCAAAACAGTTATTAGAAAATGCACAGTTAATTCATACGCCAGCAGTTGTTGCGGCTGCGATTATACGATTAAGCCAAGAAATTACTGAGGCACTGAGCGATAAAAGCCCGATTGTGATTTGCGTGATGGGCGGTGGTGTTATTTTTACTGGACAGCTATTAACGCAACTGACATTTCCTTTGGAAGTGGATTATGTACACGCCAGTCGTTATCAAAATAATACGGTGGGCAAAACCTTAACTTGGCAGTCTTTACCAAAATTGAATCTAAGCAATCGTACCGTATTGCTGTTGGATGATATTTTAGATGAAGGCATTACTTTGTTGGCTATTAAAGAGAAGTGCTTGGAATTGGGCGCAAAAGTTGTTTTGTCTGCAGTATTGGTCGAAAAAACATTAAGCCACACCAAGCCTATTGCCGCCGATTTTGTTGGTCTAGATGTACCGGATTGTTATGTGTTTGGTTATGGCATGGACGCTTATGGCTGGTGGCGAAATCTTTCTGCCATCTATGCGCTCAGATAAGTTCTAGTGTTAATTCAGATATTAATTAACAATCACGTCAGCATTTACCTTATAACGAAAAGCTATTTTAGTTAATGGTCTCTATTTGAAAATCCCAATATTTACTGATGATGCTGGTTGGCATGGCGCACAATTAAAGCAGGCTTTCGCCCAACGCGGCATAGAGGCAGTTTTTGTTTCATTGCAAGCGTGTGTCATCGATTTATCTGGCGATAGGCCGCAAATTAACATTCCACATTTTGATAGTCTGCCCAAAGCGGTGTTTGTCCGCGGCGTTTCTGGCGGTACGCTTCAGCAGGTGATTACACGCTTAAACGTATTGCATATGCTGGCCATGCAGGGCGTTGTTATTTACAACGACGTTAAAGCTATCGAGCGTACGGTTGATAAAGCCATGACCAGTTTTTTATTGAAACTACACGGCGTATCAACACCGCCAACGTGGATTGCTGAATCACGAACGCATGCCGAATCTATTCGCCAAATCGCAGCGCAAAACAATCAAACTTTAGTCATTAAACCGCTATTTGGCTCACAGGGATTGGGCGTGGGTAAGTTGCAAGCTCATGAACCTTTGCCTGTGCCTATGCAACAATTTGTAGATGGCGTGTATTATCTTCAGCAATTAATAGAAACACCAATGATTGCAGGCAAAGATGCGCCACACGATTATCGAGTGTTTGTGATTAATGGCAAGGTAGTGGCGGCCATGAAGCGTATTGGTGCTAGCTGGGTGAATAATGTTGCCGCCGGCGGACGTTGTGAAGTTGCCGAGCAAAATCAAAGCATGAGCGAACTAGCATTAAAGGCTGCTGCTGCGGTTGCTATTGATTATTGTGGTGTAGATATTATTCAGGCGGCTAATGGCGAGTATTACGTGTTGGAAGTTAATAGTATTCCGGCATGGAAAGGCCTGCAAAGCGTGACTGAATTAAATGTGGCGGAGTTATTGGTCGATGATTTTTTAACAAAAATTTAAGAAAATTTTTAATATGCAGTTTAAAAAATATACTTCAGCACAATTAGTCGCCGCTTATAAAAATGCCTGCATGGCCGAATTGCAAGCCTTAAAACCGGGTAACGTACATGTATTTGCTGATGGCCACGGCATGACCATCTACGATTTTATCAATAGCGCGGACGCTTCGGCGACTTTAATCGCGCAAGCTGATTGTAGTGTAGGTGAGCGTATATTCAATGCAATAGAGGCGACACAGCGCGCCGTTGGTTTGAATACCAATTTAGGTTTGGTTTTATTGTGTGCACCCATTATTCATGCGACTTTGCAGCGTACGGAAGCGCAGACTTTACCGCAAAGTCTAATGCATACTTTAAGGCAGTTAACGATTAGCGATGCGCTTCTCACTGGTCAGGCCATTGTGTTAGCGAATCCGGCCGGCTTAGGCAGCGCTACTGAGAACGATGTTCATCAACAGCCTAGCGTAACCTTGCTGCAAATGATGCAGTCTGCACAGTCTAGAGATCGTATTGCTTGGCAGTATAGCCATGATTTCTCAGATATATTTGATTACGGATTAGCCCGTTATGCTGAGGCGCTTAAGCGTTGGGAAAATCAGGCTTGGGCCACTACGGCTTTATATCTCGGATTTATGGCGAATCTTTTGGATAGTCATATCGTTCGCAAGTATGGCGATGACTTGGCTAAGCTTGTGATGGCGGAAGCACAAGCGTTGGAGATTGCGTATTGGACCGTCGATAATCCCAAATTAATACAGCAAAAATTGCTGGAGTGGGACGCCTCACTTAAATTACGCAAAATTAATCCGGGTACTAGTGCAGATTTAACAGTAGCAACCTTGCTAGCTAGTTTTTTGCAGTGAGATTAAGTTTGTTGATGACTTAAATTTCACACTTTTTTAATCGAAAGAACAAAATAATCTGCTGGAAATAAAGGCGTGATGGCGACAGTGGCTGAATTTTAAGATATAATCTAGCACTAGATTTTGTGTAAGACTCAACGTTTAAATATGATTTCTTGATTAGGCGTTTGAGATACTTTGAATAATTTTCAGGAGGCAAGCAATGGCAAGTTTATTAGAGCAATTAAAGACCATGACCACAATCGTGGCAGATACTGGTGACGTAGAGGCGATTAAAGCAGTTAAGCCTGTAGATGCAACCACTAATCCGTCATTAGTTTTGAAAGCAAGCCAATTACCACAATATGCGCCATTAATTGAAACTGCTATTGCTTACGCTAAAGCTCAAGGTGGTACTAAAGCTGAACAAATTGACAGCGCAGCTGACAAATTAGCGGTGTTAATTGGTGCTGAAATTTCTAAAGAAGTGCCGGGTCGTATTTCAACTGAAGTGGATGCGCGATTATCTTTCAACTTAGATGCAATGGTGGCTAAAGGCCGTAAATTAATCAAACTTTACGAAGAGTCTGGTATTGGTAAAGACCGCGTGTTGATTAAATTAGCTTCAACATGGGAAGGCATCAAAGCTGGCGAAATCTTAGAAAAAGAAGGCATTCAATGTAACCTTACATTGTTGTTCGGTTTTGGCCAAGCACGTGCCTGTGCTGAAGCTGGCGTATTCTTGATTTCACCATTCGTTGGTCGTATCTTAGATTGGTACAAAGCGAAAAACCCAGGTACAGAATACACACAAGAAACAGATCCAGGTGTGGTTTCAGTGCGTGCAATCTATGCATACTACAAAGAACATGGTTACAAAACAGTGGTAATGGGTGCTTCATTCCGTAACACTGGTGAACTGATTGCGCTTGCGGGTTGTGATCGTTTAACTGTTTCGCCAAACTTGTTGCAAGATTTAGCAGCAACAGAAGGTACTTTAGTGCAAGTGATGAAAGACACTGGCGCAACAAAAAAACCTTCTGCAAAAATGACTGAAGCTGAGTTTCGTTTTGAATTAAACCAAGATGCAATGGCAATTGAAAAATTATCAGAAGGTATCCGTGGTTTTGTAGCTGATCAAAACAAACTTGAAGCGGCTTTAAGCGAAAAACTATAATTATTTGATTTAAAAATACACATTTATTTGTAATAAAAGTGTAATCAAGTAAGTTTAGAATTGACATAAGTTATCTGGACATTTACTATAAGTGTCCAGTTTTTCGTAACACAAGAATTGTAGTTTAAAAGCTTTCATTACCGGCATGTTGACCTAAAGTCACAGTGCGGGTTGGTTTGGTTTTATGACTAAAATAGCAATAAACCTGTAACATTTTAAAAATTATTAAACGGAGAAACACCATGGCATTAACACAAATGGCTTTAGATTCATTAGATTTTGACGGTACAGTTGCTTTAGCAACTTTAGTTGCTCCACACGTAGACATTCTTGAAATCGGTACACCATGCATCAAGCATAACGGTGTTAAATTGCTTGAAGTTCTTCGCGCTAAATTCCCAAACAACAAAATCTTAGTTGACTTAAAAACTATGGACGCTGGCTTCTACGAAGCTGAGCCATTCTACAAAGCTGGTGCAGATATCTGTACAGTTTTAGGTTGTGCTGACATCGGTACTATCAAAGGTGTAATTGATGTTGCTAACAAATACGGTAAAGAAGCTCAAGTTGATTTGATCAACGTTGCTGATAAAGCTGCTAAAACTAAAGAAGTTGTTTCTGCTGGCGCGCACATCATTGGCGTTCACACTGGTTTAGATCAACAAGCTGCTGGTCAAACTCCATTTGCTGACTTAGCTTTAGTAGCTGCTTTAGGTCTTGGCGTTAAAATCTCAGTTGCTGGTGGCGTTAAAGCTTCTACAGCTGCTCAAGTACGTGATGCCGGCGCTACTATCATTGTAGCCGGTGCTGCAATCTACGGCGCTACTGATCCAGCTGCTTCTGCTGCTGAAATCACAGCTATTTCTCACGCTTAAGTTAAGCATTGGTTTTAATTAACCAAGCACTTAACCAAACCCAATAAGTAATTATTGAGATGAGTATATAAAAATCCTGACTCAGTAATGAGTCAGGATTTTTTTAATTTAATTCAACAACTAACACGAATGTATTGCGATACTTGTTGAAGTGTTTAATAGAGGAAATATCATGGATCATCAAAAATTAATTTTAGATAAAGTATCGACTATCTTGTCAGAAACAGACAATAGCAATGCTGCTAAACTGTTAAAACTAGTTGACGAAGCTGGCCGCATTTTTATTGGCGGTGCTGGTCGTTCACTATTGGTGTCACGTTTTTTTGCAATGCGTTTAGTGCATTCTGGTTACAACGTAAGCATGATTGGTGAGGTTGTTACACCAGCCATTAAAGCTGGCGATTTATTGATTTTGGTTTCAGGTTCTGGTGGAACAGAAACATTACTTCCATTCGTTAGAAAAGCAAAATCTGTAGGTGCTAAATTGGTTGTGGTTTCTATGAAAGCTAAATCTGCAATGGCAGATGTTGCTGATTTAGTGATTCAAATCGGTAACGATAATAGCTTCCCACTAACACAGGCTATGCCTATGGGCAGCCAGTTTGAGCTTTCAACATTGGTGTTTTTAGAAGCAGCTATTGCTGATTTGATTGTGGCAAAAGGCTTAACTGAAGAAGGCATGCGCGCAATTCACGCAAACCTTGAGTAATTAGTTTTAAAGACGTACTAGATAAACCCAGTCAGCTTTTTGTTAAGCTTGCTGGGTTTTTTAACATTCCCATATTGATCTGTTTGTTATGTAAGGCTGTTGCGACTAATGCACCGGTAATATTTAATGATTGCAACTTGATTAAGTCATCATTATTTCGAACGCCACCAGCGGCATATAGTTGATTATCTGTAGCGATACTTTTGACCATGGACAGTTTCTCAATATCAACCCCAAGTTGACTCCCAACATTTTTCAAGGTCATGACGATGACTTTTTCAGGCCAATATTGAGTGTCGCTGAGCAATTCCACGCAACCTAAAAATCCGGTGTGATTAAAGTCTAATGAAAGCACAAAACGGCCATTTAATTGTTGATGAATATTCTTTAATGCATTGATTGTATGGATGTTCTCGGATCCGATTACGTGCGTCAATTCGACCTTAGACCAAATATTCAGGTCATCTTTATCCTGCAACCCTGCATCCAGCCAAATTTCTATATTGGGATGTTGCTGTTGTATTTCTTTAATCGCAGACAAATGATTGCCTTGTTTGGTAATTGCATCTAGATCTGCAATGTATAAGCGCGCAAATGAGTATAATTCTAGTAGTGCGTTCACAATGTCGATTGGCGCGCTAGAATGACACAATAATGATTGAATGGGCTGGTAATCAAGGCGCAGGCCAAGTTTGGCATGTACTACTTGGCCATGCATTAGGTCTATAACAGGAATTATTTCCATTTTTGATTATTGAGTGTGAGTGTTTTTTGAAGATATTGTTATTAGAATATATCACAGCTGGTGGTTTTTGCACTCAGCCATTACCGCCTTCACTGTTATGTGAAGGCACCTTAATGCGTGACGCCTTATTGGCTGACTTTAGCGAAACAGCGGATGTCGAGATATTCACCACCTATGACACACGCGTGAGTTTACCAAAACATACCAGTGTTGCGATGCCTGTCGATGGGACTAGTAACGTAATGGCGTTGTGGCAAAAACTATTGCATGATTGTGATGCCGCTTTGCTAATCGCCCCAGAGAGCGATGGGATATTAAATCAATTAACGCAATTAATCGAATCTGTTGCTGTGGAAAACTTAGGTTCCAAGCTCGCTGCGGTGAAACTTTTTACTGATAAATACACCACTTATCAAGCGCTTAAAGAGGCGAATATATTAACTATTCCGACCTATACCGCCAGTGAATTTTTGCATACGAAATTCTTTGAGCTTGATCCATTACTAACATGTTTATTTAATAAAGGCTGTGTTGCAAAGCCTATTGATGGCGCTGGTTGTGGCAATACCTATTTTTTTGAAAATGCATCTGTGCTGCGTGTATGGCTAAACGCACCTGCTCAAATTTCGCAACGGGATACTTATATCGTTCAGCCTTACATTGCTGGCACGCCAGCGAGTATTTCTATGTTGTGCAAAGAGGGTAAGGCTTGGCTATTGAGTTGCAATGAGCAGCTTATTGAAATCGGCTTAAAGATTAGTCAAGAAGTTGGCCATGAATTGGTACATAAATCTTCAATATTACAAGCGCCTATTCAGTATAAGGGCAGTTTAGTTAACGGCTTGATGTTAGAACATGCGGCTTTTAAGCAATTAGCAGAAACGATTGCAACTACATTTTTTGATTTGAACGGCTATGTGGGTGTTGATGTCATAATGAACGAAGATATTATTTATGTAGTGGAAGTTAACCCGAGAATAACAAGTTCTTACATTGCCTTGCATGAATCCCTCAATGTTAATCCGGCTAAGCTGATACTTGACTTGGCAGATGATGAAAATTCAACATTTAAATTGCCTGAAAATATGGCTTCCAATAAGGTCTTACTAAATCTTAATGAATAGTCAAATAATAGGCTGGGATGTAGGTGGGGCGCACCTCAAAGCTGCATTACTCGATCCTGATGGAGCATTGCAGCAGGTTTTGCAAGTGCCTTGCCCACTTTGGCGTGGCCTGCACGAGCTTGAATTGGCAATTGATATCATGTTGAACGCATTCAAGGTCAGTTCAGCTTTACATGTAATAACGATGACAGGCGAACTAGCGGATTTGTTTGCAAATCGACGCGAGGGTGTTTTGTGCATTAGCCGCGTTATGCAGACTAAGTTAAACTGCGCGCCTAATTTGAATTGTCTCAAGTTTTACACAGGCGTGTTAAATCCAGCTTTAAATTCCAATCTAAATCCAAACTTAGTTAGGCCATTAAGCGCTACTGGCTTTGTTTCATTCGATGAAGTTGAGGATTATTGGCCATTTATCGCCTCAGCCAATTGGCAGGCCAGCGCTAGTTTTGTTGCTCAAAAAATCGAATGTGGATTGTTTGTCGATATCGGTAGCACCACAACAGATTTTGTACTGTTGGAAAATAACAGGCCAGCCTGCATAGGATTTACTGACGCGGCACGTATGCAGACTGATGAGTTGGTTT
The DNA here is from genome assembly GCA_040401175.1 of Methylotenera sp. Lineage (GTDB taxonomy): Bacteria > Pseudomonadota > Gammaproteobacteria > Burkholderiales > Methylophilaceae > Methylotenera. The sequence continues at coordinate 16,190 of JBBAOU010000028.1, read as the reverse complement.
ACTCTGGTGTTGTGCGCACACCATTAATGGCCGTGGCGCAAAGAATAGAATTCCAACGAGTCATGACTTCATTGGCGGCCGAGTTTTTTGCCACCAGTGCTGATGTCTATCGCTTGACTGGTGATTTGTCAGCAGAAGACGATATGGCCGATACCGCCGATTCTCAAGATAAAGGTCAGCTTACTAGTGCTAGAAGAATTGCCCGTATGATAGGCCATGATGTAGAAGATGCACCTATAATGGATTGGCATAGTTTGGCTGAACAATTTAAATGGCAGCAAATTTTAAGATTACAAACGGTTGTTGCAAAGCACATATCTCGACTCTCTAATGAAAATAAAAAGCAATCTATGGTGTTAATTGGCAGCGGTGCCGGAGGATTTTTAGTGGCAGCGATTGCTAAGAATCTAGCTATCCCATATATTGATGTTGCTGACTTAATTATATTAAATAAAGAAAATGCAGAGTCACAAATCAGCAGTGTTGACGATAGTGCTATAGCTATTCGACGTCGGGCTAGCGTTTGCTTGCCAGCTTATGCGCTGGCTTATTTAGCGCAACAGCTTCTCGAAAACTAGCCCCATTAAACTAAAACCCATTGCAGATGCCCTTACTTAAACACACTCTAAAATACCTTGTGAATACGGCGCAGTTATTTGATCGTATTAGCCATAAGCCTTGGGCGATACTGCTGGACAGTGGCCAACCACATAGTGAGTATGGGCGCTACGATATTATCGTGGCAGATCCATTTGTGACACTCAGTACTTTTGAAGATACCGTTAAAGTCGAAAATAAAAACGCTCCAGAGTGCAATGTACGTACGGAAATAGTCAAAAATGGCATAAGAACAGTCAGCCAGGAAGATCCATTTCTAATTCTTAATAATTTATTAGACCCTTATCAAATTACAGAAAACTCGCTGCCATTCAGCGGTGGTGCTGTTGGCTATTTTGCCTATGATTTAGGCCGTCAATTAGAAAAAATACCTAATAATGCATTAAACAACGAATCCGTTCCGCACATGATGGTGGGCATTTATGATTGGGCAATTGTGGTCGATCATAAAGAAAAAACTGCATGTTTAGTCTCGAATGGATTTCAGCAATCTACGCATGATAATTGGCGTGCGTTATGTGCTTTGTTTGATGCACCGGCAGATATGCAGTTTGTGGAATTTGTCTTAACAACGCCAGTCACTAGTAATATGACTTTTGCGCAATACGCCACGGCGTTTAGTACCGTTAAAAACTATATTACTGAGGGTGATTGCTACCAAGTGAATTTGGCGCAGCGTTTTTCTGCAAAAGCGCATGGCTCGGCTTGGACAGCTTATAACAAACTACGTGAAATTAGTCCTGCACCGTTCATGGCTTATTTGAATTTTGGTGCTATGCAGATACTTTCCGGTTCGCCTGAGCGCTTTTTACAAGTAATAGGTAATCACGTGGAAACTCGTCCGATTAAAGGCACTAGGCCACGTTCTGATGATGCTATACAAGACCTGCAATTGGCGAATGATCTGCAAACTAGCCTAAAAGATAGAGCTGAAAATTTGATGATTGTGGATCTATTGCGCAATGATATTAGTAAAAGCTGTGAGATTGGTTCGGTGAAAGCTGATCAATTATTTCAATTGCAGAGTTTTGCTAATGTGCATCATTTAGTCAGTATCGTGACCGGTCAGCTAAAAAGCGGCGCTCAAGGCCAAAACAAGACAGCGATAGATTTGCTACGTGGTTGCTTTCCGGGCGGTTCAATCACTGGCGCGCCAAAATTGAGAGCTATGCAAATTATTGAAGAGCTAGAACCGCATAGACGTGGCATATATTGTGGTTCGATAGGCTACATTGGTTTTGATGGCAATATGGATACCAATATTGCGATTCGTACCGTGGTATATTCACATGCTAATGATGCTGAAGATGCTGGCAAAATAAGCTTTTATGCCGGTGGTGGTATTGTTGCAGATTCTGTATTAGAAAAAGAATATGCTGAAACCTTGGATAAAGCTTCTAGCATGCTAAAAACCATGCATTTTTTTAAAGAATCTGATTAATTAGTAGATCGTATGTTGATTATAAATAAAATCACCTATTCATCTATAAAAAAGCTCATTTATTAAATAATTTATCTATAAAGCACTTCATTTAAATTTATGCGCCAAAGCTCAAGGGTAGTCCTATGTGGATATTAAAACTGGGTGGCAGTTTGCTGGGCTCACCAGAACTGGCTCACTGGTTAGCACGGGTTGCTAAATTTGGTCAGGGCAAAGTGATTATTGTGCCAGGTGGAGGCATATTTGCTGATGCTGTTAGGGATGCACAAAAAATCAGTAATATGGATGACGCGGCAGCGCATGAACTGGCGCTATTAGCCATGGATCAGTTTGGCATATTACTGGCGCGAATGAACCCTGAGTTAGTCACGGCGAGTAGCGAGCTGGAAATTGCTGAACGTGGCTGGCAACATCGAGGGATTGTTTGGCTACCCAGTAAAATGCTGCTTGCGGATGATACGATTCCTAAAAATTGGAATGTAACATCTGATAGTTTGAGTGCCTGGTTGGCGAATAAGCTAGGCGCTGAGCAACTGCTATTAATTAAGTCTAAATCGCTGCTAGAGTATCAATCTAAAAAGCCAATTTCTGTAGAAGTTTTGGTTGAAGATGGGTTAATTGATAGTCAATTTTCAGCATTTATTTCACAAAAAAAAGTCTGCGATGATTATCATACTTATGCGTTAAATAAAACCGATTACAGCATATTTGAGCAAGGTTTTAGTGTGCAAAACCTTGCAATGTATGGCTTGTGCATCACGGTTTAACGTTAATTTTTCTTAATTTACACACTCTCTATTTTGAAAGAGCTTATATGAAAACCAATAAAATATACTCAGTACAGGAAGTTGAAGAAAAGCTAAAAGCCGAGTTACCTAGCTGGTATTTAGAAAATGGCTGGATACGTCGCAAGTATAAAACCAGCGGCTGGAAAGCCACGCTAATGGTGGTAAATACTATTGGGCATTTAGCCGAGGCTGCTTGGCATCATCCTGATTTGGCCGTGTCATATGCTTTCGTCATTGTTAAATTATGCACGCATGATGCGAAAGGTATTACTGACAAAGACTTTGCGTTGGCGGCTAAAATAGAAGCTGTGATTAACTGGCAACCAGCACTGGAAGTAAATGCCAACGGCTTAAAAAATGCCTTAGAAGGCACGCCTAATGATGATGTGCGGTTTAAATATATTAAATATGATTAAGCATTAAAAATAAGCGATAGTTGCCGGTATCACCGACCACTGTTAGATTCTTTAATGCTTGTTCTAAGCCGCTTAATTGATTCTTTTTTATGGCAATATAAGTAGGGTTAGTTTTTGCGTATAAGCTGATTTCTTCTAGGCTGGACATTTTTAAGGCTAAGCCATGACTGTAAAACATGGCTGAATAAGGCCTGTCGCCTAAGAATACGAGTGGCGAAGTATGATTTTTTATCACATTTTGCGCTTCATATAATTGTGTAATGGATTTAGCCGATTTTAGATCTGCTGCATGGCCAATGGTTAAGGTACTTAACACGCCGACAAAGACTAAGGTACTTGCAGTTGTGCCAATAAACAGGATTTTTTTAGCGATTTTTTGACCAAGCTTATCCAAGCAAAGGGCTAGCAACATGGCGAAAGCTGGTACGCCAGGTAATATATAAGTCCACAAAATATTGCCTGACATAGTGAAAAACAAGCAGGGTGAAATAGTGGCAAGTAGTAAAAACAGGCTTAAATCTTTTTGTGCAGCAGGTCTTTTTGATACTGCCGACTTTCTATAAACCCACGCAGATATGGCTAAAATAAAACTCCAAGGTAAGGTGGCGTAAATAAATTGTAACCAAATAGTGCCTCTACGTGTAGCGTGTGCAGTGCCGTATAAATCACCTTTCCAGCCAGAAACAGTAAAGCGCTGCCAGTGTTCACCAACAAAGAAGTAATGTAAAAATCCCGGTGTCTGTTGTTCAGCCAATAAATACCAAGGTGAAACCACAAGTATTGCGGTTAGCCCGCCAATGATCCAGGCTAATCCTTGCCACGTTTCTTTAATGGCTTGGCTAAATAGCGCCCACAAGCCAATTGGCAGAAATACCAGTACCCAGCCAACTGGACCTTTTGCCAACAACATGATGCTTAGGCCGATGAAAAATAAGACTTGCTCGCGTTCTCTTGTAGATTCCTTGCCACGTAAACTTAACCAACAGGCTCTCAGCGCTAAAGTGCTGCCCACGCACAAAGCCATGTCTGTCATTACCGCGCCGGATGAGACTAAAAATATAAACGAGGTGCTCAAAATAATAATGACGTAATAAGGGTTGATTTGGCTTTTCTTTGCCCAGTCATAAGCAATCATTATGACTAATAATGCGGCTAAGAAATGCGGGAACCTAACAGCGAATTCATTAATACCTAATAATTTAACGCCTATCGCTGACATCCAAAAAGATAATGGTGGTTTACCCCAAAATGGCACACCGGTTTCATACCAAGGCGTAATCCAATCGTTCATTTCAGCCATTTTTCTAGCTATTTCACCATAGCGACCTTCGGTCATATCCATCAGTGGATAAAGTGCTAAGGAAATAAGTCGCACTATAATTAGTGCGGCAAAAATCATAACAGTGCGCTTACCTAGCGAGTCCTTAGCGTCCAGCCAAAAGCGTGAAATTTGATTCATAAATTTAAATTAACACCTTATTTCGCTGGGTAGAACGTTTCGATTAAATACACTGGACGTTGTTTAACTTCGGTGTAAATGCGCGCGAGATACTCACCTAAAATACCGATGCAGAATAATTGCAAGCCGCCCAAAAACAGAATCACGATAATAAGGGTAGGGAAGCCATGCACGATATCTGGCGTGACCAAACTTTTAAGTAAAAAGTAGCTGGCATATGCAAACGCGCTGCCGGCACTGGCTAAACCTAACCAAGTTGCCATTTGTAGTGGTGCTGTTGAGAATGCGGTAATGCCTTGCCAGGCTAGACCAACCAATTTAAAAAAAGGCCATTTAGTATCACCGGCGGCACGCGGGTCGCGCTCGTATTCTATGGTAGCTTGCGGATAGCCCACCCAGGCATATAAGCCTTTCATGAAGCGACCACGCTCGTTAAGTTGGTTGATAGACTCTATTGCACGTCGACTGAATAACCTGAAATCACCCACATTATGCGGAATAGATACCTCACTAATTTTACCAATCAGGTGGTAAAACATACTGGCTGTTGTTTTTTTCCACATTGGCTCACCATAACGTTCAGAACGCTTCATATTGACAATATCTGCGCCATTACGTCTAGCCTCCAGCATTGCTGGAATCAGTGTAGGTGAATCCTGTAAGTCAGCATCTATCATAATCGCTGACGCCCCACGACATAATTTAAAGCCCGCAGTCATGGCCGCTTCTTTACCAAAGTTACGGCTAAATTTTGCATAGGCAATTTGAGGACACTGTTTTTTTAGCTGCAGAATGATAGCTTCAGTGTTGTCTCGACTACCATCGTTGATATAAACGATTTCGTAACTGATATTGAGTGGCTTGAGGACTTCAAGAATTTTTTCGTGGAATATCGTCAGTACCGCTTCTTCGTTGTAAGCCGGTACTATGATGCTAAGTTCAATAATGCTGGCTTCAATAATGCAAGGATCAGTAATATTTGATTCAATGTCTGGAGTAGGCTGTAGCATTAATTTTTTTGTCGAGTCAGTCATGCGAACGTCCAAAAGCGATTGATGATAAAAGTCAATATTAGTCCTGCGCCAGTCGCGATTATTTGCGCAAGCATGTAATGTAAATGCCAATTTTGGCTTAAGCCAGCCACAATTAAGGTTTGTATTATAACGCCTAAGCCGGCGGTGATTAAGAACTTGGGTAGTATTCTGGCGTGCGCTATTTTGCTGGAAAAAGTATAGTGATAATTAAGTAGGTAAGCGGTTAGAGCGCCTATCGTTGCGCCTAACAATGTTGCTTGCCATGCTGGCCAACAGAGCATTTTGATAGCTAGTATAAATGCCAAATAATGAATCAGTGTAGAAAATCCACCGGCAGTACAATATTTAATAAACTGTTTACGCATTTTTTATTAGAGCAGTTGCTCGCTTGTAGTTAGAACTTGTCTTGCTTATTAAAGCGACCAAAATGCAACATGATGGTAGGCAGAATTAATAAGTTAAGGATGGTTGATGTGACTAAGCCACCGACAATAATAGTGGCCATCGGCCCTTCAATCTCGCGCCCGGGCTGGCCGCTACCAGCGGCTAACGGTAGCAGTCCGAGCGCCGTGACTATGGCCGTCATCAATATGGAAGGTAATCGTTCTGAGGCACCGCGTATGCAGGTTTCTAAGCTCCAGACGCAATGCTCTTTATCGATTAAGTGCTGATAGTGTGAAACCATCATGATCGAATTACGCAGTGTGATGCCAAATAGCGTAACAAAGCCTACTAAGGAGCCCAATGAAATCCAACCACCGGTGAATAATACTGCCAGTACGCCGCCTATGAGTGCGAAGGGCAGGTTAGCAAACGTAAGTAGTAAATTACGTAGTCTGCCGAAGGCAATATAGAGCATTAGAAATACGGCCACTGCGGCTAAAAACGATTGTAAAATGAGCGCTTCACGTGATTTTGCATTGGCTTCTGCTGCACCAGTGAATTCTAAATAAGTACCTTTAGATAAGGTCACATCATTTTTTATTTTAGCTTTAATCTCGTCGGTAAAGGCGTCAATGTCACGACCGTTAACATTAGCTGTGACGGATTGTATGCGTTTTGCCCCGGCATGTAATATTTTTGAGCGGCCATTTTCCTGCACAATATCGGCAACATCGCGTAAACGTAACAGTTTTCCTTCTGGATTAAATAGTGGTAAATTGCCCGCATCTAGTACATCATCGCGTGAGTCTAAATCTAGCACTACGCTAACGCCTATTACACGATTTCCTTGATAAACTTGTGTGATAGGTACACTTTCATAAGCGGCACGAATATTGTCCAGAACTTCTGTTGATTGCATACCCCAAAGAGCTAGTTTCTCTGGACGTAAACGCATCACCAATTGTGGTGTACCCGGAGGAGATTGCACTAGCACATCTGCTGCACCTTTAACGTTTTTAATGACACTGGCAACTGCTTGCGCATCAAGGTCTAAAGCATCCAAATCATTACCATAGAGGTTAATTACCGTTGAAGCAGCGTAACCGGATATAGTTTCTTCGATACGTTCAGTTAAAAAAGTATTGATGGCAAAATTCACCCCTACAAAGCCAAGCTCGGCTTTACCATCGTTGTCATCATCTTTTGCTTCACCAGCCATTTCTTCACGAATGTTTCTTAATATACGATTTTGTTCTTCACCTGAAATTGCGCTTATTTCAATTTCAAACTCGCTATAATGTGTACCAAAGGTATCCGCCGCGTTAGGAGCGCGGCCTACCCATTGCGTGACTGACTTAACGCCCTTAATTTTACGTATAATCGCAGAAGCTTTTTTGCCGATACGTAGCGATTCTTGCTCAGAAGTGCCAGGCACGGCGGTCATGTGCATAATGTAATGACCTTCATGTAGTGCGGGTATAAACTGGCTTTTGAATAAAGGTAAAACGGCTAAGCCAAGTGCGATAAATATAAAGCTAATCGCCATGACCGCTTTATATTGTTTTTCAATTTTATAAAGCACTCGCACATACCATTTTTTGATAATGCGTATCATCGGTGGATCTTCTGCTTCTAGCTTGGCATTACCCAGTAGCAAATAACAAAGTGCTGGCGTCAGTGTTAGCGCCACCACTAAAGAGGCCAAAATGGCGGCAATGTAAGCAAAGCCCAAAGGCGCAAAAAGCTTACCAGCAACACCACCTAATGTGAGTAGTGGCATAAACACCAAGGCCACAATAATAGTTGCATATACCACGGAGCTTCGCACTTCCATAGAGGCATTAAACACCACTTGATGGGTAGGCAAGGGCCGGGCTAATAATCGATTTCCACGTAGCCGGCGGAAAATATTTTCAGTATCAATAATCGCATCATCGACCACTTCCCCTAATGCAATAGCTAATCCGCCAAGTACCATGATATTGAGCCCGATTTTAAAATGACTCATCACCACAATCGCGGTCAATAGTGAAAGCGGAATGGCCGTGGCAGAAATAAACGCAGTACGCGCATTAAATAAGAATAAAAATAGTACAGTAATCACCAATATTGAGCCTATTAAAATGTCAGCACGAACGCCTTTAATCGCCACTTCTATAAAATTATCCGGCCTAAACAAGCCTTCATGTAACACTACTTCCTCAGTGGCTAAGCTAGGTTTTATTTCATCAAGTGCATCTTCAACGGCTCGAGTGACCGCATGCGTGTTTGCACCTAGCTGACCTTGTACCGATAAATAGACACCCGTTTCTTCATTGATTGATGCCGCACTAATAGAAGGAGCCTCGCCTTCAACGACCTTGCCGATGTCGCCCAATCTAATTGTTTGGCCATTTCTATATAGCAGTGTTGCTAACGCCAATATCTGTGGCGTCATTGATTGCCCTTCAGTATTAATCACTATGCGCTGATTTTTATTCTCAATAAAACCATTGCCTCGAACACCGGTGGCTTTTTTAACGGCTTCTTCAATTTGAGTCAGCGAAATGCCATAGTGAATCATTTTTTCTGGATCAACTTGTACCTGGTACTGTCGGACTTTACCGCCAAACACATTGACATCAGCCACCCCGGGAATGGCTAGTAAATGCGGCACGATAGTCCAATCTACTATGGTACGTACTTCTGTAAGGCTACGAGTTTTTGAGGTCAAGCCAACACCTAATATTGTACTGGCTGAAGAGGTTAGAGGCGTGATATTGGGCGTAATGCCTTTTGGTAAACGATTGCTAAGCGTGGCCAAGCGTTCTGCCACCACCTGTCTATTTCTATAGATGTCGGTATCTTCATTAAAAATGACGGTGACTATAGACAAACCCGGAATGGACTGTGAGCGTAAACTGATGATGCCCACCGTACCGGCAATACTAGTTTCAATCGGTTGACTGACTAGACTTTCAACCAATTCTGCCGACATTCCAGCAGATTCAGTTTGAATGATTATTTGTGTGGGCGAGAACTCGGGAAAAACATCTAAATTGCTGTGCGTAAGGCTGTGAATGCCATAAAGCACAACCAGCGTGGCTAAGCCAATAATAACGCCACTAAAGCGTATAGAAAAACGGACTAACGCTGACATCATGACGCTTTAATCCTCATTCTCGTTTGTGATTTGAGACTTAAATTCTTCAGATAGCAATAGTTGCGCGCCACTAATGACAACTTGATCACCAGCGCTTAAATCAGCTTTTGTGCTAGCCTGATAAAACCAGCCATTCTCAACTTCAATGCTGGTATTAATGGGTAGACGGCTAAATTGGTCTTTGCCGGTTTTTCGATAGGCCCATGGTTTGCCTGCGTACCAAACAACCGCAGTCGCTGGAATAACCACGCCAGTTTGCTTACTGGCGTTACTTAAGCTATTTATTTTTAATTGCATACCAGCACGTAAAATGTTTGTGTTGGCGTGGTAAAAGTATGTTTTACCTTGAATGGTCGCATTACTCATTGGCGATTTTGATAAATAAATGGCGCGCACCGAGTTAGATGATGCTATCGTTGGTGCTACCATTACGTAGCTGTTTTCAATCGGTTCGGCAGCATCGAACGGCAAGGTAATTTGAATTAACACGTCTTTATAATCGATCAAACTTTGTAATAGATTGCTCGGGGTTTTGTCTGTCGCTAGTTTAGTGAGCGTATCGCCCCAAGCTTGGCGCATAGTATCAGCGATATTTTTAGCGCTGGACTCTGCGGCAAATATTTTAGCTTCATCTGACTTTGTGTCGGCCTGTGAGGTTGCTAGCACTTTATCTGAGACGTTTTTGTCATCCAAATTCAGTTCGCGTAAACGTGCAAGCTCAAGTTTATTGTGTGCTAAAGAAGTGCTAATGACTAAACCATCAGCTTTTGCGGCAATATAACGCGAGCGCAGTTCTAATAAGCTATCCATTGCAATCACGTTACCGTAGCTACTGATTCCACCTTGGTGAATGCTTGTTTTTAAGCCGCTGGTGCTAATGTCACTTTGTACCTGCGTTGCGGGGTTAACACGAATAGTGGCTAAACCTTGTTTGGTGTCGACACGATTTTGTGCCTCGATGTTGTCTTCTGCGGTATGTGTTGATGCCTCATATTCATCTTTGCCATAGAATACCAATACCCAAAAAAGCATGACAATAAGAAAGGCCTGTATGCCTATGATTATGGCTAATTTGCGATTCATTATTGATGACTCCCATCAAGCTTTCAAAAAATGCCAGTATTAAACTACTGGCAGTGATTATTGGTTTATTCTTTGGTTTTATTTTTTTGTTCTTTGAAGCTTAAATCTTCAAGCTTAATGATTTTTTTCGGCTTGTTTTCGCTAGTATTGTTAATGGCTGATAATGGTATTTGCAGAGCGTTTTCGAGCTGATTCTGCGCCACTTTTAATTGAAGCTGTAATACGGCAACACTTTTATCGGCATTAATATTCTCTAATTGGCTAAATGCTAACTCCAGTCTGTCTATCTCACCCGCTTTAAATTTTTTTTCTGAACGCTGAGTATTTAATTGCTGTTGCTCACGCAGTTTTTGCTGGTTATCCAAAGATTGCTTAGCCAGCATAAGTTCCACATTAGCTGTGTCGGCTTGAGAAATGGTTTTTGCCTGTAAGGCTTCAAATTGCGCAGCTTCAACTTCTCGTAGTTGCGTAGCCTCGGCAATCGCTAATTTATTTTTATTTAAGATAGTCAATAGGCCAGATAAACCTAGCGACCAAATACTATCGCCGAACTCGTATGCATAACCTGGACTAATGACCAGATTCGGATATTGCTTGGCAATTTCAAGCTTTAATTTTGCTTCTGAAACCGCATATCGCTCAAGTGCAATACGGATGTCCAAGCGATTAAGTAGGGCGGTAGTTTGCAAATTTTCAGCCGGCAGATAGTCAGCTTGTTTTTGGTTGTCAGCATCAAACACAAAATGCATGGCCTCAATTTTGGCTAATGGTAAACCAGTGCTAATGGCTAATTTGGAGCGTAACACTAAGCGACTATATTTTTTTGCGTTGAGTTCTGATGTGACAGTTTGTAATAGTAGTTTAGCCGTGCTTAATTCCACATTTGATGCGGCACCTAGATCTACGCGCTTTTGATAAATGGCGACAATTTCTCCACGTCGCGCTTCTTCCTTATTGAGCAGAGTAATTTGTTGTTGGTTAAATTGGTAGTCGTTCAGTGATTGGACTACATCCTTGCGTAACTGCCATGCGGTTTGTGCGACTTCAAGCTTTGCCGCAAGCGACAAATGGCGCGCATTTTCAATACGAATGTCGCGTTTTTTAGCAGTTTCAATGGGAATATCAATACTTAATCCGAATGCGTAAGGACTGTTGTCACTGTTGGCTTGATTGCTATTAGCGAAGTGTCCACTTAAGCTGGCGATAGGTCTTTCTGCTGCGCGAGCTTCAGCTTGTTCAGCCAATCGCCATTGGGCGCGTACCACATCTAAGCTAGGATGAAAAAACAGCGCGCAGAGAGTCAGGTCATCCGCATTCCACTGTTGTAGCGGTAAGTTTTTTTCAGGGTAGCCATTGCTGACTAGATATTGGCGAAAGTCAGCACTCGCGGAATCTTTTAGCTGAAATCTCTCTATGCTGGCAATTTGATCGATAGGTTTAGCCTTGTATTGTTGAAAGCTACAAGCGGATATTGTTATCGCTATGCACGTGCACAGTAGTGTCCGTGAAATATTGCTCGCGATGTTTCTATTGTGATTAATCAAACTCTATGCACTTTTTTTAATCTTAATGTAGTTGCCGTGACTATATGTAGTGCTAGTAGTTAGATAATAATTTCAGCATTTACCGCACTTAAGGCGTCTTGCAAAGACTCTTCACTTAAGCTATTGATCGTAGTGGCTAATAAATCTGCCGCTTCTATGGTTCTAATCGATAAGTCATGACTATCCATTTCCGCAATGAGTCCAGCAGCGGCACCAGTGACACGCAATAATGAATCGCGCTCACGCATTAAAAGCTCCAACTCAGTGCGTAGCATGTTGATTTCATTTTGATTAATAGTGTTTTGCATTTTCTTAAACTTTGTATGTTAAATAATTAACTATCATTCTCGCACAATCACGACCTTTAACGGTATAAATTCAAGTACAAAAACGTGGTATTACATTTTTATAGGCTACTTTTTTGTCTCGCTTGTTAAAGACAACTCCCATGCTAGAAACGCATCCGTTAATGCTGTGCTTACATTTTGTTTATTATGCCATGATAAATAAATATTAACTTTTTTGTCATTTTGTCTTTTCTAAAATGCTTTAGTTGCGCTACAATGGCGGCTTGCTAGAAATGGCAGTTGTTAATAAACTACCTGCGAGAGTGGCGGAATTGGTAGACGCACTGGATTTAGGTTCCAGCGCCGTAAGGCGTGAGAGTTCGAGTCTCTCCTTTCGCACCAAAACATAGATGTAAAAAACACAGCAAGCCCCGCACTTACTAGCCTTAACGCTAATAACTTCGGGGTTTTTGCTTATGTACTATCTAGTTATGTTTCGTTGTATTACGTTTCTTTACAAGGTGTTTAGTTTTATAGTCTAACTAAATTCCTACTATTGTTCTCACTACTCATGGCAAACATTACTAAAACAGCATCTGGCAAGTGACGGTTTCAAGTCACGGTCAATTACAAAGCTACTTCTAAAGTATTTGCTACTAAGGCAGAAGGTTACTTATAGGAGGACTTGCTACTTACTGGCAAGGGTAAAGTACCTGTAATGACATTTGGGGAGTTACTAAACAAATACTGTGATGATGTATCGAGCAAGAAGAAGGGCGAACGTTGGGAATGCATACGCATTGATAAATTTCAAGCAGATAAGCCAAGTAAGGTAAACGTCGCTGATCTAAATAAACCATTGTTTGCTGACTGGCGCGATAGAAGGCTAAAAGAAGTATCAGCTTTAAGCGTACTACGTGAATGGGCGCTGTTAAGCCATTATTTACATATTGCCGTGAATGAATGGGAGTATCTGACAGAAAACCCCATGAAAGGGCTTAAAAAGCCTACTGGAGAGCCTCCACGCGATAGACTGATAACGCAAGATGAAATAGACGGATTATGCTTTGCACTTAACTTTTCTAACCAACTAATTCTAACTACTATCACCATTCGTGTGGGCGCAGCTTTCATGTTTGCTATTGAAACGCCTATGCGAGCGCAGGAAATATGCAATTTGACTTGGTTATATGTACTAGGACAAGTAGCGAGAATAAACGATTCTAAGACGCAAGCTGGCATTAGAAATGTGCCGTTGAGCAGTAGGGCGTTAGCCATTATCGAGCAATTCAAGGGATTGGATGAAAAGTATATATTTAATATATCTACTAGCCAGTTAGGTAGCTTATTTAGAAAAGCTAAGAAGCTGGCGCTAGTTGGTGGTGTTCATTTTCACGACAGTCGTGCAACTGCCATAACTAATCTTTCTAAAAAATTACAGATACTTGATCTTGCCAGAATGGTTGGCCATAAAGACCTGAAAATGTTGATGGTATATTACCGTGAATCAGCCAGCGATATTGCGGTTAAGCTTGGCTAGATTTTCTATTTAAATATTCATCAATATCACAATCGCGCCACATTGGATGTGCCTTAAATGCCTTTGGAAAGTCAGGCTGGGGGGTGTAAATAATTTTGTGTAAATGTCATTTTGCAGGAAACCGCACTTTTCACAAATGGATTAAAAATGACTACTACAAAAGCCTTACCAAATGATTTAATTGATAGCTTGCTATCAAACTACAAGAAGCCAGAAGATGTCAAAATAATTATATAATACTTGTATTATTTTATAAAAGAGTATAGATTTATTAACGGATAGTGTGGCGCATTTCTACGAAAAGCGAGGCATGTCATGATTGATATTAGCTATGCAACATCATCATCGGTTGATTATTCAATCACCGCTAAACCTAACTGTGCTCTATCTCGTTTAAGCACACTGTATATCTTCGTAATCATTGCGGTGCTTTGTCTGATTTTTTCCCTAAGCTTTGTGCTAATTGGTGCATGGCCAGTGTTTCTATTTACTGGCTTAGAGTTGGTCGTGCTGGCGGCTTGCTTTTGCAATATTTGGAAACACGATGGGGATTTTGAACGTCTAACTATCGGTGGGGGCAAGGTTATCATTGACACCCATGAACTAGGTTGTGACAAGCATATTGAACTCAGTAGCTATTGGGCTCGAATAGTATTAAATTGCATGTCAGAGGGGGGGTGTAGGAAATTAGCGTTACGGTCACATGGGCGTGAAATAGAGTTTGGCCGCCACATGAGTAGCGAGGAGCGTCTTAATCTGGCGATTCAGTTAAAATCGCGTCTTGGAAGTTTTCCAAAATGAAAAGGGCTGCTGTTTATTTTGCAGCACTATTAAGCATTTCAATTCAATCACATGCAAACTATAACCTTAACCTGCAAACACCCGCCACTCCTATAGCTCAGCAAATTTACGACCTGCATACGCTTATTTTACTAGTATGCTTGTTTATCTTTGTTGTGGTGTTTGGTTTCATGTTCTATGCTTTATATAAGCATCGTAAGTCAGAGGGCCACATAGCAGCCCAATTCCACCAAAATACCATATTAGAAGTCGTATGGACATTTATCCCATTCCTAATTTTAATGGGTATAGCCTACCCAACTACCCAAACGGTTTTGGCAATGAAAAATGTTGATCATCCCGATATAAGTATTAAAGTCACTGGCCATCAATGGGTATGGGAGTATGAATATCTTGGGGAGGGCGTGAATTACATTAGTAACCTTGCCACGCCACGCGATCAGATTGACAATAAAGTGGCTAAAGGCATGAATTACTTATTAGAAGTAGATCAGCCAATGGTAGTGCCAACGGGCAAAAAAGTACGAGTGCTTTTGACTTCTAGTGACGTGATTCATTCTTGGTGGGTTCCAAAGATTGGTGTTAAGCAGGATGCCATTCCTGGTTTCATTCATGAAGCTTGGTTTAAGGTGGATAATCCAGGTATTTATCGTGGGCAATGTGCAGAGTTATGTGGTGTTGGGCATGGCTTTATGCCCATAGTGGTAGAGGCGCTAGCTCTTAAAGACTACGATTATTGGCTGAAGACTAAAAAATCCAGCTTAACTGAGGCTACTGCAACAACAACTAAAACGTACGCGCTTATTGAACTTAAAGCACAAGGCGAAAAGGTTTATCTGAGTCGTTGCGCAGTATGCCACCAAGCCAATGGTTTAGGTATCTCAGGTATATTCCCACCATTAGTTGATGGCACAACTTTTACAGCAGATGCAGGAGTTACAAGACCACTAAAAGAACGTGGGTTCTGGAAAGATGGCAAAGTGGTGCTTGGTAGCAAAGTTCAGCATCTAAGTATCCTTATGAATGGGATATCGGGTACAGCCATGCAACCTATAGGCCAGCAATTATCTGATTTTGAAGTAGCTGCTGTGATCACTTACGAGCGCAACAACTGGGGTAATCACACTGGCGAATTGATTCAGCCAGTCGAGGTTTCAGCCATGAGAAAAGAAAAGTCTAAAGGAGTACCATTGCCATGACAACTGTTGCCCATAACTTAGGCGATCATTCACATCCAGAAGGTATTCAGCGTTGGCTTACGACGACTAATCACAAAGACATTGGTACGTTGTATCTGTGTTTCAGTTTCGCTATGTTTTTATTTGCTGGGTCCTTAGCGATGCTTGTACGAACTGAATTATTTCAGCCAGGACTGCAATTCTTTCAACCATATCTGTTTAACCAACTTACTACTATGCATGGGCTAATCATGATTTTTGGAGCCATAATGCCTGCTTTTGTAGGATTTGCGAACTGGCAGATTCCGCTAATGATAGGTGCACCAGATATGGCGTTCCCACGTCTTAATAACTGGAGTTTTTGGTTACTTCCAATGGCATTCTTGCTTCTCATTGGTACGTTTTTCGCGCCAGGCGGGGCTGTCGCTGGCGGATGGACAATGTATCCACCTCTCTTTATCCAAGGTGGGCCTGG
>JBBAOU010000027.1:0-28960 GCA_040401175.1 Methylotenera sp. | reverse complement strand
GCATGAACTTTAGCTTTAGTCACTGCAATCACTGCTTCATCTGTTGGATTATCCAACACATCGGCAATTAAATCAGCCACTAAACGCGCTTCAGCTTCTTTAAAACCACGTGTTGTAATTGCTGGTGCGCCTATGCGAATACCAGAGGTTACAAATGGGCTTTCCGGGTCATTAGGAATTGAATTTTTATTCACTGTAATATGCGCTAAACCAAGTGCAGCATCTGCTGCTTTACCAGTTAAACCTTTAGTCCGTAAATCGACTAAAAACATGTGTGATTCTGTGCGACCTGAAATAATACGTAAACCACGAGCAGTTAAAGCTTCTGCCATCGCTTGCGCATTTTTAATCACTTGTGCTTGGTAGGTTTTAAATTCAGGCTGAGAGGCCTCTAAAAACGCAGTCGCTTTTGCCGCAATCACGTGCATTAACGGACCGCCTTGCAGGCTTGGAAACACACTAGAATTTAATGATTTTTCGAACTCGGCTTTAGCTAAAATAATGCCACCACGTGGACCACGCAACGTTTTATGGGTAGTTGATGTCACGAAATCGGCATGTGGCACCGGATTTGGATATACACCGCCGGCAATCAAACCTGAGTAATGCGCCATATCTACCATAAAATAAGCACCTACTTTTTTGGCAATTTCGCTCATGCGCGCCCAGTCGAAATGCAATGCATAAGCAGAGGCACCACCTATCAATAATTTAGGCTTAGAGTTAACGGCAATGCGCTCCATCTCGTCATAATCTATCTCTTCTTGCTCATTTAGACCATAAGCCACTATGTTAAATAATTTACCAGATAAATTAGCTGGTGAACCGTGCGTTAAATGACCGCCATGACCAAGGTTCATACCCATCACCGTATCACCCGGTTTCAGAATAGAAAAATATACCGCTTGATTAGCCTGTGAGCCAGAATGTGGTTGCACATTAGCATATTCCGCACCATACAAAGCTTTCAAGCGATCAATAGCTAACTGTTCAATCTGATCTACAAACTCACAACCGCCATAAAAACGTTTACCTGGGTAACCTTCAGCATACTTGTTAGTAAGTTGAGAACCTTGTGCCTGCATTACCGCTGGACTGGTATAGTTTTCAGAAGCGATTAATTCAATATGATCATGCTGACGCACAACTTCTTGCTCCATCATGACCCACAAAGCAGGGTCAGCTTGATTAAGAGTATTAGCGTAGTTAAATGGAGCTGTAGACATGTTATTAGGCTTTCCGTAAGCGATGAGTCATGAATGACGATTAATAGTTAATTGTGATGTGTAATTTTAAAGACAACTTGTATTTTAATGACGAATTATAATTTAATATTACGTTGTGGTTTAGAGACGGTCAGTAATTAAAAAAGTTTAAATCTCAACACATAAATATCTAATCATTTTACCACGACCTGACAATAAGATTAAGACCTTGCAGTTTAGATAGCTGGGTTCAGAAAACTGGGTTCAGAAGGCATCGTTTAAAATGCACGGCTAACTATTCAATTTTATTAGGCTGCATCTTTAGCAAGTTATAATAGTATTATATTCAATAAACTTGGGATAATTATCATGAAATGGACCGACAGCTTAACCATTGCAGAAACGCTTTACGACACACATCCAAACATCGATCCGAGCACCATACGTTTCACTGATTTAATGCAATGGGTAATGGATTTAGAAGGCTTTGATGATACAACAGAGAAATGTGGTGAAAAGGTCTTAGAAGCCATACAACTGGCTTGGATAGAAGAGGCGAAGTAAAGAAGCTTTTTAAATCATGTCAAAAAATACGTTTATCGTAGGTATTATATGGCTCGCACTCGCTGCGCTAATTGTCTACTTGGTGGACAATATTCAAAATCCCAATAAAATTAATCGCTTAGGTGAAAATAGCACTGTGGTTTTAAAACGCGGCTTGGATGGCCATTACCGTGCAGAAGCCTTGATTAATGGCGAGAAAGTGAATGTATTAGTCGACACCGGCGCCACTGGCGTGGCGATTTCACAAAGCATTGCCGACAGACTTAATTTAAAAAGCATAGATGCTATACGCACCAATACAGCTAATGGCGATAGTATTGGTTATATGGTGCGACTAAAATCTTTACAATTAGGTGGCGTGAACGCAAACAATGTTTCAGCAATGATCGCCCCCGGCTTAGATGGCGACGTGTTGCTAGGCATGTCATTTTTAGGTCGCATGGATGTTCGACTATTTAATGGCGAAATGACCATTAAACAAGTCGAGCATTGATTTAACCTTTAGACTCTTTAGCATTGCTTAGGTAATTACTGTTGGTGTATCGCGGCCAGTTTTTTCTTTAAGCTGTGAAATCTTCAATGCAATTTGTATCATTTCAGCTAAAGCCACCTGCGCATCCACACTTTGTTTTGCACTATCTGGCTCAAATGCCTCCAAATAAATTCGTAAAGTGGCACCTTCAGTGCCTGTGCCAGAAAGCCTGAAAACAATACGAGAACCATCGACAAACAAAATACGCACACCTTGATTATTGCTGACAGAGCCATCAATCGAGTCGTGGTAACTGAAATCATCGCAAGTTTTAACAGTATATGCACCATAGGTTTGATTCGGCAGACTAGTAAATTGCGCTTTAATATGCGCCATGACATCGTTAGCCGCTGCGGTCGGTATTGCCTCAAAATCATGGCGTGAATATACATTACGGCCGAATTCAAACCAATGCGCTTTAAGAATCTGTGGTACAGAAGCTTTATCAATCACAGTATTTTTTTGCGCTAACACATTCAACCAAAACAACACCGCCCAAAGGCCATCTTTCTCACGCACATGATTAGAACTAGTACCGAAACTTTCTTCGCCGCAAAGTGTAACTTTTCCGGCATCCATCAAGTTACCAAAAAACTTCCAACCAGTAGGCGTTTCATAACAGGGAATGTTTAACTTTGCAGCCACGCGATCCACCGCACCACTGGTTGGCATAGAACGTGCAACGCCAGCAATGCCGTTTGCGTATGCTGGCACTATCGTTGCATTAGCAGCCAATACTGCCAAACTGTCCGATGGCGTTACAAAAAAGTTTTTACCCAAGATCATATTCCGGTCGCCATCGCCATCCGATGCCGCACCAAAATCTGGAGAATTATCACCAGCAAACATGATTTTCACCAAATCTTCCGCGTAGGTTAAATTAGGGTCTGGGTGGCCACCGCCAAAATCTTCGGAAGGCACACAATTCATCAGACTATGCGCAGGTGCACCCAAACGATTGACAAAAATCTCTTTCGCATAGGGGCCAGTCACAGCATGCATGGCATCAAATTTCATTTGAAAGCCACTAGCCAATAGTGTTTTAATCGCCGAAAAATCAAACAACGTTTGCATTAAATCGGCATAATCTCCTACCGCATCAATCACCTGCACGGTAAATTTTCCATCATTAAAGAGGCTTTCACCAAGCGAATCTACATCGACTTCTGCAAGATCAGCAATTTTGTAGCTGGCAATCACTTTACTTTTTGCGAATACTTCATCGGTAATTTTTTCAGGTGCTGGCCCACCATTACTAATGTTATATTTAATGCCGAAATCGCCATCCACCCCACCTTGGTTGTGGCTAGCAGACAAGATCATGCCGCCGAATGTTTTATATTTTCGAATAATATGCGAGACCGCTGGCGTAGATAAAATACCCGCCTGCCCAACAATAACGCGGGCAAAACCATTCGCTGCAGCCATCTGAATAATAGTTTGAATTGCATGTCGATTGTAGTAACGTCCATCACCACCAACCGTTAGCGTAGCATTTTCTGGCACACCATCTTTTTCAAACAAGGTATCAAAAATACTTTGTACAAAATTTTCTAAGTAATGCGTTTGCTGAAACACCTTTACTTTCTTGCGTAGACCAGAAGTGCCTGGTTTTTGATCGCTAAATACCGTAGTTTGAATCGTATTAATTTGCATGTTATCTATCCAATAGTAGATCCAAAATTTACCCTATTATAGCCAGTAATAATTACCGCCATTGCATCTGTCAGGAAAATATCAGTAGAAATTTGTGTTCGCGTAAGTTTTAGATTTTAGTATGGTAAAAACTTCAGATTGTATCAGCCAATCCCCATCATCTTGCCTTTGCCATTTTGCTGAATATACGCCAGCCACCAAGGTTGTCTGATAGCTTGATGATAATCTACCAACCCAGCCTCCAAGCTCCTCTGCAGCGCCTAGGCGCTCATTACAACGCAATTCTCTAGTGCGCCTGCGATACAATAGAAGTGGGTCAAGCTGAAATGCCGCAGACCAAAGCCTGCGCTGTTCATCAACACCTTGAGACTGAATGCCGCGTGCAGTTACTATATGATAATCATCGCTAAAAAAGGCACAGATAGCATCAACATTACGCATTAAAATGGCCACATTAAATCTCTTGCGTGCTAGGCCAATAGCATGGGTGTGTTGATTCGTTTTCAATTTCTTTATTGTCTATTTAATGCTACTGATTCGCTTGATATTTTCATTAGGTTTATTACTTTATCCAATCATTATTAGCCTATTTTTTCCTATGCGCCCACACTGCCGCCTCAAGTCGACTAGTCAGCTTTAGTTTACTCAACAAATGTTTAATATGCACTTTTACGGTTGTGTCGCTAATACCAAGTTCCCTAGCAATGGTTTTATTATTCAGGCCGTTAGCCAAACACTCAAGAATTTCTCGCTCTCTCTCTGTCAGGGAAACATCTTCTGAGCTTCTATTCAGGGTCGGATGAATCAACGCATTTTTTAGAATTTCAGTGAGACTCTCATGCAAGATAGTGACGCCGGACATGGCTTTTTTTAAGCTTGAGCAAAGATCTTCTGGCTCCATATCTTTTAGCAAATAACCATCTGCGCCTGCGCGCAAGGCTTCTAGCAAATCAACTTCTGCATCAGAAACAGTTAGCATAATGCATTTAGATTCAAGCTTTTCCTCTTTAATCTGGGTCAGTGTTTGTATGCCGTTCATGCCCTTCATATTCAAATCTATCAATACAATATCTGGCTTTAGTTCTGCAACTAATACCAGTCCTTCAGCACCAGAAGCCGCCTCACCTATCACCGAAAACTCGGCATCGGCTGAAATCATTTGGCTTACGCCTCGACGAAATAGTGCGTGGTCATCGATAATAATAACTGAAGTGGCTGCTTGCATAGTGTTCTCCAACATTTAATTGATAGTTTTTGAGTAAATTTATTTTTTAATTTTTTGTTATTTTGGATGAAATAATAATCTGACACGCGTTCCACCACGCCGTCTAGGGAGTATCTCAATAGTGCCACCTAAACAGTAAGCGCGTTCTTTCATAATAGCCAAGCCATAATGATGTGGCTTGGCTTCGTCAAAAGTGCAGCCTTTGCCATCGTCATCTATCGTCACTATCACATCCCCCGTCGATTGCAATACCAGCGCAATTGTGACTTTTTCAGCGCCAGAATGACGGACGATATTAGACAACGCCTCTCGCACTACATGTAAAAGATGAAATTCCTCATTTACACTGAGCCTACATTCCTGCAGGCGATTATCTAAGCTAATGTTTAAACTAGACCGTTGCGTAAACTCTTCTATAGCCTCTTCCAGAACATGATCAAGACCACGTACATCCATTTGCACTCTAAAGGTGGTAAGCAATTCTCTTAATTCACGATAAGCATTATCCAAACCTTCGCGCATATCATTAACAATGCCATCCGCGCCAGATTCAATCAGATTAGCACCAAAATTAGTCTGCAATCTAGCGAGTTGAAATTTCATATACGACAGTGATTGCGCTAGCGAGTCATGTAATTCTCTTGCAATTACGGCCCGCTCTTCAAGTAATGCTACCCGCCTACTTTCTTGCTCCCTAGCTTGAAAACCCATCGATAGTGAAAGCATTTGTGCCGTCACTTCAAATAACTGTAATTCAGTATCATCAAAATAATGGTTGGCCTCAGTTTCCAGCAATAAAATGCCCAACCAACCGTTAGGACTTTCCAGCGGAACTGTTAAGCATTGCACACATTCACCTTTAATAAGCTTAGTAGCATGTCTCACAGAAAGTAAATTCACACCTTCATCAAACATGCTTTCATCAAAAGATAATGGCCAATAACTAGAAAATAAAGCGCGTTTCGCTGATATTCGCGATCCATTTTCACTAAAGATCAAAGCTATATTACTGACGCCTAGGGTAGTCTCTAATGAATATAGCGCTTTTTTAATAGTCAACTCACTCAACCCAGAACTGCCGATTAATTTGGCTAGCTTAAACAGGAAATCTTGCGAAAGAAGCATTTTTCGCATTTTTTCTGCGCTAGTTTTATTGACCCATTTTGTTTCAACTTGAATACCTTGAAGCCGAGCAGAGAGCTCAGCAGTAAGTTTTTCCAGTATCTCAAATTCATCTTCATGCTGATTGTTATATCGATCAGACACCAGATCGCTGGGTATGCTGGAAAATATCTTACCCAAGCGATTAATCAGAATACTCCATGAGGTAAGCATGATACTGGCAGCAATACAAAATACCAAAAACAGACAAGTTAATTGTAGTAAAGATACCAAGGACTGCTTAATAACCACATCTTTTTCTGCTGCGATTACAAAATTATCATAAGCTTTTATGATTGACTGGCCTTTTCCCAGCATCACTACTTTAGAGCTTCCTTTGACTCTAGCATCAGAAAAATTATGTTGTGCTACCTCTAAATCTTGGTAGGCCTTGGCTAAAGCCGTGTCATTTTGGTTTCTTGCCCAAGTATAAGCCGCATCATCAAAATCACTCAGACGCTCGTTCAAGCGATTCAACACATTCGCTTTATCTTCTGCAGAATGCTCTAATTTATAGATTTCCATCTTCCATACCGACTGATCTTGGTAGGCGCGGTGTATGACAGAAAGATGATCTGGAATATAGTCAAATAAGAATAGTGAACCCGCCTGCATTAATATGACAGACAGCACCATAGAAACGACTAATGCGTGCAAGTTTGCATAGAGTTTATGATTTCTAACAAACGTACGAATCGACTTAATTATATTTAAAATATTTTGCATTTTTAGTTGAGTTCTTTTTATACTGTCTACTTGTAATATCTAGGCTTAACTTAATGAGTATATTCATTTTTTCAACACTTATTATCAGTGTTATCTTTTTGATAATACTGGGTTCATGGTACAGCATTCAGGGGCCTTTTTTATTGCATCTTGTGATGCTCGTTTCAGCAGCTGTTGCAATATTTTCTGCAGCTATTGTTATTACCATCCAGCCACTACTTTCCACCAGAACATCACGTTCTAGGCGAGACTTAACGCAAGAAGTTGCCTGGGGCACTGAAGTTTCTAGCGTATTATCTTCGCCAGCTGCAGTGCTTGATGGTTATGTTGTTAAATTTGTAAATACCCCTTTCCTACAAACACTAGGCATGGTTGATATGTCAGACCAAATCATAGGCATGCCATTTACCAACCTAATTCACCCTGCTGATCATCAAAACTTTGCCGAATTAAGCGCAGAAGCTTTAACTAGTAAACAAAAAAAGGACGCCACTAAAATTCGACTAGTTTGTGTAGATGGCACAACTCTACCATCTAATGCCAGTCTCACGCGTATGCGTGAAGATGGCCAAAACAATTTAATGCTATTTCAGTTCACACCAACTTCTACAAACAATTTATTAAGTAATGATTATGAGTCACAATTTAATTACCACAATATAGTAGACCGACTTGAGGAAATCATATTCCAGCTAAGTGCAGAAGGAAAAATAATTTCTCTAAATCGTGCATGGGAAAGCATGTTGGAATACAAAGTGCAAGACTGCTTGAATAAATCATTATTAGATTTCTTTCACCCTGAAGATAAACCCATGCTTGAAGCCAGACTGGATTCTTTAACTAAAGGTAAAAGAAGCCATTGCACTGTTGAGGCGCGCCTAATCTCAGTGCGAGGCGACCCTAATTGGATAGTAATGCGCGTAAAAACCACTTCAACCGCCACTGGCGAGAGTACCAGCGTCATAGGCACGATGACAGATATTCAACGTAATAAAGAAGCTGAAGCGAGTGTTATTGCTAATCGACGCGCGGCCAACTCATTGTTAAGTAATATCCCAGGGATGGTCTATCGTTGCAGAAACGACCGCTCTTGGACATTTGAGTTTGTTAACGAAGGCTGCGTAGATGTCACAGGCTATGACACTTTTGAATTAATTAACAATCCTAACCTCAACTTCAATCTTATTATCCATCCAGATGATAGAGCGGCTGTCTGGGAGTCTGTTAAAGAGCAGATTAGCAATGGTGAAGAATTTAAGCTTATTTATCGCATTATTACGCGAAAAGGTGAACCTAAATTAGTGCAAGAATATGGTCGCGGAATATTCTCTGGTACCGGCGAGTTATTGGCACTGGAAGGTTTTATTACTGAGATTCCTGACCAGCGTTATAACGTCAATTCAAACCAATTACACTAGACTACTCTTTAACTAAAACGGACGTACTTATTCAGGCTGAGTACCAATCGCCAATGTTTCACCATCATCAAACTTGGCAAGCCAATCTACCATCATTGGATGAAACTTTGTCATGCCTTTATATTCAATTAAATCTGGATGCATGGTTTTTTGCACCCGATGTAAGCGTTTAGCCCAACGCGGGTAAGTGGCAATATCTTTTAAGCTAATCAAATAACAACGTATGCTAAATACTATAGCGTTACTGCGCGGCAACCTGAATAAGGTTTGCAACTCAACACGCAAATGTACTAAATCATCTATATTTTCAGCATTCACCGTATTGCGGTCACTGCCCCAGTGCGGGTAATTTTCTGGAGAAGTATCTAAGCGCGGATTAACGGTCATCGTCCAGTTCAAACGACGAACCGGACTACCAATCTGTAAATTAAGCAAATACTTCAAAGCACGATCCATCACACCAAGCTCTGTGGCACGCGGAACAGGACCGTGCCATTCACGCCAAGACATACCCACATTAAATGCCAGCGACCAATCGGCTTGACTAGTGACAATGCCCGCGTCGGCATACAAAGTTTCATCCCTATGATCAAGTAATACAAAATCACCTTGTAATTGCCGACCAATATAGTCAAATGGTTCGGTGGCTAATGTTGAGGTATCACCGAATGTGAAAGTATCTTTAATGCCTAGCGGTTTATTTTCCCAAGTCCAGATTAAGCCTTGTTTTTGCAAGGTGAAATACTCTGGATAATCTTGCGCAAGTGCGCCCATAGTCAGTTCGACAAAGTCCCACTGCGCATCCATCATATGTGGCAATGCTTGATACCGGCCAGGGTCTTGCTCAAGAGTAATTTTTTTATCTAGACATTCAGCCACATAGTGCTCGTCAATATCAAACGCAAACTCACATACCGTACCTTGCTTGCCTTTAGTATGCGGTTCAATATTCACCGAGTACATATACTGATCTTCAGAAAAAGGAAACGGAAACCGTTTGATTGCAGCATCAGAATTTCTGTAGGTGTAATCTTCGCGAAAGGTTTCTTTTTTAAAATTTAATGCCATATTGTGTGCCTTTATAGTCATTCATAAGCCAGTTTTAAACTGCTTTATTTTGAAATGATAAAAAATAAATTTGAAACTAAATCCTTGCTAACACTAAAGATCAAGCACCAATCGTTCGCCATTTGCGCGAGAAACACAAGGCATTATTTTTTTGCAAGAGGCTTTTTCTGAATCTGTTAAAAAATGATCGTTGTGTAATAACGCGCCATCGGTCTCCAGCACGTCTAGCTCGCATCGACCACATACGCCACCGCGGCATAAAAAGTCCGCCTCTACACCAGCAGCTTCAATCGCTTCTAACATGCTCATTTCTGCCGACACTTGAATTTCAATGTTGGATCTTGCCAATTGAATTTTGAACGGCTCACCGATAGGCGGCGAAAGAAACTGTTCACTGTGTATATGGTTTTCTGGCCAGCCTAAATTTCTTGCGGTTTCTAGCGTATCAACTACCATTGGGCTAGGTCCGCACACGTAAACATGGGTGCCTAATGGTTGGTCACTTAACAAAGCTTGTAGATCCAAACGTGTCGCATTGCTATCAATGTAGCAGTGCAAATAATCACCACAACTTTCTTTAAGTTGCGCTGCAAAAGCGCCATGTTCAGGAGACCTGAACGCGTAGTGCAATTCATAATTAGCACCCATTCTTTTAAGATCGGCGATTTGCGACATGAATGGCGTAATGCCAATACCACCAGCAATTAAAATATGTTTTCGTCCTTTTTTAGCCAATGAAAAAAGATTCACCGGATAGGTAATTTTAAGCGGCATACCAACAGTGACATTTTCATGCATAAAAACAGAACCGCCTCTTGAGTTCTCTTGCCTGCGCACAGAAATATGGTAAGCCTCGTTCTCCATAGGTGAGCCCATCAAGGAATATGGATTTCTATGCACGCGTCCAGCAATATCTATGGACACTACCACATGACTGCCGCCAGAAAATGCCGGCAAGCTTGAACCATCTTCTTTTACAAAAGTGAAATGTTTGACTAGCGGAGTCACTTGTTCAATTGCCGCCACTTTTACATTAATCATACTCATGGATATATTTCCTCAATTTCCGGAAGTTCGCCTGGCGATTCCGCATCTATCATCAAGCCCATATATGCGCCTAGATGCCTTGAAAAATGATCTCGCACAAAAAGCATGCGTTCACATCCAGAGCATTTGCCTATATTTGTAGTGATATTATGAGTAATTGCCTTGCAATGCACACAGTAAATAGTGCGAGCAAGTGTGTCGGTTAACTCTTTCATGATGTCAGCATCTTCAACACCAAATGTTTTTAGTACTTCAGCCACAGACCAGATAAAGCCTTCTGAGCCAGCAACATAAACACGTAATCCCATTCGCATGTTAGGCATAATATTTTTTAAACTAACGAGTAAATCCTGCTCTGAATTTAGTACATCCAACCCAGCAGGCACTACTTTATTGATTGTTTTAGCGTAATCCGTACCATCCTGCGCATACAATAATGTTACAGGCTGTGTGGGCTGCCTTTGTTGGAAAAGCTTTAGCGCCACCAAAACACCTTGGTTTTTGGCGATTATCAAATGCGCTGTGGCTTTTTCATGCCACTCTAGCGCGTTGTAAACCGGTTTACTTTTAATCCAATAGCCATGTTCCATCATCAACTCTTTCGCTTTACAGTGTGCAAGTTAAAATGTACCTTTCTGTTGATACGTGCTTCAGTTGTTGCCGAGCAATTTGAATTAATGTTAGCTTATAAGGTACAGCTTTAGCGATAGCATAAAAAATTTAAAGCTAACAAGCTCCGCGCCAATCAATTACCAATTTAAATTAAGCCCATTACAAGCTGACAGCATTAACTATTTAGTGAAGCATTTTTTCCTAAAATCAATAAAATTTCATCAATTACATGTTTGCTAGTGACACATACACCTGCACAATATCGGAATAAAAAAACGCAGAAAATTCTCTTCAAGGTGTACTCCCAAAGAAGTAACTAAAAGAACCGGCAAATAACGTCAAATAACGGCTGATTTATGCTGATTATTTAGTTTATACAGCTTTTTTTATAAATTATTGACCCGCCAAAGGACAATTCTTTATCATACAAATACTAAGAATATTTAATCTAAACTCAATTATTATACGAATAATACAAATAACTAACTTTGTTAAATTGATGACTACTGTTCAGACCACGTTATTCAAAATCTCATGACTACAATCAGTTTCACTGCGTTACGCAACGCTTTTGATTTTGTCAGTTCAGGCTCACCATATGAACAAATTGCCTATATTTGTCTTGAGTCAGGCGCAATTTACTGGGTCTCGGACTCCATTAAACTAGACGAAGAAGTGCCTGATGATTACAACACCGTTGATAGCTTCTTTAGAAAGCGAGGCGCTTATAGGCGCTTTAAAGAATTATTACAGGCACAAGCTTTATCAGAAAAGTGGTTGAGATTTGAGGCCGAAGCTTGTGAGCAAGCTTTAGTCGACTGGTGCCAAGAGCAGTATATTAAACTCATTGATGCACCCTTAACATAAAGCGAGATTGTCTTTTAATAGCATAGACCTTGTTCACCATAAGTTAAAAAAAATATGCGGAATACTTTTAAATATTCCGCATTAACGTTAAATTGTCTTAGCTCTTACAAAGTTAATTTCACTTAACTTTATGCTGCAAGTTGACTATTTAACTCTTCTTCCATATCAAAAATATCAGCCACGATGCCATATTTAGCAATAGTAAATATCGATGCACCCGGGTCAGTATTGACTGCTACAATAGTAGGCACGTGCTTCATACCAGCCATGTGCTGAATCGATCCAGAAATACCTAATGCAACATATAATTTGCAAGAACCCACCACTTTACCGGACTGGCCAACCTGCCTTGATTTTGGTAACCAACCCGCATCAGCAATTGGGCGTGAACAGCATAAAGTAGCCCCAGCCGTTTCTGCTAATTCGCGGAACTGTTCAACATTCGTTTCGTCACCTATGCCACGACCGATAGACATAATAAATTCAACTGTTGTAATGTCGATATCATTACCCCCACCTAGCTCAATAAACTCTTTATTTTGGCTACGAGATTGCACTGCAGGTATATCAAAATTTGTAATAACTGGACTAGCAGTACCTTCCAAAACTTTAAAAACACTGGCGCGAATAGTCATTACAACTGTCGACTTACCTGGAAAATCTACTTCAACATTCACTTTTTGATTATAACCGCCACGCGTAGCTACCAGCTCATCAGCTTGATATTCAACAATGAATACATCAGTGGCAAAACCGTAACCTGCTTTACTAGAAAGTGTTGCCGCATAACCAAGAGAATCAACAGAGTGTGGTAAAAGTACCACTGTTGGCGTTTTTGATGTAATCAGTGCGGATACCGCAGCTTCAAAAATATCTGGATCAAAATCTGTGACTGGCGCTTTCAGCAAAATCACTTCATCTACACCAGCAACTGACAATGCTGGAACAAAGCTTTGAGTTTGGCTACCGATAACGGCTACCACCACTTTATCGTCAGCGTTTTTTTTCAGGCCCTGTGCCGCAGAAATTAGCTCTAAGCTAACAGGACGCAGCTCATTGAGGCGATGCTCCGCAATTACTAAAATTGTGCTCATGTTTATGCTCCCCTAAATTCGTTGATAATCTGAATAATTTTCGCAGCTTGTTCGGCAAGTGTGCCTTCAATCATCTGCGCGCGACCTTTTTCTGGAATATACATGCGGCGCACACGTGACATTGAGCTGTCAGCACCAACATCGTCAGCAGACAAACCAATATCCGCGAGTGTAACTTCTTCAATAGGCTTAGCCGCAGCTTGCTTAATACCGCGTAACGAGGCATAACGTGGCTTGTTAATGCCTAATTGTATGGTCAACACTGCGGGACAATTAATTTCAACTTCCTGCAACATTCCACCTTCAAGCTCACGGCGAATAATGGCTTTATTAGCCCCTGATTGATATTGCAAATCCGCTACAACTGCTGCATGCGGCCAATTCAAATAAGCCGCAGTAGAAATTCCAGTGGATGCATAAGATTGATCTGAAGATTGCACACCCGCAAATACCATATTTGGTGCTTCTTTTTTAGCAACCGCAGCTAAAATTCGTCCAATCGTAATAGCGTCAGAACCTTCAATGGCATAATCCCAAACCCTGATTGCACGGTCAGCACCTTTAGCTAAACATTTGCGCAAGCTTTCATCTACACGCTCTGGCCCCACCGAAACAACGACAACTTCAACTTCTATATCGCTAGATTCTTTGATTTTCATTGCCTCTTCGAGTGAGAAGTCATCCCACTCATTTAGGTCGTAAATTAAAAAATCTTCTTCTACGTCTTTGCCATCTGCACGAATCTCAAAATCTTCATCCAATGCGGCCACTTGCTTTACTGCTACTAGAATTTTCATATTTTCTTTCTCCTCAAAACTTTGACTGATTAATCACTACAAATCTTTTGTAAATTTTTGGCAAAATATTGATATGCCGTAAACCTGACCTGAAAGTCAGGGTCATTAGTTAATCCCCATTTATCGCTGTCTTTTAATACGGTGCTACTTACCAACATCAAGCGATGCAGGAAATAAGAATCTTCAAGCAATGGCAACAAAGTTTTACGCTGTGCCTTACGGTTAATAATTACCGCTCGCCGGATGTCTGCTTCTGGCGAAGTAATCAATTTCTGCAATATCCACTGTGGTGTTCGCAAGTTATTCGCAACGCCACACAGAACATCAACATTTGTGTCATTGGCTAACGCCTCCAACAAGCGTTTTGTAGCATTTTTTTGGTAAGCCACCGCTGAGCGCACCCAAGCATTTTCATCTTTAGCTAACACACTTAACAATAGTCTTGAGCAGCGTTCGTTTCTAGCCACTGCGCGCCTGACATCTGCGTGCAGGTCTGTTGAAAACTTATCCAAAACCTTGCGCGACACCTTTAGATTACGAGCCAACCATTGCCTTACCCAATGATCTTTATCTATCATTAAACGTTTAATACTGGCAGTCGATAAATCAGTTCTTGCTGCTAGCGCGCGTCTTACCACAAGACTTTCATCGTTTAATAGTTGCTTAACAATCACACTTGGTGAGGCTAAGTTAGCGGCTATTCCACACCTTACTGCCTTATCATGACTTATTGATAAATAGCTCAACGCTTTTATATTCAAGCGATTATCTTTTGCTAACTGCCGCTGTATTTCTGTAGTCTCTAAGGCTAAATTATTCATAGCCGATTCAATTAAAAATAACGGACAATTCTCATGCGCGAGCACAACCACACGTATTCTTGTATCACCTTTTTCGTAAATGGTTGCCAGTAAATCGTCAGATGTGGACGGGTTAGCCGCCCCATTTCCAACAATAACCCCCTCCATTTTGCTGTTACGCATACGGCTTATCAGCAGACTTAAAACTCGAACATTTGCCGTTGGATTTTTGCTAACTGCTTTTAAGCTTTCAATGTCATCAGAAAACTTAGCTATCGCTTCAAGCACTTTATTTGGCGTGTGTTGATGCTGTGCAATTAATACGGCAAAACTAGCATTTCCATTAAGTTCAACGTCATAAAGCCTAGCTAGTGCCGCCTCTGAAGTGTTCTGATTTCTAACAAGCCGTATAGCTACCGCAGCATCACCGGCACCTCGTAGGCAGAGTGTATTAAGCACATCTACTGGTGTATATTCCCATCGCGCCAGCGCTAAAGCATCACGACGCTTGCCAAACATAATGCCTTCTAATACCACTCGCTGTTCAATATTGGCAATGTGGTAAACAGCAGCAGCAGCATAAATATCACCGGCTTCAATTACCTTGTCGACTAAATATTTCGCAGTTTTTAGCGCTAGCATTTTAATATTCGGCCGACTCTAAACTTCAGTGCCGACCACTTATATCCACCTCTATTACCTCTTGAATTGCGATTGTTTGTGTCACAGACTCCACTAACAATTCATGTTCAGGGATTGCATACTCCATGCATTCATCAATCAACTCAATCAGTTCACGCACTATAAATTTTCCTTCGTAACCCGACGTTTTCAAGGCATCTTCAAACATCGTTAAATCTTTCGGACATGAAACAACGAATACTTGCAAACCTTCAATGACTGCAGCTTCTTTCATTCTATTTTGCGACGGCTTTTCGCTACCTACTGGATCAGGAATCCAAATACGTCCACCTCCTGCGCCACAACAGAACGAGTTATCTTTATTGCGTCCCATCTCAACCAACTCACAACCGAGCATTTTCAGAATATCGCGCGGCGCATCATAGCCTTTGTTAAAGCGTCCTAAATGACATGGATCATGAAAAGTTACCGTGTAATTCAGCTTCTTAGCCAATGGTAGCCGGCCATCTTCAATCAGTTTTTTTACCACAGTGCTGTAATGCTGAATCTCATAAGTACCACCAAAATCAGGGTACTCGTTGCGAATCGTGTTGTATGAATGCGGATCAGTGGTGACGATGGATTTAAAGTCGCAATCATCTAGGGATTTAATATTTGATGTGGCAAGAAATTCATACAGCCCTTCCTCACCGACTCGACGAACATCATTTCCGGCATTTAATTCGCCCTCAAACAGCAAACCAAAATCAACGCCAGCTTTGTGCATCAATCTGGCAAAGCCTTGCGTTACCATTTGATTGCGCGGGTCAAATGAAGCGTAATCACCGACAAACCAAAGCATGTCTACCGCTTCTTTTCGTGCATCTTTAATTTCAAAAGCCAACTCTTTGGTCCATGACGCTCTTTTACGCTTAGACTCACCAAATGAGTTACCGGTCTTATGAATGGTTTGCAGGGTTTTCTCAAGTAAGGGGTCCATTTCACCTGCCTCGACCAAATTGCGCCGCATTTGTACGATAATAGGCACATGCTCCACCGCAACTGGGCAAATTTCTACACAAGCCAAGCAAGTTCGGCATGACCATAAGGTTTCCATAAACACTTGGCCTACGCCTTTGCCATGAATATCTAATTCAGCTTCTTTAGGCAACTCTTTTGCGCTTAAAGCATGATTGGCAAATTCACGTAGCGACAGAATAACGTCGCGTGGCGATAATGGTGCACCGACTGCATTCGCTGGACAGGCTTCTTGGCAGCGACCACATTTTGTACAAGCATCTAAATGGAGTAGATTTTTCCAAGTTAAATCAGTAATTGATTTATAACCTGCGGTTTTTTGATCATCAGGCACTCTTGGTAATCTTCTACCAGCCAGCGGATCTTTAAACATTAAAGAGGCTGCCGCGGTAAAAATATGTTTAATTTTGCTGTAAGGAATAAATGCAATGAAAGTCAGTGATAACACGCCATGAAACCACCACAAACCGGTGCGAAAAGTGCCAGCACCTTCTGCGCCAAATCCAATCGCTTGCATTAAATGTGCTAAAAGTGCGCCAACAGGTGACCACATACGGTAATCCCAAACTACGGGGCGTCCACTTAGCCACACTAATCGAGTTGCTTCTAAAATAAATCCTGTAACGGCAATCAGTATGAATGACCATAAAAATGCCCAGTCTTCACGACGATATTGACTGCGATCGAAATCTGCATCACCGGCTTGCCTATCGACTCTTTTATAATCTAGCTTTGGTAACTTTAGCCATTTACGCCTGTACATCATATAAATTAAGCCAACAATTAAGCCTAAACCTGCTAAATCAAGTACTAATGAGAACCATAGGTAAAAATTGCCGTACCAAAACTTAAGTCCGAATAATGGCTGAAGAATGTCGTACTCTAAGGTGATGATGGAGGTGCCGACAAATAACAGCACGAAACCTAAAAATATTAAACCATGCGCACGACCTGCACTTTTGTCGCGTCGCACCAATGTTCTATGTGTCGCCATGGTTTTAACCATATCGAAAAAGCGATGCAATAATTCACCCCAAGAGCCATCTGCTTGTCCACGACGGTACTTACGAATTTGTACATAGGTACCGTATAAAAATACTGCGATTGAAATATATCCAATCACATAAAATAGATGGACAGCATGCGGATGAAAATTCTCAAACAGTATTCTTGTAATATCGCTAGCATTAATTCCACTAGCACTTACTTCTGAAGTATTACTTACTATGGAATTATTCATTGTGCATTGCCTATTCGTTATTTAATCAACCATACAACCTGAGCTATATTTTTTGCTAGCAACATCAAGGTAAACTCTTGCGCATTATCCATAATCGCCGCGATACTCTGCGGCGATTACATTCAGAACAATCTAAACCTTATACTCAATCTTAAATTCCCCGCCGGGCATGTGTGGTACGCCCCATACGGCCACTTCACGCTTGTATGGAATTGCGATTTGCGGATTAGCCTCTTCAATCTCACGCGCAATACGGTGACCGGTAAAGGTAGCATCGGCAATTAAACGTGGCGCCTCTGCATCACCAATCAAGTAAATACCTTTGATATCGTTGGCAGCCCATTCAGATTCGCGGGCTTTAAGCTCATTCCATAATTTATTTTCTGAATGACGACCTGTCACAAGAATCAATGAATCAAACTCAAGCCAACGATGCGTTGTATTGGCATCACGTGGCGAAACACCAGGCCCACGATAAGTCCGTTTTGAGCCGTCACCCCAAATATTGTAAATTTCCAAACGGCCTGCTTCAATTTTTGAACAGAAATGATCGCCCAATTCTTCAACGTGCAACTCATGTAAGCGACGCATCATGTTTGGATATTCAAGGGTAAAGTGCATATAGTTAGCCAAATGCACGCCAGAAACAACTGTGACTTCGTGGCCATCTAAAGCAAGTTTTTCGGCTAAACTAGGTGCCATAAAATAGGTATCAGCATTTAGAATAACAACACGTTTACCGATTTTCTTTTTACCTTCAAACACTTGCTCTGGCGTTAATTGATCAGCTAAAGATGCATCTGCTCCTGGAATTGCATCATGTGTTAAGCAGTTATCACCATCCGTATTCCAAGATGACCCTGTCGCAATAATCACTTTATCCGCGCCATACTGCAACACTTCGTCAACTGTCATTAGTTTTTGACCTAGCGCAACTTGGCTTTCTTTGTTTTTTTTCACCAATTTATTAATTTGCGTTTCGCGATAATCACGGTGATAACTCCACTCACCTAGACCAGGTAATGTAGACACTGTGTTTAAGTGACCGCCAATTTTTTCAGCTTTATCATATAAATGGACTGTATAGCCGCTTTCCATTAACACCCTTGCAGCTTCTGAACCAGAAGGCCCAGCACCAACCACCAACACTGAATCTTTAGAGCTTGTTTTACGGAATTTCTCAGGATGCCAGCCACGACGATATTCTTCACCAGCGGTGGCATTTTGCGTACAAATCATTGGAGGTCCACCAATTTCCCAACGAGAGATACAAACATTGCAACCAATACAAACGCGGATGTCGTCATAACGTCCTTGCTCAATTTTTTGTGGTAAGAATGGATCTGAAATTGAAGGGCGTGCGCAACCAATAATGTCGGCATAGCCTTTGGTGACAATTTCAACCATTTTTTCCGGATCAGTAAAACGACCAACGCCAAGTACTGGTTTTTTTGAAACTTGTTTTACAAATTTAGTCCATGGTATTTGGTGGCCTTGTTGGGTAAAACGTGAAGGACCAGCATCTTCGCCCCATTCCGCAATATCGCCCACATCCACATCCCACAAATCGACCAACGGATCAGCGAGTTCAATAAACTTAATGCCATCGACTTCAACTTCAATCTGACCTGGGCCATAAACTGTATCCACAGCAAATCGTGTCGCAATGGCACATTCACCACCAACCGCATGCTTAACTTTTTCTAAAGTTTCCAGCCAGAAACGGGCGCGGTTTTCTAAAGATCCGCCGTATTTATCAGTCCGTTTGTTGTAGTAAGGATTTAAGAATTGTAGTGGCAAATAAGAGTGTGCTCCATATACATAAACGATATCAAACCCGGCATCGCGTGAGCGTTTAGCCGCATCAACATAATATTGTTGCACTTGTGCAATATCACCTAAATCCATTTCTTTACAATAAGTTAACGTTTCAAATTCTGACGCATATTGACTAGGCCCCCGTGGCGTGGCTCGAGACTCCATATTAGGTGCGTGTGCACCGCCGTACCAAAGTTCCACACCGGCTAAGGCACCGTGTTTATGCACTTCATCGGTCATTGCGCGTAAATTACGTACATCTCCCTCATCCCAAATACGCGCGGATAAACGATGAGTATCATCTGACTCTGGGTTGATGGAGCAGTATTCCGTATTCATCGCAGCCCATCCACCTTCAGCTTTCATCGAACGATGGGCTGCCTGAAAACCGGGCTTATCAGAACCTGCACCAATACAGTGTGGCACTTGATAAAAACGATTACGTAAAGTTTTAGGGCCAATTTGAATAGGTTCAAATAGAATATCGTGTTTTGGATCGCGTGCCATTTTCTCTCTCCGGTCATGTAAATGGAAATTTATGATATGCTATTTTCATGGTGATACTCGGTTCGAACAATTACCCTCATGGCTTACTACTAAGGTGTTACTTAAATATGAAACAGAAAATATTTAAGGAAAAAGCAAAATAATCACACATAAAAGATACAAAAAAAGCGGCCAAAGCTTAAAGCTTTGACCGCTTTTATATAGCTACTAACACGCCCATTTGGACGTGTGTAGATCCTTTATAAGCTATGCGTATACCAAACTAAAGCGATACCAGCCGCTAGCGCAAGATAGGGGAAAATACCTGCCTTATTGCCCGAAACACCATCTTCATGCCCATTAATATATAGATCTTCTAACATTTGCTTAGGGAACTGTCCTTTATCTTGAACATAGTGACGATACATAAATACAGGAATAATCAATGCAGCGAAGATTAACCCGGTTTTCAATGTACCTACACCCCAAATATCCGCACCTAGACCCATAATACCTAAGTTAACGAAGCCTAATATGCCACCTAAAGCTAGGATTAGAGTTGGCGCTTTATAAGGGCGTTCCCAGTTACCACGATCAATTCTATGGATCCAGCCAGAGTTAAGGTTAAGAAAGTTGAAAATAATATAGCCGATATTTGAAGCCGCAAGAATGAACACATAGTCTGACATCATGAGCAGAATCAAATTAAAACAAAGATCCGTCCACATTGCGCTGGTTGGCGCACCGTGATTATTCACTTTGGATAAATATTTTGGCAACCAACCATCAACAGAGGCTTGATACAACGTACGTGAGGAGCCTGCCATGGAAGTCATGATGGCGAGTAATAGCGCTAAAACCATCATAATGACCATTACATTACCAACAAACTTACCACCGCCTACAATGTCAGAAAATGCTGCAGCAACACCCATACCACTGTAGATTGAAGCTTCTAACATTCCATCATAAACCGCGGGAGTTGTAATTACCCCTGCAGCATCAACAACTGCCGGCGTTACCATATGACCTAAACCTAAATGACTTTGAAAGGCAATTGGCACCAAGGTAAATACCGCAACGCAAAGTAAGCCAGAATAAAAAATAGCTTTAAAAGTATCTGACTTTGGATTTTTGAATTCACGTGTGTAACACACAGCAGTTTCAAAACCATAAGTAGACCAAGCTGCAATAAACAGACCACCAGCCATCAGCTTCCAGCCTTCAATTCCCCACACACCATCAATCACGTTGCCTGCAGCATCGTGAGCTAGTGGTGCTAATGGGAAAAAGTTAGCTTGTGCAACATCCCCTGTTAACAATGGCACTAAGCCAATTAACATGAGCGGAATAAGCGCAATCACACCTAAAATCATAGTAGTTTTGGCTGAACGTAAAATACCACCATGCTGAATAGTAAACACTGAAAGCAATACAGCCGCACCTAGAATAAAGGTTGCGTTGATTCTTAGCGAAAGACCTTCTTTAATCATACTCAAATCAAGTAGTGTAATCTGCCAAGTATTAATGATAGCATCCGGCGCAAATAAGGCGCTTAGCATATAACCGGCGGCTAACCCCGAGCCGATAGCCAGCACCGGCGACCAAGCAAACCAGTTACACCAAACAGATACAGGGGCAATAAACTTACTGTACTTGACCCAGGCAACAGCACCGTAAATTGACGCACCACCAGATTTATGCGGAAACAAACCGGCAATTTCCGCATAAGTAAATGCTTGAATAAAACCAAAAGCGATTGAAATTGCCCAGATCATCCACGCTGGCTTACCCACTGTGGCTGCAATTGCACCGATTGAAAACAAAACAAGTGCTGGAACGCCACTTGCTACCCAAAATGCACCTTGCCAGCCAATCTTTCTATGTAGCGTTGCATTTTGCGCAACTACATTTTCAGAAAGATTAGCTGAAATTGCATCAACTGAAGAATTTACGCTCAATTTAAGTCCCCTTTTTAGAAATGTCCCCATACAACCCTATCATGCAGCTTTAACTTACCAGTTAAAAGCGCTGTTTAGAATTGCCCACTTGGGTATAGCAAAAATTTAGATCTTGTCGCCTGATTAATAAAACCTAACTTGTGGAGCAGCAATAAATTTGCCTCGCACGTTTCCATTTTGATTAATAAGACTAGCGACTTACAATTCCCATTATGGATTACTCTTTAAGTGGTAGTAAGGCGCATATTTACTCAGTGATTATTTTCCACCTACGATTTAAAACATAAATACTTCTTTGTGATTACACCTTCAAGATAATTTTTTATGCTGACTCACAGCTCTAATATAGATGACCTATATATGCAAAATAAAATTCAAGAATGACACAGCACCAACGTAACATAGTGAATTTAACACACCATACTTTATATGATTTGATCGGTGGCGAGATAGGCGTTTGAAAGTTAGTTGAAGTATTTTATGACATTATTGAAACGCAACCTGAAGTGCATAAACTGCATTTATTGCA
The DNA here is from genome assembly GCA_040401175.1 of Methylotenera sp. Classification (GTDB taxonomy): domain Bacteria; phylum Pseudomonadota; class Gammaproteobacteria; order Burkholderiales; family Methylophilaceae; genus Methylotenera. The sequence continues at coordinate 6,495 of JBBAOU010000027.1, read as the reverse complement.
TTCACGCGGTAATGGCATAGCGCATGCACGCGTTGAGCAGTTCAATTTTCTTTGCGGATTTCTAGGCGGGCCAAAATTATATGTTGAAAAACATGACCACATCAATATTAGAACTATGCATTATTATATTGAAATAAGTGCGGAATCTAAAGACATCTGGCTTCGATGTATGGCTTTAGCAATCAACACCATGGACATAAAATTAAGCATAAAAGCTAAGCTAATGAATCATTTAACGTCAGTGGCAGAACGATTAGTCAATCAAGCTGAATAAATAAGCTAGTAAAATGGAATTTAAACTCATGTTCAACTTTAGCTCGGCACCTGCTACGCTCGCGCAGGCTCTACATAGTCATTATGCACGCAATCAGCGCTGGGGGTTTATGTGGGCCTTATGGACCGCCATTCTGTGGGGTGCATGGTACGTGCCAGGCACAGCCCTCTGGTACGAACATCCTTATGTAAATATTCCTATCGACCATCAATCCACCAGGCTTGCAGCAACTGCGGTAATGACTTGGATCCACGCTATCACGGTATTTTTGTTTCTACTATTGTGGAATCTCGTTTTAGGCAAAGTCAAAGATTACGCCCGGACTATGGTGCGCTTCCGCAAAATATCAAAATGGTATGCACTCGCATCGCTATGCGGCGGCCCAATGGCGATATTTGGTTCTTATATGGCCATGGGATTTATTGGACCAGTGTTTGCCGCAATTTCTTCGTTGTTCTACCCCGTCATCGGCGCTGTTATTGCCAGACTTTGGTATAAAGAAAAGATCTCAAAACGCGCAGCGATTGGTATGTGCATCATTATATTCGGTGGCATAGTGATTTATGGTCCTAGCCTGTTTGGTGAAATGGACGCATCTAATCCCAATGCTTGGCTAGGGTATGTAGGTGGCATCATGTCCGCCATAGGCTGGGGCTCTGAAGGTGCTGTCGCTGGCCGCGCCATGGATGTTTCTGACCCAGATGTTGGCATCCATTGTCGGTTTAGTTTTGAAGTATTATTTTGGGGCATATTCATACTGCCAGCGCTGGCTATTTGTACCGATTTACCCATCAAATCACTAATTATTGAAACAGTAAGCCACGGCGAAGCAATGCTATGGATTATCTTAGCATCTGCTTGCCACGCTTATTGTTACACGTCTTTTTATAAGAGCTTTAGCTTAATTGGAGTCGGGCGTGGAGAGGCAATTGGCAACTTATATGCCGTATTTGCACTGATATTCATTGCAGCATTCACTTTACAATTACCACAGTGGTATTTCATTGTGGGTCTAATATTAACGGTACTGGGCAGTTTTGTAATGTTTAGCGAGCCAGCAGAATCTGTTAGCAACCTTAGAGAACATACAGACATGAATAGCAACACTGCGAAAGGTTGACTATGAAGCTACACCAAAAAGGATTTTTGCTAGTAGCCCTAAGTAAAAACAACACATTGTGGGATGACGAGCTTATTGTGCAAGTTTTTATTGAATACAATATATTTGGTGATTATAGCGAAAAGACAATACGCATCGCTTTAGATGAATTGTCAGCAGCCGGATTAATTACCCGTGTTGAAGAAAAACTTGAAACGAATAAGCAGCGAGCAAAACTACTATTTCGTTACCAATTATCAGACTTCGGAAGAGCTAGAATGATAGACACAGGTCTATTAGACGGCTGATTTTTAAAACGACAACATCAACACAAGGGAATGTAAAATGAGTACTTTCTGGGGTTATGCTGGCGCAGACACATTGGCCATAATAGTGATTGGCGGCGTTAGTTTGGTATGCCTAGTCTGTGCAAGACTTTTCGTAAATAGTTATGGTAAATAATTGTGGCATCCTTATTCTGTAATTAATTTAACTGAAAATTCACAGTGTAAGTTTATTAAGCCATTAAGTTGATGAGCATCAGCTTTAGATTGAGTTAATTTAAAACTCATGTCACAAGTCTCAGCTAATTTTAGTCATGCGCCAATTAATGAGCAACGGCCGGAACATCTCCAAAATAGACCTAAGCAGTTATTTAAATATTTACACATTTTTTGCATGAATTAAGGCATTCTATCTGATATCGATAGTCACCTAAGAATGATTGCATAGCCATGCTAGAAAACGCAGAAATTAAGCAAACAACACGAAATTATTTCGTCGCCATATTAATTTGTATACTAACGACCTTAGCCGCAACACCACTGCGTCAAATTCTTGATTTAGCTAACATTGTTATGTTGTTTCTACTGGTTGTATTTCTAGTTTCACTAAAGTTAGGCCGAGGCCCGGCAATTATGTCGGCTGTCTTGGCTGTAGCTTTGTTTGATTTTTTCTTTGTGCCGCCACGATTTTCATTTGCAGTCAACAATGTACAATACTTTGTTACGTTCGCTGTGATGCTTGCGGTAGGCATTGCCACAGCACATCTAACAGCCACGCTAAGTAAACATGGGGCTGCAGCACTCAATCGTGAACAGCAGACCCGCCGTCTCTATGAGTTGGCACGTGACTTGGCAGGTGCAATTAGTTTTGAACAAGTTTCAAATGTTCTTGGCTACTTTATGGCGTGTTCTGGACACATTGCCAAGCTGCATCTTTTAGATGAGACTGGCGAGTTACCGTCTCTAAAATTCGAAGTTGCATTGACTGCTGTCGCTCACACGGCTATCAAGCAAGGTATTTTGGTGGCTACAACTCAATTAACAGAGTCAGGCTCACTTACTCAAGTTTTCCCACTTAAATCACCTCATGAAGTGAGGGGTGTAATGGTTGTTAACGTCGATAGTGACGCAAAAGAGAATGTTGAGAACGATAACGAAAGTCTGTTCGAAGCGGTTGCTAACCTTATTGCCATTTCTATTGAACGCTTGCATTATGTGGAGCTAACGCAACAGACGAAACTTGATGCAATTGCTGAGCGTCTGCGCAGCTCGGTTCTCTCATCGATCTCTCATGATTTAAGAACACCGCTTACTGGTCTGGTGGGTATGGCTGACGCGCTTGCGATTACTACCGTGCCGCAGAATAAGGCGATACATAATTCTGCAATTGCAATCCGTGACCAAGCACTAGCTATGAGCCACCTTGTCAGTAATTTGCTTGAAATGGCTAAATTGCAGTCAGGTAAAGTTGCATTACACAAAGACTGGCAATTGTTTGAGGATGTGATTGGCTCAGCCATTAAGCTGCTGAAGCCTGCACTAACACAACATCAAATCATGGTAAAGCTTGCGCCAAATTTGCCGCTGGTTGAATTTGACGACGTTCTTTTAGAACGTGTGCTGTGTAATCTGCTAGAAAATGCAGCCAAATACTCACCCGCAGGCGAGCCGATTGAAGTGCGCGGATTTATCAATCAAAACTTAGTCTGCATTTCGGTGCTTGATCATGGTTCAGGCTTCCCAGTTGGGGAGACGGAAGCATTATTTCAGATGTTCACGCGTGCTGAGTTTGAATCTTCAACGCCTGGGGTAGGTCTTGGATTGGCGATTTGCCGGGCAATTATCGAAGCGCACGACGGTACTATTACCGCCGTTAACCAAGAGCAAGGTGGCGCCTGCGTAACCTTGTGTCTGCCACTTGGAGAACCTCCGACGGTCAACCCAGAAGTTGAGGATTCGCCATGAGTTCACTTGGTAATGTCATCTTGATTGAAGACGATCAACAAATACGTCAGTTCGTAAAAGCCGCCCTTGAAAGCGCCCATTGGAAAGTGTTTGAGGCGGAAAACGGAAAGCGCGGGCTGATTGAAGCTCGCTCTCGAAAACCAGATTTACTGGTGCTGGATCTGGGTCTGCCAGACATGGATGGGCTAGAAATTGTGAAAGAATTTCGCAAATGGTCTACCATTCCAATCCTAATACTTTCTGCTCGTATTGAAGAGCAACAAAAAATACTGGCACTTGATGCAGGTGCTGACGATTACCTGACCAAACCGTTTGGTGTTGGCGAGTTGTTAGCAAGAGTGCGTGCTGTTACACGTCGTCGCTTACAAAGTGCTGAAGTGTCTCCAAAAATATGTTTTGCTGACATAGAAGTAGATTTTACTGGACATAGCGTTACACGCAGCGGCACACCAATCCACCTCACTTCAATAGAATATCGCTTGCTCAGTGCATTGCTCTCTAACATGGGGAAAATTATGAGTCATCGACGCCTGATGCAGGAAGTCTGGGGGCCAAACCACACAGAAAGTGCTCATTATCTACGCATTTATATGAGTCGCTTGCGTCAAAAGCTAGAAATTGACTCTGCACAACCAACCCATTTTCTGACCGAAACTGGTATTGGCTATCGATTTGAACTATAGGGAATATGATGACTGACCACATTAAGAGTAGTACCTCTGCACTGACCTTAGCCGCACTAGGCGTTGTGTTTGGTGATATCGGCACCAGCCCTTTATACACTATGCAAATGATATTCTCTAGCGGCAGTCATCCCGTGCCACTCATACAAGCCAATATATTCGGGATTTTGTCACTTATATTCTGGACGCTGATTATGGTGACGTCCGTTAAATATGTCGCCTTTATCATGCAGGCAGATAACCGTGGTGAAGGCGGCATTATGGCCTTACTCGCTTTAACGAAACAAGGTACCGTCGGCAATGAAAAAAAACAACGTCTAATTGCGCTACTGGGAATCTTAGGTGCCTGTATGTTTTATGCGGACGGTATGATCACCCCCGCGATTTCAGTGCTCTCCGCAGTAGAAGGTCTAGAGGTGGCGGCACCGGTACTTACGCCGTTGATATTGCCAATTTCATTACTGGTGCTATTCGCACTATTCTTAGCACAAAGCAAAGGCACTAATTTAGTCGGCGTTTACTTTGGTCCGATTATGTTACTTTGGTTTGGTTTGCTAGGCGTGTTGGGAATCCATAGCATCCTACAAAATCCAGCTATTCTAGGTGCGCTTAATCCAATTTACGCCATTCACTTTTTTACGGTTGCTCCAATACTGGCTTTTGTCGCCCTAGGTGGCGTCGTGCTTTGCGTAACAGGGGCAGAGGCGCTTTATGCCGATATGGGCCATTTTGGCGGTTATCCAATTCGACTGGCTTGGTATGGGCTGGTGTTACCGACATTGGTGCTTAATTACTTTGGGCAAGGTGCATTAATCTTAAGTAATCCAGAGGCAGCGAAGAATCCATTTTATCTGCTGGCCCCTGAATGGATGCTCTTCCCGCTCATTGCATTGGCGACTATGGCCACTGTGATTGCTTCACAAGCAGTCATTTCAGGGGCGTTCTCTATTTCACGCCAAGCCTTACAGTTAGGATATTTGCCGCGCATGCATGTTGAACATACTTCAGAGAGTCAAGAAGGGCAAATTTACATGCCACGGGTCAATTGGGGTTTAATGTTTGCTGTCATGACCTTGGTGATAGGCTTTGGCTCATCTGCCAATTTGGGTTCGGCTTACGGCATTGCCGTTACTGGTAATATGCTGGCTACTTCTGTATTAGCAGGCATCGTTTTTCACAATATTTGGGGTTGGAGTAAATGGCGTACTGGCGCATTAGTAGGGCTTTTTTTGATGATAGACATCGCATTTTTTGGTGCCAACATTCTAAAAGTTTTTGATGGTGGCTGGGTGCCGTTAGTAATTGGTATCGTAATTTTCACCTTAATGCTTACATGGAAATCAGGTCGCACACTCCTTTATGAGCATCTTAGAAATGAGTCTATGGCATTATCCCCTTTCATTGAGACTATTAGCACTTATCCTCCAGTGCGCGTGCCTGGCACTGCATTATTTTTAACACCAAACACCGATGGCGTACCGCATGCTTTGTTACATAACTTAAAGCACAATAAGGTGCTGCATGAAAGAATCGTCATTTTAACGGTTAGATTTTCAGAAATTCCGCATGCGCGTATAGAAGAGCGCGTTGAAGTTGAAGCGCTAGCGCATAACTTTTATAAAGTAACCATGCGCTATGGCTTTAAAGATGACACTGATTTGCCGCGTGATCTATTACTTTGTGCAGAACAAGGTTTGGTGTTAGACGCGATAGATACGTCATTCTTTATTGGTAAAGAGATACTGCTTGCCAGTGAGAAGTCTGGAATGGCGACATGGCGTAAAAAAATATTTATTGGTCTTTATAGGTCAGCGGAGACGATTACTAACCAATTTAATTTACCGCCGAATCGTGTGGTAGAGCTTGGTTCGCAAGTTACACTCTGAGCGTCTTAGTTAAGGAACGATTATTGTTGAATTAGTTATAGTCGTTCGTTTTGCGATCGATGATAGTCCGCCATTAGCTAGGAACTGAAGTTAAATTGTAAATCCTAAAATGGCCGCTTTGTCCGACGTTAGCGTCAGTCAGTGAAATTTATGGATGGCGCAAATGAGCTGAATGTGACGTGATACCAACGACGGTTATATCGAAGATCTATGAGTTGATTTTCCAAATCAATCACAGAATACGAATACACCTAATTTCTAAAGCCCAATTTCATCGCCAGACTTTTACCCAGGGATTAGGTTT
>JBBAOU010000026.1:0-30015 GCA_040401175.1 Methylotenera sp. | reverse complement strand
AAGTGCAGATGGGCCTGAAAGAGGGGCTAGGTAGGGCTTATTTAGATTTTAAAAACCATGAAGTTGCCGCACTTAAATTATCTAGCGCGCCAGCTAGTTCATCGAAGTTGGCTTAGATTTATATTATGAAATTTCAACGTCGAGATCCTCAGAGCATCTTAGGGTCTGCTATCTATATATTAGATATGGTGATGATATCAGTAGCTGCATACTTAGCACATTATCTAAAGTTTAATGTCTTTGCTATGGAAAAAGAATATGTCATTGCCGTGATCTTTGCAGTTCTTGTGCACATAATTGTTTCTGACAAAGTCTACATGTGTCGTGACGGAGGACTTGTATCCGTATACAAGCGGGTATTTTTCTCGTGGGTTATAGTCGTTAATGTTATTTTTACAGTTTCAGTGCTCACTTCGACCTCAGGCGATTTTTCAAGAGTATGGTTTTCATACTGGATCGGAATATCAATCATCCTATTTTTTATTTATCGATATTGTCTGTTTAAGGGACTTTTTTATATTGGGATTGATGGCATCAACAAAAAGAGAGTTCTCATTGTGGGGCGCTGCCAAGTTCAGCAGGAATTAGTGCGCCGTGCTTCGTCTTCAAATTGGACAGGTTTTAGTGTAATTGGGATATTAGGTTTTAACGAAACTTCTAGTATTGAGCAAATGTTAGATACCACTAATTTGGACGAAGTATGGGTGTGCGCTAGCTTTCAAAATAATGATAACATCCAAAAAGTTATTTCAATGTTCAAGTTATCAACAGTCACTATTCGCATAATTCAAGATATATCTAGTTTAAGCTTACTTAACGGTGGCCACTCGTCAATTTTAGGCTTACCGGCCATAGATGTAACTGTTTCAAAAATGTCTGGTATCAATCTTTTGGTTAAATGGCTGGAAGATAAGAGCCTGAGTATTGGCATTCTTATATTAATCTTACCTATCCTGCTGGCGATTGCCGTAGCCATTAAAATAACTTCTGAGGGGCCTGTTATCTTCAAGCAAAAGCGTCACGGTTGGAATGGGAAAGTGATTGACATTTACAAATTTAGAACCATGAAAAATGCCAGCCCAAATAACGTGGTGGTGCAGGCAACTATTTACGACGTAAGAATTACCCCGCTAGGCACTTTTCTGCGCAAATATAGCCTTGATGAGTTACCGCAATTCTTCAATGTTCTATTTGGAGATATGTCTATTGTTGGCCCTAGGCCGCACGCAACTCAGCACAACGAAGATTATATGCAACGTATTAAATCATATATGTTGCGCCACAAAGTAAAACCTGGCATTACCGGTTGGGCGCAGATTAGCGGTCATAGAGGTGAAACGGAACTCGACAGTAAAATGATTTCAAGAGTTGAACATGATCTTTATTACATCGAAAAATGGTCGTTATGGTTAGATATTTCGATTGTATTTAAAACCATTTTCGTTGGATTCAGGCATAAAAATGCTTACTAATTAGCTCGAAAATACCATTTTTAGATGGTGCTAAGCATTAATGTCACTATGAATCTTAGCAAAACAAATAATTGAGATACGAAATTCAGGTATGGATGATTTAGGTGTTAAGAATTTGGTTGTGAAGAATTTAGGTTTTCTTAGTAATTGCTGTAATTAAATGTTGCAATTGAACGCATCACTAGGAAAAAAATACGAAATTATTATTAATCAGGGAATAACAAAATGACTGTAAAAATTACATCCGCACTTGCGGTTACATTGGCAATTACTTCCGGCTTAGCTTTTTCTGCCGATAATGAGTCTGCTTACAATATTTATGTGCCAGAAAATCTATCGCTTCAGGCGGACAAGACGGTTGATAATAAAAATTTAATCGTGCTGGCAATGGCTGATTCAGATGCTTCTAAAGAGGTGCAATCTTCAACAATACCTGCAGTTGAGCCAATGACCACTATCGCCGGAGGCCTTGGCGCAACGGCGGGTCGTTCTGCAGCTTCAATCAAGTATGGTGAAATTTCTATTACTCCTTCAATGGGCGTTTACTTTGGTTACAATGATAACGTTACAAGTGCTAATACCAAAAAAATTAGTTCGTCTGTATTTCGCTTAACGCCAAAGGTTGTGGCCTCTGTTGATAAAGGCAGCGATTTTTTTTCGTTAACATATGGCGGAGACTTAATCTACTTGCCAAGTAGCACCACTGATAACCGCAATACACACAATTTTTCGTTAGTTGGTGACCAAATTTTAACGACTAGAAATAAATTCGACTGGGCCTTAAATTATATTAATGGTGCGGAAGCGCGCGGTCTTAATGACGCAAGCCGAACGCTCAATATGCCTACTTCGGTGCCAGATCAATACAGAACTTATGAGGCAAAAGGTAAGTATGTTTTTGGTGCGAAGGGTGCAAAGGCTAATATTGAGCTGAAAAGTAATTACCTAGATAAAGAATATACCAATAACCGACTCACTACCGCTACGCGTGATTACAGTCTTTTTAATTATGGTGCCGAAGCACAGTTGAGAGTTTCACCTAAGACTCAAATTTTTTTAGACGTTAATCAAAGTAAAATTAATTATAAGTCTTCACTTTCAACACAAGACAGTACTGAAACTAAATACCTGCTTGGCGCAAGATGGAAGGCGCTAGAAAAAACCGAAGGTTATTTCAAAATTGGTATGGGCACTAAAGAATTTGATGTTGCGAGTTTAAGTAAAAGGTCTACGACCGTGTATGAGTCTGGTATTAAATGGTCTCCGCTTACTTATAGTACGCTTGATCTTTCTTTAGCTAGAAACTATGTTGATGGATCTTCTATTAATACGCCTGCAGGTCTTTCTAGAATAATTAATGCTCGTTGGAATCATCAATGGAAGTCCTATTTCAAAACGTCAGCAGGTGTCGTGTATACTAATGTAAATTATGCTGAATCAGGCAGGCTAGATAAAACAGAAAGCTATACTTTATCTGCGGTATATGACGCGAAACGCTGGCTTGGTTTTGGTGTTGACTACACCTACATAAATCGTGACTCGTCTGATATGCTTTATAGCTATACGTCAAATCTCTTGTACTTCAGTACTTTGTTATCAATGTAATGGTTAAGGTAAAAAATGCGCTTATTGTTAGTAGTTCTAATTTCATTTATCTCGACTTTTTCTTATGCGGCAGGCGTGGAGAGGAATGAAATACCTGTAGAGATTCAACCAATCAACACTTTATCTAATTATCGATTAGGGCCCGGTGATGTATTGACGATTGCGGTGTATGGAGAAGAAGATTTAGTGATGACTAAGGTGAGGCTGACCGATACTGGCACCATCACCTTTCCTTCGGTTGGTGAGGTCTCAATCCTTGGTAAGCGTGTGAGCGAAGTAGAAGAATTAATTGCATCTAAACTCCGTGGCCGCGTGTTAAAAAATCCAAAGGTAAATGCTACCGTTGATGAGTATCGCCCGTTTTATATTGTTGGCGGTATTAAAAATCCTGGCGGTATTCACTATCAAGCTGAACTGACGATAGCAAAAGCCGTTTCATTGGCTGGTGGCTACACGGAAAAGGCCAACAAAACTATAATATATATACTGCAAAGCGATAATAGTAAATTAGCAGTCGGTCAAAACTCATTTGTAAGCCCTGGTGATAATATCGTGGTGGCTGAATATGATCCAATATTTGTCAATGGCATGGTGGGAAGACCGGGAAGTTATCCTTACCAAGAAGGCCTAACCATTAGAAAGGCAGCTGCTTTAGCCGGTGGACTTCATGAGCGGGCATCGCTAAGTAAAATCTATATTATTAGAGCTGGTGATGTGAAGCAAACACCAGTGCTTGTGTCGATAGATGCACATGTGGATCAGGGCGATACTATTACAGTGGAAGAAAGTTTTTTCTAACAACATTAGCTTAGAAGAAATAATAATCAATGAATTAACCAGAAAATAACAAATTTTTATACGCAGATTAAGGCCTCTAATACCTGTTGTTAGGGGCTTTTTCTTATATTGAATAGGCCAACAACCATTGCAAGCTATAATTATATTAAGCGCTAGACAGGCAGGTCTAATGATAAATTAAGTTTAGCAAGACCTCGCTTACTTGGCTTATTCAAGGAAAAATAACTAGATAAGACCTTTCGTGACCCGCCAACATTGAAGCAATCACCGCGCTGAAATGTGATAATAGAGGCCATGTAATTTAGCTGAGAACCACTATGATGGCCTGAAAGAATCTAAAGCAAAGAAGTTTAGCCGAAATAGTGATTGAAGAACATGCAGCACTCACTGAACTAGATGATGTACATTCGCTATTTGACTGGTAAAAACTTGAAGCGCAATTAATCAGCATTCGCAACAAATCCGCTGGCGAAAAGGCTAGGCTGACGCTAATGATGTTTAAGGCGTTATTGCTACGTTCATGGTTCAGGCTCTCCGATCCACACTTAGAGAAGCTATTGGCGTAAGTTGTGCTTTGATTCGTTTTGAGTCGTTCAAAAAAAACGATTAAACAATACTAAACTTTAATAAAAGGTCACAAATGCTAACTTGTTTTAAAGCCTACGATATTCGTGGCAAATTAGGCGATGAGCTAAATGAAGAGATTGCTTATCGTATCGGGCGTGCTTATGCGGTTTATCTTAAGCCCACTTCTGTGGTCATTGGTGCGGATATTCGACATACCAGCGAGCAGCTCAAAATGGCGGTGGCCAACGGCCTGATGGATGAAGGCGTTAATGTCATTGATATTGGCATGACCGGTACTGAAGAGGTGTATTTTTCCACTTTCAATCTACAAGTAGATGGCGGTATTGAGGTGACGGCTAGTCATAATCCTATAGATTATAATGGTATGAAGCTTGTTAAAGAAGACTCAAAGCCGATTAGTGGTGATACTGGTTTGCGTGAAATCCAGCGTTTAGCTGAGAAAAATGATTTTGTTACGGTAAGTCAGCGCGGCAGTTTAATTAAGCAAGATGTGTTGCCAGCATTTGTTGATCATTTAATGACTTATATCGATTCGCAAAAATTACGCTCACTTAAATTAGTAGTGAATGCTGGTAATGGCGCAGCTGGACACGTGATTGATGCGATTGAGCAAGTGTTTAAACAACTGCAAATCCCAGTAACTTTTATCAAAGTGCATCACGAGGCGGATGGCAGCTTTCCGAATGGGATTCCTAATCCATTATTGCCAGAAAATAGAGCGGCCACTGCACAAGCGGTGATTGAAAATAACGCGGATATTGGCATTGCTTGGGATGGAGATTTTGACCGATGTTTTCTGTTTGATGAACACGGCGAGTTTATTGAAGGTTATTATATTGTTGGCCTGTTGGCAGCTGCGTTTTTGGCAAAACATCCTAATGAAAAAATCATCCATGACCCACGTTTAACTTGGAACACTGTGGATATTGTGAAGCAAGCAGGTGGCCAAGCGGTGATGAGTAAAACTGGTCATGCGTTTATTAAAGAGCGCATGCGTGCAGAAAATGCAATTTACGGTGGCGAGATGAGCGCGCATCATTATTTTAGAGATTTTGCCTATTGTGACAGCGGTATGATTCCGTGGTTGTTGGTCAGCGAACTGTTAAGCCAAACTGGACAGTCACTTTCTACCTTGGTGGCAGAGCGTATCCGATTGTTTCCATGTAGCAGTGAGGTTAATTTTAAAGTAGCGAACGTAGCAGAAGCGATTGACAAAATTCAGCAGCATTTTATGGCGGAAACTATGGGTGTGGATAATACCGATGGCTTGAGTATGACTTTTTCTGGCTGGCGATTTAATTTGCGTGGCTCTAATACTGAGCCATTGTTACGCTTAAATGTAGAATCACGCGCTAATGCAATATTAGTCCAGCAAAAAGTGGATGAAATATCCCAAGTGATTCTTTCTTTGTAGTGAGTTGGTAATAGTAGCGATTGAATTGAACATTTGCCCGCGTATTCCCCTTCTTAGCCGAATTCCGAACCAGTTTTGAGGCAAGAGGTGGGTTACTAGTTCTAGGCATGTCCGTGGAATATATGCGCTAAAGCGCATTATTTACCCGCCAAAGCGGGCGGTTTTGATTTTAGATTTTGAGGGTGGCAATACTCCTACGCTATGGTCATTGATCCTTAGAAACCCCCTCTACAACATCTGTATTTGGTGTTTAGTGGTGGGAATCTTTATATGTGCTAATTTATTTGATTCTAATTACTAATGGAAGCTTATTATTTTGTACTTAATTAATCGCTTTAACAATTGCAATCAATTTCACTAGCAAGATCACCCTTTACTTGGCTTATCCGAGGGACAATCTACTATGATTCTTCACCAATAAAACTGAAAGTATTTTAAGATGACTATTAAACTCAAAGGCATGATTCTGGCGGCGGGCAAGGGTACACGTGTGCGGCCACTCACTAAAGAATTACCTAAACCGATGATCCCGATTCTTGGAAAGCCGGTAATGGAGTATTTGATTGAACACCTTGCTCGTCATGGTGTGAAAGAAATTATGATCAATGTCGCGCACCTTAATAAAAAAATAGAACAATATTTCAGTAATGGCCAGCGATTAGGTGTGCATATTGGTTACTCTTATGAGGGCCAGTTTGAGCACGGAGAACTTGAACCTAAGCCTAGGGGCTCGGCGGGTGGTATGCGCCATATTCAAGATTTTGGTGGTTTTTTTGATCAAACGACTATTGTTCTATGCGGCGATGCGCTGATTGATCTTGATATTGGTGCGGCACTGCTTGAGCATAAACAGAAAAAGGCCATGGTGAGTATTGTTACCATGGAGGTGCCGCTGGCTGACGTGAGTAATTACGGTGTGGTTGAAACCGATGAAGATGGACGTGTGATTTCGTTTCAAGAGAAGCCGCAGCCTGAAGATGCAATCTCTAATCTTGCCAGTACCGGCATCTATTTTTTCGAGCCAGAGGCTATCGATCTGATTCCGCAGGGCGTGAATTTTGATATTGGTAGCGAATTATTTCCTTTATTGGTAAAAAAAGGCCTGCCTTTTTATGCGCAAAAAAGATCTTATAACTGGATTGATATTGGCCGAATTTCTGATTACTGGGAAGTATTGCAGCGTGTGTTGAAAGGTGAAATTAGCAATATGGAAATGCCGGGGAAAGAGGTTAGGCCCGGCGTTTGGGTAGGTTTGAATACCAAGATTGACTGGGATAACGTTAAAATAACCGGGCCGGTTTATATTGATTCGAGCACGCAAATTGATACTGGTGCTGAGATTGTTGGGCCTTGCTGGATTTCACACGGTTCGCATATACGCCAAGATGCCAAGGTGACTCGCTCTATATTGTTTGAGTACACACGCATCAGTAAAGGTGAAAGTTGTTCCGAAATGATTGTTTCACCCAACTATTGCGTTGATCGTAGTGGTGAAACTTATTATATCGGCGATGAGCATTGCTTTCTGCGCTGGGGTGATTCTAGGTCGTAAATTAAGGTCGTAAATCAAGATTCTTAATCAAGGCCGTGATGCATGGCCATGAGATGTTTTTTTGGTTTAGTAATTTGACCTGATAAAAATCTCACTATCCGGTTTTAAGTCAAAAGCAATGCAGATGCGATCCTCGTTTGAGTTAAACGGAATAGTGCGGTGAAATAATGATGATGGAAATAACACAATATCGCCTACATTGGGCTTGGCGATGCCTACCGGGAAGTCACTGTGCTTTTGCGGATAGTTATCACCATGTAAGCCATATTCAAAACAGCCTTCAGTAGGACCTTTTGTGTCGGTTGGCATTGCCAAGTATACCGCACCACTAATCCAGCCTACTTCGTGTATATGTCGGTCTAAAAAGCCGCCGCAACGCATTTTTACATACCAAGAGCTGGTAAATTCTAGCGTCTTTGGAAAAGATTTGATGAGCTCGCAGTTTGATCCTGCGTAATTATTTTTATATTTAATAAATTCTTGCTTAACCAACTCCGCAAGCTTTCTAAAGGCCGGCTCTGGCCGTTTAAATAAGTTACCTGCTGATTGTGTGCCGTTATAAAGCATACCTTGTTTGCGTTCTTGAATGTCGGCATTACTGACGTTTTCAATTAGTTCGGCGAGTAATGCGCTATTGGGCGCGGCGAGTTCTGGTATACTATTTTGGTAAACGTAATCTAGGCCATTTTTGCAAAAATTATACTGATCCTCAACGCCAAAGTTGGTTGAGTAGTGGGTTGATAATGTCGCCAAGAATGGTGCGTTGTGCTTGTTGTGCGTGCGTACAATTTCATCTAACTTGGTTTTAAACTCATCGAAGCGTTCAGCTTTGTATAGACAATAAAGGCTGCGTACTTGCCAGTCATCTAACTGCGATTGCTCAAAATAGGTCACCGCTTCATCAAAACGTTTTGCCAGATATAAAAATTCGCCCATATTGTAGTTGGCGCCAGCATGTTGTGGATTTAGCTGTAGCGTATGCAGATAACTTTTAATCGCTTCTTCCATATTGCCTTGGTCGCGTAAGCATTCACCTAAATAATTATGCGCATCGGCATAGTTGGCGAACAGCTTAATAGCTTGCTTGAAATGGGTGATGGCCTCGTCTAACTTGCCTTCATCACGCAATGCTGTGCCAAGGTTAAAATGGCCTCTAGGATCTTCATTAATACTCAGTGCTTTGCGGTAACTGACGACCGCTTCTTCTAATTTACCTTGTTTCTGTAATATGGTACCAAGGTTGCCGTGCGCTTCAAAAAACTGTGATTGCAGGGCGATGGCTTTGCGGTAGCTGTTTTCTGCTTCAGCAAATCTAGCTAAATTAGTCAGGACAATGCCAAGGTTGAAATGTAATTCCGGTGTGTTTGGCTGTATGGCTAGCGCTTTCGTATAGCTCATAACGGCGTCGCCAAACTTGGCTAAACCATTTTGCGCAAGCGCTAATACATGGTGCAATATAAAGGCATTAGGATAACGCACGACTAATCTTTTGGCAGAAGACTCTGCCTCAGCAAGTTTACCCGAGTTAAGTTGCATTAATATGGGTTGCATTTCAAGCTGGCTAGGCTGCATAGCGGATTGCGGTTGGTTTGCCATAATTGAGTGTCGCCTTTTTACGCGTTATTTATATTTATTGTAGCCTTGAACTTTAGTGCTACACCATCGATTTCAAAGTTTTAAACTTCTCGGTGGCGCTAATTAATGCAGACGTAACGCTGATCTCCATTGCAGAATGTCCTGCATCTTGAATAATGTGGAATTCAGCATGTGGCATCGCGCAACTAAGTTCCCATGCACTTTTAGGTGGGCAAACCATGTCATAACGACCTTGCACTATGATAGTCGGTATGTCAGCCAGCTTGGCGCAATCGTTTAACATGGCTGCGCCATCTACAAAACAATCATGTTGTATATAATGTATTTGTACCCGCGCTCTAGCTATTTCGGTAGCATCTTGTTCTTTGCTAGATGCTTGACTAGCTTCAGCAGTACTTTCATTAGGTATCAATCGCATAATGCCGTTTTCGAAGGCATTCCATTGTTTGGCGGCAGGTACATTCACGGTAATGTCGTCATTAAAAATACGCTGACTATAAGCGCTTAATACATTATTACGCTCATCAGCCGGTAAATAACTTATTAAGGCATGCCAAACTTCAGGGTAAAAATGTGAAACATCACCTAAAAACCAATTAAGTTCTGAAGGTCTGCTTAAAAAAATACCGCGTAACACTAAGCTGGTGACCTGCTTTGGAAAGCTTAGTGAATAAGCCAGTGCTAAGGTGCTTCCCCAAGAGCCGCCAAATACATGCCATTGTTTAATGTTGAGCGTTTCACGGATTTTATTAATGTCTGCAATTAAATCTGCAGTGGTATTTTGTTTAATAGCACCTTGCGGCTTGCTGCGACCGCAGCCACGCTGATCTATGAGAATAATTTTGTAGTGCTTAGGATCGAAAAAACGACGTTGTGTAGGATTACAACCACTACCAGGACCGCCATGTAAAAAAACAACAGGCTCACCTTTTGGGTTTCCGCATATCTCATAATAAATTTCATGTAAATCATCAGATTTAAGAGAGCCTTGCTTAAATGTTTCAAGTTCAGGATACAAATTGTAACTTTTATTTTCCATGGTTAATATACATCTTTCTATATGATTATAAAGGGAATAGTTGAGTTAATTGGTGTTGGTGTTATGGGTTTAATAAAGAGTTAATAACTATTTTTAAATAAATGTAAGTAAATTGTAACAAATGTATTGCAATTGGTGAAAGACTAGGATATATTCTTATTTCGTACAGAAATTGTACAGAAAATAACTTTATCAGTACTAGTAAATTTTGAGAAACATCAAAAAAATATAGTACTTGAAATTGTTGTTAAATAACCCTTAGTAGTTTAACTTTGGAGATAAATATGCAAGTTAACAAAATCAAGTTAGCACTTGGCCTAGTTGCTGGTCTAACAGTAGCAATGCCTATGGTAGCTTCAGCAGCTGCAGACCAAGAGTCAGCAATTGCTAACGCTAACAACTGGGCTGCACCACGTGGTAATTACACAAACCAAGCACACAGTGCATTAGCACAAGTAAACAAAGGTAACGTAAAAAACCTTAAAGCAGCATGGACATTCGCTACTGGTGTAAACCGTGGTCACGAAGGTTCACCTGTTGTTGTTGGCAACATGATGTTCGTTCACACAGCGTTCCCAAACAACGTTTACGCTTTAGATTTAAACGATAATCAAAAAATCGTTTGGTCATATTTCCCTAAACAAGATCCATCAGTACAAGCTGTACTATGTTGCGATAACGTTTCACGTGGCCTAGGCTACGGTGACGGTAAAATCTATCTACAACAAAATGATGGTAACTTGGTTGCTTTAGATGCTAAAACTGGCGCTAAGCAATGGTCTACATTAGTTAACGACCCAAAAGTCGGTGCTACTAATACTAATGCTCCACACGTAATTAAAGATAAAGTACTAACTGGTTGTTCAGGTGCTGAATTTGGTGTTCGTTGCTTTATCGCAGCTTACAACTTAAAAGACGGTTCATTGGCATGGAAAGCATACTCAACAGGTCCTGATGCTGAGATGTTAATCGGTGCTGATTTCAACAAAGAAAATCCACAGTACAGTGCATTATCAGTTTACGCTGACGTAAACGGTGGTAACAAAATGGGCGGTTCTTTCAAAGCGCTTGCAGCTGCTGATATCAAAGGTGGCGAAAAAGAACTTGGTACTCGCACATGGTTGAAACCACAAGCAGTTAAAGATGGTTGGCAACATGGTGGTGGCTCTGTATGGGGCTGGTGGCCGTATGATCCAAAAACAAACTTAGTGTATTACGGAACAGGTAATCCTTCAGTTTGGAACCCAGATGTCCGTCCTGGCGATAACAAATGGTCTATGACTATTTTCGCTCGTGACTTAGACTCAGGCGTTGCTAAATGGGGCATGCAAATGACTCCACACGATGAGTGGGATTATGATGGTATTAACGAAGTAATCTTGTTTGACAAAGGTGGTAAAACATACGCATGGCACCATGACCGTAACGGTTTTGCGTACACTTGGCAAGCTGGCAACGGTACTTTAGTTGCTGCTGAAAAAGTACACCCATTTGTTAACTGGGCAACTGGTGTTGATTTGAAAACAGGCGTTCCAGCTAAACTTGGTACTGCTTCAACTCACCAAGACTACAATGCAAAAGGCGTTTGTCCTGCTGCTTTGGGTACTAAAGATCAACAACCAGCTGCTTACTCACCAAAAACTGGTTTAGTTTACACTCCATTGAACCACGTATGTATGACATACGAGCCAGTTGAGTCTAAATACGTAGCTGGTCAACCTTGGGTTGGTGCTACATTAACTATGTTTGCTGGTCCTGACGGTGTGATGGGTGGCTTCGGCGCTTATGATCCAATGACCAACAAAAAAGTTTGGTACAACAAAGAGAAGTTCTCTGCATGGGGTGGTGCTTTAACAACTGCTTCAAACCTAGTGTTCTACGGAACTCTTGATCGTTGGTTTAAGGCTGTTGATGCACAATCAGGTAAAGAACTTTGGAAATTCCAAGTGGGTTCTGGCGTGATTGGTAATGCATTCACATACGGCCATGCTGGTAAACAATTCGTTGGTACACTATCAGGTATTGGTGGTTGGGCTGGCGTTGCGATGAACCTTGGTATGACTAACGACACAGATGCACTTGGTGCAGCTGGTGGTTACAAAGAATTAACTAAATACAACGCGGCTCCTGGCGGCGGTGCATTAACAGTATTCAGCCTATAATTAATTGTTGAACAACATTAATTATTTGTTAACTACTTAAGTTAATTTAAAATAGAAGCACCCCGACTTGTCGGGGTGTTTTTTTTTATTTGAAATTTAATTTAATTACAGCTAAATTGCAGGCGATGTAACACATAAAAAACTCCATACAATGTAACAAACTAGTTACAATGGTCAGTTGTTTTTAACCCTGATTGTTAAAGCATTGAAAAAGGGTAAGAACTTTCTGGCTAATTAAATACTCTATGAAAAACGAGCGGAATAAAATAAACCGCACATTTGACGATAAGGAACAAATAATGTTAAAACATTTAAAGATCAAGCTAGGATTGATTGCAGTGTTAGCTGTTGTAGCTAATGTAAGTTACGCTGCGGATCCAGACATTCCAACGCTTAACGCAGATGAGGGTCGTATTGGAGAAGTTAGACGTGTTGTAGATGAAACAGAATTCAAAGTTTGTGCTGATCCTGATCTTATGCCTTATTCAAATTCTAAACAGGAAGGCTTTGAAGATAAAATTGCCGCAGTGTTAGCGCAAGATTTAGGTAAGAAGTTAACATTTACCTACGCCTATAGTCGCCAAGGATTTTTAAGAAATACTTTAAACGCCATGCGTTGCGATGTAATGATGGGTACAACGCCAGATAATGATGCAATCAGAGCAACAAAACCATATTACCGCACAGGTAATCTATTTATTTACAAAAAAGACAGTGGCTATAACATTACCGATTGGGATAGCCCGGATTTAGCTAAAGCGCGCATTGGCGTAGTAGGTCAAAGCCCAGCAACTATCCCACTAAATGACCATAATTTGATGGGCAATGCTAGACCTTACCGTATGCAACGTGACCTTAACCTTCCACCAAGCTATTTAGTGGATGATTTGGTTAATGGTGATATCGATGTCGCTATCGTATGGGGTCCAATTGGTGGCTATTTTGCTAAGCAGTCTAAAGTGCCATTAGTGACAGTGAATATTCCAGAGTATGAGAATAAAAATATTAAAGGTAAAGAATATTGGAATATTGCCATTGGTGTGCGTAAGGGTGACAAAAAACGCATGGAGATGATCCAGGGTGCATTAGATAGAAACCAAGATAAAATCAATAATATTTTAGATGACTTCGGTATTCCTCATGTAGCAATTGTTGATGGTGATGATTTATTGAAGACTTATCGTAAAGATATAGCTCGCGACAGAGATGCGCGTGCAGAAGCTAAGGTTGATAAACCTTAAGTTTTTTTAATTAGGCTGGGTATCAACTTCTCACCCAGCTTAATTCACTTTTAGTATTATGTGTTGATGTGCTTATAGTTCGTATTAATTGTTATTAAACATAGTGTCTTGTTTAATAGATAAATAAATTTATTGCTCAAGGATTTTTTAATTAGTTATATTGTCTTAAAGTCTGTGAACGTAACGCTGAGAACGTGAATTGCCATAAGCAACTAAACGAATCAGCTAGCTCAACTACCAAAAGAGTTGAAAGTAATTACTAAGATAATTAATCTTTTAGACCGCAGGACCAGATAAACCTTGTCTAAACTGAGTGTATTTGTTGTGTATTTAACTAAAACATAGCATATGCTCAATTAAGTCTGTGTAATAAATTAAACGGCTATTGTATAATTGTAACGGTCGTTTTTTATAGAAATAAGTAAAAGCAAGATCAAAAGTATTGTTAGTGATATTGAGTCAACCGATTAAATAATGATTACGTTAATTTAGAACACGTTCAATTGTGCTATAGCATGGTTGATAGTAGCTAAAAGTGAATAAACTAGGAGATAACATGTTAGGTACTAAAGCAGTTAAAGCAGCATTATTAATTACAGTGCTTGGGTTTGTAGGTTTAACTTTATCCACTCAGGCAAGCGCAGCGTGTAATTTAGTTTCAACAAAAGATAATTCACCATTACCGGTAAAAGCATCAGAAACTGATACACCTGAAGCAAAGTCTTTTTTAGAAACATGTATTAACCCATACACAAAAGCGTATGCTGGAGATCCATCGCTAATTAAAGCAGGCGGTAAGAAATTATTTGGGTATAACGGTTGTTCAGGCTGCCACGGTGGTAAATTAGAAGGCATTATGGCTCCGTCATTAAAGAAAAATGGCGGCCAAGGTGCTTACGATACTAGATGGGTATATGCTAAAAATTCAACTGATAAGGGTATGTTCGAAACTATCGCTGGTGGTACACCAGGTGTTTCTGGCGGTAATATGTACATTTGGCATCAATCATTAGATGGCCACATTGGTGATGGTTTACCTACCGATGACATCTTGAAGCTAATTGCTTATATTCGTACAGAATATAAAGGTGATGGCACTAAAGATTGGATGAACTAATTTAAGGCCTTATCAACCAACAGTTGATACTAGCTGTAATACCTAAAAAAGCTACTGTTTAACTACAGTAGCTTTTTTTATGCACCGGCGTTACGGGTTGGTACATAAGAAGTGATAGTTTTTGACCATTATTAGAAATATAAACATGTGCATAATAGAACTTAATCTAAAAGCTCATATTTTAATAATTGGGAGATTTAAAATGAGTAAAGCTAAATTCAGTCTGGTACTTATGCTAATGTTAGTGACATTAAGTGCATGTGGTAAAAAAGAAGCTGGTTCTGCCACTTCAAACACAGCTTCTTCAGGTTCCTGTAATCTAGTATCAACCAAAGATAATAGCCCTATACTAATTAAAGCGCTTCCTACAGATACAGCGGAAGCTAAAGAATTCTTGGCTACTTGCAAAAATCCTTATATTAAAATTTATGCTAAAGATGCCGAAGCAGCTAAAGCTGGGCATAAGCAATATAACTTTCAAGGTTGTAGTGGTTGTCATGGGGGTAATGCTAATGGTTTAATGGACCCTAGTATCATTGATACGCAATGGGAATATCCAAAACATAATACGGATAAAGGCATGTTTGAGACAATTGCTGGTGGTACCAATGGTAAGGGCGCAACCGCTCGTGGCAGCATGCTTACATGGCACTCACAGCTTGCCGGTCATACCGGTGACGGTTTAGATACCGATACTATTCTAAAGATTATGGCTTGGTTGCGTACACAGTATGTTGGTGGCGGTGAAACACCTTGGTTGAATTAGCATTTAAGCTGTTGCTAAGTCATTAGCAAAAATCTGGCAACACTTGTTGTTCGCAAAGCCGGCTCGAAGCACTAACATCTCAAACGGCTACTGTATAATTGTAGTAGCCGTTTTTCTTTTATAAATATTATTGCACAAAATATTTTACGTTAAGGTTTACATGAATAACACAGTTAATCATCCCTTGCATCATGTTGTGATTGTGGGTGGTGGTGCCGGCGGATTAGAGCTAGCAACGAAGCTCGGTGATAGTCTAGGCCGCAAAGGTAAAGCACTAATTACGCTCATTGATAAATCCAAAACACACGTTTGGAAACCACTGTTGCATGAAATCGCTGCTGGCAGTATGGATCCTGAAAAACATGAGCTTGACTATATTGCGCAAGCTCATTGGCACCATTTTAAATTTCGTTTGGGTAGCATGGATAGTCTAAATCGGACTAAGCGTGAAGTCTCCATCTCTCCACATCACGATGAGGATGGCATTGAGGTTATTCCTAGACGCACCTTGCAATACGACACTTTGATTATTGCCGTCGGCAGTACTACCAATGATTTTGGCGTTAAAGGTGCAAGTGAGTATTCAATCGCTTTAGATACACAAGAGCAGGCAGAACGCTTTCATAGGCGCTTGCATAACGCCTTATTACGCGCCCAAACGCAAATTGAGCCATTACAGGCTGGTCAGTTAGAAGTGGTCATTGTGGGTGCTGGCGCAACTGGCGTAGAGCTATCTGCTGAGTTACACAATACCACGCGTGCACTTACCGCTTATGGCTTAGACAAAATTGATCCAGACCACGATATTAGAATTTCCTTAATAGAAGCAAGTGATCGGGTACTACCGGCATTGCCTGCACAACTTTCTCATTCTGTAGACTTAGAGTTGCGTAAGCTTAAGGTTAATCTTTATACTACTGAACGTGTGACCGAGGTGACAGATAAGGGCATATTTACCCATAGTGGTTTATTTATTCCATCGGCATTAGTGGTTTGGGCGGCAGGTATCAAAGCACCAGAATTCCTGCGTGATATAGATGATTTAGAAACTAATCGCATTAATCAATTAGTGGTGCATCGCAACTTACAAACCACACGCGATGAAAGTATATTTGCCTTTGGTGACTGTGCCGCCTGCCCGCGGGGAGATGCTGCTGTTGGTGTAGCTGAGGCAAATGTTCCACCTCGTGCACAGGCAGCTCATCAGCAGGCTTCTATGATGATTAAAACGGTTAAGTGTCGCGTTGCCGGTAAAAAAACTTTGCCAGAATATACTTATCGAGATTATGGATCGCTGGTGAATTTAGGCCGTTACTCTACAGTGGGGAGTCTGATGGGTTCTATTACTGGCGGCAGTCTTTTTATTGAGGGAATGTTTGCTAGATTAATGTATAAGTCATTATATAAAATGCATTTAATGGCATTGCACGGATTTTGGAGTACGGCCTTACAAACTCTTGCGCGAATCATTACACGACGCACAGAGTCGCATGTTAAGCTTCACTAATCAGTGAAGAAATTCTCATTAAAATAACTAAAGCCTCGAATTACGAGGCATTAGTTATTTTAAATCTATAAAAATTTCCCGCTACTATATTTGTCTGCGATAAAGTCGATTAATTAAGCTCATCGATATAACCACGAATAAGCCAAAAACGATAACGATATGGTCGATATTCACGTTGGCCTTAACCATCCAAGTATAGGCGCTGCTTAATATTAGAATGCCAAGATTTTCATTTAAGTTTTGTACGGCAATCGAGTGACCCGCACCTATAAGTAAATGACCTCTATGTTGTAATAGTGCATTTAGTGGCACAACAAAGAATCCGCTGAGAACGCCTATTAAGAACAATAAAATGGCAGCAATGAGCCACTGATTGACTAATACCATACTAATTACAAGTACGCCCATTAAAACACCAGCTGGCAGGACTTTTACTGAGTTTTCGAGGCTAATGTAGCGTGCCGCTATAATCGAGCCTATTGCAACTCCTAATGCGACAGACGCAGTCATCTGCGTTGCATGGTCGAGATTAAGGTTAAGTGCGATGCCTGCCCAAGCGATAACCACTAACCTTAAAGTGGCTCCCGCACCCCAAAATAAAGTGGTGACTGATAATGACACTTGGCCTTGTGAATCGCGCCAAAGTACAATAAAGGAGCGATAAAAATCTCTGAATAAAGAGATTAAGTCTTTCTTTGGGATGGTGTGATCAATGGGTAGTTTTGGAATAAATAGGTTAAAGCCGGCCGCGACTAAATATAAAACAGTAATGGCGATGATGGCGGTCTCTGGGTCTATGCTGGCCATTTTGCCACCAACAATAGCGCCTAGAATAATGGCTATAACGGTAGAACCTTCTACCCAGCCGTTGGCGCTAACTAGTTTATCAGTCGGTAGTAATTCAGTTAATATGCCGTACTTTGCCGGTGAATACGCCGCCGCACCTATGCCAACAATGCCATAAGCATAGAGTGGAGGCATGCCTAATATCATGGCTAAGCTACCAATGAATTTAATACCATTTGCGATAAACATCACTCGCCCTTTTGGTAAAGCATCGGCAAATGAGCCAACAAAAGGGGCTAGTACGATATAAGAGATGACAAAAAATTGCAGTAGTAACGGTTTATGCCAATCCGGTGCATGCATTTGTTGCAGCAAAGCAATCGCTGCAAATAACAAGGCATTATCAGCCAGCGCTGATAAAAACTGAGCAACAAGTAGGGTATAAAATCCTTTACGCATCCTAATTACAAAACTTCAGCAGCAAAGTCGGCCAAGCGAGAACGCTCACCGCGAAGTAGAGTGACATGGCCATTATGTCCCCAGCCTTTGAAGCGGTCGACCACATAAGTCAGGCCAGAACTACCTTCGGTTAAATAAGGCGTATCGATTTGCGCAATATTGCCTAAACACACTACTTTAGTGCCAGGGCCAGCGCGGGTAATGAGTGTTTTCATTTGTTTAGGCGTTAGATTTTGCGCTTCGTCGATAATTAGAAATTTATTTAAAAATGTACGTCCACGCATAAAATTAAGTGATTTAACCTTAACACGGCTACGGATTAAATCTTGTGTGGCAGCCCGACCCCATTCTCCAGCATCTTCATCGCTTTTATTCAGCACGTCTAAATTGTCATCTAACGCACCCATCCATGGGCCCATTTTTTCTTCTTCGGTACCAGGTAAAAAGCCAATATCTTCACCTACAGAAACCGTTACACGGGTCATGATAATTTCAGAGTAAATTTTTGTATCAAGCACTTGAGTGAGTGCCGCAGCAAGTGTAAGCAGAGTTTTACCTGTACCGGCTTGACCTAACAGGCTAACGAAATCGACTTCAGGATCCAACAGTAAATTAAGTGCAAAATTTTGCTCGCGATTACGCGCCGTAATCCCCCAAACATTGTTTTTAGGTAAGAGATGATCCTTAACCACTTCTAATACGGCGGTGTTACCTTCTACGCTACGGACCATTGCATGAAAAGGTTTTTCATTTTCATAAAAAACAAATTCATTGATTAAAAATGTTTTACACAAAGGCCCAGTTAGGCGGTAAAACATCCGGCCAGACTCCTGCCATGATTCCATTTCTTTGCTGTGTTTTTCCCAAAAGTCGGCAGGTAACTCTTTCATGCCGCTGTACAGCAGTTCGGTATCTTCTAGTACTTTATCGTTAAAGTAGTCCTCGGCAGGCATGCCTAATGCGCGCGCCTTAATTCGAATGTTAATATCTTTACTGACTAAAATAACTTGTCTACTTGGGTGACTGTGTTTTAAAGACATCACCACACCAAGAATCTGGTTGTCGGCCTTGGTACCGGCTAAGCCAGGCAATTCAACATCTACTTGGTTAGTTTGTAAAAACAGGCGGCCTGTTACATGTTTGTTGCCATGGATGGACAGCGGGCATCCAAGTTCAAGATCTACTAAAGCCGTCCCTACAATTTCTTCTAAATTACGGCTGGCTTGGCGTGCATTGCGTGCAACTTCTGTTAAACCTTTTTTGTTGTTATCCAGTTCTTCGAGCGTCACCATGGGTAGGTAAATATCATGCTCTTCAAAGCGAAATAAACTAGAAGGGTCATGCATCAATACATTGGTATCAAGTACGAATAGTTTTGCGGCTTCGATTTGTTTTTTGACCATGAAATAACTTTCTATGAGATTGTGGAAATGAAACCTATGATTAGACTAGAGCGAAAACTGTAATGTAAATCGTATGTTGCTATTTAGAGCGTTTTAATAAAAGTTAATACTTCAGTTGCGTGGCCTTCTACTTTAACACCGCGCCACTCTTTGATTAAACTGCCATTTTTATCGATAATAAACGTACTGCGTTCTATCCCTCGTACTTGTTTGCCGTACATGTTTTTTATTTTCATCACGCCAAATAATGCACAGGCTAATTCCTCAGTATCCGCTAATAATTCAAAGGGAAAAGTGAATTTAGCTTTGAAATTTTCGTGTGATTTTAAACTGTCGCGTGAAATACCAAAAATTTCGGTATTATTTGCTTGAAAATCAGCACAAGTATCTCTGAATTGTATGCCTTGCGTGGTGCAGCCCGGCGTTGAGTCTTTTGGGTAAAAGTAAATCACTAAATTTTTACCAAGATAATCGGACAGTTTAAAAGTTTTACCACTGGTTGCTGTTAGCTGAAAATCTGCAACGGCTTGATTCATCATGAGCGTGTCTGTCATTTTTGTATTCACATTTTTATATATTTAAGCTTGGCCGTAAAATATTTAAGCCCTACTCTATTGTTGATAAAAAGCCAGATTAAGGCAATAGAATATAACAATAATGTGACAATATTTATTTCTATTAATTTTGTTTATATTTCTTCCATCACTTCGGGGTCGGCTGAGTTCAATGCTTTGGGTATGGAAATGGTAATTACCGTCCCACCTTCAGCTCTTGCTTCAAATTTAAGTGCGCCACCCAATGCATCGCACACTTTAAACGCAAATGGAATGCCTAGACCAGTGCCAAATCTTTTCGTGGTGGGTGCGCTCATGGCGCTTGAATCTGGAGTAAATGGCATGCCACAACCACGATCTAATAGTTGCACTATATATACATGTTGAACCAAGTTGAGCGTAATCTCTAGGCTACCAGCCTTGCTAGAAGCATCAATGGCGTTAAGTAGTAAATTGTAGATGACTTGTTCTAGTAAATGCTGATCGGTCCATATGGTATTATTTTTACGCCATGACGGTAGTGTGATGGCGATAGATTTTTCTTTTATTTTCTGCTGTAAAGGCGCCAATGCACCTTCAATAATTTCTTTAAAAGAGCTGCTGCTTGGTTGTGGTTTTAATGGCAACAGGTAAGCAAGCAATGCGCCTGTCCAGCGCTCTAGCCTATCAACTGAGTTAATGATGCCGCGCAAGTTTTCCCGCGTTTCAGTATCATGTTCAGGGTCATCCATCACTTGTGCGATAGCGCGAATGCTCGCTAAAGGGTTGCGAATATTATGTGCCAGCATAGGCACTAATAAGCCTTGAGCAGCCTGCTTTTCGGTGCGTACTAATGCTTCTTGGCTAAGGCCTAATTTATCCGCCATGTCATTAACGGCTTTTGAGACGGCGGCAAGTTCGGCAACGCCTTCTTCTGGCGCTCTGTGAGTCAGGTTGCCGGCACTAATTTCTGAGGTTGCTTTTAATACGCCATCAATCGGTTTTACGATAGCGCGCTTGAGAAATACCCGAGAGAACATGAGTAACAGCACCGCTAAAAGTAGCGGGATTACCATTAGGATAGTTGATGTACGTTTGGTGTCTATGAGTTGCTTATCTAACTCGGCTTGTTTCTGGTTTAACAAGCTTTCGGTATGCGCAAGAATATCTTCATAACGCTTAAATAGACCAGTTTCCAAGCCTGAATTTAATGAGCGCTTGATGGCGTTTTTGGTTGCATCATTGTTGATGACTTTATTTTGGTCAAATAAGGTGGAAGTCTCAGCTACAAACTCTTTATAGCTGGCATGCAGGTCGTTAATTGCCGTCATTTCTGCCTGACCAACAGTGATTTTTTTTAGTTGTACAAAGTGTTTTTCTACCGAAATCGTAAAGTTATTATATTCAGTATGCGCGCCCAAGTCATCCAAAAAGTAGGCGTCAAATAATTCTTTCATTTGACGATATAAGTCACCGCGCGTTTGTTGTACTTCGGTAACTAAGGAGTTGATGCGATTGGATTCTTGGCTAGATTTTCCCCACATATGTATGCCGATTGCACCAGCCGCCGCGGCCAGAATAATCAGCAATATAAAGGCTAGCTCATGGATGAGCAGTAAGTCTTTGAGAGATTTATTTTTCTTGATCATAAGGCGTTAGTGAATGGTTACCTAATCCAGCTTACATATTACTGCTCTTCAAGCTTAAATGGGATAGGCACCTTAATGTTAAAACTGTTGCCACGTAGGGCTTCAGGTGGCAAAGGAAAGGGCGCAGCTTTTTCGACCATATCTAAAGCTTGCCTATCCAGCAGATCGTGGCTGCTGGACTGGATGATTTTTTTTGATTTAAGTTTGCCGTTACCATCTAACTGCAACTCAACAATAACCTCACCCTGCCAGCCGCGCATCTGTGCAAGTTTTGGATATTGTTTATGTTTTCCTATAGCGCCCCACAGTGTGTTGCCATAACGGCCCCTGGCGTCGTCTAACTCGGCTTGGTTAGGCGCTGCTGGCGGCGGTGGAGCAGGGCTAGCAACTGGCACTGGCGGTATAGGTGAAGGCGTGTCTGGCTTAGCTGTGACAGCAATCACTTCAGTTTGTGGTGCTACATTAGTCGGTGGTGGTTGATATGGCGTAGCTTCATTTTTGACTACCGTTGGTGTTTTTAGCGGTTTAGGCTCAGGTTTAGTCTGCTGCTTTGGTTCAATCGTCTTAGGCTTAGTTTGAATCGGTTCTGGCAAAGCTTCCGCTTGAGCTTCAGGTTTTTTCAAAAACTCAATTTCTAGAACGTCTGGTTTTTTTATCGGATCTAGGTGGATATTTGGAATAACTACTGCCAACAAGCCATGCAATAGCATTGAGCCAATAATGGCCCAAATAAGTGTGTTTTCACCCAATTTGTAATGACTGGTTGTGGCGTTGTTAACAGCGAGGTTCAAAGACAAAAAAAGCCTAGATTGATTAAAAAATTTAGTTACAGCATTAACAACAACTAAAAATTATACAACAAGCTTGCTTGATATTGGTCGACCAATTGCCATTGGCTGGATTTAACCAAAGTTAGGCTGACGTTTAGGCAATGTATTTAAGAAAAATTAATTGGCTATATGCATTCTAGGGTTGGAAGTTAGGCAGCAACTACTTTTCTGAATTATGCTGTTTTATGCATTACTGGGTTGGCTTCCTCAGAAAAGTAATGCCCTGTTATGTGCAATACATGGTTGGATAGTGAAATGTTCGTAATCGAAAAACAGATAATTTGAACTGTTGAGTCTGTAGAATGCTAGCAGAAAGCTGACGGTGGTGACGGGCTGCTGTCGGCCAAAAATAGTTATCCGTAAATTAAGGCTGTTCGGCAGCAATAGGGACAAAGCTGCCATAAGATTCCAGTGCACCTACTTCTGCATCGGGCCAGAAGCAGTCAGTTAACAATCCAACATAGCCACCTTTAACTTTACCTTTTTTGTCCCGTGTGTTGTAGGATTGAAATTCAGAAAAACCTCAGGTTGAATCACTACTAAGATCTGTTAGGGTGAAGGCTATTCAAATTTAGTATTTTACTTCGAGTTCGCTGCTCTACCAACTGGACTCATCATCTAGTAGGGAGTATTTTCAGTATTTGAGGGCCAGAAGGAATATTCGGGGTGGTGATTTTAATAAGGTTGCAATAGAGCTGTGTTAAGAAATATCCCTTATCCAGATATTTTGGAAATTATTAATAGAGCATTCGTTAGATGCCCTATTAGATTATTGCCTTTAATTTTCTCTACTACAAAGTTAAGTATTGCCAGTCAATTATCATTAAGGCATTAAAACCGAGTCAATAACATGGATGACACCGTTAGAAGCTTCAATATCAGTTGCCGTGACTTTTGAGGTGTTAACTACAACACCATTAACAGCCGTAGTTTTCTTTGATTTACCATTGTCTGTCATCACATCATAAGTAGTTGCAATTTTGATTTTTTTACCATTGACTGTCGCCACATCACCAGCTTTCACATCCTTAGCCATGATTTTTCCTGACACTACATGGTAAGTTAACACTGCTGTTAGCTTTTCTTTATTGGCTAATAATGCGTCTAAATCTGCTTTAGGGATTTTTGCAAATGCTTCATCCGTTGGTGCAAAAACAGTAAATGGGCCTTTACCTTTTAAAGTAGTTACAAGATCCGCAGCTTTTAGGGCTGTTACTAATGTTTTAAAATTACCAGCACCTACTGCAGTGTCTACTATATCCTTAGCAGCAAATGCTGATATAGATGAGATAGCAAATATTGAACCTAAGAGAATTGATACTAAAGTACGTTTCATTAATTTACTCCGAAAATAAGTCTTTCGATGAATTAGCACTGGATGTGATTTCAGAAGACAAAAAATAAGAGTTAACGAGATTGCCAAAGTTCTTGAAAATATTTATTTTATTTGCGAAATTGTCATTTTAACGTCACAGATATCTACTCAAGCACTATGGAGTCGATGATGTGAATAATGTTATGTAAACGTCATGTTACAAGAAACGAGCGCATTATATTAAAAAAAGGCTTACACCCTCTGCAAGCCTTTTGTCTTATAAGTGCTATTATGTAAATTAGAATAAATTTATAGTTATAACTATAACGACCATCCCAATAATAAATAGCATTATATTGTGTCTTTTAAGTCTTTGTGAGGGGGTTAATCCTCTTTTGTACTTCTAGTTATAAAACCAAACAAACTTAATTCGATTGAAAATTTGATTTCCCCATTTTTCTTAGCCATTTCTTAATTTCTAATGTCAACTATTTAAAAGCAATCAGGATAATCTGATTCAGCTAACCTTAGCCTCGTCTAATCACTAATAGCATCTGGCGGTACATAATATTCACTTACATCATGCTGAATACCTAAAAAATAAACAACGTTATTATTTTTATCAAAAATAGGTTTGATAGTGAAGCGATTATGAAATAGTGTTCCATCAAGCTTATAATTTCTTAGCATTACTGTTGTCGATTTTTTTTGGAGTATTGCTAACCTTATAGCTTGTAAGCCAGGTTGATCTCGGTCTTTTTTGTGCAAAAATCTGCAGTTAAAACCAATCACTTTTTCACGTGGGTATCCTGTCAATAACTCAAATGCGGCATTTGCATAAATGATAGGATTATCAGGAAGGTCTGGATCTGATAGTGTTATGCCTGTGATACTTGCATCGAGTATTTGTGACAAAACATATGGGATTGGCCCATCGTCTTTTTCAACAATAAATTCCAAGGTATTTCTCCATTATTTAGACTCAGAATCAACGAGTCTTTTAATATTTCTGAGTGTTCTATCAACTCCATCTTGGATGGCTAATTGAATCAGTTTTTGAAAAGGCATCATAAAAAAATCAACTTTTTTGAGTTCAAATTCAAGAAAAAGTAAGGATTCTTCATCACCTATTGATTCAAAATTATAACGAATTGCAAACTTTGCCTGCAGATCACCATCGAAAACTGCGCGCTTTTTGTCGATTAACTCTGTAACTTGAAAGCGAGTTTCGCTTTTGCGGCCTTGATCAACTCTTATCTGGCGACCGCGAACTCCCAAAGCGATATTTTTTGCTCCTAAAGGTTCTAACTCAATCACTTCTGGTGACCAGCGTGGATAGTTTTTAAAAAAATCAATGACAACAAACTCGTACACTTTTGATACGGGTTGTCTGATAGTAATTTTTGAGCGGGCACTAATC
The DNA here is from genome assembly GCA_040401175.1 of Methylotenera sp. Classification (GTDB taxonomy): domain Bacteria; phylum Pseudomonadota; class Gammaproteobacteria; order Burkholderiales; family Methylophilaceae; genus Methylotenera. The sequence goes on along the minus strand of JBBAOU010000026.1, from coordinate 4,763 downwards.
ATCTTGAATCTTCTAAAAAAATCGTCCTCACCATTTTATGAATTAAACACAATCACCCATTGCTGAAGAGTATCTATGCCAACAGTCTTTATCATTTTGTTCGCATACAAAATTATTTTTTTCTATGTTTTCTGACTCTTTTGCATTTTGTAAATTTTCCTTTGTTTCTAAAATACTAGGTACTTTGATTTCTTTTTTTGACTTCATTTCCATTTCCTCACAAATAGTTTGTATGTATAAATTTTATGTTTCTAATTAAAATAAGTCTAATGAGTAGTTTTTAAGTATGTAATAAGGATTACAAATCAGCAGTGAGCTATCTTTAAACATCAGGTTAGGCCTTCTGAAAGCTATTCTTCTAGTGGATCAAACAGCATCTTCGTATCAAACGTTTTTACGACATCTCAGAGAAATTGTATGAAAATAGAGTTAGATGCTATCTCCGTATTCGTCCTAGTCGCTGTAGTGAAGACAATCTTAATTTTTTTAGTCCAAGTACTTAACAAAAATTTCACCTATATGACCTTTAATAAGAGTGCTAAAGTTTTTAGCTTCAGAACGAGTGAAGTAAAAATGATGATCTTGATGATTCGTCTCTTCCAAAAAACACAAACCCATTCCAAGACAAGGCATGCACCTTTTGTCAACAAATCCAGAGTGGCGAATGATAATATCGTAATGTCTTTTATCTTTTTTGATCTTATGAAAAAGATCCATAACATTAACTTCGTCACCTTCAATTAATTGAATTAGCTTTTCAGGGCTATACAATAGAAAACCTGAGATGACTTTTTGTTGGTTGTATTGCTGAGCGTCTACCAAAATATTAATCATACTTTTTTCAGTTAATTGAGGTGATGGCTTGCTCGTATATATCAATTGAAAAAAAATATTTTTTACCATTGTTCATTCTCAGCCTCATTGATATTAATTAACTCAAATGTCTTTTAATTAATTATATTTTCAGTATTGTTTATCAATAAATTTAAGTCACATTTATTACAAGAATAATATGGGGATTTAAGTTTACTTAATACTAGACACTCTTTTTTGATATGAGTGCTGTAGCAAACCAAAATTAATATGTATAAAAATTAATTTAAGAAAAAAAGCTACTAAGGCCAAGTTGAAAGAGAAAGACATCTTGGCGCCAGCGGAGTCATTTATGTTGTTGGTACAGTTTCAATACCTTAATGTTATTTTGATGTAAAAAACCCGCATTGAAGCTGGTTTTAATTTGTATGTAGTAATTAAACTAAGTTTGTCACATTAAGGAATTAACTCACTTTAAATGCGTCTGTTAAATGCGAGTATTTTTCCATACTCTAGATTTGCATGAATAATATACACACCGTATATCAATTTAAAAAGGTCATCTATGTTAAGTTTATATTTAATAGCTGGGATTGTTGGTGTCATGTTGTTTTTTAGTGTGGCAGTAGCGCCCGCTATATTTAAAGTATTGCCACAAGATTGGGCGAGCGTTTATGTACGCAGTTTTTTTCCAAAATACTATCTAGTGTTGGGTATTAGTAGCTTATTGGCTGGAATTTTTTCAAATGAGATAAAGATTCAAATAATTGCACTAACCAGTGCTGGCTTATTTGCAATATCTTTGTGGGTTTTAACACCAAAAGTGAATGCGGCAAAAGACGAAAACAATACAAAAAGATTTAATATTTTGCATGGTGTAAGTGTCGCCACTAATATGATTATACTGATAATATTGATTTATTGTTTTTGGGACTAAGACCTATCATAATTTGTTAGAAAACTAAGTTGCAAGGTATATTTCTTTAATGTTTTTACCTAGCCGGCATTCATGAAGATGAATAGTGTTGAATTTTAGGTTCAGCTCATAATAAATTCATACGAACTAGACATGTCGTCAGTTCAACCAGTTAAAAACTTTGGAGAATTATTATGTGGACTACACCAGCTGCTACAGAAATGCGTTTTGGCTTTGAAGTTACAATGTACGTAATGAATAAGTAATCTGCATTACCGCATGAACGGCCTACTCAGAGATCAGTAGGCTTTTTTCTATCTAAACATAGCTAAGAATTTTAGCTGTCAAGACTGTCATGACCATCCGCAATGGGTCGGCTTTTGCCATATGAAACCTAAATTTCTAAACATCAATGCAGTCATTGCTTACTAATTATGCTTACTTGCCAGTAAGCGAACAGAATAAAAAGAGTAAATTTATCCTATAGAAAATTAAAGAAATAAATTTTGATTAGTGATTAAAACAATTCTTGTTGATTAGAATTGAGTTTTTTTACTTTATTTTTATTGGCATTAATTTCAAAACCGTTTTTATCACGGGAACCGCCCATCATACTTTTACGTGAAGCATGCTTTTTGATGACAGCTTGTGTTTTATCATAAGCACCCTCTTTTTTTCGTACTAAAGTGATATTCAAACGAGCATCTCGCATCGCTTTTACAATATCTACAAGTGGTGTTGGGTAATCTTTATCGAGTATGCAGCCGTATTGCAACTGTTGTGCTTTGGGCATTAAATAGGGTTCAAAAATCCATGTATCGGGCACATTTTTTAGCATGGGTAACCAATGCCTAACAAATGCACCCTTAGGGTCTTGCTCTTGCGCTTGTTTAATAGGATTGTAAATGCGCAGCGTATTAATACCTGTAGTACCGCTTTGCATTTGACATTGTGGCCAATGAATGCCTGGCTCGTAATCTAAAAATTCACGAGCTAAATGTAAGCCTGAACCACGCCAGTGTAGCCAATATAAATAGCTGGCTGTGCTCATTAACATGGCGCGCATCCGAAAATTGATCCATCCTGTTTGACGTAACATCGCCATACAGGCGTCGACCAGTGGCCAACCTGTTTCACCACGAATCCAAGCTTGCAAGCGGCGCTGTGATTCTGCGTCTGATAACGCTTCATCGCGCATACCATCATGGGCATGATGCAAGTTCTCAAATTCAATTTCTGGTTCTGATTCTAATTTTTGCATAAAATGGCAATGCCAGTGTAAGCGGCTTTCAAAGCCAATTAAGCCTGCGTTTAAAGTGCTGGGAAACATATGAGGTGCTTCATTTGCCCAAGTTCTTCGCTCGCGAGTTGCTTGCACCACTTCTCGCATTGACAAACAACCATAAGCTAAATAAGGTGACAGTCGCGAACCCGCACTAACAGCAGTAAGCGGGCTAGATATGCCACCACGAAACTTAGCTGCTCTGCCATCTAAAAAACTATTGAATGTTTCTAGTGCGTAAGTACGCCCACCTCTTTGACGTATTGATTTATCAATACCAACTGCTTCAGTCAACGCTACTCGTGGCATTATTAAGTTTGGCGCAGCAAGGGCTTTAGCAGAAAAAAGTTGTAGTGGTGTACTCATGCGCTGCTCCCAATGTTTACTCCACTCATTACGACTTCTCAAACGGCGAACTACTCCATTTTGCGGCATTTGTTGCCAATTTATATGTTGTGTTTTACACCAATTGGCTACTGCTTTATCGACTTGGTAAGTAGCTAAATTTCCCGTTTCTTCATGACTATAAATGGCAGCGATATTAACTTGGTTACGAATTTTAATCAGCGTTTCAATAATACCGGTATTTGAAACCTGTAACTTTAAGCCGATTTTTTTAAGCGAAATTTCTAATTCTGACAGGCACTCCATCACAAAAACTTGATGTTGTTTGGCATAATCTTGCTCATTCCAAACGCTAGGCTCCCAGCAAAACAAAGGCAATACTGCCGATTGCGCGCAGGCTGCCGCTAACGGAGCATGATCAATCACCCGTAAATCTCGTTTAAACCAAACAATAACAATAGAATTAGACATGGCGCTAATAAAGATTATTTAATAATTGGCCGAATACTTGAAAATCCGCCATCGATAGACCAAATTTGCCCAGTCACTCGTGCTGCTTGCTCTGATAGTAACCAAGCTATTAGCTTTGCAACGTCTGGCGCGTTTCCAATGCCTATAATTGGGTATTGTCGCGCCGCCATCTCTCGACTAGCATCACTCGCTATTAAATTGGCTGCTGCTGGCGTATCTAGTATGCCGGGCGCCACAGCATTTACGCGAATATTATTGCTGGCATAAGTAGCTGCCGCTCCACGCACCAAACCCTCTAGGCCGCTTTTTGCAGCAGAAATAGCTTCATGATTTGGCGTGCCAATTTGCGCAGCCGCGGAAGATACTAGAACTGCAGAACCTGCCAATTTAGCCGCTTTTAAATAGCTGATAAATGCTGCTAAGGTATGAAAAGCGCTAAAAAGATTGGCTAGCATGCATTCGTTAAAATCAGCTTCTGTCATGCGATGCAATGCACCCAGTTTAATATTGCCTACACAATGAGCAAACGCAGTTGGGATAATATTGTGCGCATTTATCTCAGAAAAAATATGTTTCGCACCTTCAACAGTTGCGCAGTCAGCCTGAATTTGCAGATGCTTATTGCCGTAAACAGCACTCAGTCGCATCGCATCACGACTGGTTAAGATTAATTGGTATCCATCATCTATTAATACATTAGCAAGCGCTTGGCCTAAACCACCTGTTGCGCCAGTAATTAATGCTACTTTTTCACTCATTTCTAAACTACCTTTTATAAAATTTTTTTATATATTTTATCTATGAGGCTCCAATGTTAAAAACGTTTCTTCATTTTTTAACTCCAAATGCATTAATTTTATAAAATTTAACTCAAAATAACCGGCGCGCTCAAATTTGAAGTGCAACATTTTTCGAAGGAAAATGTTGCATGGGAAA